>JACKKV010000013.1 GCA_024236235.1 Novosphingobium sp. | reverse complement strand
CCTGGTGATGCAGTTCATTCTCGCCTTCGGGATCAGCTTTCTGCTGCCCGTGCTGCTGCTGCTGCTGAACCGGGCCGGGATCGTTTCGCGCGCGCAGATGGCCGCTGCGCGCCGCTATGCAATCGTCGCGATCTTCATTGTGGCTGCCATCGCCACGCCGCCGGATGTGATTTCCCAACTGATGCTGGCAACCCCGCTGATCCTGTTGTTCGAGGGCTCGCTGCTGCTCATGTGGCTTACCGAGCGGCGGCGCGCGAATGAGCCGGTAACGGATGAAGGCGCGCCGGATCAGGCCGGATCGCAGGCGGAGTAGGCTACCAGCCCGGCATTTTCTCACCGAAGGGACGCAGAATGTCCTGGGCCTGTTCCTGACCCGCTTCGTATACCTTGCGCCCGCTGACCCAGGTTTCCAGAACGGCCATCGTGCGCAGCTCTGCCGGTGTTGCCAGCAGCGGGTCGCGGTCCACCATCACGAAATCAGCCGCTTCACCAGGCACAAGCCGGCCGAAATGTCCTTCGCCATGACCGGCGCGCGCGCCATTGACGGTGAGCGCGGCAAAGGCTGTCTCGCGGGTCAGGCGCTGCTGGGGTTGCCAGCCGCCATAGGGCTGGCCTTGCGCATCCTCGCGGCTGATTGCGGTGGCCAGGCTTTGCAGGGGCGGTTGAATCGTCGCTCCGGGGCCGGAACCGAAGACAGGCTGCACACCGGCACTGGCGGCGCTTTGCCAGGGTTGAACATTGGGCCAGAGTTGGGAGGGCAGCGACGATTGCGCCCGTGCCATATCTGCCGCCAGCCGGCCGGGCCGAAATGACAGGGCCGCACTGTGGCCGGCGGCCCGGGCGAGCGTTTCCGGATCGGCCAGCTGCACGTTCTCGATCCGCCAGCGCCGGTCACCCTGATAGGTCAGCGACACCTCATCCAGCGCGCCTAGCACGCTGGTCAGCGCGGCATCGCCATGCGCCACCACCGCGATCTGGAAATTGTCAATTGCCGCACGGCTCATCAGATTGCGCAATTGCGTGTCATTGAGCCGGGGCGTTCCGACCGACCCGTTCAGCAAGGCCGCGCCATCTTCCAGCGATCCATCCAGATCGATGCGCAGGCCGTTGAAGCGCAGACGATCGCCATAAAACCACGGGGTAGGGCCGGGGCCACCGATCAGGCTCATCGCGGCGACATCGGGGGCATAGGCCATGATCCGCAGATAGAGCCTGCCAGCGTCGCCCGCGCGGCGATAGGTCTGCCAGTCTTCGATCGTCGTCGTCATGTCAGCCACGGCGGTAATACCCACCGCGGCCAACGCCGCCTGAGCCTTGGCCAGGGCGATGTCCTGATCTTCGGGGCGGGGCGGCGGCAGCCCGTCAACCTTGCCGCCGGTCAGTTCGGCAAGTCCGACCGCCATCAGGTCGACATGGGAATCGACAAAACCAGGCAGCACTGTGCGGCCCCGGCCATCGATGACGTAAGTCGGCTTCTTCGGGCGCTTGTCCTTGCCGGTCAGCACCTGGGCTATGCGCCCGTCATCGCCGATCACCAGCCCGCTGAACTGGACCAGCCGTCCCTCGGCATCCAGCGTCAGCCCGGCGATATTGTCGAGCAGGGTTTCGGCCCGCAGCGGCTGCGGCATCACCATGCCCGCGACCAGCAGCGCGAGCGCAATCAGGGCCGTTCGGGCACGGGCCAGGGTGGCGCGGGGAGATTCGCTGTGCATGGCGCGCTGTGTAGCGGCTTTTGCGCGCTTGCAAATGCCCGGATGATGGGGCGAAACGCTGTTCCCCTTGCCCCCGCTTTGGTCTAGGGGCCGTCGGTCATGACCCAACCAACCAACCAGACCGCCGTTGCAGACGATCTGCCCCGGCTGACGATCGACGATATCCGCGCCGCCGCGGCCCGGCTGGAAGGCGCGATTGTGCGCACGCCCACCCTGCGCAGCCACACATTGTCGCAGATCACCGGCGCCAATATATTCCTGAAATTCGAAAACCACCAGTTCACCGCCGCTTACAAGGAACGTGGCGCGCTTAATGCGCTGCTGCTGATGAACGAGGAACAACGCGCGCGCGGGGTGATCGCCGCATCGGCGGGCAATCATTCGCAGGGCGTTTCCTACCATGGCACCCGGCTGGGCGTACCAGTGACGATCGTGATGCCGCGCACCACCCCGCATGTGAAGATCATGCAGACCGAAAGCGTGGGCGGCAAGGTGATCCTGGAGGGCGAGAATTACGATCAGGCCTATGCTCATGCACGCCGGCTGGAGACCGAACTGGGGCTGACCTTCATTCACCCCTTCGACGATCCGGTGGTAGCGGCGGGGCAGGGAACGGTCGCGCTGGAAATGCTGGAAGATGTGCCCCAGATCGATACGCTGGCCATTCCGGTAGGGGGAGGTGGCCTGGCCACGGGCATGGGCACTGCCGCGCGCGCGATCAACCCGGACATCAAGCTGATCGGGGTGGAGGCGGAACTGTTCCCGTCCATGTACAACCGGCTCAAGGGTACCAGCCTGCCATGCGGGGGCGATACGCTGGCCGAAGGCATCGCCGTGTTCGAACCGGGCGAATACACCAGCCGTGCGCTGGCACAGTTGCTGGACGATTTCCTGCTGGTGGACGAACCGGCGCTGGAAACGGCGCTGGCGCTGTTGCTGCAGATCGAGAAGACGGTGGTCGAAGGGGCGGGGGCCGCAGGGCTGGCCGCGGTGATGAACAATCGCGAGGTGTTTGCCGGGCGCAATGTCGGCATCGTGCTGTGCGGGGGCAATATCGACACCCGCCTGCTGGCCAATGTGCTGCTGCGCGATCTGGCGCGGCAGGGGCGGCTGGCGCGCCTGCGCATCTTCCTGCAGGACCGGCCCGGCTCGCTTTATCACGCGATGCATGAATTCAACGCGCATAATGTCAACATCATCGAGATTTCGCACCAGCGCATCTTCACTACCCTGCCCGCGAAGGGGCTGGTCACGGATATCGAATGCGAAGCGCGTGATCGTGAACAGCTGGATTCGCTGATCCATGCCTTGCGGGCCAAGGGCTACACGGTCAGTCAGGTCGAATTGAACTGATCGGCGCGCGCAGGGCACGTTCCGTGCCTGCGCTGTGCAAAATCATACTTTGTTAACCGCGTTTCGTGGTTAATTATCTTTCAACGCGCCCCCCGACCATGCATAGTGCCGCTTCATCGAATGGCATAAACCGCATTGGAAAGAGGCTGCGCCAGGCTCGTGACGGCACCTATCAGATTTCCCCGATTTTACGTGACCAGCCCGTCACCATGCCCTTATCTGCCCGGCCGCATGGAGCGCAAGGTGTTCACGGAACTGCGCGGAAGCGATGCGGATGGCCTGAACGATGCGCTCAGCCGGATCGGGTTTCGCCGCAGCCAGACAGTCGCGTACCGGCCCAGTTGCGCGGATTGCAACGCCTGCGTTTCCGTGCGGGTCGTGGCGGACGAATTCCGCGCCTCGAACACTCAGCGCCGCATTGAACGGCGCAATTCCGATCTCGTCGCCACCGAATGCAAGCCCTGGGCGACATCGGAACAGTTTGAGCTGCTCCAGCGCTATCTCGAGGCGCGTCATCCGGGCGGCGGCATGGCGTCGATGGATGAGATGGACTTTGCGGACATGGTGGAGCACACCCCCGTCACCAGTCATGTCATCGAATATCGCGAACCGTCCACGGGCCGACAGCCGGGCAGGCTGGTCGGCGCCTGTTTGACTGACCGTCAGGGTGACGGGCTGTCAATGATCTACAGCTTTTACGATCCTGACCTTGGAAGCCGCGCCGGTCTTGGCAATTACATCATCCTTGATCACATCAGGCGTGCGGTGCAGGGCGGTCTTCCCTATGTCTATCTCGGCTATTGGGTCGAAGGTTCGCCGCGCATGCAGTACAAGATCCGCTATCGGCCCATGGAACGGCTGGGGCCGGAAGGTTGGGTTGCTTTCAGTGACGCGGAACAGAAGACGCTTATCGACCATGCTGCACGCTCTGCCCGTCCCGAAGGAATCGTGGACGGCAGCGGCAAGGACGGCGTTCCGGGCGGACAAGGCCAGTATCAGTTTCAGGACTGACCTGTGGCGGCCCGCGCTGGCCGCGATTTTTCTTTCATGTACCGTACTTGCCGGCAAAGCCGTACAGGCGCAGCAGAGGTCGGCACCCGCTTCGCTTGAAGAGCTGATCCCCGATGCGGCGGTTGAAAATCCCGAAGGCTGGGCAGGCGGTCAGGCGGTGGCCGATGCGGACGAAACCTCAGCCCCAGCGCCCGATGCTCCGCTGGATGAAGGCCAGGACATTGCGCTGCCCTGGCCGGACGAGGTGGATTTGCCGCCCGTCGAAACGCTGGAACCCGATCCCGGCTTCCGCTTTGCCGAAGAAGGCTTCGATCTGCCGCCGGTGGAGGATACCGGCAAGGAAGTAAGGCTGTCCTCCGAGCTCACGCTGGTCTTTCCCCCGTCGGACGAGGAATTTCCGGTCCGCAAGGAATTCACCAGCCGGTTCGAGGCGCTGTCCGTGGTCGAAGAACTTGAAGGGGCGCGTGACAATATCGCGCTGCTGTCCACTCGCGCGCGGCAGGATGAAGCGCTGCTTGACCGGCTGTTGCGCAATTACGGATATTATGACGGACAGATCCTGCGCAGCCTTGGCGGTTTGCAGCCGGGCGAGGATGAGGCAGCGGCACGGGCCAGTGTGCGCTTCGATATCGCACCTGGCCCGCTCTATCGTTTCGGCGCCATCGAGCTTGGCGCGCTGCACACCGCGGCCGATTACGAAGCCTTGCGGCGCAGTTTCGAGATCCAGCCCGGTGACCCCCTGCTCGCTGACCGAATCGTGCAGGAAAGCTTCGATCTCGACACCGCGCTGGGTGAAAGTGGATATCCCTTTGCGGCAATCGGCGATCCGTCGCTGCTGATCGATCATGACCGGCAGGAAGGCGATTTGACGCTGCCGGTGACACCTGGCGGAAAATATCGCTTCGGCCATGTCATCAGCAGCAGACCGAAGTTTCTCTCCAGCCATCACCTGGAATCGATCGCCCGGTTCGAGCACGGCGATATCTACATGCGCAGTGACGAGATGGACCTGCGCCGGGCGATCCTGTCGACCGGCCTGGTGTCCAGCGTCACCATCACCCCGCGCGAAACACGGGCACCGCAGGGCGATACGCCCGGAACGGTCGATCTTGATGTCGCGCTGGAAAAAGCGAAGTTGCGGACCATCGCGGGCGGGCTGGGTTACAGCACGGGTGAAGGCATCACCGCGCGGGCGAGCTGGGAACATCGCAATTTCTTCCCGCCCGAGGGCGCGCTGCGCCTGCGTGCGGTGGCGGGCACGCGCGAACAGCTGGCTGGCGTGACCTTCCGCCGCAACAATGTGAACGGGCGCGACCGCATCCTGACGCTGGATGCATATGCTTCGACCACTGATCGCGCGGCATATCAGGCCCGGACCACCGCGCTGCTTGCCACTTATGAACGGATCAGCACACTGCTGTTCCAGAAGCCCTTTACCTGGAGCATCGGCGCAGAAATCATCGCAACTGATGAACGCGTGCCCAAGGTGAAAGGTGGTAAGAACCCGCGCACGACCTATGCCATCGCCGCGCTGCCTTTGCAGGCGCAGGTTGACACGTCGGATTCGCTGCTGGACCCGACCAGCGGGTTCCGGGTGGGGGGGCGGCTTTCGCCCGAAATATCGACGGAGCACGGCCACAAGCTGACTTATATTCGCAGCCAGTTCGATCTTAGCGCATATCAGCAACTGGGCGATACGGTGGTGCTGGCGGGCCGAGCACGAGCGGGCAGCATCATCGGCGCACCGATTGCCGATATTGCGCTGTCACGCCGCCTCTATGCCGGCGGTGGCGGTTCGGTGCGCGGTTTCGGCTATCAGCAGATCGGGCCGCGCAATGGCGCGGGCGATCCCAATGGCGGGCGTTCGCTGGTGGAATTCTCGGTGGAAGCCAGGGTTCGCACCGGCATGTTTGATGGCGCATTGTCCGTCGTGCCCTTCCTTGATGCAGGCGCGGTCAGCCGCAGTTCGACGCCGGGCTTTTCGGACATGCGCTATGGCGCAGGGCTGGGGGTGAGATACCATACCGGGTTCGGCCCCATTCGCGTGGATGTGGCGACGCCGATCAACCCGGAACCCGGCGATGGCCCGGTCGCGGTCTATGTGGCACTGGGGCAGGCGTTCTGATGCCGGATACGGAGGTACTCCCCGCCGCGCCGCGCTTTCGCAAGCGCAAGCTGGCCACGAAACTCCTGCTTGCGTTTGGCGGCATTATCCTCCTGGCGCTGGTGGTGCTGAACAGCCCGATCGGGCATCGTTTCGTGGCGGATCGCATTGCCCGCCTCGCGCCCGCATCGGGCCTCAGGATCGAGATCGGGCGGATCGAGGGATCGCTTTACGGACAGGCCCGGTTGCGCGACGTTACCCTGTCAGATCCGAAGGGGCCGTTTCTGACCGTGCCGGAGGCGGAGCTAGACTGGCGGCCGTTCAACTGGTTCTTTTACGGTCTGGATGTGCGCCAGCTGGTGGCGCGGCGCGGTAC
>JACKKV010000012.1 GCA_024236235.1 Novosphingobium sp. | reverse complement strand
TGAAAAACGGGAGCGCCGGATCGGCCATCATCCCGATCGAAAATTCCCAGCATGGCCGGGTGGCCGATATTCATTTTCTGCTGCCCGAAAGCGGGCTGTACATCGTGGCCGAACATTTCATGCCGATTCATCACGCGCTGATGGGCATCGGCCACGGCCCGTTCGAGGCGGCATACAGCCATCCCCAGGCGCTGGGCCAGTGTCGCGAATATCTGCGCGCCAAGGGCATCGTTCCGCTGTCGCATGCTGATACGGCGGGCGCCGCGGCGCAGGTCGCTGAACTGGCGGACCCGACGATCGCGGCGCTGGCCCCCGCGCTGGCCGCCGATCTTTATGGGCTGACGCTGGTCGAGGACCGGGTGGAAGACGCAGCCGACAACATGACCCGTTTCGTGGTGCTGGCGCGCGCGCCGCTCGATCCGGCCGCGCTCGATTCGCGCAAGGCGATGACCACTTTCATATTCGAGGTGCGCAACGTGCCCGCCGCGCTGTACAAGGCGCTGGGCGGCTTTGCGACCAATGGCGTCAACATGACCAAGCTGGAAAGCTACCAGAAGGGGGCAAGCTTCTCCGCGACCATGTTCTTTGCGGACATCATCGGGCGACCGGGCGATCCCCCGGTCGATCTGGCGCTGGAAGAGCTGGCGTTCTATTCCAAGGAAATGCGCCTGCTTGGCTCCTACCCGCTGGCGCGCGAACGAGGTTGAGCGGTGGCGCAAGGGCAGACCGCGCGCCACTGGGAAGCCGTGCGCGCCGAAAGCGACCTGCAATTCGCCCCGCTGCCCGAACCCAGGCCGCCCGAAACCCCCGAATGGCTGAAACGGCTGCAGGAATGGCTGCGCGACCTGCTTGGCCCGGCGGGCGAATGGATCGGTCAGAACTGGCCGCTGCTGCGCTGGATCCTGCTGGGCATCGCCGCGCTGCTGTTGTTGATCCTGGCCTGGCGGCTGATCGCCCCGCAGCTTGGCCTGAGGCGCCCCCGCAACGCCGAGGCGGAGAACTGGACGCCGGACGAGGAAGCGGCGCTGGCCCTGCTCGAAGATGCCGATGCGCTGGCCGCTGCCGGCCGGTTCGACGAGGCGACTCACCTGCTGCTGCTGCGCAGCGTACGCCAGATCCGCGATGCGCGGCCCGACTGGCTGGAGCCGTCCAGCACCGCGCGCGAGATTGCCGCACTGCCCGGCCTGCCCGACAAGGAGCGCGGCGCCTTCGCCCTGATCGCGGAGCGGGTGGAACGCGCGGTTTTCGCGCTCAGCCCGCTTGATGCGGGGGACTGGCAGGCCGCGCGCGCCGCTTATGCCGATTTTGCGCTGGCCCGCCTGCCGGCGGCGGGGGCGCCATGACCCGGCCCCGCCCCGCCGCGCCGTTTTCGCCGCGCACCGTGCTGGCCATGCTGGTGATCGGGGCGGCGGCCTTTCTCCTCACGCTCTATTTCATCGGCGTGGGCGAAACTGGTCAGGGTACCAATGATGGTGGCGGCCATGCCGGTGGGAAGGGGCTGAACGGCTATGCCGCGCTGGCCCATCTGCTGGAAAAGGAAGGCTATGGCGTAACGCTCAACCGCAATGACGGCGCACTCGATTCACCCGGCCTGCTGATCCTGACCCCGCCGCACGAGGCCAAGGGGGACGAGCTGGACGAGATCGTGACCGCGCGCCGTTATCAGGGGCCGACCATCCTCATCCTGCCCAAATGGCGCGCATATCCCCTGCCTGACGGGACGAAGGGCGCAAAGCAGGGCTGGGTCCAGCTGGGCGAAGCGCAATCGCCCGGCTGGGAAGGCTTTGCCGATGATGTGAGCGTGCGTATCGGCGCGGCAGATGGCTGGCAGGCAGGGCCAGTGGAATGGGGCATTGCGGGCAGCCTGCCTGACCGCGCGCAGGTTCAGTCGGGCACGGGCGCCGGGCTGGTGCCGCTGGTGCGCGATCCGGCCAGCGGACGGGTGCTGGCCGCCTATCGCGCCGATGGCGGCGCGGCGGCGGGCCTCACCGAAATGGCCGGGCTGGCGGATACCGCCAGGGCAGAGAATAGCCGCACTTACCCTGTGGTGTTCGTGTTCGAGCCTGATCTGCTGGACAATTACGGCCTGGCCAAGGCCGCCAATGCCGATCTGGCGGTCGAGCTGATCGGCGCGGCGACGGACTGGGAAATCGGCGCGGTCAGCTTCGATCTGACGCAAAACGGGCTGGGCCGGGCGATGAACCTGCTGACGCTGGCCGTCACCCCGCCATTCCTTGCGGCCACCCTGTGCCTCGTCATCGCCGGGATCGTGGTGGGCTGGCGCGCGTTCCGCCGCTTCGGCCCGCCGCTGGCGCAAGGTCCGGCCATCGCCCTGGGCAAGGGCCAGCTGGTGGCCAACAGCGCCGGGCTGATTCGCCGCAGTCGCCGGCTGCACCTGCTCGGCCCGCCCTATGCCGCGCTGATGCGCCGCGCCATCACGGCACGGCTGGGGCTGAAACCGCAGGCAGACGATGCCCGCACTGATGCTGCGATTGACCGTGCGCTGAGCGCGCGCGGGTTGAGCGACACCCCCTTTGCCGCATTGGCCGCGCGGCTTGCCAATGCGCGCAAGCCGCATGAATTGTTGCGCGCGGCAGACGCGCTGAAATCCATCGAAAGGAAGCTTGGCTGATGAATATGACGCTTGAGGATGTGCGCGGCCTGGCCGACGCCATCCGCACCGAAATGGCCAAGGCCATCGTCGGGCAGGACGAGGTGGTCGATCACCTGCTGATCGCGCTGATGGCGGGCGGGCATGTGCTGCTGGAAGGGCCGCCCGGGGTGGCCAAGACGTTTCTGGCGCAATGTTTCGCGCAGGCTCTGGGGCTGGATTACGGCCGTATCCAGTTCACGCCCGATCTGCTGCCGGGCGATATTCTGGGGTCCAACCTGTTCAATTTCCAGACCAGCCAGTTCACCCTGACGCGCGGCCCGGTGTTCTGCGAACTGCTGCTGGCGGATGAAATCAACCGCACCCCGCCCAAGACTCAGGCCGCCCTGCTCGAAGCGATGCAGGAACGCCGCGTCACGCTGGACGGGCAGTCGCACCCGCTGCCCGATCATTTCCTGGTGGTCGCAACGCAGAACCCCATCGAAAGCCACGGCGTTTACCCACTGCCCGAAGCGCAACTGGACCGGTTCCTGTTCAAGCTGGTGGTCGCCTATCCCGATGCAGCCGAAGAAGCCGCCATCGTCACCCGCTTCGGCCAGCGCGCGGGGCCGCAACGGCCCGATGAATTCGGGATTGCCGCCGTCACTGACACATCGGGGCTGAGCGCGGCGATGAACGCGGTCAGGGGTGTCACACTCGCCCCCGAAGTGGTGGATTACATCGTGCGGCTGGTGCGGGCGACGCGCGACAATGCCGATCTTTCGTCCGGCGCATCGCCGCGCGCGGCGGTGCTGCTGGCCAATGCCGCGCGGGCGCGCGCCGCTCTGGCCGGGCGCGACTATGTCCTGCCTGACGATGTCAAGGCGCTGGCCAATGCGGTGCTGCGCCACCGCCTGTTGCTGTCCCCCGCCGCCGAAATCGAAGGCCGCGAGGTCGAAGCCCTGGTCGCGGGCCTGATCGAACAGACCGAAGCGCCGAAATAGGGGGCAGGCGGCGTGATCGTTCCCACCGCCCGGGCCGCGCTGGCCGCCGCGCTCGCCGCGCCGCTGGCCTTGCTGGTTGCCGCCCTCGCGCCCGGTGCCTGGGTACTGGTGCCTGCCGCCGGGGCAATGCTGGTCGCGCTGGTGCTACTCGACGGGCTGGTGGCCGGGCGACTGGACGATGTGCGGCTGATCGCGCCTGCCGACGCGGAAGTGGGCGAGGTGCTGCAACTGGTGGTGCTGGCGGATATCGCCGGGCGCTGCGGTGCGCCGGAAGCGGCGATCGCGTTCGACCCGCGCCTGGCTGCGGGCGGGCGGGCCGAAATGGTGCTGTGCGCCGATCCGGGCAGTGGCAGCTGGCGCGGCGCGACCACGCTGGTCCCGCAGCGGCGCGGCAGCGGCGCGCTGGAACGGCTATGGCTGCGCTGGCCGGGGCCGCTGGGCCTTGCCCATCGCCAGTCGCAGCAACCGCTCGACCAGACGATCCGCATCTGGCCCGATCTATCGCCGGTCCGGTCCGCAACGCTGCAAACCTTCCTGCGCGATGCGCAATTCGGGATGATCGCCCGGCGCATCCGGGGCGAAGGCAGCCAGTTCGAATCGCTGGCCGAATATCAGCCGGGCATGGACCGGCGCCGGATCGACTGGAAAAGCAGCGCCCGCCAGACCCGCCTGCTGGCCCGCGAGAACGAAAGCGAACGCGACAACCAGATCGTGCTGGCCTTCGATTGCGGTCAGTCGATGTGCGAACCGGTGGACGGCCTGGCGCGCATTGACCGTGCGGTGTCCGCCGGGCTGACCGCGGCCTATGTCGCGCTCAAGGGCGGGGATCGGGTTTCGCTGTTCGGCTTTGCCCGCAAGCCGGTGCTGGCAACGCCCTTCCATTCCGACGTGCGCCAGTTCCACCGGCTGCAGGAAGCGGCGGCGGCGCTGGATTACCACGAGCAGGAGCCCAATTTCACGCTCGCTCTGACTACCCTCTCGACGCGGCTGAAGCGCCGTTCGCTGGTGGTGCTGTTTTCCGAATTCAGCGATCCCACCGGGGCGGAGCTGCTGATTGAGAATGTCGGGCGGCTGGTGCGCCATCATCTGGTGCTGTTCGTGACCATGAAGGAACCGGAACTGGAGGCGATGGCCAGCGCCGACCCGCAGGACATGCGCAGCCTGGCCATGGCGGTCAGCGCCGATACGCTCGCCCGCCAGCGCGCGTTGGTGCTGCAGCGGCTGCGCCAGCTGGGGGTGGACGTGATCGAGGCACCCTGGCAGCGGATCGGCTTTGCCCTGCTTGACCGCTATCTGGCGATCAAGCGTTCGGGGGCGATTGGCTGATGGCGCTGATGGATTTCTTTCGCCGCCGCAAGGCAGGGGCCACACCGGATCTGGATGCCGCCGCGCTGCGTTCGGACCGGTTTCGGCTGGAACGGCAGGGTGACTGGCAGCGGTTGGAAGCGATTGTCGCCCGCCTGGAAGCGGGGCGCTTGCGGCGCATTTCCGACGATGATTTGCTCGCCCTGCCTGCGCTCTATCGCATGGCCGCATCGAGCCTGGCGATTGCCCGCGAAACCACGCTGGATGCGGCCACGCTCAATTACCTCGAAACGCTGGTGCAGCGCGCCTGGTTCCAGCTCTATGGCACGCGCAGCTCGCTCGGCAGCTGGCTGCGGCGTTTCTTCGGCGGCGGGTGGAGCGAGGCGGTACGCGCGATCACGCCCGACGTGCTGATCGCGCTGGCCGCCATGGTGGCCGGCACGCTGGTTGGCTGGCTGCTGGTGTCAGGCGATCCGCACTGGTTTCATGCGCTGGTTCCGGGTGAATTCGGCGGGCAGCGCGCGCCCGGCGCCTCTGCCGATACGCTGCGATCGACGATCTTCGGGGAGCAGCAGGGAACCACCGGCCTGTCCGCCTTTGCCGCCTATCTGTTCGGCAACAACACCAAGGTCGCGATCCTGGCCTTTGCGCTGGGTTTTGCCTTTGGCGTGCCCTCGATCCTGCTGCTGATTCACAACATGGCGCTGCTGGGGGCAATGTTGTGGCTCTTCGACGGGGCCGGGCTTGGCACCGATTTCGTCGCCTGGCTGAGCGTGCACGGCACGACCGAACTGTTCGCAATTCTGCTGGCTGGCGGGGCGGGGATTCACGTCGGGCGCAACATGGCCTTTCCGGGCAACCGGTCGATCCTGGCTGCCGCCGCGCAAAGCGGGCAGCGCGCAGCGATCGTGATGACCGGCGTGGTGGTGATGCTGATGGTGGCGGCATTCCTGGAAGGTTTCGTGCGCCAGCTGGTGAATGTCACCCCGGCGCGCTTTGCCATCGGCGGGGCGATGCTGGCCTTCTGGGTCGCCTATTTCTACGTGCTGCGCCGCCGCCCGGCGATGGGGGCGGACTGACCATGGCCACTGCCCCCCATCTTGCGCGCGAAGCGAAACGCCACCGCGAACTGATCACCCCCGAAGGGTTGGCGCTCAACCTCACCATCGCCAGCCGCGGCGCGCGGGCGGGTGCGATCATCCTCGATTTCATCCTCATTCATGTCACCATGCTGGTGGTCACCCTGCTGCTGATGTATCTTGCCTTCGGGGTGTTCGGCGTCAGCGGGTTGAGCGCGGGCGGCCCGCTGGAACTGCTGGCCGTGGTCTGGCTGATCATGATGTTCCTCTTCCGCTACGCCTATTTCCTCTATTTCGAACTGGGCCCGCGCGGCGCGACGCCGGGCAAGCGGATCACCGGCATCCGCATCGCCGCGCGCGATGGCGGGCGGCTGACGGCAGAGGCGGTGATCGCCCGCAACCTGCTGCGTGATATCGAACTGTTCCTGCCGCTGGTGCTGGTGGCAGGCGCGCAGAGCGGCGATGGTGGGCTGGCGGGGCTGGCCGCGCTGGCCTGGTTCGCGATCTTCATGACCTTCCCATTCTTCAACCGCGACGCGATGCGCGCGGGCGATCTGGTGGCCGGAACCTTCGTCGTCGAAGCGCCGGGCCGCCGCCGCGAAGGCGCGCTGGACGTCAGCCGGGCGGCATTGGGGCAGGAGGAGGTGCAGGGCAGCCATGCCTATCGCTTTGGCGAAGCGGAACTGGGCATTTATGGCGAATATGAACTGCAGGTGCTGGAACGCATCCTGCGCGACAATCGCGCCGATGCCATGGCGCAGGTTGCCGAAACCATCTGCGCCAAGATCGGCTGGACCACAGGTCGCGGCGATGAACGGGCCTTCCTCGAAGCGTTCTATGCCCAGCTGCGCGCCCGGCTGGAAAGCGAGCTGCGCTTCGGCAAGCGGAAGGCGGACAAGCACGCCACGTCGGAATAAGCGCATTCGCGCTTTACCGCAACGGTCGGGCAGACTATCGGCGCCAGCGCCATGAATCGCCGCCTTCCTGTCCGTACCACCTTGCTGTGGCTGCTGATCGCAGCGCTGGTGTGCGTGAAGGCGCTGGTTCCTTCCGGGTGGATGCCAGCAGCGGGGCAGGACGGTGTGCGCATCGCCCTGTGTACCGGCGCAGGCCCGCTAGTGGCTGTCATGGATGCGGACGGCAAGGTCCACAAGGATGCGCCCGGCCATGAAACCCCGCGCGAAACCTGCCCTTACGGCATGCCGACCACAGGCGCCGCCCTGCCCGATCTGCCCGTGCTGGCGCCGCTGCTGGAACCGCAGGCGCTGCCCCAGCCGGTGCTGCGAGCGGTTGCCATCGCGCCCTATCCCCACGGGCCACGCCCGCCAACCCGGGGGCCGCCCCCACTCGCCTGATTCCGCAAATGTTTCAGATCAAGCGAGAGTATATTTCATGAAGACGAAAATCCTGCGCAGCGCCGCAGCGCTGCCCCTGCTTGCGGTCGCCAGTCCGGCGCTGGCGAGTTCCACCGTTGATAGCGACAGCACCGACAAGGACAGGGTCGTGGTCATCGGCCATCCCGACGCCGTAGGCACAGCGCCCGAGGCACAAGGCCCGGCGGGCATGATGGGCGATCACGTTCACCACGCCGGCGAGTTCATGCTGGGTCTGACCTGGTCGCACGAACGCCACGACGGAGCCAATTACACGGGCACCCGCAAGGCCAGCGACGCGGAAATCGCTGCCGCCGGCTTCACAGTGCGCGCCAAATCGATGACGATGGACATGGTCATGGCGCATGTCATGTACGCCCCCAATGAACGCATCACGCTGATGGCCATGCCGATGTGGATGCGCATGGAAATGACGATGCTCGGCATCGCCATGCCGCCGATGGGCACGGATCACGGTGGCCATCACACGTTGATGCCGGGCGAAACGATGACTCACGCGGTCAGCGGCATCGGCGACACCAAGCTGGGCGCGCTGGTCGCCCTGTCGCGCGCGCCCAAGCTGTCTGCTCACGCCGGCCTGCTCGTCTCCGCCCCCACCGGCAGCGTTTCGCGCAAGAATGACGATGGCAGCTACGTTCATTACGGGATGCAGCCGGGGTCAGGCACCTGGGATCTTGAACCCTCGCTCACGCTGCGCGGCAAGCTGACCGATACGCTGAGCTGGGGGGCGCAGGCCAGCGGGGTGATCCGCCTCGATCACACCAACCGCAGCGGTTATGCGCTGGGTGACCGGGTGGCCGCCAGCGTCTGGACCGCCGCAAGGCTGGACGACCGGTTTTCGCTCTCCGCCCGCCTGTCCTACAGCGATCAGGGCAAGATTCGCGGCCATTACGACGGGCCGCACAATCACCTGTCCCCGCCTGACCGGCAAGCCAATTACGGCGGCCAGATGGTGGAAGCCGGACTGGGCGCCAATGCAGTGATCGCACGCGGTCTGACCCTGGGAGCAGAAGCGAATCTGCCGATCCATCAGGATCTCAACGGGTTCCAGCTGCGCAAGGATTTCGGGCTGAATTTCAATATCAGCCAGACATTCTGACCCGAGCGGGCGGAAGGTTGCGCAGGTTCAGGCCACGCATCCTTCCGCCTGCCCCGGGATCGTCACAGCCAGCGCCACTTCCAGAACAGCATAAGCTGCATTCCGAAAATGCCGAGACAGACCGCCACGACGATCCAGAATGCGTCTGCGTGGTGCGCGCCGGGTATCCCGCCGACATTGATCCCGAGCAAGCCGGTCACGAAGGTCAGCGGCAGGAAGATGACCGCGATCGCGGCGAAGATTGAACTGGTCCGTTCCGAACGGGCGAGCGAACGGGCGCGCAGCTCGTCCTGAAGCACCACCGCGCTTTCCTTGCTGGTGTCGATATCTTCGAGATAACGATGCAGCCGGTCGATGCTTTCTGCAATCTCGCGCCGGTCATGCTCCTCGAACCAGTGCGGCGCATCGCGCACGATGGATTCCAGCGCCACATGCTGCGGCCCCATGAAGCGCTTCAGCGCCAGACAGTTGCGCCGGATCGTGGTGATCGTTTCCAGCATCGACAGATGCAGTTCTTCGCCTTCCAGCGCATCGATATGGTCATTCATGTCAACCACCGAACGGCTCATCCGGGCGATCATATGTTCGGTCAGCGAGGTAACCAGCGCGCCCGCATCCGCCGGACCGTGGCCGACATCCAGTTCCACCACCGTATCGCGCGGAGTTTGCAGCGGTGACCGGCGCAGGGTCACCACGCGCACGCCATCGCTCCACAATTGCATCGAAACCATGTCTTCCGGTTCCGCACCGGGATTGAAGTTGATGCCACGCAGCGTCGCGACCAGCGTATGTCCTTCGCGAAAGGCGCGTGGCCGGGTTTCATTTGACGTCAGCAATTCTGCGGTTGGTTCCGGGATGTTCAGCGCGCCTTCAAGCCATTCCTGCACACCGGGGACGGTGCGGTTGAGATGCACCCACAGGACTTCCCCTGGGGCGGCGGGATGCCAGGCCTGCGCTTCGGCCCAGCCGACCGGACGGGCACCGCCATGCCCGTCCAGAACCCGCCCGAACAGCAGCGGGCCATCGCTTGCACCATGATCGGTCTGAAGCTGTTCATCCATTGCCCTGTCATGCCGCAAGACGCGCCGATTTCCTACACTCTACGATCATGTTATCAGGCGGTCGATGGAAAGGGTCGCAATCATGCAGGCAAGGGGCCATATCGGCGGCGCGGCGCAAGCCTTCTTTTTTGCGCCAGTGATATGTCCGATGTGTCCGATTCCCAGCTCTGGAAAACCGATTTGACCATGAATCACATCCGCCCCTGGCGCACAATCGAACGGCGCGCCTGCCGCCAGATCATGGTCGGCGCGGTGCCCGTGGGTGGCGATGCGCCGATCACCGTGCAGACCATGACCAACACCCCGACCGAAGATGCGCGGGCGACGATTGACCAGATTCGCCGCTGCGAAGATGCGGGCGCGGACATCATTCGCGTTTCGTGCCCGACCGAAGATGCCACCGCCGCCTTCCGCCAGATCGCGCGCGCAGCGCAGGTGCCGCTGGTGGCCGACATCCATTTTCACTACAAGCGCGCGCTGGAAGCGGCGGATGCGGGCGCAGCCTGTCTGCGCATCAACCCCGGCAATATCGGTTCATCCGAACGGGTGGCCGAAGTGATCCGCGCCGCCAAGGCCAATGGCTGTTCGATCCGCATCGGGGTGAATGCCGGCAGTCTGGAAAAGGATCTGCTCGAAAAATACGGCGAGCCATGCCCCGAAGCACTGGTGGAAAGCGCGCTGGATCATATCAAGCTGCTGCAGGATCACGATTTCCACGAATACAAGGTGGCGGTGAAGGCCTCTGATGTGTTCCTCGCCGTCGCCGCCTATCAGGGCCTGGCCGAGGCGGTGGATTGCCCGCTGCATCTGGGTATCACGGAAGCGGGCGGGCTGATCGGCGGCACCGTGAAAAGCGCGATCGGCATCGGCAATCTCCTGTGGGCCGGAATCGGTGACACGATCCGCGTCTCGCTCTCCGCCGAGCCGGAAGAGGAAGTGCGCGTCGGCTTCGAAATCCTGAAATCGCTGGGCCTGCGCACGCGCGGCGTGCGGGTGGTCAGTTGCCCCAGCTGCGCGCGGCAGGGGTTCGACGTGATCCGCACGGTTGAAGCGCTGGAAGCCCGCCTGCAGCACATCAAGACGCCACTGTCGCTGTCCGTGCTGGGCTGCGTGGTCAATGGCCCGGGTGAAGCGCGCGAAACGGACATCGGGATCACCGGCGGCGGCAACGGCAAACACATGGTCTATCTGTCGGGCATGACCGATCACCATGTGGAAAGCGATGCGATGCTGGATCACATCGTCGAACTGGTCGAAGCCAAGGCCGCCGAAATCGAAGCGCAGATGAGCGATGCTGGCAAGGCCAGCGCGGCCGGCTGAACCATCCGCCGTAAAACCACTGGTTAACTCCTTGCGGCTACACTGACCGCCATGTTGACGAACCGCCTGCCCTATCGCTGGCGCCGCCGGATCGATTCCGCGCGGCATGATCGCGCTGTCCGTGCCATTCTGGACACGCCGCCGATCAGGCCCCGCAAGGACGGGCTGGTGCTGTTCTCGATGATCGGCACGGCGGTGCTGCTGCCCTATCTGGTGGCGGTGAAATCGCTGTGGCGGCAATTGCAGCACGGGCGCATCGCGATCCTCAATGACGGCACGCTGACCCCGCGCGACCGGGCCGTGCTGGCCCGCCATTGCGGCGATCCCGAAATCTTCGAAATCGATGCGGTCAAGGTCGGCGCTTTTCCCAATGGCGGCACCTGGGAACGGCTGCTGACCATTCTCGATCATCGTCAGGGCGAATACTGGCTGCAGCTAGACAGCGACACCGTGACCATCGGGCCGGTCCCCGAAGTGGCGCAGGCCATCCAGAGCAATCGCAGCTTCACCCTGCTGGGCGGCAGCGATGCCGAAATCGGCGCCCTGCCGCTCGGCGAAATCGCGCAGCGCCTCTATCCCGGCGGGCCGGAAGACGGGCATATCCAGCAACGGCTCGAATCACGCATGGGCCAGTTTCCGCAGGATCGCGGCTGGCGTTATGTGCGGGGCTGCTCCGGCTTTGCCGGATTCGCCGCAGGTGGCGAAGGGCGCGCACTGGCCGCCGCCTTTCTGGAACAGATGAAACGGATCGTCGGGCCGGAAGATGTCTCGATCTGGGGGACGGAGCAGATCACCTCCAGCTTCGTGATCGCCAATGAACCGGCACCGATGCTGCTGCCGTCCAGCCGTTACGTCAATTACTGGGGCAGCCCGTGGCCGCAGGATGCCGCCTTCCTGCACTTCGTGGGGACGCACCGCTATGATCACGGCGCCTATGCCAGCGAAAGCCAGCGCCAGATCAACGCCTTGCAGCAGGAAAACACCGGTCTGGCGGCCTGAGGCTGGAAAATCGCTGCGTCCGGAGCTATATTGAGGGCAGGACGGAAGGATCATGATCGCACGCACAGACAGGCGCGGTTTCATTGGCAAGGCCACCATGGCCCTGGCCGGTCTCGCCCTGCCTGCCCGCGCCTTCGCTCAGCCTTTTGCCATTTCGGAAAGCGAGCGGCGGATCCTCGACATTGCCCGGCGCGAAGTGGACCGCGCGGGAAGCGCTCTATGGCGCAAGGATATCGCAGGCATCGCCGATTTCGGCATGCCGTCTGCCCAGCCCCGCTTCCACTTCGCCAATCTGGAAAACGGCACGGTGCGCAGCTTCCTGGTGGCGCATGGCAAGGGGTCTGACCCCGAACACACAGGCTTTCTTGAACATTTCTCGAACCAGCCGGGGTCCAACGCCACCTCGCGCGGTGCCTATCTCACCTGCGAATGGTACAAGGGCAAATATGGCACCTCGATCCGGCTGGAAGGGCTGGATGGGGACAATTCCAACGCGCTGGATCGCGCCATCGTGATGCACAAGGCCGATTACTGCACGCCTGAACATGTCGCGCAATGGGGCAAGCTGGGTCGCTCGAACGGCTGCTTCGCCATGGCCCCGGCGGATTTCAACGAAGCGCTGTGGCACCTTTCTGGCGGGCGCCTGCTCTACGCCGAAAAGCTGGGAATCGCCTAGATCCCTCCATTTTCCAGCGGGACGATCTCCTCCTCGCTGGTCCGTGCCCGCGTCATCTGACGCGCAGATGCAAGACTGGCCAGGACAGGGGCATCCCGGTCGTAAATGTCGGAATAGGTCGACATGGCCCCCTCGACATTGGTGCCCATGGTAAAATAGGTGATATAGACCGGCATCGGCTCGCGCAGCGGAACCCTCGTATATTCGCCCGATTTCGAAATCGCGATGGCTTCTTCCCCGCTCGCTCCCTTGCCCAGTATTGCAACGGTCATGCCCATTTCCATCGCCCGTTCCGTGCGGATGCAACCGTGGCTATAGGCCCGCACTTCGGTGTTGAACAACTCCTTGGACGGGGTGTCATGCAGGAAAATGGCGTGCGGATTGGGCATGTCGAGCTTGATCAGGCCAAGGGCGTTATTGGGCCCGGGCTGTTGCACCACGCTGATCTGGCCGCTTTCGCTGTCGCGCCACGCCTTGTACCCCTTGGCCCTGGCAGCCGCAGGATTGGCAAGCAGGCGCGGACCCAGCCCTTCGCCCACCACGATTGACTGCGGCACGGTCCAGGTGGGGTTGAAGATCACCCCTTCCACCGTTTCCGCAAATTGCGGGGTCGCCGTGCGCCCCGGCTTGCCAACAATGGTGCGATAGCTGCGCACGACGGTGTTGTTGACCATCAGCCGCAGCATCATTTCGGGCACATTGACCAGCAGATATTGCTTGCCCAGATCGCGCGGCAGCCAGCGCCAGCGGTCCATATTGGCGCGAACCAGCGCGCGCCGCTGGGTATTGTTCGCCGGGGTTGCGGCCAGTTCCGCCTTCAGCCGCGCATATTCGGGATGCGTGGGCGCGAGCGATGCGAGTAGCCCTGCGACATCATGGCCGGTGACCGCCTGTTCCAGCAGCTTGCCGGTCGGCATCGCTTCCGCATCGGTATCGCTTGCAAACCACTGGCGGCGCGCGTCCATCGGGGTGCGGCCATCGCGCAGATCCTCGACCAGCCAGGCGAAGCTCCGGCTCGCGATCTCATCAAGCTGCGGCCCTTCGCCTGCGGCCAGCGCGGCGCGCAGCTCGGCCAGCCCGTAATCGGCCGGGGAAAGGCCTTCAGCGCCGATCTTCTCGATTGCGTCGGCCAGAATTCGTGCATCGCCTGCCCGCCATTGCCGGGTCAGCGGCCAGCTGGGCACCGGCTGAACCACGGGAACTGCAGGTGTCGCTGTCACGGGCTGGGCAGAGGGAGCCGGCAGAAGGTCCTGCGGCCCCGCATCGTCCTGTGGTGCCTGCGCCAACACCGGCGTGGCCAGCATGACAGCCGTGCCCATCAGGCAAGCGCGAAATCGATTCATAGATACAGCCCCATCATTCCGGCGGTCGCAATCATTCTGGCCCATGCCATCACCATGGTCCGGTCCGATAGCCCTCTTTTGCACCAAGTTCATCATTCAATCGGCATGAGCACACGCTGAACCGCACTACCCCGCGATTGCGGGGATGACCGCGCAGCGATTGGCCGCTACCGCATGCAGATCATGCACAAGGATCACCCGCTGCTGCCCTTTTTCGTCACCGCAGCGGCAATCGGCCTGTTCTCACTGATGGATGCATTGATGAAAGGCGCGAGCATGGCGATCGGCGCCTATAGCGCATTGTGCCTGCGCTCGCTGATCGGCACGGCACTGATCCTGCCGGTCTGGCGCCTGTCAGGATGCGCATTACCGGGCACGGCGGCCTTGCGCATTCATGCGCTGCGGGCCGTCGTGGCCTGCGCCATGGCGCTGCTGTTCTTTCACGGCCTGACCTTTCTGCCACTGGCAGAAGCGATTGCGCTGTCGTTCATCGCCCCGCTCATCGCGCTCTACCTTGCCGCGCTGGTGCTGAAGGAACGAATCGGAAGACGGGCGGTCGGCGCATCGCTGCTGGGCCTTGCCGGAACATTGATCATCGCCACGGCACGGCTGGATCGCACCGCCTTCGACCCGGACAGCGTGAAAGGCATCGTGGCGGTGCTGGGTTCGGCCGGTCTCTATGCCTGGAATCTGGTGCTCCAGCGCCGGATCGCGCAGATCGCCTCGCCACAGGAGGTGGCGCTGGCCCAGCACGGATTGACCGGGATGATCCTGCTGGGATTCGCGCCCTGGTTCCTGGTCTGGCCGCAACCGGCCATGCTGGGCTGGATTGCCGCCTCTGCCGTGCTTGCCACCCTATCGCTGATGGCGCTGGCCTGGGCGTATGCCCGGGCAGAGGCGCAGGTGCTGGTGCCGGTTGAGTATTCGGGCTTCCTGTGGGCAATCCTGTTCGGCTGGCTGTTCTTTGCCGAAGGCGTCAGCACTGCAACACTGGCCGGGGCGGCGCTGATCGTGCTGGGCTGCTGGCTGACCGCGCCGCGCGCACGCGGCGAACAATCGCTGCTTTAGGCCATAATTCCCATTCACAGCGCGGGCATGAATGCCTCTGCCTCTTGATTTTCGCTGCATTTGCGAGCAAGCGCCACAGCCACATCGGCCCTTGCGGCCGCGGGGGTTTTATCGCGATTCCCAAAAAAGGTTCAGCAATTCAGGAAGGCAAGACAGGCTTATGACCCAGGTCGGCAAGGACACGCTCGGCACGCGCAGCACCATGACGGTGGGCGGCAAGGAATATGCATATTATTCGCTGGCCAAGGCTGCCGCAAAGATCGGCGATGTTTCGCGCCTGCCCTTCTCGATGAAAGTGCTGCTGGAAAATCTGCTGCGGTTCGAAGACGGCGGCTTTACCGTTTCCACCGACGACGTTCAGGCCATTGCTGACTGGCAGAAGAACCCCGTCACCGGCAGCGAAATCCAGTACCGCCCGGCGCGTGTCCTGCTGCAGGATTTCACCGGCGTGCCTTGCGTGGTCGATCTGGCGGCCATGCGCGATGCGATCGCGAAGCTGGGTGGTGACACCTCGCGCATCAACCCGCTGGTCCCTGTCAACCTTGTCATCGACCACTCGGTGATGGTTGACGAATTCGGCCACCCCAAGGCTGCCGAACAGAATGTCGAGATCGAATACCAGCGCAATATGGAGCGCTATGACTTCCTCAAATGGGGGTCCAAGTCGCTGGCCAATTTCTATGCAGTTCCCCCGGGCACAGGCATCTGCCACCAGGTCAATCTGGAAAACATCGCCCAGTCAGTGTGGACCAGCACGGACCAGCAGGGCAAAACCGTGGCCTATTTCGATACGTGCGTCGGCACTGACAGCCACACCACCATGGTCAATGGTCTGGGCGTGCTGGGCTGGGGCGTGGGCGGCATCGAAGCCGAAGCGGCCATGCTGGGCCAACCGGTCTCGATGCTCATCCCCGAAGTGGTCGGTTTCAAGTTCACCGGCACGCTCAAGGAAGGCGTTACCGCGACCGACCTGGTGCTGACCTGCACCAACATGCTGCGCAAGCATGGCGTGGTTGGCCGTTTTGTCGAATATTACGGCCCCGGCCTTGCCTCGCTGACGCTGGCTGACCGTGCGACGCTCGCCAATATGGCGCCCGAATATGGCGCCACCTGCGGCTTTTTCGGCATTGATGACAAGACACTGGACTATCTGCGCCTGACCGGGCGCGAGGAAGACCAGATCGCGCTGGTTGAAGCCTATGCCAAGGAACAGGGTTTCTGGATGGAACCGGGCGCTGCCGATCCGGTGTTCTCCAGCACTCTCGAACTCGACCTGGGCACGGTCGTCCCCTCGCTCGCCGGGCCCAAGCGCCCGCAGGACCGGGTCGATCTGACGCAAGTGGACGACGTGTTCAATCAGGATATGGCCGAAACGTACAAGAAGACGAACGCCCGCGTTCCGGTCGAAGGCAAGGATTTCGACATCGGCGACGGCGATGTGATGATCGCCGCGATCACCAGCTGCACTAACACCAGCAATCCCAGCGTGCTCGTCGCGGCCGGCCTCGTCGCCAAGAAAGCGGACGAACTGGGTCTGAAGCCCAAGCCCTGGGTCAAGACCAGCCTTGCCCCCGGATCGCAGGTCGTCACAGACTACCTCAACAAGGCCGGGCTGCAAGCGCATCTCGACAATATCGGCTTCAATTTGGTCGGCTATGGCTGCACCACTTGCATCGGCAATTCCGGCCCGCTGGCCGAACCGATCAGCAAGGCGATCAACGAAAACGGTCTGGTCGCCGCCGCCGTCATTTCCGGCAACCGCAACTTCGAAGGCCGTGTCTCGCCTGATGTGCGCGCGAACTTCCTCGCCAGCCCGCCGCTGGTGGTGGCCTATGCGCTGAAGGGCACGGTGATCGAAGATTTCACCACCACCCCCATCGGCACCGGCAAGGACGGGCAGGATGTGTACCTCAAGGACATCTGGCCGACCAATAATGAAGTCTATGACACGATGGCCAGTTGCATGGATCGCGCCATGTTCCAGGCCCGCTATGCCGATGTCTACAAGGGCGATGCCCATTGGCAGGCGATCGATGTGACCGGCAGCGAAACATACAAGTGGCGCGCCGGTTCGACCTATATCGCCAACCCGCCCTATTTCGACGGGATGGAAATGACCCCGGCCCCGGTCAGCGACATCATCGAGGCAAAGCCGCTGCTGATCCTGGGTGATTCGATCACCACTGACCACATCAGCCCTGCCGGTTCGATCAAGGCTGACAGCCCGGCGGGCCAGTGGCTGATGGAACATCAGGTCGCCAAGGCAGACTTCAATTCCTATGGCGCGCGGCGCGGCCATCACGAAGTGATGATGCGCGGCACCTTCGCCAATATCCGCATCCGCAACGAAATGGTCCCCGGCATCGAAGGCGGCATGAGCCGCTATGGCGATGAAGTGATGGCCGTTTACGATGCGGCCATGAAGCACAAGGCCAACGGCACGCCCATGGTGGTCATCGCCGGCAAGGAATATGGCACGGGTTCAAGCCGTGACTGGGCAGCCAAGGGCACCAACCTGCTGGGTGTGCGCGTGGTGATTGTCGAAAGCTTCGAGCGGATTCACCGCTCCAACCTGGTTGGCATGGGCGTGCTGCCGCTGCAGTTCAAGGACGGCGAAACCCGTGAAACCCTGGGCCTGACGGGTGATGACAGCTTCACCATCCGCGGCATCGCCGATATCCAGCCACGTCAGGACGTGGAAGTGGAAGTCACCCGCAAGGATGGCACCAGCTTCACCTTCACCGCCCTGTGCCGCATCGATACCGCCAACGAGATCGAATATTTCATGAATGGCGGCATCCTTCAGTATGTGCTGAGGAAGCTGGCGGCCTGACAGGCCACACAGGTCACGGTCGCCTCGCGGCCGTAACGAACAAAGGGCGGGTCCGCGCTGCGGTTTCCCGCCCTTTCCTTTGGTCGCGGGGCGGCCCCGCACGCGCATGAAAAAACGGCCCGGAAAGCCAGGCCGTTTCTGCTTCTGTCTGGACGGCGCGCGATCAGCCGCCAGTGCGAGCCTTGCGCCTGCGCCCGGTGAGTGTTGCCGCGACCGCTGCACCGAACAGCAGCAGCATCGGCGGGGCGGGCACTTCGCCGCCCGTGCTGCTGGTCGTCGTCGTGGTGTTTTCATTGCCACTGCTGGTGCTGGTCGAGGTCGAGCTGCTGGTGCTGCTGGAGGTCGACGAGCTGGTTGACGAACTTGTGCTGGACGAGGTCGAGGAACTGGTCGAGCTCGACGTCGAGGTGCTGGTCGAGACATTGCCCGAGCTGGACGAGGTCGTCGATACGTTACCCGAACTGGTCGAGGTGGTGGAAGTGATCCCGCCGGTCGAGGTCGAGGTGGAACTGCCACCGGTCGAGGTTGACGTCGAACTGCCGCCGCTGGAGCTGGTCGTGCTGTTATCAATGTCGATGTCGATATTGATATTGCCGCTCGACGTGCTTTCCCCGCCGCTCGACGAAGAGGTGCTGGAACTGCCCGACGTGCTGCCCGATGTGCTGGTGGTGGTGCTGATTTCCACATTGCCACCGCCGGAGCCGCCAAAGAAGCCACCGAAGAAGCCGCCGCCAAAGCCGCCCCAGCCGCCGGAACCGCCAATCACCGTTACGCCACCGCTGCTGCCGCCGCTGATGGGCGGCTGCGGAGGCAGCGGAGGCAGATAGGGCACGGGCACCATTGCCATTTCAGGTTCGCAGCATTCTTCTTCTTCCGGCTTTTCGATGACCCGGCGAATGCGCTTCACCTTCTTGGGAACACGCCGTTCCTTGACCAGCTTCACACGCTTGTCAGGTGCTGCCTGGGCGGACTTGACCGACTTGTACTGGACCGTTTCCGCCGAAATGGGTTCAGCCACATGGACTGCACCGCCGACCAGCAAGGCGCCGCCCGCTGCCGTGGCAGACAATTTCGCAAGGGCCATACGAACCGACATGAGCTTCTCACTTTCCCTGTTGCCGGAAAATACCGCTGGTTTGTTAACACGGCACTTCCTTTACCGGACCAACAACGCAGACCGTCGTGCAAACGGCAATCGCGTTAACCCTGAATCAGCGGCGCATTTGCCATTTTTTCAGGTGGAAGTGGGGGGCGGAAGCCAAGCTGTCCCAAAGTGGAACCGAACCGGGCGCAAGTGCGAAGCGTTTGTTAACTTCCTTCGTCGAACAGCCCGTCCTGCGGCGGCGGCACCTGCGCAGGCGATGGCGGGGTGAGCCCCAGATGTTGCCAGCCACGATCGTTGAGACAGCGCCCGCGTGCGGTGCGGGCGATCAGGCCGAGCTGGATGAGGTAGGGTTCCAGCACTTC
Source organism: Novosphingobium sp. (assembly GCA_024236235.1). GTDB lineage: Bacteria > Pseudomonadota > Alphaproteobacteria > Sphingomonadales > Sphingomonadaceae > JACKKV01. The sequence continues at coordinate 14,813 of JACKKV010000012.1, read as the reverse complement.
TTCCACCGTATCGCGCGGTTCGGCAAGACCCGCGCTGAGCGTTTCCACACCCACCGGTCCGCCCTTGTAGATATCGGCGATCATGTGGAGATAGCGCCGGTCCATCGCGTCCAGCCCCAGCGAATCGACTTCCAGCCGGGTCAGTGCCTCGTCAGCGATCCGCGCCGTCACCATGCCATCGCCCGCAACATGAGCGAAATCGCGCACCCGCCGCAGCAGGCGGCCCGCCACGCGCGGGGTACCGCGCGCACGCCGCGCGATTTCCTGCGCCCCGCCCGCATCGATTCCCATGCCAAGCAGCCCGGCACCGCGGGTCACCACCCGTTCCAGTTCGGGCACAGTGTAGAAATTCAGCCGCACCGGAATGCCGAAGCGATCGCGCAGCGGCGTGGTCAGCAGCCCCTGCCGCGTGGTCGCGCCGATCAGGGTAAAGGGCGCAAGATCGATCCGCACCGAGCGGGCCGACGGCCCCTCGCCGATGATGAGGTCGAGCGCGCGATCCTCCATCGCGGGGTAGAGCACTTCTTCCACCACGGGATTGAGCCGGTGGATCTCGTCGATGAACAGCACGTCATGCGGTTCGAGATTGGTCAGCAGCGCGGCGAGATCGCCCGCCTTGGCGATCACCGGGCCGGATGTGGCGCGAAAGCCGACGCCCAGTTCCTTCGCCACGATCTGCGCCAGCGTGGTCTTGCCCAGCCCCGGCGGCCCGAAGAACAACACATGATCCATCGCCTCCCCGCGGCTGCGCGCGGATTCGATGAACACGCGAAGGTTATCCCGCGCCGCCTCCTGCCCGACGAACTCGGCGAGCGACTTGGGCCGCAGGGCAGCGTCGGCGTCATCCGGCTGGCGCTCAGGGGTGAGGATGGGGTTGGCACTCACCCCGCCGCCCTCCTCAGCGCTACCCGCACCAGCTCGTTAAGCCCCGCGTCCTCACCCAGTTCTCCTTGCGCGTGGGCCACGGCGGCGGCGGCCACGCCGGGTTTGAAGCCGAGATTTTCGAGGGCCGACACGGCATCCGCGCTGGCACCGCCGGCCTGATCGATCACCACCCCGCCTGGCGCAGCGCCCGACCCGCCCGGCATCCCGCCCGCTTTCTCCTTCAGTTCATTGACGATCCGACTGGCGATCTTCGTGCCCACCCCGTTGGCGCGAGTGACCATGGTGACATCGCCGCCCGCGCAGGCCGCACGCAAATCATCAGTCGAAAGCGCGGAGAGCACGGCCAGCGCCATCTTGCTGCCCACCCCCTGAACCCCGGTCAGCAGGCGGAACCAGTCCCGTTCCGCGCTGGTGGCAAAACCCAGCAATCGCAGGTCATTTTCGGAAACCTGGAGATCAGTGAAGATGGTGACTGCCTCACCCGCTTCCCCCAGCGCGGCCAGCGTACGCGCCGAACAGTGGACGAGATAGCCAACGCCGCCAACATCGATCACGGCCCAGTCCGCGCCGGTTTCATCCAGCAGGCCTTTCAGCTTCGCAATCATCAGGCACGCCCCGTGGTCATGCTTTGTTCCTGCCGTAAACTTTGCCGCTTGGCTAGTGCAATATGGACAGATGCCCACATCTGCGCCAAACGCCCTGCGCATGAGCGTCAACACATTCGGCCGCGCCTTGCGCTTCACGACCTGGGGGGAAAGCCACGGGCCCGCCCTGGGCGCGGTGGTGGACGGGTGCCCGCCGGGGCTGAACATCAGCGAAGAAGCGATCCAGCCATTCCTTGATGCGCGCCGCCCGGGCCAGTCACGCTTCACCACTCAACGGCAGGAACCGGACAAGGTCCGTATTCTGTCCGGAACTTTCGAAGGGCGCACCACGGGCACGCCGATCAGCCTGATGATCGAGAATGTGGATCAGCGTTCCAAGGACTATTCCGAAGTCGCGCAGGCCTATCGCCCCGGCCATGCGGATTATGCCTATGATGCGAAATACGGCCTGCGCGATTATCGCGGCGGCGGGCGATCCAGCGCGCGCGAAACCGCCGCTCGGGTCGCGGCCGGTGCGGTGGCGCGGCTGATCCTGCCGGAAGTGACGATCACCGCCTATGTCAGCGAAATCGGGGGCGATGCGATTGACCGCGACGGCTTCGACGCTGCTGAAATCGCGCGCAACCCCTTCTTCTGCCCGGATAGCTGGGCGGCCAGGCGCTGGGAAGGCAAGGTGGACGAAGCGCGCAAGGCCGGATCCTCGCTCGGCGCGGTGGTGGAATGCGTTGCCGAAGGCGTGCCTGCGGGTTGGGGCGCGCCGCTTTATGGCAAGCTCGACGCCGATCTCGCCGCCGCGATGATGAGCATCAATGCAGTAAAAGGCGTGGAAATCGGTGACGGCTTCGGCGCCGCGCGGCTGACCGGCGAACAGAACGCCGACCGGATGCGGCCCGGAGGCGATGGCCGGCCTGCATTTCTGGACAATCACGCAGGCGGGATCGCGGGCGGCATTTCCACCGGCCAGCCAGTGGTGCTGCGCGTGGCGTTCAAGCCGACCAGTTCGATCCTGACCCCGGTGGAAACGATCACGCGCGACGGCAAGGCCAGCGAAATCGCGACCAAGGGCCGCCATGACCCCTGCGTGGGCATTCGCGGCGTGCCGGTTGTGGCAGCGATGATGGCGCTGGTGCTGGCCGATCACAAGCTGTTGCACCGCGCGCAATGCGGCTGATCAGCGCCGTTTTCTGAGCACCAGATAGAGCGCACCCTCTCCGCCATGGCGGCGGTGCGCGCCCCGGATCGCAGCGATATCCGCCCCATGCGGCCCGGCTGCCAGCCAGTCCAGCACCTTGGCACGGATCGCCCCGCGTTGATTTCCGCGATCGGCGGCAGCCGCGCCACGCGGCCTGCCCGTGATCAGCAGCACCAGCCGCGCGCCCATGGCCCTGGCCTGCGCCAGCCCGTGGTCAAGCCGCGCATGCGCCTGGTCAAGGCTCGCACCATGGAGGTCGAGCGTGAAATCGGGCGCAGCCGCCCCGCGCGCCAGCCTGCGATCCCATGACGAATCAAGCCCGTGGCGATCAGGCGGCGGGGCGGGTGGAACGAGGCGGGGCGACTGGCCGGGTGCGTGGGCGGATTGCGGCGCTGCGGGCATCGCGGCTGACCGGGCGCCGCTGGCCCGTGCGGGGACCGCGTCGGCATGCACAGGCGCGCTGCGCCGCCGCCCGTGGAGCGGTTCGACCGTCGCCGCCAGCCGCGCCCACAGCGCGGCCTCCTGCACTGACAGCCCCCGTGGCGCGCTCATTTCGCGTCGAGACGTGCGACCGTGCCCTTGGGCAGGAACAGCAGCGCCTGTCCGCGCCCGCTCATCCCCCCGGCAGTAGTGCGCGCCTCGGCCCCCGCGCCCCAGAAGGTGTCGAACCGGTTCGCGCCCTTGATCGCGCCGCCCGTGTCCTGCGCGATCCACAGCCCGTCCGCCTCCGCCCGGTCGAGATCGAGCCAGACCGGTGCGCCCAGCGGCACGAAGGCCGGATCCGCCGCGACAGAGGATTGCGCGCGCACCGGCACGCCCAGCGCCCCCAGCGGACCCTCGCCGGTTATTTCGCGGAAAAACACCCAGCTCTTGTTCAGGCGCATCAGCTCGCGCCCTTCATCGGGATGTTCGCGCAGATATTGCATGATGCCCTGCATGGATCCCGAATATTGCCCCGGACCGCTACCCAGCAGCCCGCGTTCGCGCATGATCGAACCGATGCCCGCATATTCGCGCCCGTTCTGCCCGGCATAGCCGATCCGCATCACGCTGCCGTCAGGTGCGCGCAGTCGCCCCGACCCCTGAATCTGCAGGAAGAAGAATTCCACCGGGTCTTTCGCCCAGCCGATCTCCAGCCCCCTGCCCGCCAGCGCGCCATCCTCGATCTCGGCCCGTTCGTAATAGGGGATGAATTTGCCCTGCTCGTCATACCGGCCAAGCGGCTGTTTGCCGGTCCGTTCGCTTTCGGCCATGTCGTCAGGCCAGCCGCGCACAAGATCCGACGGCATGGAATAGACCGGAACCTCATAACCGCCGCGCTGAACCCGCACGCCCTCGATCTCCGGTTCGTAATAGCCTGTGGCAAAGGCCGCACCGTCACTCACCCGCACGGTTTCGAAAAAGGCGGGGAAGAATTCGGCTGCATCCTCATAGCGCCAGCTTGAAGCGGCGCGGCAGGGTTCGCGCCATTCTTCCTTCAACGTCAGCCCGCTCTTGTCTTCGCGCGCGAGCAGGCTGGGGCAGCTTTCCACGAAAGAGGCAAGCGCCGCGCCCGCATCATCGCGCCCCAGCTTGAGCGAAGCAATGGAAGGGCCACGCGAAAAACCCGCCGAAAAGGCGTTATCGGTCGCGGGCGGCTGGCCCGGCAGCGGGACCGGGCGCGGGGCAGAGGTTTCAGGAATCAGCCGCACGCAGGCGGAAAGCAGCGACAGTGCGAACAGGCCGCACAGCGGGCGCAAACCAGCCCGCATGGCGTCAGCCTTCGTCGGTTTCTTCGAGCAGCCACTCCGGCGTGGCCGAACCGACCTGGCGCACGAAGGTCCAGACGTCGCGGCTTTCCACCGCATCGTCAAGCGAACCCGCAACGACATTGCCATCGCGATCGCGGGTAACCGCCGCAATATCAGCGGCAAAGCGAACCGCGATCCGCGCCGTGCGCCCTTCGAGCCGGGCCGACTGGATCGCCGCTTCTTCAATCCGGACCAGCCGGTTTTCCAGCGTTTCGCCCGCTGCTTCGCGCGCCGTGATCGCTGCAGCGAAGCCTTGATAGACTTCGGGCGTGCACAGTTCCTTCAACTCTTCCCGGTCACCGCGCCAGAAGGCTTCGAGAATCATCCCGTAAGCCATTTGCGCGCCCTGGAGAAAACCGCCCAGTTCAAACTGGCGGTCCGCCCCCGCGATCGCGCGAATGCCCTGTTCCGCCATTGGGGTTGCGCCAGCCATGTCGCGCGGGCGCAACTGCACCGGCGCATTCTGTTCCTGGCGCGAACCGGTGGCTGCGCCCCCCGCATCCTTACCCTGATCGAACCGGGTCGGCACGACCTCTTCCTCATGCTCGGCGCGGCGGCCAAGCACGGAATAGAGCCGCAGGCCAAGAAAGGCTGCGATCATGGCCAGAATGACGATTTCATAAATCACGGGGCAGAACCTGTTTTGCGCGGGCGCCAACCACCAGCGAGCGGCACCAGCCATTCAATCTGCCTCAAATAGGTACGGATTACAAATGAACAACGGGTGGATGAACGGATTATTCGGCCAATGCACGCCGATTTTCCCCTGCGCCCCGGCGTTGCGGCCCGCGCCCGGGGATGCTAGGCGCGCGAACCAGATGCAATGGCGCCCGCCCGCGCCCGTTCTAGGAAAGCGTACACGATCATGGCCGACGAAGGCGACGTTCTTACCGATCTCGACAATGGCTCCGCCCCCAATGGCGCGGACAATGGCCCGATGGCGGGCCTGATTTCTCAATATATCAAGGATCTTTCGGTCGAAAACCCGAACGCGCCGCAATCCTACCAGTGGACGGACCAGCCCGAAGTCGATGTGCAGTTCAACATCGGCGCGGAGCGCGTGAGCGATGAAGTGCATGAAGTCGAACTGAGGATCGTGGTCAAGAACATCTGTGCCAAGGGAACGGCCTTCATCGTCGAGCTGTCCTACTGCGGCCTGGTGGGAATGCGCAACATCCCGGACGATCAGGCTCATGCCTTCCTTTATGCCGAAGCGCCGCGCCTGATCTTCCCCTTCGCCCGCCGCGTGGTGGCCGATGCCGTGCGCGATGCGGGCTATGCCCCGCTGGTGCTGGACCCGATCGACTTCAACGGGCTGTACATCCAGCAGTTGCAGGCCAGCCAGACGCAGAATCAGGCCGAAGCTGGCGCTGACGCGCCGACCGGCAACGCCTGACGCGCTGGGGCGGCTGCGCCCATGAGCCTGGTCCGCAATGTCGGAACGATCGGGGGGCTGACCGCGATCAGCCGCGTGTTCGGTTTTGCCCGCGACATGTTGATGGCGCGGGTGCTGGGCGCGGGGCTGGCGGCTGACGCCTTCCAGCTGGCGTTTATCCTGCCCAATACCTTCCGCCGCCTGTTCGCCGAAGGCGCGTTCTCGGTTGCGTTCGTGCCGATGTATACCCGCGCGTTGAACGGCGAGGATGGGGAAGCAGCGGCAGCGCGCTTCGCTGACGATGTGCTGGCAATCTTCGTCTGGGTACTGCTGGGCTTCTCTGCGCTGGCGATGATTGCCATGCCGGGCATCGTGTGGATGCTCGCCAGCGACTTCCAGCAGGTGCCGGGCAAGTTCGAACTTTCCGTGCTGCTCAGCCGGATTACCTTTCCCTATCTGATGCTGATCAGCCTGGTCGCGATGCTTTCAGGCCTGCTCAACGCCCGCTCCCGCTTCGGCCCGGGCGCATTTGCGCCGGTCCTGCTCAACATCGTGCTCATCACCGGCATCATCGTGGGCTGGTGGCTGCGCGGCGAAGGCGGCGATGACCGGATCGTGGGGATGGCGCTGGCCGTTTCCGTCAGCCTCGCCGGGGTTGCGCAGCTGCTCTACCTGTGGATCGCGGCGCGTCATACCGGTATTCGCTTTCACCTCCATCTGCCGCGCATCACGCCTGAGGTGAAACGGCTGGGGATATTGATCCTGCCCGCCACTTTCGGTGCCGGCATCTACCAGATCAGCCAGTTCGTCGACACATTTTTCGCCACGACGCTGCCGCAAGGTTCGCTGACGCTGCTCAAATATGCGGACCGGCTGAACCAGATGCCGCTGGGCATTGTCGGCATCGCGCTGGGCACGGCGATCCTGCCCATGCTGGCGCGCCACATCCAGACCGACAATCTGGGCGAGGCGCAGCGCCTGCAAACCAATGCGGTGGAAATGGCGCTGCTGCTGACCCTGCCCGCCGCGGCCGCACTGGCGGTCTGCGCGCCCGCCTTCGTCACCGCCTTTTTCGTTGGCGGCAAGATGACTGATGCTGACGGCCAGACCATGGCGATGATCGTGACCGCGCTGGTCGCGGGCCTGCCATCCTATGTGCTGGTCAAGGTATTCCAGCCTGCCTTCTTCAGCCGCGAGGATACGCGCACGCCGGTGTGGGTCGCTGCTTTTGCGCTGGTGGTGAACATCGCCATCAATTTCGCCGTCGTGCCGCGTTACGGCATCGTCGGCCTGGCAGGGGCCACGGCCTTTACCGCAACGCTGAATGTGCTGCTGCTTTATACGATCCTCCACCGCCGCCGGTGGTATCATGCGACGGCGCGGCTCGCTGGCCGGGTCGCTCGGCAGCTCGTGGCGACGGGCGCGATGGCCGCTGCGCTGTGGTACACCATGCCGCTGATGCAGGCGCGCTATGGCGGCAATGTCTTGGAACGGGTGTGGTCGCTTTCGGCGCTGGTCGCGATTGGCCTGATCGTGTTCTTCGGCATCGCCGGATTGACCGGAGCGCTCGACAAGGACCTTGTCAGCCAGCTACGGCGGCGGCGCAAGTCCAGTCCAGCCAGCGAAGGCCAGTAATTTCGATGCGTGTCGTTTCCGGTATCCAGCCTACGGGCAATCTCCATCTCGGCAATTACCTGGGCGCGATCCGCAACTGGGTGCGCATGCAGGACGAGCTGGAAGCGGGCGGGCAGTGCCTGTTCTTCCTCGCCGATCTGCACGCTATCTCGATGCCGCATGTGCCGGGCGAACTTTATGCGGGCACGCTGGAGATGGCCGCCGCGCTGGTCGCCTGCGGGATCGATCCGGACAAGTCGATCCTGTTCAACCAGGCGCAGGTTCCGGCCCATGCCGAATTGCAGTGGCTGCTGAACGGCACGGCGCGGATGGGCTGGCTCAACCGGATGACGCAGTTCAAGGACAAATCGGGCAAGAACCGCGAAGGCGCATCAGTGGCCCTGTTCACTTACCCGGTGCTGCAGGCGGCTGACGTCCTGCTTTATCAGGCAACGCATGTGCCGGTGGGCGAAGACCAGAAGCAGCACCTGGAGCTGGCGCGCGACATCGCCCAGAAGTTCAACAATGATTTCGGCGCTGGCGAAGAGGTTTTCACGCAGCCCGATCCCCTCATCCCGCCCGAAGCGGCGCGGATCATGTCGCTGCGCGATGGCACGGCCAAGATGAGCAAGTCCGATCCCTCGGACATGAGCCGCATCAACCTGACTGACGATGCGGACACGATCATGAAGAAGGTGAAGAAGGCCAAGACCGATCCCGAACCCCTGCCCGGCGAAGTGGCGGGACTGGCGGACCGGCCCGAAGCGCTGAATCTGGTGTCGATCTATGCGGCAATGACCGGTGACAGCGTGGACAGCGTGCTGGCCACTTATGGCGGCGAAGGATTTGGACGGTTCAAACCGGCACTGGGCGAAGTGCTGGTCGAATCGCTTGCGCCGATATCAGCACGCTTTCGCGAACTGAAAGCGGATCGCGAAGCGCTTGACGCCATTCTTGCGCGCGGCGCGGCAGAGGCGCGCGAGCGGGCCCGGCCGACACTCACGGCCGCCTATCGCGCGCTGGGCCTGGTCCGGTCCTGATTTAAGAGAGCAATGGGCGGTTGCCATTAAAGGCCGGTTCAGTCACCTGTCAGTATGGCATGGGGCAAACCCATGTCCCGCTGCATTCATGGCAGCGCGGGCAGTTGGAGAGTTGGCATGAACAGGACAATGAAAATGCGCGGTCGCTCGCTCAAACTGGCTCTTGCGCCACTGCTGCTGGCAGCAGTCGCCGCCTGCACCACCCCCTTCAAGGCGGATGTCTCCCGCTTCCAGACCCAGCTTCCCGCTCCCCAGGGGCAAAGCTTTGCCGTGGTGGCCGATGATCCGGCGCTGGCGGGTGGGCTCGAATTTGCGCGCTATGCCGATCTGGTCGATGCGCAGATGGAAAGACTGGGCTATGTCGAAACCACCCCTGACAAGGCCAATCTGATCGTCCGCTTCGATTATGGCGTCGACAATGGCCGGGAAAAGGTGCGTTCCACCGGCTATCGCGACCCGTTCTTTTCACCCTGGTACGGCTATCGCCCCTATTGGGGCTATCATGGCTACTACAGCCGCCCCTGGGGTTATGGCTGGTACGACCCCTGGTTCGATAACAGCGGATATGAAAGCTACACGGTCTACACCAGCGGGATTGACCTGAAGATTGATCGCGCCGCCGATGGCGCCCGCCTGTTCGAAGGCAAGGCGCAGGCGCTTTCCACCTCCAACCGGCTGCAATATCTGGTGCCCAATCTGGTGGAAGCGATGTTCACCGATTTCCCCGGCAATTCGGGTGAAACCGTGCGAATCACGATCGCACCGGAAAAGAAGACCGTGAAGACCGTGAAACCCGCCGAATAGGCGAGCCACCAGACTGCCGCCCCGCCCGCCACCGCGCGGGGCGCACGCCTTGTATGTTTCGCCCGTCCGGCCTACAGCGGCCCCATCGCTGACCGATATTTCCGGGCGTCAGCGGCTGAGAGACCATCGTGCTCCCGCCTTTTGTGGGGAGTGTGCCATGGACCTCAACGAATTGCTTTACCGCCAGCAAGTGGCGCAAATTCACGCAAATGGCGCACTGACATCCGCCGCCTTGCAGCAGCATCGCGAACGGGTGGAGAGTTATGCCCTGCGTATCGCCCGCCTGCGCCGCGCACTTGGCGCGGGGTCCAGCCTGTGACCACTGCCCTGTCAGGCCCCACGCGATGCCGTCCTGCCCCGCCAACAATCGACTATGGAGCGCAAATATGACTCAAGGACCAGTCCGCCCTTTCCTGATCGCCAAGAATGACGAGGGGGCCTACCGGCTGACGGTACGCGATACCCACTATAATTCGCAGGATTATCCGATCGTCACCTCGCACCTGCAGGACGAGATCTTCAAGACCGCCGCCGCCGCCAAGGCCTTTGCCAAGGAAAAATTCAACGCCAAGGCGGGCGAATTCTCGATGAAGCTGAAGGCAGGTTAAGGGCTCGAGGCCGCAAAGTCGGTCAATGTTTGCGGTGCGCGCGCCTAGAAGCTGCCGCGCATGCAGTACGGTTTCGCGTGAGCGGCATTACGGTTAGTGTTAGGTGACAAGAGGTCTTAGAGTCGGGAATATCCGGGATCAAACGGAAACGTGTGGGATCGAAGGCAAGGAAAACCGGGCTTTTGGCGCATTTCGAGGGGAAATCCGGCAAGTGCGTGACTGTCTAGAGTCAGGGTTAATTTAGCCGGTGTTCTGACAGGACCGGCTGGAGTCGTCGGGTTCAGGCGATCACCCCTCTTAGCCGCGCATTTGCGCCGTTTCAGAGGCCTTTCAAAGGGCAATAACGAGGCTTGAACCGGGTCAGAAGTGGGACATGGCGTGTCCCACTTCGCAAAACCGGCCGCCAAACTGGGCACTTATTGATATCAAACGGAAAAACTGGCAGATGTCGCATCAGTTGATGTGCCTGCCGCGCGCCGAACTGGGTCAGTTTTTCAGGGCCAGATCAGGGAACGGGCCGAACCGAGCTGCACCGCCAGGGCAGAAACCGCGACGGCCAGCAGGAGCGCGAATTCCATGCGCTGGCGCATCAGCCCTTCCGGCCAACCGGGACCGTTTTCGAGCGGGCATATTTGCGCTCGCCGATCTCGATCCATGTCAGCGGACCGAGGCCTGCGCCCTTGTCGCTCTCGCCATATGCGAGCCCATGGCGGAGAGCGAGCCGCCAGATCGCGTCCTCACTCTCCAGCCAGTTCGAGTAGCGCTTCTGCCCGCACCATAGGCGATAGAACTTCAAGTCGAGGCCCCTTGGATATTTCGATCCGGGTCAGTCCACCTTTATCAGGCGATACTGCAACCCCATCCCACTGACACCAAGCACTTCAATCTGCAGGTTCTTGAGCATAATCATGGCCGGGAAAGGCTCGCGCGGAATAGTCAATTCTTCTGTAAACGCCGGCCTGGCCATGTCGTCGTTGAATTCACGATAGGAGAAGCGCAGGCTGTCCGAATTCGCGCCCTGGAAAAGAATTACCCGCTTAAACGCGTCGGATCTCAACACTGAAACATCAACCAGCGAGTAGGGCACAGGTGGTTTGAGTTTTCTTTCGATTGTGATGTTGTCGCGCGCCTGGCGATCAAAGGTGCCGTTACCATCGTCATCCAGAAAACATGGACCATTTGCCTCGAGACTGCCGGGGTAAGGCGCACAGGCTTTGAATGCCGCCCTCGTATTCACAGGCACGAGTTCAGTTCCCGCCGGGACGGGGCGTTCAACGAGCCAGTCACCAGCCTTGGTGTCTGCATCGAGCCGCGCGCCTGGGATGGCGTACATCTTGACGTAGGAATAGATGGTTCCACCGGCAGGGATTGTGTTTGGCACACCCACTTCGGGGAAGCTAATCAGCTTTACGTCCTGGGACCATGCAGCAGCAACAGGCACAGTTCCGGCCCAAATCGACATAATGCCCATCAAACCGCGAAAAGCAGAGAAACTCATTCTGTACCCCAACAATCTGGTCTTAGATATTCTTCACGACCGCGATCACGCGCCCGATCACTGTCAGCTCGTCCTCGCCGACCGGGTATTCAGGCACATGCTCGTTGTCGGATAACAGCACAACCTTGCCGTTCGCTTCAACGCGCACGCGCTTTACCATTCCGATGCCGCTCACCGACAAGACCCAGACCTGATCGTTGACGCGGATCGTGTCGCGGCTGCGATCGATAAGCAGGACATCTCGGTCACCGATCGTCGGATACATACTGTCGCCGATCCCGTGCGACCAGCATAGCTGGCTGGCTGGCGCTGAGGTGAAGATGCGGACGAAAGCGCGCGGGAACCGCTCAAGGCTTTCGCCCGGATCGACTCCGTCAAGAAACGTTCCTCCCATGCCATAGGCCAGCTCGAGCATGGGGATGACGAGACTGTCATCGCTGATCGCTGGCGCCGAGACCGCACCGTGAAATGCCAGGCGCTTTTCGCCAAGCGTCGAGACTGATTCCCAGCCCGGAAAATCCGGGTACGCTGCCTGGAGTTTCGCGAGGACGGCCCGCCCCAAGCGCGTCTTCGCCGTACCGTTCAATGGTCGGCTAATCGTCGATGCCGCGACGCCTGCCCGCTTCGCTACCGTGGCCGGAGGAAGATCGCAGTAGTTCACTAGGCTGCGTATCAGATTGGTGTCTTCAGCGAGGTCATCCATGTTCGGCCCTTAGCATAAATGCCAATTTCCGGTTTTTGCATTTAGGCATTTGCATCTTTGCATCTTTGCATTTATGCAAACGACATGAACCAGGAATCAGTCATCGCCGATATCGAGGAGAAGGCTCGCAGAGCCGGTATCTCGATCAACACGCTTTGCCGTCACGCAGACGTGCATCCATCGACCTTCAGCCGGTGGAAGCGGAGTGCCCGTAATCCGGAGCCGAAGGGCGCATCGCTGCTCGCGATCGGACGCCTTTACGACGCGTTGAACAGCATGCTCGCCACACGGCGCGGACAGGCAAGCAAGGACGCCGCGGCATGAGCGGGCCGACGGCGGACAAGGGCTTCGACGATGCCGAAGGTGCGCTGCTCGATGTTGAACGCGTCCGTGAATACCGGCGTCGACTGAGTGAGGCCTATAATACCGAGCAGTTGCTCGTGGTCGAAGACGAGGCATCAGTCGTTCGTCGGCAGCGCAAAGCGTTCGCGCATCAGATCTATCAACGCCTCAAGACTGTCAGCCCATGCGCGGTCGCCATTACGCAGGGCCGCGCGGCGCTTCAGATCCGCGTCGTCCGCCGTCGCCTGCGCGCTTCCCTCAAAGTGCTTATTGAGGACCGCCGCCTGAGCGAAAAACAGGCTTTGAAGGGCCATGAACTGGCCGTCGAGAAAGGCAATCTGACCTTCGAGCTCGCTGATCCGGGCGTTGAGTGTGTCGGACATCCGCAAACCTCCATCATTCCAAACAACCCGAACGGTACTCCGGTCGATGAGGCCACGCACCGACTAAGTGGAGATGCCAAATGAGCGGTGCGCCCCTGCTTTCGAGCGCGAATCTGTTCGAGCTGTCGCCCGAGCAGGTCGATGCAGGGGGCCGGATCGGCTTCCTGCACGAGGACAAGGCCGCTGCGCTGGGCCGGTTGATGGCGGTGGACGGGCAGCGCGATCCGATCAAGGTCGTGGCCAACCCCAGGAACCCGGACAAGCCGTGGCGGCTGGTGACGGGCATGCACCGGCTGATCGGCGCCCGGATCGAGAGCATCACGGTGTGGGCGATCGAGGTCGCGGGCCAGCCCGAAGAGCTGGCCGATCTGGAAGCATCGGAGAACCTGCACCGCCGCCCGCTGGGGCCGATCGAGCGGGCCAAATTCACCGCCGCGCTGGTCCAGGCCGCGCAGGAACGCATCGCGCGCGAGCATGGCGATCTGAAGCAGCAAAGGCTCGCCGTCGCCGCCCGCTGGGCGCGCGTCAAGGCGGGCGAAGAACGCGCCGGGGAAGCGCTGCGCGATGAGGTCGAGGATACGTATGCCAAATTGGCACACGTATACGGCTGGGAGGAATCGGTCGGCGAAGCGCTGGGCATGTCGCGCCGTTCCATCCACCGTGACCTTGAGCTGTTCCGGCTGCTGGTGCAGCCCTTTCCCGAGCTGGCCGAGGCGCTGTCGAAGCATCCGGTCGTGGGCGAGAACGCCAGTCAGCTGCGCGCGATCGCTCAGGTCAGGGACGAAGCGCCGCGGCGGCAGGTGATCGAGCAGCTGCTGGACGATCCCGAGCTGAGCGCGGACGAGGCGCGCGTCCGGTGCGGTATCAACGCTTCCGAAGGGCCAGCGCCCTTGCCGCACCAGAAGTTCGTCAACGCCGTTGTCGGCAATCTCGGGCGACTGTCCGTTCCCCAGCAAAAGCGGCACCTGCCCGACATCGTAGGGGCGCTCGGGAGCGATGAGGTCAAGCGGCAACTGCGCGACCTGCTGAACGAGGTGCTGGGCGATGACTGAACGCGGACGGGCCTTCACCACCTTGGATATTGTCGAAACCGGCGACGTCATTTGGGCGCTCGACCGCGAAATCGACCGGATACGCTGCTCAATGCGGCACATGCAGGATGAGACCCGTGGTGAGGTTCAGCCGATGCTAGACCGCATGCAAGCGATCAGCGTCCGCTTGACCCGGCGCTACGAGCCCCGCGTCGCGGCGATCCTGAACTGGAAGCCTACCGATGCGCGGTGAAATCTCCTCCGGCACATTCGCCAAGCGGCACCCGCTCGACTGGTATGTCGACGAAGTGTGGTGCGCGCGCCAACTGGCCGGTGCGCTGGGCGATTTCCGGCGTGAACGGGACGCCGGGCTGGCTGTCTGGGATCCGTGCTGCGGCATGGGCAACACCATTCAGGCGGCGTGGGAGCTGGGCCTGCCGACGCATATCTCCGACGTCGTCAACAACGTCGTGTGGGACAATTTCGATGGCCTTGAGAGCCTGACCAGGCCGATCTGGCGGTCTGCCGATTTCCTTGAACACACAGCGGCGCCGGTGCCGTGCAGCATCGTCTGCAACCCGCCCTATTCCTATTGCAAGGGCGCGGGCGAATATGCGCGGATGCTGATCAGCGAGGCGTTCGCGCGCCATGCGCTGAAACTCGCCACGGGGCGGGTCTGCCTGCTGCTGCCCAACAAGTGGCTTTCCAGCCAGGCGCGCTATGCGCTGTTCATGGAGGAGCATCCGCCGCTGGCGGTGCTGCATCTGACCCAGCGACCCAGCATGCCGCCGGGCGATCGCATTCACCTGATGGGCAACCGGGCATTCCGGGGCGGTATGATCGATTACTGCTGGATCGTGTGGGACGCGGCGCGGCCGACGCGGCCGGGCTTCACCCGCACCGTGTGGCTGCCCCCGCTTGCCCAGCCCGGAAAGCTTCAACC
>JACKKV010000011.1 GCA_024236235.1 Novosphingobium sp. | reverse complement strand
ATGGCCGCCATCGTCGGGGCCAGCCCCGCGCAGCCGACAATGGCAGCAAGGGTCATGTCAGCCGGGCGCGCCGCCGCCTCGACCAGCGCCTGCGCTCCGCCTGCCGCCTCGATTTCGCTGCCCGCCAGCGCCTCGCGCAGCGCGGGAAGTGCGGCTTCATCCGCCACCACCGCGATTTCCGCCCCGAACTCCCGCGCCAGCCGGGCCAGCTCAGCGGCATTACCGTTGGCTGTCAGCGCCACGACGCGCCACTGCCCCCGGTTGCGGCGGATCAGGTCAAGCGTGGACGTGCCGATGGAACCAGTCGCGCCAAGGATGGAGATGGTGCGGGTCATCTGCTCAATGAATACCGGTTGTGAGAAACAGCACCACCAAAACCATCGCACCGGCAAAGCATACAGCCAGCAGGCCATCCACCCTATCGAAAAGTCCGCCGTGTCCGGGGATCAGGTTGCTGGAATCCTTCACGCCCGCGCGCCGCTTCATCCAGCTTTCGAAGAAGTCGCCTGACTGGGCTATTACTGCTATTAGCAAGCCGGTAATCAAGCAGGGAATGAGAGCATCGTGCCAGCTCTCAAACATATCCGTCCAATAGAAGTGTCCTGGTGAAGTCCCGGGAATCGCCTTCATATCCTGTGGGGGTACCAAAAGAGCCATCGCAGAGATTGCAAGAAATGCTCCGACTACACCTCCCCCCAATCCCGACCACGTCTTTGATGGGCTAATGCGTGGAGCTATTTTGGGGCCTCCGATTGTCCGACCGGCGAAATATGCACCTACATCGGTACCGATCACTCCCGCAATCATCGTGAAACGCACCCATTCCAAATGGGCGGCCCAACCCAAAGCAGCCAATAGGGCTGAAGCCGAACCGACGTATACCAGTCCTACGATCAGCCACGAAACCCGGCTAATAGTTCTCGACGAAATGCGATTCGTGAGTTGCCACCATTCCCACAACACACCCAGCGCAACAGCGGCCACAAACACCGTCCACCACCATCCCCCCAGCCACAGCGCCGTCCCTGCCACCGCCAGCATGACGACGGCTGACAGCGTTCGCACGCCGAGGTCGGATTTCTTCGCAGGTTCACCGCCCGCCATAGCGCCGTTCCCGCGTTGCAAATTCGTCAAGCGCCGCCTGCAGATGCTCGACCTTGAAATCAGGCCACAGGACATCAGTGAAATACATTTCCGCATAGGCCGCCTGCCACAGCAGGAAGTTCGACAGGCGCACTTCGCCCGAGGTGCGGATCAGCAGGTCAAGCGGCGGCAGGTCCGCCGTGTCCAGCTCAGCCTCTATCGCCTCTGGCGTAACCTGCCCCTTGGCCGCCGCACGGCTGGCAGCGCGCGCGATTTCCTGCTGCGACCCGTAATTGAGCGCCACCGCCACGGTCATGCTCCCGCCAGCCGTGCGTTCCAGCGCATCGTCCAGCATGGTGACGATGTCAGGCGCCAGCCCCTGCCAGTCGCCGATGATCTTCAGCCGCACTCCGTGTTCGATGAAGTCGGGCAGGTCGGATTTGATGAACTTGCGCATCAGGTTCATCAGATCGCCCACCTCATCTTCCGGGCGCTTCCAGTTCTCGGAGGAGAAGGCATAGAGCGTAAGGCATTCCAGCCCCAGCTGACGGCACCCGCGCACCAGCGCGCGCACCGCTTCCACCCCGCGCTGGTGGCCAACCACGCGGGGCAGGTGGCGTCGTTTTGCCCACCGGCCATTGCCATCCATGATGATCGCAACATGGCGCGCGCCGCGCGCAGCGGCGGTCACTGGCTGAGGATTTCCTTTTCCTTGTGCGCGGCGGCTTCATCCGCCTGCTTCACATATTCATCGGTCAGTTTCTGGACGTCCTCCTCCCTGCGCTTGCGGTCGTCCTCGCTGATTTCCTTTTTCTTTTCATCTTCCTTCAACGCTTCCATCCCGTCGCGCCGGACGTTGCGGATGGCGATCTTCGCTTTTTCCGAATACTGGCCCGCCAGCTTGGCCAGTTCCTTGCGCCGTTCCTCGGTCAGATCGGGGATCGGCAGGCGGATGGTCTGCCCGTCAATCATCGGGTTGAGCCCCAGCCCGGCCTTGGCGATACCCTTTTCCACCGCGGTCAGGTTCGACTTGTCCCACACCTGCACGCTGAGCATGCGCGGTTCGGGCGCGTTGACGGTGGCCACCTGGTTGAGAGGCATCATCGCGCCATAGACTTCGACCACGACGGGATCGAGCAGGGTCACATTGGCGCGCCCGGTGCGCAGCCCGCCCAGATCGCTTTTGAGCGATTCCACCGCCCCGGCCATGCGCCGTTCGATATCGGCCTTGTCATATTTTGCCATTGTCAGGCTTCCTTCCTCACGATTGTCTGCACGCCCTCGCCCGCCAGCACGCGCGCCAGATTGCCCTTCTCCCGGATCGAAAACACCACGATGGGAATCTCGTTATCGCGGCACAGCGCCACCGCCGATGCGTCCATAACCTTCAGATTATCTGCCAACACCCTGTCATAAGTTACTGAATCAAAGCGTTTGGCCTGGGAATTTACCTTGGGGTCGCTGTCATAAACCCCATCCACGCTGGTGCCCTTGAACAGCGCATCGCATTTCATTTCCGCCGCGCGCAGTGCCGCCCCGCTATCCGTGGTGAAATAAGGGCTGCCGACACCGGCCGCGAAGATCACCACACGGCCTTTTTCCAGATGGCGTTCTGCGCGGCGCCGGATCACCGGTTCGCACACCGCATCCATCTGGATCGCAGATTGCACGCGCGTATCGACGCCCAGCTGTTCCAGCGCATTCTGCATGGCCAGCGCGTTCATCACCGTGGCCAGCATGCCCATGTAATCCGCCTGAGCGCGGTCCATGCCCCTGGCCGCCCCGGCCATGCCGCGAAAGATATTGCCGCCGCCAATGACCAGGCATATTTCAAGCCCGGTTTCCTTGGCCAGTTTCACTTCCCGGGCCAGTTCCGCGACGAATTCGGGATCAATGCCGAACTGCTGGTTTCCCATCAGCACCTCGCCCGACAGCTTGAGCAGGATACGCTTGTAACGGGAAGCAGGCATTGCGGGCGGCATCCTTTGAACAGTGCGAGGGCGGGCCGCCCTTATAATCCGCCCGCGCCGCCTGCCAAGGGGCTGGCCGCGCACCAGCGGTGGATATGAAAATCCCCGCGCAGCCACGAAGCCGCGCGGGGACAGGATTTGCGTGATCGAAGGGATCAGCCGGCGACAGCCGCAGCCACTTCCGCCGCGAAGTCGCTTTCTTCCTTTTCGATGCCTTCGCCCAGCTGGAAGCGGACATAGTCCTTCAGGACGATCCTGGCGCCGGCTTCCTTGCCCGCCTGATCGACGACCTGCTGGATCGGGGTCTTGTTGTCCATCACGAAGACCTGGCTGAGCAGCGCATTTTCCTTGGCGAACTTGGCAATCGCGCCTTCCACCATCTTTTCCTGCACATTTTCGGGCTTGCCGCTTTCAGCAGCCTTTTCGCGGGCGATCGCGCGTTCCCGCTCGATCACTTCGGGATCGAGCCCGTCCGCGTCCAGCGCCTGGGGGAAGGCGGCAGCGATATGCATCGCCAGCTGCTTGCCCAGCGCCTCAAGCGCGTCAGCCGGAGCCTCGCTCTCCAGCGCGACCAGCACGCCGATCTTGCCGAGGTTTTCGGCAGCGGCATTGTGCATGTAGGGAACGATCACGCCCTGGCTGACCGCAACGGTCTTCATCCGGCGGACCTGCTGGTTTTCACCGATCGTCGCAACATTGTTGGTCAGCTTGTCGCCCACGGTCCCGCCACCGGGATAGGCAGCACCCTTGAGCGCTTCGACGTCGTCCGACGACTGGCCGAGCGCGACCTGCGTGGTCTTGCGGACGAAATCCTGGAACTGGTCATTCTTGGCGACGAAATCGGTTTCGGAATTGACCTCAACCGCCACGCCCCTTGTGCCTTCGACAGCAACGCCGACCAGACCTTCGGCGGCCGTGCGGCTCGACTTCTTCTGCGCGGCGGCCAGCCCCTTGGCGCGCAGCGCGTCAACCGCAGCTTCGAGATCGCCATTGGTTTCGTCGAGCGCTTTCTTGCAATCCATCATGCCCGCGCCAGTGCGTTCACGCAGGTTCTTCACATCAGCGGCGGTGTATGCAGCCATGGTGTATGTCCTCTTGTAAGATTTCGGCGGCGCCAGACCCGAAAAACCGGGCCCGGCGCGCTGTGGCCGAAGAATGTTACAGCCCTTGCAATGCAGGACCGGTCAGTGCCGCCGCTCAGGCGGTTTCGGAAGGAGCCTCGGCAGCCGGCGTTTCAACCGCCAGCACTTCTTCCACCGGCTGGTCGAGTTCGCCGATATCCGCGCCGGAATCGACCACGCCCGCATTACGGCCCGAATTGGCGGCAGCGGCAATCGCTTCGCAATAGAGGCGGATAGCGCGGCTGGCGTCATCATTGGCCGGAACCGGGAATGCGATGCCGCTGGGATCGACATTGGTGTCGAGGATGGCAACCACCGGGATGCCCAGCACATTGGCTTCCTTGATCGCCAGTTCTTCCTTGTTGGCGTCAATCACGAACATCACATCCGGAATACCGCCCATGTCGCGGATCCCGCCAAGCGAAAGCTCCAGCTTGTCACGTTCGCGCGTGAGCTGCAGGACTTCCTTCTTGGTCAGGCCCGCGGTTTCGCCGGACAGTTGTTCTTCAAGCTTCCAGGCCGCCAGTCTGGCTGCGAAATCATCTTCCAAGTTGGTGAGCATGCCTTAACTCCAGCGGTGATTGACGAAATGCCTGGCCACGCAGGCATGCCTGGCCTGTGCAATCAGGTCTTGCGCCTGGCGCTTGGTCCCCGAACAGCACCTTGCCGCCCGCACGAATCGCTCCACGAAATCCAGCGCGCGCCATCAGCGCTGGTCTGCGACAGATCAATAAAATGTGAATGCTGTTTCGCGAACCGAATATACGGCTTCATGCGCGGGTTCCAGCGGTAGGTGGTGCGAAATGCGCGCCGGCTTCGATCAGTGCTGCATGGTAACGGTCGGTGCCGTCGCCAAGATTCAATTCCCTTCGGTTATGCCTCTGGAAAGCTGGAACCGTGCGGCCCAGGGTCGAAACCCTCATCCCGCTGCGGCACCGGTATGTGCGCTCGCGTGAATTTGCCCGAAACCGGACACATGCAGGGTTGCATATCAGGCCCACCAGGCGCGCAGCCCCGCCAGCATAATAGCACCTCGATCCAGCCCCAAACTGCGTAGCGCGTGGACCTGAGTGCAATATGCCGCTTGACATCAGGAACATACAGGGAACATAAGCGCGTCTGAAACGAATAGGAACAAGTATCCGATTCAGACCTTTTCACAAGTCGCCACAGGCTGTCCACAGGGGTGGCAGCGCGGAATACGCATGATGAAGGGAGCCAGACATGCTTGCCACAATCGCCACGATCTTCCTGTGTGGGCGGCTGCAGCCACAGCCATCGCCAGCCTCTCACCCTGTTCGCTCGTCGATGCATGGCGGGCGCATGCGCCTCCTGCCGGAACTGGAACGTTCGACGCAGCGCTGCAGCCAGGCGAAATGCCCTGCCCGGCTGCGCTGATCACACAAAGGTACCGGAATCCAGGTCAGCGGCTTCACCTTGCGCGCTGCGCGCTGCCGCCTGATCCCAGGCATGAGCCGCCAGTCCCATAGGGAACGAAGGAGATAAGATCACGCAGATGCCGGCCAATCACCACGGCTCGGTCCCAGCAGGGCTGCGAGCCAGACCAGACAGCGCCAGCATCTCCAGCCGGACATTGCGGCGCGGCACAGGCGACGCGTCCAGCTCAGCGTCGCCATGTTGGAAATCATCAAAGCGATCACGGCCACCAACGCAACCAGGATGGGTTCGCGAAACAGGTCCAGTCCGCTGGCGATCCAGAGATAGAGCGGCATCATAGCCCGCCCCGGCCGGCGCCAGAACCCCGTCAGGAAACCGGCCGGTTGTGCGGCTGATCGTGAATCGATGCGCGCATTGAATCTGTGGGCGCAGCACGCAGCGAATATGGCGAGCCAGCGCCGCAAGAAGCCAGCAAAGCGCGGCAGATCGCGCCCAACGACCAGAGGAACAGGATCAGCGCGGGAGCAGCGGAGAGCGAATCCGCCAGACTGTCCAGCTCTGCCCAGAAGCGCGATTCGGCCTTGAGCGAGCGCGCAATGCGCTTCGTCGATGCCGTCAGCAGCCCGCAAAGATGACCGCCAGCACGGCCTTTTCCCAATCGCCGCCGACGATGGCGGCGAACCGGATGCCCGTCAGCCCAGACAGAGGGCGGCGACGGTAATCGCATTGGGCGAGCGCCCGGATCGGCTGAGGCCCCGCGGCAAATGCGGCGGCGCCCCGGTCTCCAGCGCCTCATCGGTCTGGCAGCGAACAGCCTGGCTGCTGCTGCTGGCCAAAGTTGCGCGGTCATTTCCCCGGCGATGATCTTTGCTGGCTGAAGAATGGCTTTCGCGTCCGTCGGCAGGAAGGTATACGTCCACGCGGCTGCCGAAACAGATCAGCCGGTCGCTGGCCCGCCGCGGTGATATCGCCAGCTTCACGAGCACGATCCGCCGCGCCACCAGCCCCGCGATCTGGGTAAACCAGCCGATCACCGTGCCATCAGCCCCTTCGGTCGCCAGATGCTGGCATCGTTCTCCTCGCTCGCCTTGTCGAGGTCGGCATTAAGAACTTGCCGAATATAGACCACCCGTCGGACCGTTCCGCCGATCAGCGCGCCACGGTTTATGTGTACGTCGAACACGCTCCTTGAAATGGAGTACGCGTCACCGGCGCGCGCCGCCGAAACGAGCGACCCTGCCATCTTCCACCGCAATTCGCGCGGTGGCTCGACCTCTCGGATACGCGGCAGCACCAAGCCCGTCCGCCAGGGCGATGATCAGCCCCCGCCCTGCAGGCACGACCCACCGGATCACGAAAGAACGCCAGGATGCACAGGGTCAGCCCGGCCCATCGGCCAGGCGATCGTCTCCCATGCGAACAGTGCCACCGACCAGGCAGATCACCTGCAATCAAAATCAATTGCGCCTTCCGGGTGAATCGACGGCCACTGCCAGGCCGCTTCGCCGCAGCAGCCCTTGTTATCCTGAATATCGCCAAGCATGGCCTCATCTAGAAGGTGGCCAGCGCCCAGATAAGCAAACCGCCCGATGCGCGCATATCACCAAGCCTCACGCGCTGGCGTTGAGAGGTTTGTTTACCATCCGCGCTCTTTAGTCGGTGGGGCATGGATGACCGTCTCGGTCGAAACCTTAACGGGCGGCCGCCGCAGCGGCGGCGCTGCTGTGCGCGCTCTGCTAACGCTGGCGGCGAAACAGGAATCTTCTTCGGCATTGACGGAGTAGTGAGCAATGCCGGGATCTTCCTGGCGAAATTGTGGCGTGATGCTGATTGGCGACCTCTCCATCCAGCTTTACCGGTACCGGCGCACCCCAAGCGCCCCCTCACCTTCGCGCTGGCGCGCTATGGATCCTTGCGCAATCGCACCCGGATGCTGGCGCTTCGCTCGCCATCGTCTGCGTTGTGCTGATGCCCTTCTTCTCGGCATTCAGGCCATGATCCCGCTGTTCAACAGCACAGCTGGGACGCCACCTTCATCGCGCTCGACCGCGCTGTTCTTCCAGCAAGGAGCGCATAGGAAGTGTTCCAGCCGCTGCTCGCTTTTCCGCGGTCACCGCCTGCTCGCATTCTTCTATCGCCTGTGGATTCTGCTGCTCTATCCGGGCGTCATCTTCATGGCCTGGTACGGGACTGACCGCGACATCCGCCACCGCTCTTCCTCGGCTACGTCCTCGCCTGGTCATTCATCGGCGGCCTGGTCGCCACCATCTTTCACCTCGGTGATGCGGGCCGTGCTTTCTGGCACCGATCATGAGCATTAAGCAGCTTTGCCGCGCAGATGGCTTATCTCGAAGCCGCCAACTCACTGTTTCAAATCATGACGCTGGACGTTCAGCACATGCTGCTGGACCGCTATCACGAGGGTGCGAACGGACTGGGCAGCGGCATCACCGCCATGCCCTCGATGCACATCGCGATCGCGTTCCTCTACTGGCTGACGATGCGCCATGTGTCGAAAGCCGCAGGCCGGTTCTTCCTTGGCTTCATGGTGATCATCTGGATCGGTTCGGTCCACCTTGCCTACCACTATTTCGTCGATGGCCTGGTTTCGATTATATGCGTCGCAGCATTGTGGAAAGCATCAGCCCGCATCCTGCGCTGGTGGGCCAGCGGCTCACCCAGCCGCAGCTGACAGAGGCGCTGCCAGCCTGAATTTGCAGGAAGGCGGTGGTGGCAGGGCTTGTATCGAACTAAGGCCTTATAGGATTGTTTATAAATGTTAATTTTGCCTTCTAAAGATCACGCCCCACATTTTGCCCCACACTTTTGCGGCGGCATCGCGCTATCAGCGATTAGATCGCGCTGGCGGGATGGACCCGTGGCCGGTCAAACCGGCCACGGGCTAAATGCCAGCCGGTAACGCGATGCAGGTCCGGCGGTTAAATTCTGGCGCTGTAACTGGTCCAGAATAGTGGGTATAGGACTACACACCGTACGCGACAAATCGGACGCAAAAAGCGCGGAAATCTCCGCGTTTCCGGCCGTGGCAGCTTCTCAGTCAAAATTGACTTGGACGTCTGCCAGCATGTCATATTCAATGAGGCGGTCGAAAACACGACGACTTTCCAGTGCCTTGGTTCACCCGGGGTCGTCGCGCGCACGGCGGACATTTAAGTTAATTCAACTGGCTCGCCAGTTGCCCCAGTCACCGGCTCAATATGAGAGCTATATCTCAGGTGGGCTGAAGAGAAGAATCCACCGCATCGATCTTTGATGGTGCATCCGTCGCATTCAGGCATGTATTCTTGCTTCCAATCGCTGATTGATTGACGAGCAAATGGCCACATGGTCCGATCCAGCAAGCATAGTTGGCTGTTGTAAATCGATGTCCTGATCTTAGCTCTGTCGAGAATGCCGACTGCCTTGGATAGAGGGGCCCGATACTCAATCGGGTCAATCCAGAGGTCTTCCAAGTTTGCCTTGGTGAAGCCTGTCATTTCCAACCCCATCAAGGCGACGTGATTCACGAAAAGGAGATTCCGCGTGATAAATTCAGCCAGTGCGGGGAGCCTGGAAACCGTCTGCTTGTGAAGGACAACGCGTATCTCGACCGGGACACCGGCCTGCCTGAGGTTCAACACCCCTCTTAGCGTTTCATCATACGCGCCGTCGGCCTGCACAACGTAATCGTGAACATGGGATAGGTCGGAGTAGATCGGAATGCCGATCATGATGTCGTGGTGCTGGATTCGTCCCAGCTTTGCGGCGAATTCAGCGTTTGCGAAAGACCGCCCGTTTGACAGAACATGGAGCGCTGTCCGGGGGAGGTATGATTTACAAGCCTGCACGAGCTCAAAGAACCGGTCGCCAAGCAACGTCGGCTCGCCGCCGCTAAACATGATTTCAGGTACATCCGGGTCGATCAGCGGAAGTGCCTCAAGAATCTCATCAACGATCCAACCGTCGTTGACGTTACGCGGAGGCTGTGAGCACATCAGGCAGAGGTTGTTGCAGCGCTCCGTGAGCAAGAAGCTGTTGATCGAGGCGTTTCTGCGGAACAGCACCCGGAGGGAGTGCTTCGTCGGCGCCAAGCGCAGCACATCTCCATCTGCAAGGTGATTGAAATCGGCGCTGAGCTCGATGGTAGGGGCATCGAGATTGCGACTGGGGCGATCGACCAAGATGTACCAGCCAAACCCTTCCGGAACATCGTCGCTTCGGACAACGAAAGCTTCGCGTTGGCGCAAAGCCCTTGGACGATGCGGATCGGTCGAAACCCGAACCGTCCGGCGCTCAAAAGCGGGGATGTCGCCGGAGTAGCGGGCGGACTGCGTGCCAAGAACGATCATTACATATACGCCCAGCGCTCGAAAATCTCGCGCACTTCTGGTCGGCTGTTCATCCTCTGAATGAGCCCTTTGAAAACCGCCATATTGCGATTGCAGAATGCTGATAGCGGCTTTTTGCCAACGAAGTCCGACTGCGTGGCGTGATGGAACACTGGATCTGCCCCGCAGTATGGCTCGAACGCGCACCACGAGCACATCGGGACACTCGACGCGAAAGAGCTTTCGAGAGCCTCAAGCAGCGTGTCGTCTAGGAAAATTTCCTCGTACGTGTTGCTGTGCACATTGCCGATGCAAAAGCTCTTATCGCCCATTTCCGCTAACATCCGGCTTTCATCAGAAGCGTAGACGTCACCATCGTAGTTATAGACCACGGCGGCCACTCCGGCACCGGCCGGGCTGAGCAGGTCAACGTAACCCGGCTGGAACGGCGTGAGCATTTTCCGCAGCACCATCGCTGCGTAATATTCGGTGAAACCGAACCCCTTCAAATTGAGGTCGATGATGTAGTCCAAGCCTTCGAAATAGAATTCTAACCACTTGGACTGGTCGTACGCTTGGTAGAATTTCGTCTTAATGGCAAAGCCATACGGCGATAGCGGACGAAGAAATATGCCTCGAAAATCTTGAGCAATGTACTCGTCGACTATCGGCTTGACCTGATTGAGGCTGGCGGCTGTCGTAGTCATCAACGCACCCACGCGATCCCGACCAAGCTCCCGACGTACGCGCTGGATGCCCTCGATAGTCCTCTTGTAGGAGTCGTTGCCCGGCCGGGGTCTGTTGCGATTGTGCAGGTCCTCGGGGCCATCGAGCGATGTCGAGATGAGGATGTCGTGCTGGCGCGCCAACTCGATTGCCTCGTCGGAGAGAAGGGCGAGGTTGGTCGCGATGACGAACTGAATATCCCGGCGTTCTTCAGCGTTTCGCCGTTTAACCTCTTCGATAATAAATCGGATCAGATTGAGGTTGAGCAGGGACTCGCCGCCTTGGAACTCGAATTTCAGGACTGGCGAGGGAGAGCGGAATGCCAGTTCTATCGATTTTAGCGCCGTCTCTTCCGACATGTCGAATTCTTGTCGGTCATCATTAGCGCGCGACACCTGACAGTAGGGGCAGGAGTGATCGCAGCGCAATGTCGTCACGAAGAGGTGTAGGGCAGTGAAGTTTGCTAGTGGTGCGAGCTTGGTCCGCAGCTTGACGGACAAGAGGTCGACCGTGACGTCGGAATCACCGTCTAGTAGAAAATGCTTGGCCTTCAATTCGTCGTAGACGGGACCACGAGGGTTAAGTCGGCCGCCGGCGAAGTCATCTAGTGCCGCCCGATCCATAACGATGAACTCGCCAACCATGTTGGAGGCGACATAGGCGTCTCCCTCCAATTGGGTAAACCTGAAAGGGAGCAAGCGATATCCAGAAGCTAGCGTTTCTTCGTATTTCTGAAGCGATTGAAACTTGCTCATCCCTGCAAGCCGGTCCGCGAAAAGGTCAGGCCTAGGATTGCTGTTCGCGTTTGCTCGGTCTGAGCTTCGATGGAAAGGCGAAGGTCATGGTCGATGACTTCACGGAGAAAGTCCCGCTCAATGACTGCTGGAGCTTCCTTGTTCGACATTGGGGTGACTGTGCACCGCACCGAATCATTAGTGATGTCGAGCTTCACGGTCGCTCGATGCATGAGCGCGTATGCCGCACGCTTGAGAGCCTCCATACTATACACGGCAAGGGGAAAGGTAACGTCAAATGACGCCACCCCAGCTCTGGAGTTGGGCATGGGTACGCCTTCTGAACGGGCTGCGCCCGCCTTCAATTAGTACGCGCTGGAGGCGTGCGAGCTGTGGCTGGCGTGAGAGGCGTGGCTCGCGTGCGAAGCGTGGCTCGAATGCGACCCGTGCGCGGCAAGCTCGACGGTTGCCACAGCGTGCTGGAGCACAACATCTGCACCCGCCAAATTCTCTCTCGCGCTGGAGATTAATGCAGGGACTGCGGTGTCGAGCGGGACGACAGCTGCGTTAGCACTCGATGCAGCGAAGATACCGCCAACTGTTGCCGCAAAAGGTTTCAGAAAGCTCTTCTTCATAGCCTGCTCCTTGCAGATTTGAATTTCGACTGAATTAGTATCAAAGCATTAACGGATTGTCACCGTTTTTCAAGCCCGGCCCGTCGCTCGGCAAATTCTGCATGGCGACCAGCACCTGCGCCACAAGGGCCGGGTCGACCGCAACCGTCAATTTGCCCGCTGCGCCCTTGGTAATGGTCATGCCCCGGATCAATTCCGCCTGCCGATGCGGGGCAACAGTGCCGTAGCTTGTAAGTGTCGTCATCACACGCTCATGCCCAAGATTCTGCGACCATGCCTTGAATTGCTCCGGCGTGGTGCAGACCTGTTCGCCAAGCTGCACCAGCGTATCGCGCAGCGAATGCGGGTTGAAATAGGGCAGGCCAGCCGCCGCGAAGGCATGGCGGAATATGTCACGGATCGGCCCAGCCCCCTGCCAGCATTCGCCCCGGCGCAGGCCGACCGGAACAAAACCGCCATTCTCGCCCAGCCCGATTTGCGTAGGCGGGAACAGCGGGTCGTCATCGCCCCAAAGCATGGTGGCGCGCAGATACTCGCACCAGCCCTGCACAATCTGGAGCGCGTCGCCGCCAACCGGGAAAAACCATGTCGCGAAGGTCTTGCTGGCTTTCGTCCGCACGTCGCGCGCATCCTGATCGACACGCCCTTGCACCAGATCGACGTGCTTGAGCCGGAACGACGCCAGCGCACCGTCCCGTGCGCCCGTCAGCAGGGCGAAAGCCACCAGCGCCCGGTTGCGTAATTCAATGGCGGTGCCGGTCGGCATGGTGGAGATGACGTGGTGGACCTGTTCCAGCGTCGGGAACGGCTTGTGCCGTGCAGCCTTGGCAATCCGCACGTCCTTTTCGGCCAGGTTGAAATAGTCGGCATCGGCATAGGACAGGCGGGATTTGTAACCGGGCTGCCCAGCCAGCCAAACAAAGAACGCGCGCAGGGCGGACAAGGTGGAATTGACCGTCGCCCGACTCAGGGGCTTGCCGGTGCGGACAGCCGGTTGCTTGTCCAGCTTGCGTTTGAAGGCCACCGCCTGCGCCGGGTGAAAGGTCTTGAAGTCCTTGCGCCCGTTCGCTTCTTCAAAGCGCGCCAGCGCCTTCGCGACTGCATCGATCGATGCTTCGTCCCGGCGCTGCGCCTCTTTCAGATAGTTGAAGTATTTGCGCTTGATCCGGGCGTTTGCGGCACTGTGCTTTGCCATGGCTTTCAATCCTTTCGATTGTCACAATTCAGGGAAGGTTCGGTGCGCTCACATATGCGTGGGCCTGCCTCCCTGATTTGAACGTCCAGATTGGGCATGATCGAAGCGATTGCAGACAGGCGGGTGCGGCGGTGCATCATGGTACCGCAGACTTCGCAAATGGCGCTCAGGTTGCCCGTGGTGGCATTCTGGCAGGAAGCTTCCACCATCCCCATGGCAGGAGGGCGCGGCTGGCGGCACTTGAAGCAATAGAGCGTTCCGGGCGGACAGGGCCGCTTGCGACTAGCGTTGCGTTTGGCGAGGAAAGCGCGAACGGTTTCCCCGTCAAACAAAGTAGGGCGGCCCTTGCTGACAGGCTCCAGCCCATTGGCCTGCCAGTGCCGCACGGTGTTCTTGTGCACACCGAGACAGGCTGCCAGTTCCGCCGCGCTATAAATGCGGTGAAGCTTGACCCGTCGCGGATTGGCCCGCCGTGGGGGCATGGCGGTCAGGCCTGCCCGTCCACTAGACGGCGGATCGATTCCGCCTTGATGAGCGTGCGGGTGCCCAACTTGAAGGATTCCAGCCGTCCATCGGCGATCATGGCGTAAATCGAGGTTCGGCCCAGGCTCAGCGTGCGGGCGGTTTCATTGATCGAATAGGCGAGACGTTCCATGGCAATTGCTCCGATGCGGCTGGCGGGTGCCAGCGGGTGCATGGGAACATCGGCGGTTTGCGATGCCTTGTCGGACGGAAAGGCCGAAATAAGGCCGGGAATTGTGGTGGTGCGGAATTATCAGCCTTCGCTCAAGGCTTCTGGAACTCCTCCCAGATCAGCTTTGCGTAGGGGCGCACCGTGCTTTCGCTTGGCGAAGTATCGCCCTTTGTCAGTGCATTGATCAACGCAAGCTCTAGGTCGGCTTGAGTGTGAGGCATCAACTCGCCGCGATTCAATCTACCCCAGACGGCGCTGCTTGCAGCGGCCCACTCATAGGACGGCTTGCGCCCGCGTTTCTGTTCATCAGCTTCCAGCGGGAGTGGCTTTGCGGATTCCAATGCGGCCAATGATTCTCGAAGGAAATGGACACCCGAAAGCGCGACGTATTGGATATCGCTCGGCCCTATTCCTGCCGCTGAAAACTTCCCCAAGTCCCAATCTCGTGAGCCCTTTCCGGGACGCAGGAAGTCCCGCCAGAACCAAGGTTCAATGTCCCACTCGCGCTGCTCCAACTTGATCTCATGACCGGTTGGCATTTGCCGATAGGCTTCCAATTCAACAGCCCTGCCCGACACAAACCCCAGACGGGCCAGTTCCAGAATGGCCTCGCTAGGGTCTTTCCTGTGTCCCGCCTCGTATGAAAGCTGACGGGCAACCTGTGCCGAAACCCAATCCGGATTGCCAGCGACCGAAAGGCTGCGAGCAATTAGCGCGCGCCTCTCAAAAGGCACCATTTCCAGCACTTCACTAAGCGCGAACTTGACGCCAAAGGCCTTGCACTGAAGTTTACCATCGATCCACGTTTCGAAATCACCGGAACGCCAATCTTGTTGCAAGGCTGCATGCCCCTCGCTCCACCAAAAACCTTGAGGTATTTTGGCGCTGCGCTCTTCCTTGTGATTGATGATCAATAGATCAGCCCGCGCCGAAATCAGTCCGGCATGCAGTCGCGTGCAAAGTGCAACCTCATCGTTGGCAATTTCGATTGCCTTGGATGCAGGAATCCATTGTTCGGTCATGGCCGCCGATAATCGTTGCCGAGCGGCTGGCATGCAAGCAAGTTTGCGGCTTTATCCCCTTAGACGAATGATCTCCGCCCCCTCGCGGAGTGGTCCGTCGCGCAGCACTACCCCGCCTTCTTGTCAGGCAATGGCACCACACTGCCCTTGCCGACCGGGCCACTGACACAAAATCGCCCCCACGCCTCCATCAGCTTCACCCGCGCACCCTGCTGGCCCGGCGTGCCCAGATAGGTTGTGCGGCGATAAGCTGCCTGCACCGCGTCCGGCGTTTTATGCGCCAGCGCCGCTTCAACTACAGCATCGGCAAAGCCTTCGTTCGCAGCCCAATCGGTTAGAGCGGAGCGGAAGCCATGAACGTGGAATGGTTCGCTCATGTCGCGCAGCACCTTAAGCAACGTCATGTCCGACATCGGTTTGCCCGCTACGCCGGGGAAAACAACATAGCTTTCAGACAGGCGCAAAGCATCGGCCTTAGCGAGCACCGCCAGGGCCGCGTCCGACAGCGGGACGATATGTGCCTTGCCCCGCTTCATGTGATCGGCGGGAATCGTCCACAGACGCGCTTCAAGGTCAAATTCGGCCCACGTCGCCAACCGAACCTCTTGGCTTCGCACACCTGTCAGGATCAAGAGTTCGAGCGCCAGTCGCCCAAATGAAGGTTTGCGGCGCAGGGCAGTGATGAAACCCGGCAGAGCAACATAGGGCATCGCTTTGCGGTTTTCCCGCGCCTTCACCTGCCGGGGCAGACCACGCCCCGCTTTCAAGCTACCATTGCCCGATGGCGCTTCGCGTGAACGCCAGCCCTTGGCATGAGCATAATCGAGCACGGCACAAATCCGGTTGCGCACTTGCCGGGCGGTTTCGGGAATCTCCTGCCATATCGGCGTCAGTACGGTGATTATGTCAGCGGCGGCGATTGCGCCGGTCGGCATATCGCCAAGTTTCGGGAAGGCATAGTTTTCCAGACTGGCGAGCCACTGGCGGCCATAGACGGCGCTTTTCCAGCCAGCTTCGTTTTCGGCGTGGTATTGGCGCGCGGCAACGCGAAAGGAAATCTTGGCCGCCGCTTCGTCCTTTCTCTCAGCCAACACATCGCGCTTTCCAACCTTGACTGCGTTGCGCAGTTCGTCAGCCTTTGCGCGTGCTTGCGCCAGCGTGACTGTCTTGGCACTGCCCAGCCCCATGTCTTGGCGCTTCCCATCGCGCTGGATTCGCACAAGCCATTGCGCACTGCCTGCTCCGCCAGCGCGATCAGCACGTACTTTGAGAAATAGCCCGTCCCCATCCTGATAGGTGCCGGGTTTCAACAGATTCGCCTTAACCGCCGTCGCCGTAAGCCTGCCCATTTCGCCCCACACTTTCTAGCCCGGCAAAAGAGGGGAAAAATGTGGGGCAAGCCAGATTCCGCCCCACATTTGCCCCACACTTGCATCCAGCTGCACGCAAACAGCAGCGAACGCTAGCAGGCGTGAACAGACATATAAGCTCGAATTTCCGGGATTTCCACGGTTATGTACGGACGCTGGCGAATAAGGGGGTGGTGGACAGGGCTGGATTCGAACCAGCGTACGCTCACGCGGGCAGATTTACAGTCTGCTGCCTTTAACCACTCGGCCACCTGTCCACACCATTGCCGGTCACGGGTTGCCCCGCATGTCTGGTGGCCCTTTCACAAGAGCCGCCCGGCCGAGAGGCGCCCCTTTGGCGAAGCGACGCTTGCCTGTCAATGGGGCGGCTGGCAGGAGAGGGATCACAGATGTTTACAGGGACAAGATGATGGGAAGAAGCACCGACAAGCGCGCCTTGCGCGGCCGGGCCGGGCGCATGCAGGGCGGGCGCGGCAGCGGGCGGGCGTCGAAGGGCATGGTCCGCCTGTGGGGGCGCCATGCGGTCGAGGCGGCGCTGCTCAACCCTGAACGCGAGCATCGCAAGCTGTGGGCAACACGCGAGGGCGTCGAATCGCTGGACGGCGAACTGCCCGCCGATTTCCCGCTGGAATATGCAGCCCCCGCCGATCTTGCCCGGCTGGTCCCGCGCGACGCGCCGCATCAGGGCCTGGTGCTGGAATGCGAACCGCTGCCCGATGTCCATCTCGACGAGGTGCTCGATGCCGCAGCGGCACGCCCACTGGTCGTGCTCGATCAGGTGACTGACCCTCATAATGTAGGGGCGATCCTTCGTTCAGCCGCCGCTTTCAATGCCTGCGCAGTCGTGACGCAGGACCGGCATGCCCCGCCCGAATCCGGTGTGGTCGCCAAATCGGCATCAGGCGCGCTGGAAATCGTGCCCTGGGTGCGGGTCGTCAATCTGGCGCGGGCGATGGAGGAAATGGCGGAGGCCGGCTACTGGCGGATTGGCCTTGCCGGGGAAGCGGACACTACCCTGGCTGCGGCACTGCCCGCCGGGCCGGTCGCGCTGGTGCTGGGCGCGGAAGGCGAAGGCATGCGCCAGAATGTCGCCGGGCATTGTGACGCATTGGCCCGGCTGCCGATCAGCAGCGAAATGGAAAGCCTCAACGTCTCTAACGCCGCGGCCATCGCCCTCTATGCCGTGGCCAGCCGATAACCGGAAGGAATCGATGATGCTGATTACCTCGCTTTGGCGCCGGATCGCCGCACTGCTTTTGCTGGTCGGATCGGCTGCCCTGCTTTCGTCCTGCTTCATCGCGCCGGGTCGATTCGTCTCGGCGCTGGACATTCGTGACGACGGGCGCTTCACCTTCACATACAATGGCGAGATTCACATGCTCGCGCTGAGCAAGCTGGCGCAACCGGGTGAGGACGAGGCATTTTCGGAGAGCGGCTGCTACGATGACGATACGGGCGAATCCCGCCCGTGCTCCGAGCAGGAAATCACCAGCCAGCGCGAAGCGTGGGAAGACGGCAAGGCTGAACGCGCAGCCAGCCGCAAGCGCGAGGCGGAAAAGATGCGCGCCTTCATGGGCGGCATCGATTTCTCAGACCCCAAGGCAGCGCAGGAACTGACTGAGCGGCTGCAACGTCAGCGCGGCTGGAAGCGCGTGGAATACAAGGGCGACGGGCTGTTCATGGTCAATGTCGAAATCGTCGGAACGCTGGATCATGACTTTGCCTTCCCGACGATCGAACGCTTTCCTGGCACGAACCCGTTCGTGCAGATCGCCCTGCGCCAGGACGGGACCGTGCGCATGGACGCCCCCGCCTTTTCCGCATCGGCCAATGATCCGATGCAGATGATGGCCCTGGGCAAGAGCCTTGCCCCGGCGGATGCGGAAACCGGCAAGCCGGGTGCGCCGGTGCTGGACGGGCGCTTCACCCTGACCACTAATGGCGCGGTGCTGGCCAACAACACGGATGAAGGACCGCAGGCAAACGCCAGCGGCAAGCAGCTGGAATGGCGAGTCGGCGTTCAGGGTCAGGCCGCGCCGATGGCGCTGGTGCAACTGGCGCGCTGAGACCGGCTGCACCACCGGACCGGGCAGTTCATAGAAAAACGCCGCGCCCGCACGGTGGCGGGCACGGCGTTATCGCATTTCGGACCGCGAGGCGTGCGGCCCGCAAGCTGGCGGAATTAGTTGACGGCGTCTTTCAGACCCTTGCCAGCCTTGAACTTGGGCTGGGTCGAAGCCTTGATCGTCATCGTCTCGCCCGTACGCGGATTGCGTCCGGTCGAAGCCTTGCGCTTGGCAGTCGAGAACGTGCCGAAGCCGACCAGGCGAACTTCGTCACCCTTCGACAGGGCGCTGGTGATGGAATCGAAAACGCCTTCGACGGCCTTGGTGGCATCGCTGCGCGAAAGCCCGCTGGCGTCGGCAACAGCACTAATCAGATCGTTCTTGTTCATGGTGTTATAAAACCCCCTACCTTGTGGATTTGCCTGGTCGTGGAATCGCCTCTCAGACGGTCGGGGAATTGAGCGGTTTTTGTGCCAACTGTCAAAGGCAAAAAGCCCGCAAAAGCGCTGGTTTCTGCGAATTAACCAAAGTTTTTCGACGAGCGGAGGGCTATGTGCGCCGTTGGTGCGGCGCAGCATGGCTCAAGTCACCGTCGAGAGCTTCCGATTCGCTGCGACGCAGCAGGCTTAATGAGCGGTCGTCGCCGCTGCCCCTTCGCCAACAGTGACGCCAGGCTGGCTCGCCAGATCGTCTGCCTCGCTCCACTCGATCGCGACCGGCATGCTCACCAGCGCGCGTTCAAGCACCGCATCGACATGCGCCACCGGCACGATTTCCAGACCCTGTTTGATGTTCTCGGGTATTTCGGCAAGATCCTTCACGTTTTCTTCCGGGATCAGCACGGTCTTGATACCCCCGCGCAACGCGGCCAACAGCTTTTCCTTGAGGCCGCCAATGGCCAGCACCCGCCCGCGCAGGGTTACTTCACCCGTCATCGCCACATCGGGCCGGACAGCAATACCGGTGAGCGAGGAAACGATAGAGGTAACCATGCCCACGCCCGCGCTCGGCCCGTCCTTGGGCACCGCGCCTTCGGGCAGATGGATATGGATGTTCCTGCGCTGGAAGAGCGAGGGCTTGATGCCGTAAGCGGGCGCGCGCGCCTTCACGAAGCTGAAGGCTGCGGCAACCGATTCCGTCATCACTTCGCCCAGCTTGCCGGTCGTCTTGATTTCACCCTTGCCGGGGGTAGTCACGCTTTCGATGGTCAGCAGTTCGCCGCCAACCTCGGTCCAGGCCAGACCGGTGACGGCGCCGACCTGCGCCTCTTCTTCGGACATACCATGCTTGAATTTGCGCACCCCGGCGAAGTCGCCCAGGTTTTCAGGCGTAATGGTGACGCTTTTGGCCTGTTTTTCCAGAATCTTGCGCAGGCTCTTGCGCGCCAGCCGCGCGATTTCGCGTTCCAGCGTGCGCACGCCCGCCTCGCGCGTGTAATAGCGGATCAGATCGCGCAGGCCATCCTCGGTCAGCGTAAACTCGCCCTTCTTCAGCCCGTGCTGCTGCACCTGCTTCGGGATCAGGTGGCGCTGCGCGATTTCGAGCTTTTCATCTTCGGTATAGCCTTCCAGCCGGATGATCTCCATCCGGTCCAGCAGCGGCTGGGGCAGGTTCAGGCTGTTCGCCGTGGTGACGAACATGATGTCCGAAAGATCGTAATCCAGTTCCAGATAATGGTCCTGGAATTTGGCGTTCTGTTCCGGATCAAGCACTTCGAGCAGGGCCGATGCCGGATCGCCCCGGAAATCCTGGCCCAGCTTGTCGATTTCGTCGAGCAGGAACAGCGGATTGGACGTACCCGCCTTCTTCAGGTTGGAAATGATCTTGCCGGGCAGCGAGCCGATATAGGTGCGGCGATGGCCGCGAATCTCGGCCTCGTCACGCACCCCGCCCAGCGACTGACGCACGAATTCGCGGCCCGTTGCGCGGGCGATGCTCTTGCCGAGCGAGGTCTTGCCGACACCCGGCGGGCCGACAAGGCACAAGATCGGCCCCTTCAACTTGTTCGTGCGGGCCTGAACCGCGAGATATTCGACGATCCGTTCCTTCACCTTGTCGAGCGCATAGTGATCCTGATCCAGGACCGCCTGGGCCTTGGCGATATCCTTCTTCAGGCGGCTTTTCTTGCCCCATGGCAGGCCCAGCAACACATCCAGATAATTGCGGATGACCGTGGCCTCCGCGCTCATCGGCTGCATGGTCTTGAGCTTCTTGAGTTCGGTTTCCGCCTTGGTCTTGGCTTCCTTGGAGAGCTTGAGGCCGTCAATCCTGGCCTGAAGTTCGGCGATCTCGTCACCGTCCTCGCCATCGCCGCCGCCCAGCTCGCTCTGGATCGCCTTGAGCTGTTCGTTGAGATAATATTCGCGCTGCGTCTTTTCCATCTGCCGCTTCACGCGACCGCGGATCTTGCGCTCTACCTGCAGCACCGAAAGCTCCCCTTCCATGAAGGAAAAGACCATTTCCAGCCGCTTGAGCGGATCGGGTTCAGTCAGCAGCGCCTGCTTGTCCGAAACCTTTGCGTTGAGATTGGCGGCGATCGTATCGGCGAGCCGCGCGGCATCACTGATATCAGCCAGTTGCTCGCCCAGATCTTCGGGCAGCTTCTTGTTGAGCTTGGCATATTCGCCAAACTGATCGACGACGCTGCGCATCATGGCGGACACTTCAGTTCCAGCCACGTTTTCCTCGTCAATCATCTCCACTTCGGCGACAACAAATTCGCGTTCCTCGCGCAGCCCCTGAATCCGGGCGCGGCGGCCTCCCTCGACCAGCACACGCACCGTGCCATCAGGCAGTTTGAGCAATTGCAGCACCTGCGCCACGACGCCCACGTCATAAAGATCGTCGCGGTCCGGATCGTCACACCCGGGGTCGAGC
This sequence comes from Novosphingobium sp., assembly GCA_024236235.1. Taxonomy (GTDB): domain Bacteria; phylum Pseudomonadota; class Alphaproteobacteria; order Sphingomonadales; family Sphingomonadaceae; genus JACKKV01. Next base: position 22,372 of record JACKKV010000011.1, on the reverse strand, counting down.
TGCGCAAGCAGGAAGATATCCTTGTCGCCAGCCATCGCCGTCTCCAGCGCGGCCACCGATTTTTCGCGCCCGACGAACAGGGGCACGACCATGCCGGGGAAGACGACAATGTCACGAAGCGGAAGCAGTGGAAAAAGAGTCATGGATTCTCGATCAGTTTTTGTTCAGGCCGACACCGGCCCGTCTGGCGGCAATATGGGTATCGCCCGGCAAGCCCGCAATGGGGTGCCTGCGTTAAGCTGTGGACTCGCCGCAGGGCGACATTCCATCAAAGAAATTCGAGAAGAATGAAACAGCCTTCCGGTTCACCCCGTAACACTTGTTTCGGCGCGCAATCCCCCTCACTGGCTCGCAGATGATTCTCTCGCTGCTTGTCCTTGCGCTCGGCCTCGCCATGGACGCCTTCGCCGTGTCCATTTCACAGGGGGCGGCCTTTCGCCCCAATGCGGCGAAGATTGCGCTCATCGCCGGGGCGTTCGGCCTGGCCCAGGCGATCATGCCGCTGGCCGGGTGGCTGCCGGGGATTGCATTCCTCTCTCTTATCCAGTCCGTCGATCACTGGATCGCGCTGATCCTGCTGGGATTTCTTGGCACACGCCTGGCCTGGGAGGGGCTGAGCCGCGCCGAAGGAGATGCGCCCAAACCGCTGACCGGCTGGGCGCTGCTGACAGCGTCCATCGCGACAAGCATTGACGCCGCAGTGGCAGGGCTGACCTTGCCCACGCTGGGCGCGCCGATCTTGCTGGCCTGCGCGACGATCGGCATCGTCACCGCCGTTCTTTGCGCGGGCGGAGTGATGCTTGGCAAGTTCGCCAGCGACCGGCTGGGCAAACCCGCCGAAATCATCGGCGGCATCATGCTGATCGGGCTTGGTGTGCGCATCTTCATCGAACACCAGTTCTTCGGTGGCTGAGCGGCGTCGCCCCGCCAGCAAGATTGGAAAATCCGCCTTGCGTCAGCCCATGCCCGGCAGATTGAAGCCCGGCGGCAGGCCCAGCCCCTGCTGCATCCTGGCCATTTCTTCCCCGCTTACCTGATCGGCCTTGCTGCGCGCATCATTGAAGGCCGCCGCGACAAGATCTTCAAGCATCTGCTTTTCCGCGGGGTTCATGAGGCCGTCATCAATCGCTACACCCACCACGCGCCCCTTGGCGGTGCAGCGAATCTTCACCATGCCGCCGCCTGACACCCCTTCCACCTCGATCGAGTCGAGCTTGGCCTGGGCCTCGGTCATCTGCTTCTGGATCGTCTCCGCCGCCTGTTGCGCGGCCTGGATCATCTCTTCCATCGATTTCATGGGATTATTCCTTAAAGTTCAATTCCATTGCCGCCTGCCCATGGGCAGGGGTTGTTCGTCATCGACCAGCTCAGCAGCGGGAAAGGCGGCAAAGGCAGCCTCCACCAGCGGATCGCGGCGCACAGCGGCCTGCGCTTCGGCAACGCGCGCATTGTCCTGCTCGCTCAGGCTTGGCATTCCGCCGTCGGGCCGCAACTCTGTCTCCCAGCGCTGGCCCGTGGCCTGCAACAGCCCGTCGCGCAGTTCCGGTCCAAGATCCTGCGTAAAACCGGATGCCAGCGCATAGGCGATCCGCCCCGGTTCCAGCGACACGATCCGTACCTGCAGGCGCATCTTGCTGCCCAGCAACAACAGACCGCAGCGCTCGACCGCTTCGACCAGCGCTTCCCAACTGCGTGCGGGATCCCCGCCCAATGCCAGAGCAGCCGGGGCTGCATCCCCACCGCCGGTCGCATCGGGCGCCGCAGGCGCCACGCCGTTGACGGCGATCTCGTCCAGTTTGCGGGCCAGCGCGCCGGGATCAGGCATGTCAGCCGCGTGCATGACGCGAAGCAGCGCCATCTGCGCCGAAACCAGAGGGTCCGGAGCATTGCGCACTTCCTCGTACCCTTTGAGCAGGAGCTGCCAGAGGCGGTGCAATTGCGCCGGCCCCAGCCGCCCCGCCCATTCTTCAATCGCCGCACGTTCTTCCGCCGTCGGCGCTTCGGCGGCGCTGCCGCCGATCTGGGCGACGGTGATGCGATGCGTCAGTTCCATGACCGAGCGCACCAGCGCCAGCGGCTCCACCCCCAGCGCATATTGCCGGTCCACCAGTTCAAGCAGTGCCTTGCCATCACCGCCCAGCAAGGCGACGAGCAGTTCGCGCTGCGTGGTCTTGTCAGCCAGGCCCAGCATGTCGCGCACCTTCGCGGCAGTGACCATCCCGCCCGTATCCAGATCGGCATGAGCAATCGCCTGATCAAGGATTGACAGACCGTCGCGAACCGAGCCTTCGGCAGCGGCGGCGATCATCGCCAGCGCGTCGGCTTCGGCATCCACCCCTTCCCTGGCGCAGATGGCGGCAAAATGATCCTGGAGCATCGGGGTGGGGATGCGGCGCAGGTCGAACCGCTGGCAACGCGACAGCACCGTGACTGGCAGCTTGTCCGCTTCAGTCGTTGCGAAGAGGAATTTCACATGCGCAGGCGGTTCCTCAAGTGTCTTGAGCAAGGCATTGAACGCATTGCGGGAAAGCATGTGGACTTCGTCAATGATATAGATTTTGTAGCGCGCTGATACAGCGGCATAGCGCACCGCTTCGATGATTTCGCGCACATCGTCGACGCCGGTATGGCTGGCCGCGTCCATTTCGATCACGTCGATATGGCGCCCTTCGGCGATGGCGGTGCAGGGTTCACACTGGCCGCAGGGATCGATTGTCGGCCCGCCCTGCCCGTCCGGCCCCACGCAGTTGAGAGCCTTGGCGATCAGCCGTGCGGTTGAGGTCTTGCCGACCCCGCGCACCCCGGTCATCAGGAAGGCATGGGCCAGCCGTTCGCGCGCAATCGCATTGGCCAGCGTATGTACCATCGCTTCCTGCCCGATCAGTTCGGAGAAGGTCTGCGGGCGGTATTTGCGGGCCAGCACGCGATAGGGCTGCGCGGCATGAGCCACGGCTGCGCGCGGAGGCGGAGGCATGGGCGGAGGCACTGGATCCGCCGGTGCGCCAAACAGCGCGGATTGTCCGGCGGCCTCCAGTTCGGCCGCGCTGGCCTGCGGCTCTTCGCGCTCCTCTTCGGGCGGATCGCCGCCGAACATATCCGTGGAATCGGGCATGATGGGAGACTAGGCGGTCACAGCGGAAATGTCAGGGATAAAAGGAGCCGGGCGACCCGCCGCAATCCGTTGTGGCTGCTTCCTTCCGGACCTGACCAGGTTCGCGAACGCAAACGTCCACCCGACTCCCGGGCGCGCATATGGCGGCGGTCAGGCGGAAATGCAACCTATCTGAAGTTGTCAGCGTAAGCCTGGATTTTCAGCGTGCGCGGCGGGGTGGCATGGACCCGCGCGGCGATGCCGTATTTCGCGGCATAAGCGAGCGCGGCCTGTTCATCTGGGAAACTCAACCGGACCTGCTGCTGCGTGTCACCGCTCCCGGCCCAGCCCATCAGCGGATCGGGCTTCTTCGCTTCGGCAGGAGCGAATTCGAGCACCCACTGATCGGTGAGGGCCTTGCCCGATTGCATGGCGTTCTTCGGGCGCTGATAGATACGTGCGGTCATGCGTGCCCCTTAATTCAACCTTCGCTGCGTGAAAAGGCGTTCTTCGTCTTCAAACTCGGCTTTTCGGCCCAGGGTTCGTCCGGCCAGCGATGCTTCGGGTAGCGGCCCTTCATCTCCTTCTTCACATCCTGCCAGCTGCCGCGCCAGAATTGCGGCAGATCGCGCGTGGCCTGGATGGGCCTCCCCGCAGGGCTGGTGAGCTTCAGAAGCAGCGGCGTCGCACCGATCAGCGGATGCTGGTCCAGGCCGAACATGGCCTGCACGCGCACTTCCACCGCCGGACCGCCGTCATGCGCATAATCGATGGCATGGCGCGTGCCCGCAGGCGTTGCGAATTCGCGCGGGGCGACCCGGTCAAGACGTTGCCGTGCATCCCAATCGAGCAGCGCCAGCACAGCGTCCGCCACCCTGCCCCGATCTAGGTCGAGATCCCTGCGCTGCGCCAGCAGCGGCGCCAGCCATTCCTCCGCACGTTCGGCCAGCGTATCGCAGGCCAGTTCGTCCAGCCCAGCATGGCGCGCCCGCGCCAGCAGGCTGGCGGGCAGGAGCTGGTCAAGCGATGTCCGCGCCTGTTCCAGCAGCAGTGCCGCGATCGCTGCCTGATCCGGCGCGGGGTCCGGCCCGCTGGCGAGCGTGACTGCTCCCAGCCTGCGTTCGAGCCGGGTCTCCACCCGCCGCTCGCTGTCGTTCCAGCGCAGGATCGAACGCCTTTCGATCCGGCCGGCCAGCACCTGTTCGACCTCTTGCGTTTCGAGCGCGGCGGCGGCGGTAATGCGCGCACCCTTCGCGCTTCCCTGCGCATCGCCAATCGCCAGCCATTCCGCCCGCGCAAGCGGCGAGGAGGCATCCAGAACAAAGCCGCGCCCACCCGCTGAAATCCAGCTTTCACCAGACGCATCGCGGCGGCGCGCGATGTTGTCGGGCATGGCGAGCGCGAGGAACAGAGCGGGATTGAGAACGCCGTTCACGGCGAGCGAAGCCGGGATGCGCCCCCTCCCAGTATCCTCACCGCGCCCGCGATGGGCGACATCGGATTTGACCAGCGCGACCGCCTGCTTCGCCCATCCCTGGACCAGCTTGCGCGCGGCCTCTGCCCGGCCATGGGTTTCCGCATCCCAGCGCGAAAGGCGCTGCAACAGATCATCGCCGCGCCCACCCAGACCGCGTTCCTGCAACAGCAGCGCCAGCCGCGCCGCCTTTTCAGCCACGCCTGTCTCGGCGCCGAACAGGACCATCGCGGCCTGCCACGGCGCCATAGGCAGCGCGGCCACCTGCTCTCCAAACGGGGTGATCCGCCCTTCACCGTCCAGGGCGCCGAGCGCGCTTAACCGCTGGCGCGCCGAAGCGATCGAGGGTGCGGGCGGCGGGTCCAGCCAGCGCAGGTTGGCCGGATCGCCGGCCCCCCACCGGGCCAGCGCCAGCACCAGCGCGGCAAGGTCAGCCGTCAGCATTTCGGGCGCGTCGAATTCCGGCCTGCCAGGATGTGCGGCCTCTTCCCACAGACGATAGGCAACGCCTGGCCCCTGGCGCGCCGCACGACCGGCACGCTGGGCCGCCGCTGACTGGCTGGCTCGGGTAGTGACAAGATGAGTGACACCCGCCGCCCGATCAAATTCAGCCCTGCGTGACAGACCCGAATCGACCACCACGCTGACCCCGTCGAGAGTCAGCGAGGTTTCGGCGATGCTGGTGGCGAGCACGATGCGGCGCATGCCTTGCGGATCACGCCGGATCGCGGCGCGTTGCGCACCCGGTTCGCATTGGCCATGCAGTGGCAGGATCAGCGCGGCGGGCAACTTTTCCGCCAGCCGTTCGCGCACCCGTTCAATCTCTCCGACGCCCGGCAGGAAGGCCAGCAGGTCGCCATCCTCCTCGCGCCAGGCGGTCTGGATCGCGCTGGCCATGGCGTCTTCAAGGCGCAGTTCGGGCCGTGCGCCCAGCCAGCGGATCGCCAGTGGATGCGCCCTGCCCGCGCTTTCAATGACCGGCGCCTGCGCCCCACCCTGCGCCAGCAAGCTGGCGAACCGCGCGCCATCCAGCGTGGCGGACATCACCAGAAGGCGCAAATCTTCACGCAGCACGGACTGGGTTTCAAGCGCCAGGGCAAGGCCGAGATCGGAATCGAGATGCCGTTCATGCGCCTCGTCGAACAGCACGGCAGAGACGCCCGCGAGTTCCTGATCCTTGAGGATCTGCGCGACGAAAATCGCCTCGGTCATGACCAGAATGCGGGTCTGGGCGCTGCGTCTGCTGTCCATCCGGGTATGATAGCCGACGGTTTCGCCTGGCTTTTCGCCCAGCATTTCGGCCATGCGCTCGGCAGCCGCCCGCGCCGCGACCCGGCGTGGCGAAAGGATGATGACACTGCCGCTGCACCATGATTCGCCGATCAAGGCAGGGGCCACCGCCGTGGTCTTGCCCGCACCCGGCGGCGCGACCAGCACCGCCGAATTGCGCCGGGCCAGCGTTGCCAGCAGTTCCGGGAGAACGGAATGGATCGGCAGCGCGGCCATGCCCCGCGCCCTCAATACCCCCGGCTGACCGCGAACAGGGCGGCCTCGGTCATCGCCGCGCGCGCCTTGCCATCCGGGAAGATCGACAGGGCGGCGATGGCGCGTTCGGCGTAATGGCGGGCGCGTTCGCGCGTCGCGTTGAGCGCATCATGCCCGCGGATCAGGTTGACGGCATGAGCAAGATCGCTGTCCTCGGTCCGGAAGCCCGCGATCGCATCGCGCCAGAACCGGCGTTCCTCCTCATTTCCGCGCGCATAAGCCAGGATCACCGGCAGGGTCATCTTGCCTTCGCGAAAATCGTCGCCCTGATCCTTGCCCATGCTGGCCGCATCGGAATCATAATCGATCGCATCATCGACCAGCTGGAAGGCAATGCCCAGATTGCGCCCGTAATCGTCAAGCGCGCGTTCTTCCGCCTCGTCCCGTTCGGCGACCACCGCCGCGATACGGCTGGCCGCCGCGAACAGCGCCGCCGTTTTGGCGCCGATGATATGAAGATAGCGATCCTCGCTCGTCTCGATCTCGCGCTGCGCGGTAAGCTGGTCCACCTCGCCCTGTGCGATGATGGCCGAAGCGGACGAGAGTATCTTAAGCACCTTCAGGCTGCCGTCTTCGACCATGAGTTCAAACGAACGCGAAAACAGGAAATCGCCCACCAGCACCGTGGCCGGGTTGCCGAACACGATATTGGCGGTTTGCCTGCCGCGCCGCGTTTCCGAACCGTCCACAACATCGTCGTGCAAAAGAGTGGCGGTGTGAATGAATTCGACGGCCGCTGCCAGCTTATGATGGCGCGTGCCGTGATAGCCGACCAGTTCCGCGCCCGCGAGGGTGAGCATCGGCCGCATCCGCTTGCCGCCACCTGAAATCAGATGACCTGCAAGCGCCGGAATCAGCGGAATTTCGCTCTGCATCTTGTCGAGGATGACGGCATTGACCGCGTTCATGGCACTGGCCGTCAGGCCCAGCATGGGCGCCAGTGAGGGTTCCCTTGGCGTTTCGCCGCGATGAAGGGGGACGACATTGTCATTCATGCGCGCGCACATGGGATGATGGACGACGCTTGGCAAGCATGGAATGGTCCTGCTAGCTACGCCGCGATGGCAAGCGAACCAACACCGACCGCCCTGCAGGCGACCGAGGATCCGACCCTGGCCGGATTCCGCAAAAGCATCGACAATATCGATGCCGCCCTGATTCACATGCTGGCAGAACGTTTCCGCATCACCAAGGCGGTGGGCGAATACAAGGCGAAGAGCGCGCTTCCGCCCGCTGATCCAGGGCGCGAACAGCGCCAGGTGGAACGGTTGCGCAGACTGGCCGAAGAAGCCGATCTGGATCCCGAATTCAGCGAAAAATTCCTTCGCTTCGTGATCGATGAGGTCATCCGGCATCACCGGCAGGCGCAAAATCAGTAAGAGCCGGCGCAGCCGGCCACAAGGAGAGAGCGATGGTCGACGCCGGCGAATTCATGGCAAGCCTCAAACCCTGGTTTGCCGAACATCTGCAGCAATATCTCTCTGATCCGGAATCGGCCCAGTATATCGACGGTCGCCAGTTCGGCGGCGGCGAAAAAACGACCTGCCTGCTGCTGCACACCATCGGGCGAAAGAGCGGGGCCGAACGGGTGACGCCACTGATCTATGACAGGGCTGGCGATGAATTCATGATCATCGCGTCCAATGGCGGGCAGGATTTCCACCCGTCGTGGTTCCTCAACCTGTCCGAAAAGCCCGATGTCAGGTTTCGCATCGGGCTGGACTGTTTCGAAGGCACCTGGCGCGTGGCAGAGGGTGTCGAACGGGAACGGTTGTGGGCGCAAATGAAGGCTTATTATCCACCCTATCAGGAATATGAAAGCAGGACAGACCGCCAGATCCCGGTGGTGCTGCTGCGCGCGGGATCGACAATCAGTGACCTGTCAACATCGCCGCGAAAGGAGGGGTAATGCTGATATTCCGCCAACTGTTCGATCAGCAATCGTCCACCTACACCTATCTGCTCGGCTGCCCGGACAGCCGCGAATGCATCCTGATCGATCCGGTCTTCGAGCAGGCCGGGCGCGACATGGCGTTGATGGCGGAACTCGGCCTGCGGCTGGTGATGACACTGGATACGCATGTCCATGCCGACCATGTGACAGCCGCCTGGCTGCTGCGCGACCGGCTGGGCAGCCGGATCGCCATATCGGCCAGATCGGGCGCGGCAGGCGCCGATGTGCCATTCGAGGAAGGGGCAAGGCTGGCGTTCGGACAACGCCATGTCAGCGTGCTGGAAACGCCCGGCCACACCAACGGCTGCTCCACCTTCGTTCTGGACGACAAGAGCATGGCCTTTACCGGGGATTGCCTGCTGATTCGCGGCTGCGGGCGGACCGATTTCCAGCAAGGCGATCCGGGCATCATGTTCCATTCGGTTCATGACAAGATTTTCGCCCTGCCAGACAGTTGCCTGCTCTATCCCGGCCATGATTATCGCGGATCGACCGCCACCAGCGTTGCCGAAGAAAAGTCCTTCAATCCCCGGCTGGGGGCACAGATCACGCTGGAGGACTTCCGCGGGTACATGGTCAATCTGGGCCTGCCGCATCCCAAGCTGATCGACATCGCCGTTCCGGCCAATCTCAAATGCGGCAAGCCGGACAACCCCGCGTCGGCAATTACCGGCCCGGATTGGGCGCCGCTGACTTTCACTTACGCCGGGTTCTGGGAAATCGCGCCGCGCTGGCTGGAAGAGCATCTGCGCGAGGTGCAAATCGTGGATGTGCGCGAAGCGGATGAATATGACGGCATCCTGGGCCATATCGACGGGGCGTTGCTGATGCCGCTCGGCAAGCTTTCGGCTAACGCGGAAGCGCTGGCGAAGGATCGGCCGGTCGTAACGGTGTGCCGATCGGGCGCACGTTCGGCGCAGGCGGCGCTGATGTTGGAGCGCGAAGGGTTCGGCAAGGTTGCCAATCTGGCCGGCGGCATGTTGCGCTGGAACGCGCTGCGACTGCCCGTGGCGGGCAACACCCAGTCAGGCTGACCTTATTTTTCGCTGACAGCCTGCACGCTGAGTTCTGCCGCCACCTGTCTGCCCGCTGCGCCAACCAGCGCTTCCACGCCCAACGCATTGGGGTGCTGGCCATCGGCCTGCACAAGGTCGGGTTTGCCCGCCAGCGCCGCCGCCGCATCGAGACGCAGCACTGGTACCCCGGCCGTGTCGCCTGTGTCGGGGATGCGGCTGTCAGCAAGGACCAGTTCGGGTCGCGGGACCGGCAACGGCGTCCCCGGTTCCAGCAGCACGATGATTGCATTTATGCCGCGCGCGCGCAGCGCAGGTTCCAGCAGCATATGGAACTGCTGTTCCGCCGCCAGGCCGGTGCCATCGAAACTGCCCTGCGCGATCACGGCAAGACGTCGCTCTTGACCCATCACGGGCAGGCTGTCACCGCGCGCGATTTCGCGATCCCTTACTTCCTGCGGCGGCGTGCCATTGTCACAGGACGCCAGTGCAAACCCCAGCAGCAAGAGCGTAAGGGCAGTACGCATGATCTATGTCAGGCGAACACATCCGCACTGGCGGGATCCTTGGGATCCGGACCGAAACGATTGGGCCCGGGCGTACCAGGAAGCACCATCAGCACGAAAAAGGCGATGCCCGAGATGAGATTGATCAAGGGAATGAACCCGGCGATGAAAAAGCCCAGATACCACCAACCCGACATGTCGCGATCATGCAGACGACGCACGGTCACCGCAACGCTGGGCACAATGATCGCGAGCCACCACAGACCCAGAACCCCGAAGCCAAGCCAGACGAGCGGACCAAGCGCGGCAGGAGCGGCTTCGGCGGCCCCCAGTTGCGCCATTGAAAACCCCCCGGCCATAATCACGATGAGGACGGCAAAGGCGATGATGACGTTCAGCAGGGCGAACATCCAATATTCCATCCGGCGCGACCGGCCGGAAAATTCGGCATAACGCTTTAGCGGCAACAGCATCCAGTTCATGATTTCCCTCCTCATGCCCAGCGTGAGAGAGAGAAGGCACCACATAAATAGGCGATCCGCAACGAAAAAGGGGAGCCGTTGGCTCCCCTTCCCCCCATTGGTGTGGCGTCGTTCACCACTTGTATCTTGCTGAAACCCCGTAAGTCCGTGGCACATTGGGGTAGCCGGAGATGCCACCCGGCTGCGCCACCGCGTCGAAAATCCGGTTGAGATAGCGGTCGTCCAGCAGGTTACGTCCCCAGACTGACAGCTCAAGCCCGTTTTCCATCGCATAGGTGACAGAGGCGTCCACCTCGTCCACCTGGCGGCGGAACTTCGATGCGGCGTCGATCGCGGGCTGGTAATCCACCACATTGCCCGCCGCATCCCGCTCGATGAAACCGGGCAGCCCTTCCACCGCCCAGGCATTGGATTCATAATGATAGGCGGCGCGCAGGATCAGATTGTCGCCATTGCCCAGTTCCTGGTCCCACTGGCCGCTGAGCGTGATCGACCATTCCGGGATTTCCGGCGGGCGACGGCCGGACTGGTCGCCCACGGCGGAAAACAGGAAACTGTCATATTTGGGATCAAGCCAGACGATGGACAATCCAAGCGTCAGCGGCCGGATCGGCTTGGCCTGTCCATCGAATTCCACGCCATAGGTGGACTGCTTGCCCGCGCTGGACAGGGCGAAGCCCGTGCCAGTGAAGATGTTGGCCTGGAAACCCTTGATCGCCTGATGGAATACGGCAAGATTCGCCGAATAATTGCGCCAGCTGCCCTTGGCCCCGAATTCGATCACTCGCGAATCCTCGGGATCGGCAGAGCGCGTACCGGCATAGAGATTGGGGGTGATCAGCCCGGCCGTGCCAAGCGCACCGAAGATCGCCGCGGGCGGGCGGCCATCGCGCGACAGGTTGATCGAACTCGCCTTGAAGCCGGTCGCATAGCTGGCATAGAGATTGACGTTGTCCGTCGCATCATAGGCAAGACGCAGGGTGTAGGAGAAATCCTGATCGCTGGTCTTGCCGTCTTCCACCGCATTGGGGACGTTGAGGAACGCCGGGAACAGCTGGAACGCACGCAGCGGGCCAAGCGGGTTGGCCAGCGGATTGTTCATGTTGGCCGTCGCGATGGCATTTGCGGTGGTGGCATCCGCCCCCTGCGCCAGCGCCCCGCCGTAAATCAGATTATAGCGCAATGGCGCATATTGAGGCGCGTCGAAATCAACCGAGGAGAAAGTATCGCTCGAAATCACATTGGTGCGGAACTTCTTCTTGTCCTTGGTGAAATTGCCGCCAAGCGTCAGCGTCAGCCGGTCCGTGACCTCAAAATCGAGCTGGCCGAAGATCGAGAATGACTCGCTCTTCAGGCGGAAATCCATGTTCTGGCCTGTTCCGGGAACGAAGAATGTGCCGAGATAACGCCCGGCCAGCGTGGGATCCATCGCCGCTGCGGCATCCAGCCCGCCAAATGTCGCTTCCAGCAGCGGAACGGACAGTGCCCCCCCGCTCTCGCCCTGCACCAGCAGATCGGCATAAGTGCGGAACTGGTCATCCAGGAACAGCTCGCCATGCTGCTTGAAGCGTTCTTTCATATAGAACACGCCCAGCATCGCATCGACCCGGTCCCATAAATTGGTGGACAGGCGATATTCCTGCGTGAAGCTTTTCAGGTTCTGGTCAGTCAGATTGGTTGCCAGCAACCGCCCGCTGGTAAAATCGGAATCCTGATCCGCCAGCGTGTTGGTACGCCGCAGCGAGGTGATCGAAGTCAGCTTGACTGGGCCGGGATCGTAATCGAACTGCATCGAAACGCCGTAATTCTCAATCTCGTTAGTCGATGGCCGGTTAGTATAGACCTTGTCATCGAAACGGTCAGCCGGGTCATTCACCTGCCCGCCGATAAAGGGCGAAAGGATAGCCCCCGTTGCCGCAGATGACTGGAGATTGACCACGGTGCAGCAATTTTCATCGATCTTGTCGTAATCGGCGATCACCCGGAAGCGGAAATCGGTGGACGGATCGAACAGCAGCTGGCCCCGCACGAACCAGCGGTTGCGCTCATTATTGCGTCCGCCAAAGCCCAGATCGCGGACATAGCCGTCACGCTTGTTGAGCCCACCCGCCAGGCTGACCGCCACGGATTCGCTGACCGGGCCGGTGACATAGGCCTTGAGCACACGGGCATCGAAATTGCCGTAAGTCGCCTCCGCCGAACCGCCGAAGCTGAAGCTCGGTTCCCTGGTCACGATGGAAATGACACCCGCCGAGGCATTCTTGCCGAACAGCGTTGATTGCGGGCCGCGCAGCACCTCGACCCGCTGGATATCGGGAAAATCGCTGAGCTGGGAGGCGGTGCGCGAACGGAACACGCCATCGATGAACACGCCCACGGACGGTTCGATACCGACATTGTTGGAACCGTTGCCGAAGCCACGAATGAAGAAATTGGTCGCCGCCGAGCCTTGCAGCTGAACGACGCGCAGCGCGGGAACCAGCACCTGCAGATCCTGAATGTCACGCACCTGCGCGCGCTCCAGGGTTTCGCCCGTGGTGACCGATACGGCCACCGGCGCGTCCTGCAGCGTCTGCGCGCGCTTGGTCGCAGTGACGATGATTTCATTGCCCTCATTCGCACCGAAGCCCGAGTCGGGCGCTGGTTGGGCGTCCTGGGCAAAGGCGGTAAGCGGAAACGACAGCGCCAATGCGCATGTGCCCGCCCGCCATCCTGAACGGAGCGAAACCGACCGGAAGCTGTTGTTGCGACCCCTGTTATCCCTGGCCATGGGGATACCCCTCTCTTGTGGTGCCCCTTCTCCTTTTCGGGAAGGTAAATGGCAATTGCGAACCGTCAGGCTTCATATCGCATAGCCCGTGTTTTTTTGGTTAATACATTCATTCGCGAAGGACGTAAAATCTTGCGCCGCAGCCTATCAACAACTGAAATACTTGCCGCATTGCAGCAATTCGGCTAGGGCGCGGCCAGCGCGCGATGCGCGACAACCTTATCTCCTCGAACTGAAAGTCCCCGCGCGTATGTCCGCAAGTCCCGCCCTGCGCCCCGAAAATCTGCGCAACGTGGCGATCATCGCTCACGTCGACCACGGCAAGACCACACTGGTGGATCAGCTGTTCCGCCAGTCCGGCACCTTCCGCGATAATCAGCGCGTGGAAGAACGCGCGATGGATTCGAACGATCTGGAAAAGGAACGCGGGATCACCATCCTCGCCAAATGCACCAGCGTCGAATGGAACGGCCATCGGATCAACATCGTCGATACGCCCGGCCATGCCGATTTCGGCGCCGAGGTGGAACGCATCCTGTCCATGGTCGATGGCGTGATCCTGCTGGTCGACAGTTCCGAAGGCGCCATGCCGCAGACCAAATTCGTGACTGGCAAGGCGCTGGCGCTGGGCCTCAGGCCCATCGTGGTGGTCAACAAGATCGACCGCCCCGATGGCCGTCATGCCGAAGTGCTCGACGAAGTGTTCGACCTGTTCGTGGGGCTCGATGCGGCGGATGAACAGCTCGATTTCCCGGTACTCTATGCATCGGGCCGCAATGGCTACGCCAGCGAAGACCCGGACGCCCGCGAAGGCACGCTGGAACCGCTATTCCAGAAGATCGTCGATCACGTCCCATCGCCGGGTCTCGACGCCTCCGGCCCGTTCTCCTTCCTCGCTACCCTGCTCGATCGTGACAATTTCATGGGCCGCGTGCTGACCGGACGCGTCCATTCGGGAACGCTGCGCGTCAACGATCCCATTCACGCGCTGGACGGCGATGGCAAGGTGATCGAAGCCGGCCGGGCGACCAAGCTGCTGGCCTTCCGCGGGCTGGAGCGGGTTCCGGTTGAAGAGGCGCGGGCCGGCGATATCGTCGCTCTGGCCGGGCTGGAAAAGGCGACCGTGGCGAACACCATCGCCGACCCCGCTGTGATGGCCCCCATCGCGGCGCAGCCGATCGATCCGCCCACACTGGCCATGCGCTTTGCCGTCAATGACAGCCCGCTGGCCGGGCGCGAAGGTGACAAGGTGACCAGCCGCATGATCCGCGACCGGCTGCTGCGCGAAGCCGAAACCAATGTTTCCATCCGCGTCACTGAAAGCGCTGACCGCGACAGTTTCGAAGTCGCCGGTCGCGGCGAACTGCAACTGGGCGTGCTGATCGAAACCATGCGCCGCGAAGGCTTCGAACTTGGCATTTCGCGCCCGCGGGTGATCTTCGGCGAAGAAGGCGGGCAGCGTACCGAGCCATACGAAACCGTCTTGATTGACGTGGATGACGAATTTTCCGGCACGGTCGTGGAAAAGATGCAGCGTCGCAAGGCCGAACTGACGGAAATGCGCCCGTCCGGCAGCGGCAAGACGCGCATCACCTTCTCCGCGCCCTCGCGCGGGCTGATCGGCTATCATGGTGAATTCCTGTCCGACACGCGCGGCACCGGCATCATGAACCGGCTGTTCGAGAAATACGGGCCGCACAAGGGCCCGATCGAAGGCCGCAACAATGGCGTGCTGATCTCCAACTGCGGGGGCGAAGCGGTCGGCTATGCGCTGAACGCGCTGGAAGAACGCGGCGTGCTGTTCGTCAAGCCCCAGGACAAGGTCTATGAAGGCATGATCATTGGCGAAAACGCCAAGCCTGACGATCTGGAAGTGAACCCGCTGAAATCCAAGCAGCTCACCAATTTCCGCTCCACCGGCAAGGACGATGCGATCCGCCTGACCCCGCCGACGATCATGAGCCTGGAACAGGCGATCGCCTATATCGACGATGACGAGATGGTGGAAGTAACGCCCAAGAGCATCCGCCTGCGCAAGGCGATTCTCTGCCCGCACGAACGCAAGAAAGCCAAGCGCAAGGAAGCCGCCTGAGCGGTTTTGGGCGCTTCGCCCGCCACTGACAGGGGTTAACGCCCGGTTCAGGCCCCATGCTGTCAAATCCATGCCACCATCGCCGGTGCGGGGCTGCCCGTGCGCAAGGCGAAGCATCGGGAGACATGGGAATGGCCAGGATTTTCGGAAAAGCCCTGCTCGCAGCACTCGTTGCGGCTGGCACACTCGTCGCCGCCCCGGCACAGGCGCGCGACCGTTACCATCGCGGCGGTGACGACGATGTCGCGATCGCCATCGGTGCCGGGCTGGTCGGGCTGGCGATTGGCGCGGCCATCGCTTCGGATGGCGATCGCCACCACTATCGCGACCGCCGGTACTACGATGGTTACTATCCGCGCTATCGCGGAGGCTATTATTACGACGCCTACCCCCGCTATCGCGGCTATTACCGGGACCGGCGCGATTACCGGCGCGACTGGCGTCATGACCGCCGCGATTACCGTCGCGATCGCAGGGATTACCGCCGCTACGGCTATTGACCGACAGGGTGGCGCGGACAGTCAGTCTTCAAGCTGGAAGCCGACTTTAAGCGTCACCTGATAATAGAGGCCGCGTTCGGGGTGGATATAGCCACGCGTCGTGACCACCTCGAACCAGCGCAGGTTGCGGATGGAATCGCTGGCGCGATCAAGCGCAGCCTGGATGGCCTTTTCGATGGATTCGGTTGAGGTGCCAACGATTTCGCTGAGCTTGTAGACGCGGTCTGACATGAAACTTCCTCTCCAGCTGTTGCCGGCCTGAGGACTCGCAGGCCCTGAGGCCTTGCCTGATTATCGCACGAATGGCCGATTGCGTCCAACAGGCTCGCATTGCGGGGCGAACGCGCCTAAAGCCCCCTCCCAATGGAATCGAACGAGCTTCGCATCGCCCTGTTCAGTGGCAACTACAATTACGTCCGCGACGGGGCGAACCAGGCCCTGAACAGGCTGGTCGGCTATCTTCTGCGCCAGGGGGCGCAGGTGCGCGTCTATGCGCCCACGGTACCAAAGCCGGCCTTCGAACCCACCGGCACGCTGGTGAGCGTCCCTTCCCTGCCCTTCCCCATGCGCAGCGAATATCGCTTTCCGCTGGGGCTGTCGGGCAAGGTGCGGCGCGATCTTGCCCGCTTCGCGCCCAATGCGCTGCATGTCTCCTCGCCCGATGTTTCGGGCCATCGCGCGGTCAGCTGGGCGCGGACGCGCGGCCTGCCGATCCTGGCCAGCGTCCACACCCGTTTCGAAACCTATCCGCGCTATTACAATCTCGGTTTCACCGAACCCCTGCTCGAAGCGATCATGCGGCGCTTCTATCGCCGCTGCGATGCGCTGGTTGCCCCTTCGGAAAGCATGGCGCAGGTGCTCCGTGACCAACGGATGAATTACGACATCTCGATCTGGTCGCGCGGCGTCGACCGCAGCGTTTTCAACCCCGCCAGACGCGATCCGGAATGGCGCCGCGCCTTCGGCATCGGCGACGATGAAATGACCATCGGCTTCCTGGGACGGCTAGTGATGGAAAAGGGGCTGGACGTCTTTTCCGACACGATCGACGAACTGAAACGGGCCGGCGTCCCGCACAAGGTGCTGGTGGTGGGGGATGGCCCTGCTCGCGGCTGGCTGGAAAACCGCCTGCCCGGCACCGCCTTTGCCGGATTCCAGACCGGCGCGGACCTTGGCCGGGCCGTGGCCAGCATGGATGTGCTGTTCAACCCATCGATTACGGAAACCTTCGGCAATGTCACGCTGGAGGCGATGGCCTGCGGTCTGCCGGTGGTTGCCGCCGCCGCGACCGGGAGCCAGAGCCTGGTCAGCGACGGAGTTTCCGGCCGCCTGATCCGGCCGGGGGCAATCCGCGAATTCGCCCAGGCCCTGCGCGCATACGCCGAAGATGCCGATCTGCGCCGTGCTCATGGGCAGGCGGGCGAGGCGCGCAGCCTCGATTTCGACTGGGACCGGATCAACCAGAGCGTGGCTGACACATATCTGCGCCTGATCCGGCAGAAACGGGCGGCAGGGTAGCCATGGCGGACCTGTTCGGTGGCACGCCCGCCAGCGGCAGGGACGAACCGCCGGGCGCTGACGCCCCGCTGGCTGACCGGCTGCGTCCGGCGGCGCTTGGCGACATTATCGGCCAGGAACATCTGACCGGCCCGGAGGGCGCGATTGGCCGCATGGTTGCCGCGGGCAAGCTGTCGAGCATGATCCTGTGGGGGCCACCCGGCACCGGCAAGACCAGCATCGCCCGGCTGCTGGCCGATGCGGTAGGGATGCGGTTTACCGCCATCAGCGCGGTCTTTTCGGGCGTCGCCGATCTGAAGAAGGCCTTTGCCGAAGCGGACCGGGCCGCCGAGGCGGGGCAACGCACGCTGTTGTTCGTTGACGAGATTCATCGCTTCAACCGCGCGCAGCAAGATGGCTTCCTGCCCTATGTCGAGCGCGGAACCGTGACGCTGGTCGGCGCGACTACGGAAAACCCGAGCTTTGCGCTCAACGCCGCACTGCTCAGCCGCGCGCAGGTGCTGATCCTCAACCGGCTCGACACCGCCGCGCTGGATGTTCTGCTGGCGCGCGCCGAAGCACTGGAAGGTCGGCCCCTGCCGCTGACGGCAGAGGCACGCACCGCGCTTGCCGCCAGTGCCGATGGTGATGGCCGCTTCCTGCTCAACCAGGCGGAAACGCTCTACGCAGCCGATATCTCCGATCCGCTCGACCCTGTCGCGCTCAGCCGGTTCCTTCAGCGGCGCGTGGCGGTCTATGACAAGGATCGCGACGGCCATTACGGCCTGATTTCCGCCTTTCACAAAAGCCTGCGCGGCTCTGACCCGCAGGCAGCGCTCTATTACACCGCACGGATGCTGACCGCCGGGGAAGAACCGCTCTATGTCCTGCGGCGGCTGACCCGGTTTGCAAGCGAGGATATCGGCCTTGCCGACCCGCAGGCGCTGGTCCAATGCCTGGCCGCCAAGGACGCTTTCGAATTCCTTGGCTCGCCCGAAGGCGAACTGGCGATCGTTCAGGCAGTGCTCTATTGCGCGACCGCGCCCAAATCCAACGCCGCCTATGGTGCGCAGAAGGCGGCATGGCGCCACGCGCGCGATACCGGCTCGGTCGCGCCGCCGTCGCATATCCTCAACGCGCCGACCAAGCTCATGAAGAACATCGGCCTGGGCACAGGCTATGCCTATGACCACGAAGCCGAAGACGGCTTTTCCGGCGCCGATTACTGGCCCGATGGGGTCGATCCGCAAGCCTATTACCAACCGGTGGAGCGCGGCTTCGAACGCGAGATCATGAAGCGGCTGGACTGGTGGGAACGCAAGCGGCGCGAACGGCGCGGGGAATGAGGCGCAGCCGGTTCACCCATTTCGCCGCGATTGACTGGTCCGGCGCGGCGGGAGAACGGCAGCGCGGCATCGCTGTGGCGCTGTGCAGTAAAGGGGACGCAACGCCGCTGCTGGTCCGGCCCGGCCACCGCTGGTCCCGCGCGGAAGTGCTCGCCTGGCTGGGCGAGGAACTGCCTGCCGCAACACTGGTCGGCTGCGATCTCAGCACATCGCTGCCTTACGCGGATAGGGGCGCCTTCTTTCCCGGCTGGGACGACAGCCCACCCGATGCCCGGACGCTGTGGGCGCTGGTCGATCGCATCTGCCAGAACGACCCACATCTGGCCGCGTCGAGCTTCACTGAGCACGCACAGGCTTCGCGCTACTTCCGCCGTCACGGCGGCAGGCTGGGCGATCGCTTCGGCACCGGCGCGGGGCGCATGCGACGGACCGAGGAAGCACAGCGTGCGCTGGGCTGCCGCCCTTACAGCAACTTCAACCTGGTTGGCGCGGCACAGGTCGGCAAATCGGGGCTGACCGGCATGCGCATGCTGCACCGCCTGGCGGGCCGGATCGCGATCTGGCCGTTCGATCCGCTGCCGCAAACCGGCCCGGTACTGGTCGAGATTTACAGCACCATCGCCGCCATGGCCGCCGGACGCAGCGCCAGGCGGTCCAAGATCCGCACGGTGGCGGAACTGCACACAGCCCTCGCGGCGCTTGGCTGCACCGGCAGGCCGGGGATGGAGCAGGTGGACGATCATCAGGCCGATGCGCTGATCACCGCGGCATGGCTGCGCCGGGCCGCACAAGACCCCCGGCTGTGGTCCCCGCCCGCGCTCACGCCGCAACTCGCACGAACGGAGGGCTGGACATTCGGCGCGGTTTAGGGCTAGCGGGCGCTCACCCTGGAGCAGCGCGGCGATAGGGCGGACAAACCGCCCTCAAGCAGCGTAGCGGCAGGGCGGACATGGCGCGCCGGCTTAGCTCAGTTGGTAGAGCACCTGATTTGTAATCAGGGGGCCACGGGTTCGAATCCTGTAGCCGGCACCATACTTCATCCCGCGTTTCCGCCCGTTGATGACGCAGCCGCCGCGCGGCGCTATGAGCGCGCCCATGCAAACGTCCTGCCCTGATTCCGTCCTGCCGGTGCGCGTTGCGGCGCTCTATCACTTCACCCGGTTTGAAGATTGCGCCAGCCTGCGCGCACCGCTGGAACGGCAGTGCCGCCAGCATGGCATTCGCGGCACGCTGCTGCTGGCGCCCGAAGGGATCAATGGCACGATTGCGGGCAGTCCGCAGGGGATTGACGCAGTGCTGGCCCATATCCGTGCCCTGCCCGATTGCGCGCAGGTGGACGTCAAGCTGTCGGGCGCCTCGGCCATGCCGTTTCACCGCATGAAGCTGCGCCTCAAACGCGAGATCGTGACCATGGGCCAGCCTGACATCGACCCCCGGCAGAGCGTTGGCACCTATGTCGAACCGCAGGACTGGAACGCGCTGATTTCCGCGCCGGACACGATCGTGATTGACACGCGCAATGATTATGAGGTCGCCGTTGGCACTTTCGAGGGCGCGATCGATCCGAAAACGGCCAGTTTCCGCGAGTTTCCCGAATGGTTCCGGCGTGAACGCGACCGGCTGCTGGCGGCGGGGCGTTCCCCCCGGGTGGCGATGTTCTGCACCGGCGGGATTCGCTGCGAGAAATCGACCGCTTTCCTGAAACAGGAAGGGGTAGAGGAGGTGTTCCACCTCAAGGGCGGCATCCTCAGATATCTGGAAACCGTGCCCGAGGCAGAGAGCCTGTGGCGCGGCGAATGCTTCGTGTTCGACCAGCGCGTGACAGTCGGCCATGGGCTGGTCGAAGGCAGCTATGGGCTGTGCCACGCCTGCCGCCGCCCGGTCGATGCGGATGACCGTGCCTCGCCCCTGTTCGAAGCCGGGGTAAGCTGCCCCGCCTGCCATGCGGAACGGAGCGAGGCGCAACGCGCCTCCTATCGCGAGCGCGCCCGGCAGGAGGAACTGGCCGCCGCGCGCGGCATGGCGCATATCGGCGCTGCACCGCCAAATCGGACGGATCGGACACACCCGGAAGAAAAAACCCCCCTTCGCCCTCGCGGCTGACACAGGCGGGCAAAAAGCCGCCCGACGGCATGGCGGTGGCGGGAACAAGGGGCGCTGCGCGATTCACCCGCGCGGCCTATCATGCGGCGGCGATGTAGGAAAATCACGGTATGTGCGCGGTGCGCCGCTGGCATCGGGCAGTTTGCGGAAATTACCAAAATTTGGTATTGATGTGTCATGCCCAAGAAGAACACTTCGATCGCGCTCGGCGAAAAGCACCTCGCCTATGTCCAGAAAAAAGTCGAATCGGGCGAATTCAGCTCGGTCAGCGACGTGGTGCGCGATGCGCTGAGGCGTTCCGAAGAGCGCGACTTGCGGATCGAACGACTGCACCAGTTGATCCGCGAGGGTGAGGAAAGCGGCGAACCGCAACCGCTGGACTGGGATGCGTTTATGGCGAGAAAGTTCCCCAATGCTTGAGGTCGTTTTCAGACCCAGGGCACTCGCAGAAATCAATTCAATCGCCGACTACACCAAAGCCGAATGGGGCGAGCCACAGGCAAAACGATATACCGAAGACCTTAGGCGCAAGATCGCATTTATTGCCGAGTTTCCCAGTGCCGACAGCAGCCAGGTGGGCTTGCCCATCGGCTACCGCAAGATCACTTCAGGATCACACCGCATCATCTACCGTTGCACGGATCGGGAATTGATCGTGGTTCGCGTGATTCATGCAGGAGAGGATGTGCCAGAGATTGAGGAGTGATGAGGTCAAATCGCTCCGCGAATTCCCCCAGCGTTTCCCCGAGTTCGAGCCACGGCCGGGCATGCGCCGGATGAACAGCGGGCGGCATGCAGTGTTCTATCTGGTGGGGGAAGAACAGATCGAGATTGTGCGAGTGCTTCACGTGGCGAGCGATTTTGAACGGTGGTTTGGAGAAGAAAGTAACGCAACCGTTCTGCATTCCTAGCTAAACTCTTATTCGATATGTCTTTTGATCCAGATCCGACGTTTCGGTGTTCTTGAAGTGATACGACACAGAAAATGCCGACTTCCTGTGGTTTCCCTTTCCAAGAGAAGGCCAGTCGCGGAATTTTCTGATTGTCGCTTCGTCGAGTGGATCATCGGTCAAGTCTAGCAAGATCAAGACGGAAGGTCCGTCAAACTTCAATAACTTCTTGATCTCATCTGCATTCACGGAAGCCGACAAATTGCTCCTCGGCGCCTCCTTGCTGCGAACAGCAAGCTCCACAGCCACCCCATCAACCACGAAATCAATTCGACCACTTCCTGTTCTTTTACCAGGGAGTGCAGCCATGACTTCTGGGGCAATGCGACCGTGACCAAACCATCCTAGCAGAAATGACCGCGCCAGCGGCAGTAGCTTGCGCTCAGACCAAGAGTTCAATCGAAGTGACTTCGTGAAGTCTCGGTCCCGCAATCCCAGATGAAACACTTGGAAAGCGCGCGAAATCTCCGCAATCGATGTCGCCACTCAATAAACCCGCTTCTTCGGCTTGATATACTCCACGTCGTCCGTCAGCGTGAATTCGTGCACGGGGCGGTAGTCGATCTTCACCGCGCCGCCCTTGCCGCCCCAGCCTTCGAACCAGGCGGCGGTGTGCTTCATCCAGTCGCCGTCGTTGCGGTCAGGGAAATCCTCGTGCGCGTGAGCGCCGCGGCTTTCCTTGCGGTTATGCGCGCCGTGCAGCGTCACGCTGGCCTGGCTGATCAGATTGTCCAGTTCCAGCGTTTCAATGAGGTCGGAGTTCCAGATCAGCGACTTGTCCGTGACATGCACGTCCTGCATCCGCTCATAAGTCCTGGCGAGCTTGTCCTTGCCTTCGGCCATCAGTTCGTCCGTGCGGAACACGGCGGCATGCAGGCTCATCGTGCGCTGCATTTCAAGGCGCACTTCGGCAGTGGGCGAACCGCCCTTGGCATGGCGGAAATGATCGAGCCGGGTCAGGGCCAGATCGGCGCTGTCCTTGGGCAGTTCATCATGCGCGCTGTCAGGCTTCACCAGTTCCTTGAGGCGGTGGCCCGCCGCGCGGCCGA
>JACKKV010000010.1 GCA_024236235.1 Novosphingobium sp. | reverse complement strand
GGGCGCGTTCCTGGCCCGGCGCAAAATCCAGCGTCACGGTGCCGATCCGCTTGGCGACCACCGCCTTTTCGCCGCGCACCACCGTCGAGAAATAGGGCAGCGTCACTTTCCAGGCGCCGCGCGTATCGTTGCGGCGGGCGACGACGTCGAAACTGGCCAGTGAATAGACCTGCGCACCCGTATCATCGCAACTGCCGCGCACATTGGTAATCGCGGCGGTCATCGCCATGTCGCTGATGGTCCGGCCCTGTGATGAAAACAAAGTGATGTCCCCGGTGTAATCGGGAACCCCCACCGCCGGGCAGACAGTGCGCAGAGCGGTGATCCCCACGCCCTGTTCGATGACAATATCCCCCTTCGACCGGCAACCGGACAGCCCGACGGCAAGCACGGCAGCCAGGGCAACCGGGGCGAAACGGCGAAAGCGAGCGGTCATCGTCAATCCTCGTCCTAGGGAACGGCGCCAGCCCTAAGGCCTGCGCTGCAAAAGCGCAACGGGTCTGCGGGCGCAAAGCGCATTCCGTGCGACACGCGCCCTTTCGCCTGCCGACTTCTGCCGCTAGAGGCAGGATCATGAACGCCCCCTTTCCAACGGATCAGGCCAGCGAGGCTGGCCGTTTGCCCCTTTGCGTGCTGGTGGCCGCACCGCGCGGCTTTTGCGCGGGCGTGGACCGGGCAATCGAGATCGTCGAACGCGCGCTCGAACGCTATGGCGCGCCGGTCTATGTCCGGCACGAAATTGTCCACAACCGCTTCGTGGTTGACGGGCTGAAGGCCAAGGGCGCCGTTTTCGTGGAAGAACTGGACCAGGTGCCCGATGGCGTGCCGGTGGTGTTCAGCGCGCATGGCGTGCCCAAATCCGTGCCCGCCCAGGCCGAAGCGCGGGGGCTCGACTATCTTGACGCGACCTGTCCGCTGGTTAGCAAGGTGCATCGTCAGGCCGAACGGCAGATCGAGGCGGGGCGCCATATCATCTTCGTCGGCCATCATGGCCATCCCGAAGTGATCGGCACGCTGGGCCAGGTACCCGAAGGCATGATCACGCTGGTCGAAACCGTGGCCGATGTCGAAGCGCTGGATTTTCCCGATGGGACAGAACTGGCCTATCTGACGCAGACCACGCTTTCAGTGGATGACACGGCGCAGATCATCGCCGCGCTGCACGGCCGCTTTCCTGCGATTAACGGCCCCAAGGCGGAAGACATTTGCTACGCCACCTCAAATCGTCAGGCGGCGGTGAAAGCCATTGCGCCATCATGTGATCTGGTGCTGGTGATTGGCGCGCCGAACAGTTCCAACTCACTGCGGCTGGTTGAAGTGGCAGAGCGCTGCGGCGTGGACGCGCGGCTGATCCAGCGTGCCGACGAGATTGAAGAAGGCTGGCTGGCTGGTGTCGGCACGCTTGGCCTGACCGCCGGCGCATCAGCCCCTGAAGAACTGGTGCGCGAAGTCATCGCGCGGTTGGGCCAGTGGCGCGAAGTTGAGGAACGCACCTTTGTCAGCGCCGAGGAGAACATGCGCTTCAAATTGCCCCGGCAGCTGACCGAATGAAAGTGCAGCACTGAATGGCGGTGTACACGCATCTGGGCGCGGACGAGCTGACCGAACTGATCGGCCATTACGACGCTGGTCGGCTGGTGTCGGCGAAAGGCATCGCCGAGGGCGTCTCCAACAGCAACTGGCTGATCGAAACCGACCGCGACCGTTTTATCCTGACCATGTATGAAAGCCGGACGGAATTGTCCGACCTGCCGTTCTTCCTGGGGCTGCTGGATCACCTGGCCGAAAAAGCCTGTCCGGTGCCACGCACGATTCACGATCGCGCGGGCGCACCCTTCCGCATGATCGGGGACAAGGCGGTCGCCCTGATCGAATTCCTGCCCGGCGTCTCGATTGACCGGCCCAGCCCGGCACAGGCCCGCGCGGTGGGTGCCGCGCTTGGCTCAATACACCTCGCTTCCGCAGATTTCTCAGGCCAGCGCGCAAACGGGCTGGGGATGGATGGATGGAAGGCGCTGCTCGATGCCTGCGGGCCGGAACAGCTGGCCCGGATCGATCCGGACCTGCCCCTGCTGGTCGAAGCGGAAGAGACCTTTCTGGCCGCGCACTGGCCGGAAGACTTGCCGCGCAGCGTCATTCACGCAGATCTGTTTCCCGACAATGTGCTGATGCTGGGCAATGAGGTGAGCGGGCTGATCGATTTCTACTTCGCCTGCAATGACATCACCGCCTATGATCTGGCGGTAACTCACGCGGCCTGGTGCTTCGATGCGGAGGGCCGCAATTTTCGGCCGGACATTGCCGCAGCTTTGCTCGCCGGATATGAGACGGTCCGCCCACTCTCAGGAGATGAACGAGCCGCGCTGCCCATTCTGGCACGAGGCGCGGCAATGCGTTTTCTGGCCACCCGCGCTTATGACTGGCTGCACACGCCAGGCGACGCGCTGGTGACCCGGAAGGATCCGATGGCCTTCGCGCGCCGCCTGCGCTTTTACAGGGATAATGCGGAGTTCGCTTTTGCCGGATAGTTTTGAACCCGATTGCATGAAACACGTTGAAATCTTCACTGACGGCGCCTGCAAGGGCAATCCCGGCCCCGGCGGCTGGGGCGCGCTGCTGCGCATGGGCAAGCATGAGAAGGAACTGTCCGGCTCCGACCCACAAACCACGAACAACCGGATGGAGCTGACCGCCGCGATCCGTGCGCTGGAAGCACTGATTCAGCCCTGCAAGGTCACGCTGCATACTGACAGCAAATATGTGATGGAAGGCATCACCCGCTGGGTCCACGGCTGGAAGCGCAATGGCTGGAAGACTGCCAGCAAGAAGCCGGTGCAGAATGCGGAATTATGGCATGATCTGATCGAGGTCACGCAAAAACACCAGATCGAATGGGTCTGGGTAAAAGGTCACAACGGCCACCCCGAAAACGAGCGCGTGGACCGCCTCGCCAGCGATGCGGCAGAGGCAGCCCGCGACGGATAGGGTCAGCTGTTATCTTCGACCGGTGCGTCGGGACCGTTCTTCTTGATCGAATCAATTGCGTTCTGCGCGCTGGCCTTGGAGGCATAGCCTTCGGTGGAAAACATGATCTCCGAATTATACTTGAAACGTACGCGGAACTCGCCCGCCTTGTCCTTGTAGATTTCGAACTTGTGCGCCATTCGTTCCTCCTGATCCAGTGCCGGGACAGATCATGTCATTGTCCGGCAACGCATTTCCTATCGAAAGCGCGACGGGGCGTAAAGCGAACTGTCCAGCCCCGCAGTCAGCGTATCGGCCTCATGCCTCAGAATTAGCTGAGCGGCCAGCCGCGCTGCGGCCGGGGCGGTTTGAATGCCGAAACCGCCCTGCCCCGCGAACCAGAAGAAATCTGACGCACCCGGTTCGAAACCGTAAACCGGCAGGCGATCGGGGGCGAAGCTGCGCAAACCCGCCCATTTGCGCTCGACCGCCTCCACGGTCCAGTCAACCGCGCCCTGAAAGCGGTCGATGGCAATGGCGATGTCCAGCTCTTCCGGCGCCGCATCGCAGGGCGGACTGGGCGTTTCGTCATGCGGGGTCAGCCAGACCCGCCCGCTTTCGGGCTTGAAATAGAAAGTGCCAGCAGCGTCCAGCACCAGCGGCATCGCGGAATCAGCGGCGGGTCGCGTACGCAGCTGGGCCATGGTGCGGCGCAGCGGCTGAATGCCGACAGGTTCAAGACCGGCCATTTGCGCAACCTCATCCGCCCAGGCGCCGGCCGCATTGACCAGCAGCCCACACGACAGGCAACGCCCGTCCTCCAGTGCAAGCAGCCATTGGCCGCCCGCGCGCTCTGCGCCCGCCAGCCGCGCGCGGGTCATCAACTGTACCCCGCCGCGCCGCGCCGCGCCGAGGTAATGGCCAAAGACCCCACCGACATCGATATCCTTGCTGTCTGGCTCATAGACAGCAGCGACCCAGTCGGGCTGCAAGCCCGGAACCGTCGCTTCCATCCGCGACCGTCCCCAGCGTTCGAGCTGGACCCCGCTGTCGGCAAACGCCACCTCGAACCGGTCAAGCAGGGCGATCTGATCTGCCCGCGCGATGGTCAGCCCGCCGCGTGCGCCCAGAAATCCGTGTTCCGCAAGCCACGGACCTGATGCGCTGGTCAGCGGCTGTATCATCGGTCCGCCATAGGTTTCCGCCCAGAACGCGGCGGACCGGCCCGTCGTATGATAGCCCGGCTGATCTTCCGCCTCCAGCAGCGCCACCCGCGCATGCCACGCCAGTTCGGCAGCAAGGCTCGCCCCGGCGATACCCGCGCCCACGATTGCGATGTCGAACGTCTCGTTCATTCAGGTTGTGCCCGTTGCGGTGCGATTCGGGCCAGAAAGCGGTCGATCGCATCCAGCGCGCGATTGCGGACCGCATCCTCCTCGCGCAGGATTTCATGTCGCGCTTCCGGGCCAAAAGCCACGAAGGTGCAATCAGGCAGGTGCGCCGCAGCCTGTTCCATCGCGCCGAAATCGACCAGCCCGTCGGCGCTGCTGCCAAGCATCAGCACGGGCAGCCTGACGTTTTCCAGAAGGCCGGGCCGCGCAAGACCGCGCATCGAGGCATAGGCCCGTTCCACCCAGCCCCAGCTCCCCGGCCCCATCACCAGCTCCGGACGCTGGGCGCGCCACCACAATTCATCGTCGTAGCGCCGCTGATCGTGAGTCAGCAGGGCAATACGGTCCGCCGGCAGCTCACCCGGCTTTTCGCTCCATTTCCAGGCGGGCCGCGCCGGATCGCCAAGCATCGTCATCGCTCGCGCCGCTGCATGAAGCACGGCCGCGGGCAGGAACTTGGCGGTAAAACCCAGCATTGGCGCGGACAGGATGAGGGCATCGGGACTGACCAGCCCCTCGGCCGCCGCACGCAGCACCAGATGCCCGCCCATGGAATGGCCGGCCAGAACGTGCGGACCGGGCGTGGCCTCCTCCCATTCGCGCCAGAAGGCGCCTAGATCATCCAGCCACAGACTGAAATCGGAGACATGACCGGTCACATCATCCTTGCCCAGCCTGCCCGATCCGGCCTGCCCGCGCCAGTCAAGCGCCGTCACCTGCCAGCCGACCCCTGCCCAGTGATCGAGGGTCTCAAGGTATTTCTCGTAGAAGTCCCCCCGCCCCGGGAGGAACAGCAGCGATCCGTGCGGCGGGGCATGCGAGGCGGATATGTCGATCCGGCGGATCGGTTGTCCGTCAGCCGCGTGCCATTGCCCCTCGCGCGCGCCGGAGGGAATGACCCGGCCCGGCGGGTTGGCGTTCAGCGGCTGATCTGCTTGGATAATACCGTCCTCCTGCGCTTGGTTACTTTTTGGTAAGCCATGGGGATTACCACTAGCCCATCGGTAATGCCGGGGGGCTATCAATGCAGAATGGATTTTTCCACGACTTCATGCTTGGCGCACTGGCGCTGGCACTGATCGTGGCCGCATTCACGGACATCCGGCGGCGCCAGATCGACAATTGGCTGAACATCGCGATCGCCGCAGGCGCGCCGCTGTTCTGGCTGGCCAGCGGGCTGGACCTGTGGCCGGATGTTCCAATCCAGATCGGCATGGCGCTGGCAACCTTTGTTGTGCTTGCGGGCCTGTTTGCCCTCGGCGCAATGGGTGGTGGCGACGTGAAACTGCTCAGCGCGCTGGCGCTGTGGCTGCCCCCGACGCAATTCCTCCAGATGCTGGTGGTCATGGCCATCGTCGGCGGCGTGCTGACGCTGGCGATGGGGGCCTGGCACATTGCCCGGCGCCAGCGCGACAGGCTGGCGATCCCTTATGGGGTCGCCATCGCGATTGGCGGCCTGTGGATCCTGGGCCTGGAATATCTGCCGCATGCCACGCAGGCCGGGGGGCTGGCGGGGTGAACCTGATTTTAACCAATCCCGGACTAGACACGAAATCTGACACAGCCCGCAATGTTCGCGGGCCCAATGAGGGGGCTTAAAGCGCCATGGACAGGAAGAAGCTCATACTGCTGCTGGGGGCGCTGATCGTCGCGATCGGTACGGCAATGGCTGCCCGGAGTATGTTCGCAGGCGCGTCGGCGCCGAAGGCCGAAGCGGCCGTTGAAGCGCCCAAGGGGCCGAAGGTTCTGGTGGCGCAGCGCGCGCTGCCCACCGGCACGATCATTACGGCCGATGCGATCACCTTCCAGCCCTGGCCCAAGGAACTGGTCAGTCGCGCCTACTTCATCGACGGCGAAGCTGACATGACCAAGCTCCTCGGCACGGTTGTGCGCCACCCCGTAACGGCGGGTGAACCTGTGACGCAAGGCTCCCTTGTCCGCCCCGGCGATCGCGGCTTCCTGGCAGCGGCGCTTGGCGCCGGCATGCGCGCCGTGACGATCCCGGTGTCCGCCAAGACGGGGGTGAGCGGCTTTGTCTTCCCGGGTGACCGCGTTGACCTGGTCCTGACCCAGACCGTCAAGGGTGATGATGGCGCCCCGCTCAAGGCTTCCGAAACTTTCCTGCGCAACGTGCGGGTGCTGGCCACTGACCAGTCGACAGAATCGGCAACGGTTGACGGCAAGACCGTGGTACGCGCTTTCAAGACGGTCACGCTCGAAGTGACCCCCAAGATCGCCGAAAAGGTCGCCGTTGCGCAGACGATCGGCACGATCAGCCTGTCGCTGCGTTCCATTGCAGACAGCGCGGGCGAACTTGAACGCGCCGTGGCCTCGGGTGCGGTCGATCTGCCCGAAGGCGCTTCCCCGGAAGAGGAAGAAAAGCTGATCAAGACCGCGCTCGCCCAGCCGCAGGACAGCGCCACGACCTTCGTGACCGGTGGTGACGTATCGCGCTTCCAGCGCCGTTCCATGCCCTCCTTGGGCGGCAGTGGCGGTGGCGCGGCCGCACCTGGCGGTGGCGGTGCACCCGCTGCAGCCGCGGCGCAAGGCCCGACTGTTCGTGTCACACGCGGAACAGCCACTGAAATGGTGCAGGTCCGGAGTAAGTGAGATGACGATCCCTAACAGCTTCACCCATGCCGCACCGCGCCCTGCGCAAACGAAAGGCAAGATGATGAACCGCCGCATTACCGCAACCCTGTTGAGCGCCGCCTTCGCCTTCGCCCCCTTCACTGTGGGCATGGCCAGCCTGGCCCGGGCCCAGTCAGTCGCCACGCCGACCAGCACGATCGACATTTCGATCGGGCGCGGCAAGCTGATCACGGTTCCGGCCAACATGGCGGACATCTGGATATCGAACCCGGCCATCGCGGATTTTCAGGTGAAATCGCAGCGCCAGCTTTACATCATGGGCAAGTCCGGTGGCGAAACCACGCTTTATGCCAGCAATGCGGCGGGCGCGGTGATCTGGTCGACCAATATCCGGGTCGGATCCAACATTGACAGCATCGACCAGATGCTGGCGCTGGCCATGCCGGATGCAAAAGTCAGCGTCGCCACCATGAGCAATAATGCAGTGCTGCTGACCGGCACTGTGGCCGCGCCGGAAGATGCCGCCGAAGCCGAACGGCTGGCCAAGGCGTTCATGGGTGAAGGCGCGACGGTGGTCAGCCGCCTGAAGACGGCGACCCCGCTGCAGGTCAACCTGCGCGTGCGGTTTGCCGAGGTCAGCCGCTCGCTCATCCGCACGCTCGGCACCAACCTGTCGACCTTCGACGGCACCAGCGGCTTCAAGTTCGGTATCGGCCAAGGACGGACCGTCGCCGAGGGCGAATATATGGTCAATGGTCCGCTGGGTGTTGGCCCCGGCGTCACGGGGCCCGCATTTGTCCTTCCCGACGGAACCGAGATCGTCGGTCCCGGCGTGGACACCACCGGATCCGGCTCAACGATTGCCGGCATGGGCCGGTTCCTCGGCCTCGACCTGCTTGGTGCGCTTGACCTTGCCGAACGCAACGGCCTCGTCACAACGCTGTCCCAGCCCAATCTGACGGCGCTTTCGGGCGAAACGGCGGACTTCCTCGCGGGCGGTGAATTCCCGATCCCGATGAGCCAGGGCCTGGGCACCACGTCAGTCGAATACAAGAAATTTGGCGTCAGCCTGTCCTATACGCCCTATGTGCTGGCCAATGGCCGCATCTCGATCCGGGTCCGCCCCGAAGTGTCGGAATTGTCAAGCCAGGGCGCGGTCACGCTGAACGGTTTCCAGATTCCCGCACTGACCATCCGCCGGGCTGAAACGACGGTGGAACTGGGGTCGGGCCAGAGCTTCATGATCGCTGGCTTGCTGAGCAACAACGCGCAGAACACCATCGACAAGACGCCGGGTGCGGGTGACCTGCCGATTATCGGCTCGCTGTTCCGTTCGACCGATTTCCGCAGGGGTCAGACCGAACTCGTGATCGTGGTCACGCCTTATCTGGTCAAACCGGTGGACGACAGCCAGATCAAGCTGCCGACCGATGGCTTCCACGCGCCGACCATGTTCGAACAGGTCATCGGCAACATGGAAAGCAAGGGCCGCAGCAATGAACAGCGCCCGATGCCGACCGCCGATCCGGATACCACAACGGCCACTCTGCCCAAGGTCGGGCTGTCGGAATCGGACCTCGCCGATCCCAAGAGCGACAAGAAGTCAAAGAAGTCGAAGAAGCGTGACCAGCAGGCCCAGGCCGCCGCCACGCCCGGCTTCAGCCTCAAGTGAGAAAGGGAAGAATGATGCTCATCCGCATGTCAAAACCGGTGGTCGCGGCGATCACTCTCACGCTGGGGCTTTCAACCGCTGCCTGTTCCAGCGCCAGTTATGAAAAGCGTGGCCTGGAAAGCGTGCATCAGCCGGTGGTCAAGCGCACCAATTACACCATCGATCTGGTGACCGGCGCAGGCGGACTGTCAGTCCCCGAACAGCGGCGTCTTGCCGATTGGTTCGAAGCCATGGACATTCGCTATGGGGACCGGATCGCCATTGACGATCCGCTGAACAGCACGGCAACTCGCGACGCCATTGCCGCCATCGCCGCCAAATACGGCATGCTGGTCAATGAAACCGCGCCCGTAACCGCAGGCTATGTCGATCCGGGCAAGGCCCGTGTGGTCATCACCCGCGCCAGTGCGACGGTCGAAGGTTGTCCCGACTGGTCGGACTCATTTGCGGCCAATCTCGGCAATGAGACCCGCTCCGGCTTTGGCTGCGCGGTCAACAGTAACATTGCCGCGATGGTCGCCAACCCCGAACATCTGCTGAAAGGCGCAACCGGGACTGGCGAAACGGTCATCATGAGTTCGAGCAAGGCCATCGAATCCTATCGCGCCCAGGAACCGACCGGCAAGGGCGGCCTTAAAACAAACTCAACTGGTGGGGGTAACTGAGCCATGAACGCGCCTTGGAAACCAGGATCGACCGGCAACCGCGATCCTTTCGCCGCCTTCATCTGCGACGATACGACGCTTGACCAGCTGCGGCCGGTCGTGATCGAAATGGGCTGGCCACCGGAAAAGTGCAACAAGGGCGGCCTGCGCAATGCCGTACAATCGCTGTCAATCAGCGCCAGCCCCAACATTCTGATGGTCGACCTGTCGGAAAGCGGCGACCCGCTGAACGACATCAACGCCCTGGCCGAGGTTTGCGAACCCGGCACGGTGGTGATCGCTGTCGGGCAGGTCAACGATGTCCGGCTCTATCGCGATCTGCTGGCCAGCGGCATTCACGACTATCTGCTGAAACCGCTCTCGGCCCCGCAGCTGCGCGATGCGCTGACGCAGGCCCAACAGGTCTTCTCGCAGCCCAAGAACTCGGATGCGTCCGCGCCCAAGCGGCATATATCGACTGCGGTCGTCGGCACACGCGGCGGGGTCGGTGCCTCGACGCTGGCGACATCGCTCGCCTGGCTGTTCAGCGCGGATAACAAGCTGCCCACCGCCTTGCTCGATCTGGATATCCATTTCGGCACCGGCGCGCTGGCGCTTGATCTTGAACCGGGCCGCGGCCTGACCGATGCGATCGACAATCCCAGCCGTATCGACGGTCTGTTCATCGAACGCGCCATGATCCGCGCGAACGATAATCTGGCTATTCTTTCGGCCGAAGCGCCGATGAACACGCCACTGATGACGGATGGTTCGGCCTTTCTCCAGCTGGAGGAAGAGTTCCGCCACGCCTTCGAGATGACGGTCATCGATCTGCCGCGCAACATGCTGATCAACTTCCCGCATCTGCTGGCGGAAGTGAATGTGGTCACGCTGGTTACGGAACTGACGCTGGCATCGGCGCGCGATGCGATCCGCATCCTGTCCTGGCTGAAAAGCAATGCCTCGCATGCGCGTCCGCTGGTCATCGCCAACCGGGTGCAGAGCGGTGTCGCGGAAATCAGCAAGAGCGACTTCGAGGCCTCGATCGAACGCAAGATCGATTTCACGATCCCGTTCGACCAGAAGGCCGCCGCCAATGCGGCCAAACTGGGGCAGACTTTTGCCGAAGCCAACCGCTCCAGCCGCGCCAGTGCGGCGATCCGCAGCATTGCCGCATCCATCATAGGAACCGGCAATGAAGAAGACGGTGCGGAAGAAGCGGCCGCGGCCGGGGGTGCGAAGGCAACCCTGCTGGGCAAGTTCGACATCAAGTCCCTGATGGCGAAGAAGAAGGACAATGCGCCCGTTGGGGCGCAATGACTTGGGTGATTGCGGCTGCGGCGGGCCCCGGCTCCGTCGCCCGCAGTCCCAAACAATCTCGCCGGTACGACCCGGCACGGAAAGGCAAGGCTAGACCATGAGCATCATCCAGCTCTTTCTCTTCGCCATGGGGCTGATGGCCCTGATGGTGCTTGCCTATAGCGCGTTTTCCGGCCCATCGCCGGCCAAGGAAGGCGCGCGCCGCCTGCAGGGTCTGCGCGAACGCCATTCGGAAAGCACCAAGGACAAGGTGGAAGCGCAGCTGCGCAAGGCCGTGGCTGCACGCAAGCCCAAGATGCACAAGATCGGGGGTTCCGGGTCACGCATCGAGGCGCTCTCACTCCGGCTGAACCGGACCGGCAAGGGCTGGACCGTTCAGCAGTATCTTTATGCCTCGCTCGGCCTTGCCCTGGCGATCACCGTGCTGATGTATCTGCGCACCGGCGCCGCAATGCTCTCTCTCGGCTTCGGGGTAATCATCGGTGCGGGCCTGCCCCATATGGTGGTCAATCACTTCATCAAGCGGCGCACCAACGCCTTCACCACCAAATTCCCCGACGCAATCGAACTGCTGGTGCGCGGCCTGCGCTCAGGCCTTCCGGTCACGGAAACGCTGCAGGTCGTGGCGCAGGAAATCGCTGGCCCTGTCGGCCAGGAGTTCAAGACGGTGGTGGACAAGATCAAGGTTGGCCGGACCATGGAGGAAGCGCTCCAGGATACGGCGGACCGCCTCAACACCGCCGAATTCAGCTTCTTTTGCATCACGCTGGCAATTCAGCGCGAAACCGGTGGCAACCTGGCCGAAACCCTGTCGAACCTTGCCGACGTGTTGCGCAAGCGCTCGCAGATGAAGCTCAAGATCAGGGCGATGAGTTCTGAATCCAAGGCATCAGCCTATATCGTCGGCTCTCTCCCCTTCATCGTCTTCGGTCTGATCTGGTGGATGAATCCCAACTACCTCAGCGGCTTTTTCGCGGACGAGCGCCTGATGGTAGCAGGCATGGGTGGCATGCTTTGGATGGGTATCGGCGTCTTCATCATGGCCAAGATGGTCAGCTTCGAAATCTGAGCAGGATTGGGCGAGAAAAATCATGTTTGAAACACCGGCTGGTCCCACTCTTCTCGGCGTTGACGTCATCCTCGTCGGCACAATTCTTGCCGCGATTGCCGCGCTGGCGGTGATGGCCGCGATTTATGCGGCAGTCACCGTCAAGGATCCGATGGCCAAGCGGGTCAAGGCGCTCAACGACCGGCGCGAACAGCTGAAGGCCGGTATCGTTACCGCCACTGCCAAGAAGCGCGCCAAGCTGGTTCAGCGGAACGAAACCACGGACAAGATGCGTAGCGCCCTGCAGGGCATGAAAGTCCTGCAGGATACGGAGCTGAAAAAGGTCCAGCAGAAGCTGGCACAGGCCGGGATCCGTAACAAGGAAATGGCGGTCGCCGTCATCTTCGCGCGCATGATCCTGCCGATAATCTTTGGTCTCCTGGGAGCGATAATCTTCTACTGGGCGGAAATGTTCCCCGCCTGGGGCAGCATGAAGCGCTTCTTCGGTTTCGCCGCCATGGTCGCGCTCGGCTACAAGGGACCGGACATCTATATCCAGAACCTGATCACCAAGCGCACTGACGCGATCCGCAAAGGTCTTCCAGACGCGCTTGACCTGCTGGTGATCTGCGCCGAAGCGGGTCTGACGGTCGATGCGGCTTTCAACCGCGTCGCCAGGGAACTGGGCCGGGCCTATCCCGAACTGGGTGATGAATTCGCCCTGACCACGATTGAACTGTCGTTCCTCACCGAACGCAAACAGGCATTCGAAAATTTTGCTTACCGCGTCAATCTCGATGCCGTCCAGGGCGTGGTCACGACCATGATCCAGACCGAACGCTATGGTACACCGCTCGCCTCGGCGCTGCGGGTACTCTCGGCCGAATTCCGTAACGAACGCATGATGCGGGCTGAAGAAAAGGCCGCGCGCCTGCCCGCAATCATGACCGTGCCGCTGATCCTGTTCATCCTGCCGACCCTGTTCGTCGTGATCCTGGGGCCGGCCGCATGTTCCATTGCAGACGCCTTCGCTCCGGGCGGAGCCGCCAAAGGCGGGGGAGGTTGAGCGCGGTGCGCAAAACTTCAGTGCCGTATCAGCGAGGCGGGTTCACTTCAGCGAGATGAACCGCCTCGCCACGGCATCAAGCCGGGCCAGTGCCACAGGATCGCGATCCGCCTCCGCCGTCACAAACGCGCCGTCAAGCGCCGTATCAATCGGCGAAGCCTTGCGTTCGGTGGCCAACAGCCCGGCAAGTTTGCCCAATGTCCGCTTCGCCATATCGGCATTGGCGTGCATGACGGCCAGGACGTCGGCGGCCTCGACCCCTTTTTCGCTCGGTCGCCAGCAATCGTAATCAGTCACCATCGCCAGAATGGCGTAAGGCAGCTCGGCCTCGCGCGCCAGGCGCGCTTCGGGCATCGCCGTCATCCCGATCACATCCGCGCCCCATTGGCGGTAAAGCTGGCTTTCCGCGCGGGTGGAGAATTGCGGGCCATCTATCGCGATATAGCAGCCGCCCTTGTGCA
The DNA here is from genome assembly GCA_024236235.1 of Novosphingobium sp. Classification (GTDB taxonomy): domain Bacteria; phylum Pseudomonadota; class Alphaproteobacteria; order Sphingomonadales; family Sphingomonadaceae; genus JACKKV01. The sequence goes on along the minus strand of JACKKV010000010.1, from coordinate 33,262 downwards.
CCGTGGCTCCGGCCTTCGCCGCGGCTTTGGCGGCAAGCCCTGACAGGCGCTGACAGACCGGATCGGCCAGACTGACATGGCCGACCAGCCCACGCCCGAAGAAGCTGCGTTCGCGCCCCGTCGTGTGATCGATCAACTGATCGACCGCTACGAAATGGCCGGGGCCGAACTCCTCACGCAATGAGCCGATGGCCGAAATCGACAGGACATCAGTGACACCGCAGCGTTTCAGCACGTCGATATTGGCCCGGTAGTTCACCTCTGCCGGCCCCAACACATGCCCCTTGCCGTGGCGCGGGATGAAGCTGAAACGCACCCCGGCGAGCGTGCCAGTGGTGACCGGACCGGATGGATCACCGAAGGGGCTGTTGACGGCAATTTCCTGCGCGTCCTCAAGCCCCATCCCGTCATAGAGCCCGGAGCCGCCAATAACCCCTATGTGCCAGTGCCCGGCCATGAACGGATCAGAGCGATTCTATAATTGTCACATTGGCGATCCCGCCGCCTTCGCACATGGTCTGCAAGCCCCACTTCTTGCCGCCCGCCTTCAAGGCATGCGCCAGTGTCGCCATAAGCTTCGCACCCGTGGCGCCCAGCGGGTGACCTAGTGCGATAGCACCGCCCAGCGAATTCATCTTCTGCGGATCGGCGCCCGTATGCTTGAGCCAGGCCATGGGGACCGAAGCGAAGGCTTCGTTGACTTCGAACAGGTCGATATCGTCGATTTTCAGTCCAGCCCGCTTCAGCGCGCGATCCGTGGCGAACAGCGGTTCCTCCAGCATGATGACCGGATCGCCCGCAGTCACGGTGAGATTGTGAATGCGCGCCAGCGGGGTAAGGTTGTGATCCTTCAACGCCTGTTCGCTGACGACCAGAACCGCAGCGGCCCCATCGCACATCTGGCTCGAGGTGGCCGCCGAAATCTTGCCGCCTTCCATCAGCAATTTCACGCTGGCGATCCCTTCCAGCGTGGCATCGAAGCGAATGCCTTCATCGACCTTGTGCGCTACCATGCCTTCGGCCGTCTCGACCATGATCGGCACGATTTCCCGGTCGAACGCGCCCGCTTCGGTCGCCGCCTTCGCGCGGCGGTGGCTTTCCAGCGCGAAGTGGTCCATCTGATCCTTCGAAAAGCCATGCTTTTCGGCGACCATTTCCGCACCTACGAACTGGGAGAACACGTAACCGGGATAGTTCTCGTTCATCCCCGGGGAAACAAAATCGCCCAGACCCTGCTGCTTGAACACGCTGGACGATGACAGCATCGGCACCCGCGTCATGCTTTCGATCCCGGCGGCGATGACGATGTCCTGCGTGCCGGACATCACCGCCTGGGCGGCGAAGTGAATCGACTGCTGCGAGGAACCGCACTGCCGGTCAATCGAGACAGCCGGCACAGACTGGGGCAGGCGCTTGGACGCCAGCACGGCATTGCGCCCGACATGGATCGCCTGTTCGCCGGCCTGCGTCACACAGCCCATTACAACATCGTCAACCGCAGCCGGATCAATGCCCACCCGGTCCATCAGCCCGTCCAGCGTCTTCGCGGCCAGATCGACCGGGTGCACGCCTGCAAGGCGTCCCCCACGGCGACCCCCGGCTGTGCGGCATGCATCGACAATATAGGCAGTGGTCACGGCGTCGCTCTCCTCAAATTCGGCAAATCCCGACTGGCCTAGGATCGGGGTTTGACCGGGTCAAGGGGGGCAGTGCGGCGCGGTGCAATGCGGAGCGAATGCGAAAATCCCGAATATTTTTCAATCGCTGTGTGGATTTGCTCCAGGTCAATGTCTAGACATACTCCCGGCTGCTTTAAGCGGCTGATAAAGGGGCGTAATTGGTGAAACGACATTTCTTGCGGCAAGTTCCGCAGCGGAGACGCCTGGCCGTCAGTCTGGTCTGGCTGGGGATGGCGATCCCGCTCGCACCGGCAGCGGCCACGCCATGTGTCACAGAAGAACCATGCGCGCGCCAGCACACCGACTCAGCGAGCGAAGGCTCACCCGACATCGTGGTCACCGGATCGCGGATCAGGCTGGAGGCGGCAGGCATGCTGGAGCCGACCACCAGCATCACTCAAACCTATCTGGACGACCGCGGGCAAACCAATCTCGCTGACGCACTGAACACCATGCCAGGATATCGCGGCGCGGTGACGCCTGACGGTGTGCAAAACAGTTTCGGTCAGGGCGTCAATTTCATCAATGCCTACAAGCTCGGCTCCAGCCGCACCCTGACCCTGATTGACGGTCGGCGCGCTGTATCCTCCAACGTGCCGACCATTTTCGGCAATGCCGCGCCAGGCACGCAGGTCGACCTCAACATCATCCCCACAATCCTGGTCGACCGGGTGGAGCGGGTCGGCATCGGCGGTGCGCCAGCCTATGGCTCGGACGCCATCGCGGGCACCGTCAACATCCGCCTGCGGCGCGAATTCACCGGGCTGGAACTGCGCGGCACGGCGGGCCTGACTGACCGGGGCGACAATTTCCGCCACAATCTTGCGGCGCTTTACGGCAGCGCCTTCGGAGACGGGCGGGGCCATCTGGCGCTGGCGCTGAGCCATGACCGGGTGAACGGCGTCAGGCAGAACCGGCGCGGCTTCTATCGCGCCAATATCGGCGAAGTGCCCAATCTGAATGCTGCCGGGCTGACAGCGGATGGCGACGGAAGGCTGCACCCAACGATCGATTATGACACCGGGCCCGATGACGGAGTGCCCGGGTCAGTGATGGTGCGCGATTTCACCATCCCCTATCTCACCGAAGGCGGGTTGGTCGTGGGCGGCGCGCTGAACCGGACGATGCAGTTCGACCGCGCTGGCAATCTGGTGCCGTTCGATCGCGGCATACGCTATGCCGGGCCATTTGCGGGAGGCGGCGATGGCTTCCGCCTGAACGACTATGGCCAGATAACCAGCGATCTGCGGCGGTTTTCCGCCAGCCTGCTGTTCGATTATGAGTTGAACGAGCGTCTGCGCATCTTCGCCGAGGGGTTGTTCTACGATGGCCGCGCGGACGAACTGGTCGACCAGCCCGATTTCAACGCCGCGCTTTTCACGGGCAGGAGCGGGCCGCTGCTCTTTCCCGTGACCAATCCGTTCCTGACCGATCAGGCGCGCAACCTCCTGCTGGCGAACGGCTATGGCGCCTTCATGCTCAGCCGCGCCAACGCGGATATCGGCGACCCCACCGGCTATGCGCGCAGCCAGGTCTACCGCGCGGTTCTCGGCCTCGACGGCGAACTGGCGCTGGGTAAGCGTGCACTGAACTACGAGTTGTCCGTCACTTTCGGGCGCAGTGACTTTACCGATCACGATCAGCAGATCGACCAGCAACGCTTCATCAACGCGGTGAATGTCGCGCGCGACGCAACTGGCGCAATCGTCTGCGATCCGGCCCCGCTCCTCCCCGCAGGTGGACTGCCGGTGGCGGATGCAGCCTGCCGCCCGCTCAACCTGTTCGGTGAAGGCGCACCGTCGGCAGAGGCGCTGGACTATGTGTTGCGCGATGTCACCGCGCGCAGCAGGCTGGAACAATGGGTGGTAAACGCCAACATCGGCGGTTCACCATTCGACCTGTTCGGCAATCCGGTGGCTTTCAACCTCGGTTATGAACACCGCGAGGATAAGGGCCGCTTCGCGCCCGACGCCTTCCTCCAGGTCGGGCTTGGCCGGTCAGTCGCCGTCGCTCCGACCAGCGGAGCATACGATCTGGACGAATTTTTCGGGGAGCTCCTCTATCCACTGATCCGCCCCGAAAATCAGGCGATCTTTCACCGGCTGGAACTGTTCGCCAGGGCCAGATACACAGACAACTCGGCCAATGGCGGGTCAACAGCCTGGGCCGCTGGCGGGCGCTTTCAACCCGCACCGGACATCACCCTGCGCGGGAATTTCACCCGCTCGTTCCGCTCCCCCTCAATCACCGAACTGCATGCGCCGCAGGGGAGCGCAAAGCTGACCGTGCCCGATCTGTGTTCTTCCGCCAACATCACTGGCGGGCCCGTGCCCGACATTCGCGCGCGCAACTGCGCGGCCTTCCTCGCCGCCTTTCCTGCGGCCACGCCGCTGCTCGCCTCGGCAGTCAGCGTGCCCGCGCTCGCTGGCGGGAACCGGGCGTTGCACAACGAACAGGCGGACAGCTGGACCATCGGCGCTGTGGTGGAACCGCGCATCCTGCCCGGACTTTCGCTGCATGCGGACTATCTCGATATCCGCGTCGCAAACCCGATCGCCTATCTCTCAGTGACGGAGATCGCGTCGGCCTGTTTCGACAACCCCGATTTCAACCTTGCCGATCCGGCGCGGGGCAACGGCTTCTGCGCAGCGATCGGGCGCGATGCGGCTGGCCAGGTGCTCGCCGACGCCGCCAACCCGGCCGTGCGCACCGGCTTTATCAACGGCAAGGCAATCCGGTTCAGCGGAATCGAAGCCGGGCTGGACTATATTGCCCAGCCTGACCAGATCGGCCTGCCGGGCAGCCTCGCCGTGAATGGCACCCTGTTTTACGTGCGCCGTCGGGTCGAGAATATCACCGGCGTCAACCCGGTGCGGATTGACGGCCAGATCGGCGACCCCGAATTCCAGGGGCAGTTGCGCCTTGCCTATGCCATGCCCCACTGGGGCGGCGCGGTTCAGTTCAATTACACGGGGGAACAGCTCTTCTCGCGTTACAATCGCGGGCCATCGCCCAGCGACGCGCGCGAGCTGGACAAACTGGATGATTTCGTGACCGTTGACGCAAGCCTGTTCGTGGAACCGGCGCAAGGCTGGCGGTTGCACCTGGCCGTGACCAATCTGTTCAACCGTCAGGGACAGGATTATTTCGGCTATCTGATCCCCGCATCGATCAATGATGCGCTGGGGCGGCGCTTCACGCTGAGCCTGACGCGCCGCCTTTAGGCATATTGTCTATCCCACGCGGATATCCAGCGCCCCATCGCCTTCGTCGATCCTGACCGTGCTGCCATCAGGGATTTCCCCGGCGAGCAGCTTTTCAGCCAGCGGATCCTGAAGATAGCGCTGCACCGCCCGTTTGAGCGGCCGCGCGCCATAGACCGGATCATAGCCGACCCGGCCGAGCCAGCGCTTGGCTGCATCAGACAGCTCCAGCGTGATCTTGCGATCCTTCAGCAGCTTCTGCACGCGCGCCACCTGAATCTCGACGATCGGAGCCATGTGTTCCTGACCCAGCCGGTGGAACAGGATGATTTCATCCAGCCGGTTGAGGAATTCGGGGCGGAAATGGCCACGCACCACCTCCATCACCTGCGGCTCGACAGTCTCGACACCTTGTCCTTCGTCCAGACTGGCCAGATACTGGCTGCCCAGATTGCTGGTCATGATAATCAGCGTATTGCTGAAATCGACGACATGGCCCTGCCCGTCCGTCAGACGCCCATCGTCCAGCACCTGCAACAGCACATTGAAGACATCGGCATGCGCCTTTTCCACTTCGTCGAACAGTACGACCTGATAGGGCCGCCTGCGAACCGATTCGGTTAAAACACCACCTTCTTCATAACCAACATACCCCGGAGGCGCCCCGATCAAACGCGCGACCGCGTGTTTTTCCATGAATTCGGACATATCGATGCGCACCATCGCCTGATCGTCATCGAACAGGAAGCCGGCCAGCGCCTTGGTCAGTTCGGTCTTGCCGACACCCGTCGGCCCCAGAAACAGAAAGCTGCCCAGCGGGCGGTTCGGATCCTGCAAGCCCGCACGCGCGCGCCTGACCGCCCTGGATACCGCTTGCACCGCCTGTTCCTGGCCGATCACGCGCTGGCCAATCGCCTGCTCCATGTTGAGCAGCTTCTCGCGCTCGCCCTCCAGCATTTTTTCAACCGGAACCCCGGTCCAGCGCGAAACGACCCCGGCAATGTCATCCTCGGTCACTTCCTCGCGCAGCAGGGCGTTTTCCGAATGCGCCTGCGCTTCGGCCAGCTGCTTTTCCAGTTCGGGGATGCGCCCATAGGACAATTCGCCCGCGCGGCCGAGGTCGCCCGCGCGCTGCGCCTGCTCCAGCTCCAGCCGGGCCTGGTCCAGCGCTTCCTTGACCTTGCCTTCGGCGGCGATCTTGTCCCGTTCGTTCTGCCAGCGCGTGGTCAGTTCGCTTGACTGCTGTTCCAGATTGGCCAGTTCGCCGCGCAACGTGTCGAGCCGATCCTTGCTGGCCTGATCGCTTTCCTTGGCCAGCGCCATTTCCTCGATCTTGAGCTGAATGATCCGCCGGTCGAGATTTTCGATTTCCTCCGGCTTGCTCTCCACCTCCATGCGGATGCGGCTGGCGGCCTCGTCCATCAGGTCAATCGCCTTGTCAGGCAGGAAGCGGTCCGAAATATACCGATTGCTGAGTGTCGCGGCCGCCACGATGGCGTTGTCAGTGATCCGCACCCCGTGATGCAGTTCGTATTTTTCCTTCAGACCGCGCAGGATCGAGATGGTGTCCTCCACGCTCGGTTCATTCACGAATACCGGCTGGAAGCGCCGCTGGAGCGCGGCATCCTTTTCGACATATTTCTGGTACTCATCCAGCGTGGTCGCGCCGATGCAATGCAACTCGCCACGCGCCAGGGCTGGCTTGAGCAGATTGCCCGCGTCCATCGCCCCTTCGCTCTTGCCCGCGCCAATCAGCGTATGCATCTCGTCAATGAACAGGATGATGTCGCCCTCGGCGCCCTTCACCTCGTCCAGCACACCTTTAAGCCGCTCTTCAAACTCGCCACGGTATTTCGCGCCGGCAATCAGGCTGCCCATGTCGAGCGCCATCAGCCGCCGTCCCTTGAGGCTGTCAGGCACATCTCCATTGGCGATACGCAGCGCCAGCCCTTCGGCGATAGCGGTCTTGCCGACACCGGGATCGCCGATCAGCACCGGGTTGTTCTTGGTGCGGCGGGCGAGAATCTGCACGGTACGGCGGATTTCCTCGTCGCGGCCGATCACCGGGTCAAGCTTGCCGTCACGCGCCGCCTGCGTCAGGTCGCGCGCATATTTGTCCAGCGCTTCATAGGTTTCTTCCGCACTCGCGGTATGCGCGGCGCGGCCACCAGTCACTTCCTGAATCGCGGCTTCCAGCGCCTTCGCATCGACATTGGCGGTTTTCAGAGCCTGACCCGCCGGGGCCGTGCTGGCCAGAGCCAGCGCCTGGAGAATGCGCTGCACCGGCACGAAGCTGTCACCCGCCTTGCCGGCCAGCTGCTCCGCCTGATCGAGTACGCGCACCGCATCATTGTTGAGCCCGGGCGTCTGCTGCGCCCCGCCGCCCGACACCGCCGGAATCTTCGCCAGCGCCTTGTCCACTTCCTGCACGGCAATCTGCGAATTGCCCCCGCTGCGCTGAATCAATTGCGCGGCCATGCCTTCGCTGTCATCCAGCAGCGCCTTCAGCACATGTTCGGGCGCGATCTGCTGATGACGGTTGCGGATGGCAACGGTCTGCGCCGCCTGCAGAAAACCCTTTGCACGATCAGTGAATTTTTCGAGATTCATGAGATGTCCCTCAAAGCGTTACGCGTCAGAGATAGTGTTGCCACTTTGCAACACAAGGACATGGATCAAATTTTCCCGTGCAACGCCTGATAAGCCGCCGCAGCAACCGTATTCGCCAGATTGAGCGAACGAATATGCGCTGATCGCATCGGCAGGCGGACCATGCGGTCGGCCAGCGGCTGCGTGATCGCTGCAGGCAGACCAGTGGTTTCCGCCCCGAACACGAGGAACGCATCGTCGGGGTAATCCGGTTCGTAAAAGCTGCGCGGGGCATATTCCTCGAACAGGAAAAGCTGGTCCTCGCGCGGCTGCCGCGCCGCCATGAACGCATCCCAGCTTGCGAATTCGACCAGCCGCACATGCGGCCAGTAATCAAGGCCGGAACGCTTCACCCTTTTGTCCGAAATCTGGAAGCCCAGCGGATGAATCAGCACCAGTTCCATATCCAGCGCCACGCAGGTGCGCCCCACCGCCCCGGTGTTGCCAGGGATTTCGGGATGAACCAGGACGATGGCGATCACGACTGGATCAGCCGAGCTTGGCCTTCAGAATCTCGTTCACCAGCTGCGGGTTCGCCTTGCCCTGCATGGCTTTCATCGTCTGGCCGACGAAGAAGCCGAACAGCGCCTCTTTCCCGGCCTTGTACTGTTCGACCTTGTCGGCGTTGTCAGCCAGGATCTTGGCCACCGCCGCTTCGATTGCGCCGCTGTCGCTTTCCTGCTTCAGCCCTTCGCGTTCCACGATGGCGGTCGCGCCGTCGCCCGTTTCCAGCATCTTTTCCAGCACCTGCTTGGCGATGGAACCGGAAATGGTGCCCTTGCCGACCAGCGCCAGCAATTCCCCGCCCGCGTCCGGGCTGACCGGCGAATTTTCGAGGTTCTTGCCCAGCTTGTTCAGCGCGCCGAGCAATTCGGACATCAGCCAGTTGGCAGCCGCTTTCGCCACTTCGCTCTCGGGTTTGTCCTGTGCCTTCGCGCTGGCGGCCAGCAGCGCCTCGAACCAGCGCGCGGTTTCGACTTCCGCCGTCAGCACGCCCGCATTGTAGGCGGACAGGCCCAGCGCGTTTTCATAGCGGTGGCGCTTGGCATCAGGCAGTTCGGGCAGGCTGGCGCGGCATTCTTCCAGGAACGCATCGTCCAGTTCCAGCGGCAGCAGGTCCGGATCGGGGAAATAGCGGTAATCATGCGCGTCTTCCTTGCTGCGCATCGACCGCGTGGTGCCGCTGTCCGGATCGAACAGGCGGGTTTCCTGCACGATGGCGCCGCCCGATTCCAGCACATCGACCTGGCGGTTCGCCTCATATTCGATGGTCTGCATGACAAAGCGCACCGAGTTGACGTTCTTCGTTTCGGTCCGCGTGCCGAACGGTTCGCCCGGTTTGCGCACACTGACGTTGACGTCGGCCCGCATGGAGCCTTCCTCCATGTTCCCGTCGCACGAGCCGACATAGCGCAGGATCGTGCGCAATTTGCGGACATACGCACCCGCTTCTGCCGGGCTGCGCATATCCGGGCGACTGACGATTTCCATCAACGCCACGCCTGACCGGTTGAGATCGACATAGGACATGGTGGGGTGCTGATCGTGCATCAGCTTGCCCGCGTCCTGTTCCACATGGATGCGTTCGATCCCGATCGTCTTGGTCGAACCTTCGGGGTCCTTTTCGTCCAGCGTGACCTCGATGCTCCCCTCGCCCACCAGCGGATGGTATAGCTGGCTGATCTGGTAGCCCTGCGGCAGATCGGCGTAGAAGTAGTTCTTGCGGTCGAACCGGCTCCACTTGTTGATCTGTGCATTGATGGCCATGCCGGTGCGCACCGCCTGGCGGATGCATTCGCGGTTCGGCACCGGCAACATGCCGGGCATGGCCGCGTCGACGAGCGAAACCTGCGCATTCGGCTCCGCCCCGAACTCGGTCGAAGCGCCGGAAAACAGCTTGGCGTTGGAAGTGACCTGCGCATGGACTTCAAGGCCGATCACGACCTCCCATTCGCCCGTTGCGCCGTGGATGCGGTAGTTACTCATCTTACCACCACCTCTCCGGCTTCGCAGTGAAGCCCGCACGCTGTTCGATCGCCAGCCCGGCGTTCAGCACGCCCTGTTCGTCGAAGGCCTTGCCGATCAGCTGCAACCCCAGCGGCAGCCCTTCGCGATTCAGCCCGGCAGGGACCGACATGGCAGGCAGGCCCGCGAGGCTGGCGGGGACGGAGAACACGTCATTCAGATACATTTCCAGCGGGTCGCCGCTCTTCTCACCCAGGGCGAAGGCCGCCGTCGGCGTGGTTGGCGCCAGGATCACGTCGCATTGCGAAAATGCTGACTTGAAGTCGTGGCTGATGAGTGTGCGGACCTTCTGCGCCTGCGTGTAATAGGCGTCGTAGAAACCGGCGCTCAGCACATAAGTACCGATCAGGATGCGGCGCTTCACCTCATCCCCGAAACCGGCGGCGCGGGTCGCGGCGTACATGTCCTGCAGGTTCGCCCCTTCGGGCAGGTCGCGCAGGCCATAGCGCACGCCATCGTAACGGGCGAGATTGCTGGATGCTTCCGCCGGGGCGATGATGTAATAAGCAGGCAGCGCATATTGCGTATGCGGCAGGCTGACATCCACCACGCTGGCGCCCGCATCCCTCAGCCAGGCGATGCCATCGTCCCAGCTTTTGACGACATCGGTGTCCATCCCGTCCATCCGGTATTCGCGGGGGATGCCCACCACCTTGCCGGACAGATCGGCGTTCAACCCCGCTTCCCATTCGGGTACGGGCAGGTCGAGGCTGGTCGAATCCTTGGGGTCGAACCCCGCCATCGCTTCCAGCATGATCGCGCAATCAGTGACATCGCGCGCCATCGGCCCCGCCTGATCGAGCGAGCTGGCAAAGGCCACGATGCCCCAGCGCGAACAGCGGCCATAAGTCGGCTTGATGCCGGTTATGCCGGTAAAGGCCGCAGGCTGGCGGATTGATCCCCCGGTGTCCGTGCCGGTGGCCGCCGGGCACAGTCGCGCGGAAACCGCTGCAGAACTGCCGCCAGAGGAACCACCGGGAGCCAGCCGGGCTGTATCGCCCGCGCGCCGCCAGGGCGAAACGACATTACCGAAGTGGCTTGTCTCGTTGGATGAGCCCATGGCAAACTGGTCGAGATTGAGCTTGCCCAGCATGCCCGCGCCCGCATCCCACAGCTTCTGCGAAACGGTGCTTTCATACTGTGGGCGAAAGCCTTCGAGGATGTGACTGGCCGCGGTGGTCTGCACATCGAAAGTGGCGAAGAGATCCTTCATGCCGATCGGCACACCGGCCAGCTTGCCCAGCGGCTGGCCCGCCGCGCGCGCCGCGTCCACCCGCTCCGCCGCCGCCAGCGCCTGTTCGGGCGTGGCGACGATGAAGGCGTTGAGCGCGTCCTGCGCCGCCGCGACATTGGCGTTGAAGGCTTCCGCCACTTCGCGCGCGGTGAAATCGCCCTGCGCCACACCGGTGCGGATGGCGGCGACGGTGAGATCGGTAAGCTCGGTCATTCGATCACTTTCGGCACGCCAAAGAAGCCATGTTCGGCGGCAGGCGCATTGGCCAGCACCGCATCGCGCCGGTTGCCCCCGGTCAGCGGGTCGGCATCCACCACATCGTCGCGCAGGCGCAGCGTGTTGGGGATCACGGCGGTCATCGGTTCGATGCCAGTGACATCGACACTGCCCAGCTGTTCGACCCAGTCCAGAATCTGGTTCAATTCGGGCACCATCCGGTCAAGCGCATCGTCGCTCATCCGGATCCGCGCCAATGAGGCGATTTTCGCCACGGTTGCTTTATCGACTGACATGGCCCGCGCGTTAGCCTGCCATGGCCCTGCCTTCAAGCCGCCGAATGGCCCCGGCGCGGCTTATTTGAACGGTTGCCCCACAGGCCTGCCATTCACGAAAATGCGGCGTATGGTTTCGGTCCGGATTTCAACGGCTGGTTTGCCGGACTGCGGCGCTGCACTTGCCGCAGCGGACGGCGTCTCGTCGCCCGGCATCAGACTGTAAAAACCCTCCAGATCGCCTGACGGCGCGAGAATATAATGACTCACGTCGTTGCCGGCGACGATCGCCACCCGGCGGCGCTGTTTTTCATCTGTGCCAAGATCCAGTGCGGTGCATGCTTCCTCGCAAATCCAGCTGTGCTTTCGTATTTCGCGCCGGACCGCTTCCAGCAGGACAGGATCCGCAATGTCGCTGTGCAGATTGGCCAGCCGCGCTGCTCCGGGGCGCCTTTCCCCCCGCCCCAGCCATGGCCGGCTTTCTGCCGCCTGTGCCTCTCCCGCCAGTTCCGCGATGCGCGCATTATCGCTCTTCACCAGTTTTGCCAGCGCCTCCCGTCCGGCCTCGCCGAAATCCCAGCGCAGCGCATCATAATCGAAATCGTCAGCACTCACCGCGCCGCTGCTCAGCCGCGCCAGTTGATTGCGGGTCGATAATGCCCCGAAATCGAGAATCGGCAGGGCGAGCAGCAAGGCAATGGCGCTGAGCCCCACCGCCAGATTGAGATTGGCCCGGCGCAACAGCCCGCTCCACCCAGCCATGCGCCCGCGCACCACCACCACCAATCCGGCGAGGCCGTAGGCGACCGCCACCGCGATGGCGATCAGCGCCCAGATCCGTTCCGGCGAAAGCCCGTGCTGCTCAATCCGCAGCCCCATCGAAACCGCGGCAAACAGGCTGAGCGGCAGAATACCCAGCACCAGCACCATGGCCGCGATCCGCTGGATGCGCGAGCCGCTCATCGCATCGTCAGCGTCCCGCACGATAGCATTGGCCAGGATGAAGCTGCCCGCGGCGCTGGCCAGCAGAAGCGGCGTGGCGTTGCGGGTCGCTTCCCACAGGACATCGAGACCGGACACGGCCACCGCGATGAAAAAGAGCACCAGCGCCGCCGCCAGCGGCACGGCCAGTATGGCGAACACGGCCATGACCACTTGCTGCAATGTACCGAGCACCTTGAGCTCGTTGCGCAGGACGCCAAGCGCACCGCCCAGCGCCGCGCCGGAAAACATCCAGCCGAACCAGCCTTCGTCCATCAGATCCTTGAGCAGATCGATCTTGAGCAAGCCGAAAAGCGAGGCGAGCACCAGCAGCAGCAGCCAGCTCAACCCGACGAAGGCGAGCGCGCCCGCGCCGCTGATCGCGTCACTCCACAAATGGAAATGCGTGTCGCGATAGGGGATGGCGAAACGTCTGCGGTGGAAACCGGCCTGGAATAACGGCAGGGCGAGCAGGGTCGCGACAATCCCGGCGGAAAAGCTGAACTGCTCCCCCGCCACCCGTCCGTCCAGTTCGACGACATGGTAGGCCAGCCCGCCCATCACCACGCCGATAACGGCCGCGAAAACAGCCGGTTCCAGCCATTTTTCGCGTAACAGGCACAGGGCGAAAGCGATCCCGCCAAAAAAGAAGAAACCCGCCGCCGCAACCCGTGCGGCACTGTCATGATGGCCTTGCGTCAGCAGGTGAATGGCCAGCCCGCAGAGCGCCAGAAAACCGGCAAGGATCCATGGCCGCAAGGGCCAATCCTGCAGATAGGGTTCCCCTCGCGCGTCGGCCATGCTCTCTCCTGCTGGTTATTGTCCGGTTGGTGCGCCCTGCTGCTGCATCTGCTGCATCATCTGCTGCATGGCCTTCATCCGCTGGTCGAAATCCTCGCGCGACAGGACTTCGTGCAGTTCAACCTCGAAATCGAGATCCGCATTGGCCGGGATTGCCGAACCCATCGGCGGATGAGCACCATAGGCGAGATGCGCCGGGATCGTGATGTCATACTTCCCGCCCGGCTTCATCTGGCGCAGTGCCTGGTCGAAACCCTGGATCGTGCTGCCCACGGGCATCGGCACCTGTTCGCCCTTGTCGAACACCGTGCCATCCTGCAGCGATCCCGTGTAGCTGACGATGGCAACCTGCCCGTCCACCGGGCTGGCGCCCGTGCCGGCCGTCAGTTCCGCTATCTCCAGGCCCTGTGGCACCGAAGCCCAGGCGAGCCCGGCCCCGGCCAGTGCCAGCGCGGCCACGCCCAGCCACAATTTCGGCACCGAGCCCTTCTTGATCGGCAGGATGGGAACGCGGGTAACTTCGGTCATCGGATAATCCCTTGCGTGTGCGCCGACCTGTCTTTCTGTGCTTGCAAACAAAAAGGCGCGGAAACGAATCCGCGCCCTCTTGGCTCATCAGCGTTTGGCGATCAAGCGCGACCTTGCCAGGGCACGCCCGCAGCCCGCCTTATTTCGCGCTGTCACGCTCCACCCGCTTGCGCTCCAGCTTGCGGGCGCGGCGCACGGCGGCAGCCTTTTCACGGGCGCGCTTTTCACTGGGCTTTTCATAATGGCGGCGCAGTTTCATTTCGCGATACACCCCTTCGCGCTGCAGCTTCTTCTTGAGCGCGCGGAGAGCCTGATCGACATTGTTATCGCGAACCATGATCTGCATAAAACCAAAAACCCCAAACTCTGCGGACAGACGCCCTCAATGCGGGGCCGCCATTCCTGAAACAATGCAAACTGTGCCGAATCCCATGGGGATCGGCTCGATTGCAGGCGCCCCTATCGGAATCGCGACAGAATGGCAAGGCTTTGCCTGCGCTCTTCGCGCGTGCGTGCGCATCAACAACCACTTGTCTTGCCATCCAGCCCGGGGCAATCAAGAAAATCAGATAATAGTTCGGAAAAACCGCATCATTTCATTGATGCCACCAACCGGTCAGGGAGAAGGAACATAATGACCGCCGCAAAGCGAATCGCCCAAAGCCTGACCTTGCCTTGCGGTGCGGTGCTGCCGAACCGGATCGGCAAATCCGCAACGCAGGAAGGTCTGGCAACCCCACTGGGCCATGCCTCCGAACTCAATGTCACGCTGTACCGACGCTGGTCCGAAGGCGGCGCAGGCCTGCTTATCTCGGGCGATGTCATGGTTGACTATTCGCATCGCGAACGGCCCGGCAATATCGTGATCGATGATAATGGCGGGATCGACGCATTGCGGCGCTGGGCGAAGGCAGGGCAGGTCGCGGGCAATCAATTGTGGATGCAGATCAACCAGCCAGGCCGCCAGACGCCGATCGACGTCCAGGCGCATCCGATGGCGCCCTCTGCCAACATGGCAGGTCTGCCGCCGGAGGGCTTCGGCATGCCGCGCGCCATGACCGAAGCGGAGATACTCGATCTGATCGAACGGTTCGGGCGGGTCGCTGCCACCGCGCGCGAGGCAGGTTTCACCGGTGTGCAGTTGCACGCCGCGCATGGCTTCATGGCTTCATCCTTCCTCAGTCCGCTGTGCAACACACGCGATGATGCGTGGGGCGGTAGCCTGGAAAACCGCGCGCGGTTCTTGATCGAAAGCTTGCGCGCGATGCGCCGTGCCGTTGGCAATGATTTTGCTCTCTCGGTGAAAATGAACGCTGCCGATTTTCACAGGGGCGGATTCGACATGGAACAATCCATGGCAGTGATTGTGATGCTCAATGCCGAGAGCCTCGACCTGCTGGAAATCTCGGGCGGCAATTATGACGCACCGGCCATGATCGGGGCAATGGGCAGTGGCAGCCCGTTGGCGCGCAAAAAGGCGGAACGAACGCTGCGCCGCGAGGCCTATTTCATGGAATATGCGCGCCGCGCCCGCCCTATCGCCGCCATGCCGTTGATGATCACAGGCGGTTTCCGCACGCTGGATGCGATGGAGGCGGCTCTGGAAGAGGATGCAACTGACGTCATCGGCCTTGCCCGGCCATTCTGCGCATCCACCGATTTTCCGGCAAAGCTGCTCAATGGCGAAGCGACAGAAGTCCCGATGATCGAGGAAACGATGTTGCTCGACCGCGAGGCCTATATCGGCAAGCTGGATGATCGCGCATTCAACCTCATGGAATCGAACATGCAGCTCGCCTGGATGTACGTGCAGCTTACCAATCTTGGCGAAGGCAAGGATATCGACTGGGGCCTGTCGCTGGAGGAATCGCCCCAGGCCTTTGCCGATCTGGAAGCCGCGCGCGAACTGGCTCGCCGCGCGGCCCAGGGGGAAGTGGTACCCGCGCGATGATCGCTTTTGCACCGAGCGACAATTTCTTGGCGAATGACGTCGGTCGCGGCTAAGGCTTCGATCATGACAATGCCTCAACAATTCACCGCCACCGGCCTGGTCGCACTGGGCGGCGGCGCGGGCGCTGTCCTGCGCTATCAGCTCGGCCGCCTGATGACGCACTGGCTTGGCCCGAACACCATCACCGCCTTTCCCTGGGCGACACTGACCGCCAATGTGCTGGGAAGTTTCGCGATGGGCGTGCTCGCGGGGTTTCTCGCCCGCCACGGTCAGGGTGGCGATCATTGGCGGTTGCTGATCGGCGTCGGCCTGCTGGGCGGCTTCACCACATTTTCCAGTTTCAGCCTGGAAATGATGCTGCTGATCGAGCGCGGGCAATCACCGCTCGCCGTCACCTATGCCGCCGTATCCCTGCTGGCCGGGGTAACCGGTCTGTATCTGGGCCTCATTGCCATGCGGATCGCCGGGTGAGCGGGCACGATAACCCGGCCGCTGTCCGGCAGTTCACCGTTGCACCGGATGATGATGGCGTCCGGCTTGACCGCTGGTTCAAGCGCCACCTGCCGCAGATCGGCTTCGCCATGGTCTCGCGATGGGCACGCACTGGCCAGTTGCGCATTGATGGCAAACGTGCCCGGCCCGAAGACCGGCTGGCCGCCGGGCAAACGCTGCGTGTGCCGCCGGGCGGGATGGAGACGACGCGCACCGCCCAGCCGCGCCGCGAATTGACCGAAGATGAACTGCAAGCCGCCGAAGCGATGCTGATTCATCGCGACAAGGCTGCGATCGTGCTTAACAAGCCCCCCGGCCTCGCCACGCAGGGCGGCACCGGCACGCATCATCACGTCGACGGGCTGCTTGACGCCTTCGCCGCAGACAAGGGGCCGCGCCCGCGCCTGGTCCACCGACTGGACAAGGATACATCGGGCGTCCTGCTGGTGGCGGCGACGCCAGGCAGTGCCGCATTCTTTTCCAAGCGCTTTTCAAGCCGCGCCGCAACCAAGATTTACTGGGCGCTGGTGGTGGGCGTACCGGATGTGGCGCAGGGAACCATCGATGCACCGCTGGCCAAACAACCAGGCACCGGCGGTGAAAAGATGCATGTCGACAAGGACAACGGGCAAACGGCGAAGACCGTCTATCGCGTGGTGGATCGCGCCGGAAACCGGGCCGCCTGGGTCGAATTGCAACCGCTGACCGGGCGCACGCACCAATTGCGCGCGCATATGGCGGCAATCGGCCATCCGATCGTAGGCGACGGGAAATATGGGGGGCAGGATGCCTTCCTGACCGGCAGCATCAGCCGCAAAATGCATCTTCATGCGCGTCGGCTGGTAATCGATCACCCCGATGGCGCGCCGCTGGACGTCACTGCCGATCTGCCCGAACATTTTGCGGCCAGCATGGAACAGCTGGGTTTCGACATTGGCGTCAGCGCCGCCGATCCGGTCATCACGCCGCTACCGGAACGCAACCGGACGGAAATGAAACAGGCCGCACGCGCGCATGCCAAGCAGGTTCGCAAGGAACGACGGGGCGAACGGCGCAGCCGCGGTCCGGCGAAGCCAGCGCTGAAATCCGCAAGGGCAAAACCACGCGGCACGGGCAAACCAGGCGCGCCGAAGGGCCGGCGGCCGTGACTGCGTGCGCAACAAGGCTGGCGGTCTTCGATTGCGATGGCACGCTGGTCGATGGACAGGCCGATATCTGCCGCGCGATGGACAGCGCCTTTGCCGCGCTGGGATTGATTGCGCCCGATCATCATCTGGTCCGCCGCGCGGTGGGCCTCAGCCTGCCTCGCACCATGCGCCATCTCGCCCCCGATCTCGACGAGCGCACGCGTGGCGAACTGACAGAGCTTTACAAACAGGCGTTTCGCACCGCACGGGCCGAAGGGACTCTCGCGGAACCGCTGTTTCCCGGCATGGCCCAGCTGCTTGACGATATGCGGCAGGCAGGCTGGCTGCTGGGCGTCGCCACCGGCAAATCGGACATGGGGCTCCAGCATTGCCTCGCCACGCATGGGTTGACCGATCATTTCACCACGCTGCAGACGGCTGACCGCCACCCCTCCAAACCGCACCCGGCCATGCTGGAGGCCGCGCTGGACGAAGCAGGCGCACAGCCCGAAGATGCGGTAATGATTGGCGACACGGCCTTCGACATCATCATGGCGGTCGATACAGGCGTGCGGGCCATCGGCGTAGGCTGGGGCTATCATGACGAATACGAACTGCGCGAGGCCGGGGCCTGCGGCGTGGCCGCAACGCCTGCTGCCATTATGGAACTGCTGCGATGATTGAAGCACCCCGCGACCGGCAGGCGGACAATAAGGCCCGTTCGCGTTTCATGGTGATTTCCGCGGTCCGGATAAGCGGGGTCGCCTTTACCGTGGTCGCGCTGCTGATCCTTGGCGATTCGCTCGCTCTGCCCCGCCCTCTGGGCTGGGTACTGCTGGCGGTCGGGCTGGTGGATGCGCTGATCGCTCCGCAACTGCTGGCGCGCGCATGGCGGAGCCCGCGTCCGTGAAACGCTTTTACCGGGTGGTAGAGATCGCGCAGGCGGGCGATCGCTGGCAAGTCACGCTCGACGGGCGCGCAATCAAGACGCAAGGCGGCAAGGCGCAACTGCTATCCACGCGCCCCATGGCCGAAGCACTGGCAGGGGAATGGGCGGCGCAGGGTGATGAGATCGTCCCCTCCACCTTTCCGCTGCGCGATCTGGCCGACTATGCGATTGATGTGGTCGGCGCTGACCGTCAGGCTGCGGTTGCCGACCTGCTGCGTTTTGCCGAAACCGATACGCTGTGTTACCGCGCCGATCCTGACGAAGCGCTGTTCGCTCGCCAAGAGGCAATGTGGGAACCGGTGCTCTGTTCCGCCGAAGCGCGACACGGTGTTCGCTTCCAGCGAATCAGCGGGATCATTCACCGCCCGCAGCCGTCCGCTACGCTGGCGGCGCTGGACGCGCATCTGGCCGGGCAGAATGATTTCACTCTTGCCGCGCTCAACACGCTGGCATCGCTCGCTGCCTCGCTCACCGTCGCGCTGGCCGCGCTGGAGGACGGGGCCGATGCAGCGGCACTGTGGGGCATCGCCAATCTGGAGGAAGACTGGCAGGCTGAGCTGTGGGGCGCAGATGCGCTGGCGATGGAACAACGCGAACGCCGCCTCGCCACCTTCGCCAGCGCGCTTGGCTTCGCTGCGCTGTCGCGGACAGTCTAGGCGGCGTGGACAAATTCCGCGCGAACCACGGTTCGATGCCCAATTGGGCGCTGGTAAGGCGCGAAGCCGAAGGAAGAGTGGTTCTCTTTCAAGGTTGAGCAACGCGGCCGGCGTCCAATTGGGCCGAACCCCGCAGGGGCCGGACCCAAAAACGCCATTTCTGCGTCGTTCGTCCTTGAATATGCCAGCATGTCCTTCGTCCTCACTCCTTAAACTGACGTTTTTGGCCTCCGGCCGTGGCCGTGTGGAATTTGTCCACGCCGCCTAGGGCAGTTTGCGGGTTCGTTACGCGCGTTCAACCTCGTCCGGGCAGGCTCACCTCCTGGGAAGGGCGTAAGCCACGAACTGGTCTGACGAGCCGGAGCCTAACACGATGCTGCCGCCAGCCGCGATGACCACAAACTGCCGGCCGCTTTCCGGGCTGATATAGGTCATCGGGTTGGCGTTGCCCCCAGCCGGCAGGCGGTGCGACCAGAGCTGCCGGCCACTGCGCAGGTCCAGCGCGCGGAAACGCTTTTCCTGCGATCCGCCGATGAAGATCAGCCCGCCGCCGGTCGTCATCGAACCGCCGAAACTGGGAACCCCCATCGGCAGCGGGAGGTGCGAGGCGATGCCCAGCGGGCCGATATCAACGCTGGTCCCCAGCGGCTTCTGCCAGACGACCTTGCGCGTTTTCAGATCAACAACCGCGATGTTGACATAAGGCGGTTCGAGGCACGGCATGGCCAGCGGCGACATGATGACAGGATCAAGAATCGCGGCATAGGCCACGCCGCCCTGTGGATTGAGCACGCCGACATGCGGGACTGCGCCACCCTGCGAAGGGAAAATGCCCCGCCTGTCCGCTTCTTTGCGGGTGATGAGCCTGACCCTGATCGGCGCGCGCAACCAGTCGACGACCATCAGACCATTCAGTGGATCGACGGATACGCCGCCCCGGTTCATGCCCCCGACATTGCCCGGATATTGCACGGACCAGTCCGTTCCGGGGGGCGTGAACTGCCCTTCATAGCGCGATTGCCTGAACCTGATCCGGCACCAAAGCTGGTCAAGCGGGGTTGCGCCCCACATCATGGATTCGTTCAAAATCTCGCGCCCGAAACCGGGCATGCCGACCGAGATCGGCTGAGTGGCGGACAGGCGCTCGCCCGCCATGGTGCCCTTGGGCACCGGCTTCTCCTCGACCGGCGAAAGCGGCTTGCCGGTGCGGCGGTCCAGCAGGAAGATCTCGCCCTGCTTGGTCGGCTGCAGCAAGGCCGGAACTTTCTTCCCGCCCATTGGCAGGTCGATCAAGGTCGGCTGTGACGCCAGATCGTAATCCCACACATCGTGGTGGACGGTCTGGAAATGCCAGCGTTCCGCGCCGGTTTCAGCATCGATCGCAACCACCGAGCTCGAATATTTCTCCGTACCGGGCGAACGATGCGCGCCCCAGTAATCGGGGGTTCCGTTGCCGGTGGGTACATAGACGAGGCCAAGTTCCTCGTCCCCGCTCATCGGAGCCCAGCTGTTCGCGGTGCCGCGCGAAAAGCTCTCGCCCTCTGGCGGCATTCCGTGCTGGTCCGGCCGGTCCATGTCCCAGGCCCAGGCGAACTTGCCCGTCACGGCGTCATAGCCACGAATCACGCCCGAAGGTTCGCCCGTCATCTGGCCGTCCATGACGTTGCCGCCGACGATCACCCTGCCGCGAACCAGCACAGGCGCCGAACTGACATAGTAATAGTCGCGCAAGACCGTACCCATGCCCTGCATGAGATCGACAAATCCGTCCGTCCCGAACTCCTGACAGAGCTTGCCGGTCCGCGCATCCAGCGCCATCAGCCGCGCATCAACCGTGGCAGAGATGATACGCTGCGCGCAGGTGCCGTCAGCGCCAGGTTGCGCAAAATAGGCAACGCCGCGACACGCGCTGGAAATCGGCGCGTCGATCTTCGGGTCGAAGGCCCAGCGCCGGGCGCCGGTTTCGGCGTTGATGGCGTGGATCTGGTTGGACGAGGTGCAGACATAAACCGTGTCGCCAACCATCAGCGGGTTGTTCTGCAACCCGTTGCCCGTGAAGAAATCGCCCGTGTGATAAGTCCAGGCCGGTTCCAGACCGCCGATATTCGAAGTGTTGATCTGGGCAATCGGCGAATATTTCGTCCCCCCCAGATCATTGCCATAATGCGCCCATTCCCCGCTCTGCGGCGGCAGTGGACTAGCAGCATTTTGCGCGGTGCCGGGCAGCGAACCGTGATCGCGGACCGCAAGGTAGATCGGAACAATTACGGCGATCAGCACGACGGCCGCCGCCGCACCAAGCCACCTGCCCCCCAGCCGCCTCAGCCAGGGCCAGGCGACCCAGACGGCAAGGATGGCAGGGGCAAGAACCCGTGCCTGAACGCCCCAGACATTGCGGCTTTCAAACAGCGCCCAGACCAGCGTTGCGAGCAGCATCGCCAGATAGAGCTGAATCGCCCGGCCGCTGCCCTTGAAGGCGTACCAGGCCGACACCGCCAGCGCGATGCCCGTCAGGACATAGTAGGGCGAACCGCCCAGAGCAACGAGATAGCCTCCCCCCGCGACCAGCGGAACGGCAATGATCGCCAGCACCAGCGCGAGCGCAATGCGGCGTTTTGGCAAGCCTGCGCCATCGGATTGCCCCTCGTGCATTAGCCCCACTCTGCCTCATGCAGTCAGCCGAAATCTTTTCGGAACCTATTCCGGTTGCGCGGGGAACGCAACGCCCCCGCAAGAGTTCACCATGCCGGTCCTCCCGCGCCATGCGACAAACGCCCGACCGGGAGATTTGACATTATCCGAACCCCTGTTGCATTTCAGGCCATGCGCTCGTCCGGTCCGGGCAGCGAACACCAGCGGAGTATTTGGATGCAGAACCGTCGCCTCGGCAAATCGGCCATCGTCGTTTCCGAAATCTGTATGGGAACGATGACCTTCGGCAGTTTTGCAGACGAGGCCACCTCGCTTCGCATCCTCGACCGGGCGTTCGACGCCGGGATAAATTTCTTCGACACCGCAGAAGGTTACCCGGTGCCACCCGCCCCCCAATATGTGGGGCGTACCGAGGAAATTTTTGGCAAGTGGCTGAAGTCAAAAAACCGTGACGCTGTGGTTTTGGCCACCAAGGTTTCTGGACCCAGCCACATCTGGTTCAGCTCACCGCTTCGTGCCAGCCGCACAGCTCTGGATCGCCACAACATCACGCGCGCAATCGAAGGGAGCCTCAAACGGTTGAACGTCGAGTACGTCGACCTTTACCAGACGCACTGGCAAGATCCCGAAATTGCGCATGATGAGACCCTGCAGGTGCTCGACGAACTGATTGCGACCGGTAAGGTGCGGGTGATCGGGTCATCCAACGACAATGCCTGGGGACTGATGAAGAGCCTTGCGACCGCCGAAAAACTGGGTGTCGCACGTTACCAGACGATCCAGAACAATTTCAGCATGAACAACCGCCGATTCGAGGATGAACTGGCCAATATCTGCCGGCGCGAAGGCGTCAGCCTGATCCCCTACTCGCCGATCGGTGGCGGGGTTCTGTCGGGGAAATATTGCCGCGAAGAAAAGCCGGATGCGCGCTTCACCAGATATGTCGAGATGGGAGGGCGTCAGGCGGAAATGGCCGCGCGGTACAGGAACGGCAAAAGTCTGGCATCGACTGCGCGCTTCATGGACATCGCGGCGGAGGCGGGGATGAGCCCCGTCACCATGGCGGTTGCCTGGTCAAAGCAACATGACTTCGTCGCTTCGACGATCGTGGGCGCAACGCGCGAAGATCAGCTGGACGAGATTTTCGCCGCCGCCGATCTTGAACTGTCAGCCGATGTGCTTGCCGCGATTGACCGGGTTTCCGCCGACATCATGTATCCCATGGGCTAGGCAGCTAAAGTCGGGAATCGCATTCTTCCACTGTGAACATGCGATGCTTGCTGCGATCGAAGATCGTTTCTTCATCGGCAACAATTTCGGCGATCACTTCCGACTGCGAAAGATGCGCCATGTCGGCTTCGTAATCGGCTTGGTTATCATACCATAATTCGGTGATGACGTCATGCTCCGGCTCCGTTTTCGAGCCCGTGAATAGCTCCGGCAGGGGTTCCAGATAGCGGCGAACATATCGGGCCGCGCGCCGGGCATGCTTTTCGCCAAGCCGGGCATGACGCCCTTCGTAAAGCGCCTTGAATTCATCGCGGGAGAGGCCGGGATGGCGCTTCAGGAAATAAACGAGTTTGATCACGGCTGAATTCTCCTTATGCGAAATCGCGGCCGAATATTTCTCTCGAGACAATCAATTTCTGGATCTGCGTGGTGCCGTCGGCGATCTGCTGACCAATCACATCACGCAACCGCTGTTCCTGCAGGTAATCCTTGGTGTAACCGTAGTGTCCATGAAGCAGCAGACACTCATGAATTGCGCCCACTGCGATGTCGGGACACTGCATTTTGCACATTGCGGCTTCGGCTGTGTGCGGCATTTCCCGGTCGCGCAGCCATAAGGTGCGAAAACACAGCCACCGCGCCATTTCCATTTTTGCGGCCCAATCCGCCACGGGGAACGAAACGCCTTGATAGCGCGATAGCGGCTGGCCAAAGGACTGCCGGGATTTGAGATACTCCACAGTCTCGGACAGGCTGGCCTGCGCGGCGCCAAGGCACATCAGCCCTATCAGTGCGCGCGTGTAATCGAACGTCTGCATGACCCGCGAGAAAGCCGCGCCTTCATCCCCAATGCGATAGCGGGCGGGCACACGCACTTCGTCAAAGAACAGGGAACCGCGAACGATTCCGCGGGATCCAAGGTCGGAATAAGGCGCACGGGACACACCCGGCAGGTCGAAGGGAACGAGAAACGCCGTCACCCCTTTCGCCCCGGCCGCCGGATCGGTCTTGGCGAAGACGATCCCGGCGTCCCCTGCCATAACCAGTGTGATCGACGCCTTTTCACCGCTGATAATGTAATCATCCCCGTCGCGCACGGCGCGCGTCCGGATGCCGGCAACGTCGGACCCGCTTTGTGGCTCGGTCAGGCAAGTGCAGATGATCTTTTCGCCAGAAACCATCGCCGGAAGCCATTCGGCCTTCACGGCATCATCGCCATAACAGCCAAGGATTTCACCCGCGAAGCAGGCGATCAATATGCCGTAGCAGCAATTGAAATCGCCACGGGCGGCTGCCTCCATCGCGACCCCTGCCGTGACGGCGTCCATGTCCTGTCCGCCATGCGCTTCGGAAACACGCAATCCGAGCAGGCCGATATCGCCCATGGCCAGGAACTGTTCGCGCGGGAACAGTTCATGGCGATCCCAATGCGCATATTTCGGGAGCAGCACTTCGCGCGCAAAGGAACCGATGGTGTCGGCAACAAGCTGCTGCTCTTCCGAAAGCGAAAAATCCATCGAGATCAGATTACCGGAAAAGGTTCGCTAATGAAGCTGATGCAGTTTTCGAGATCGACAAAATTGGGTTCGTCAGGGCGGATCCGTTCAACATAGGCGGGTTCTGCAAAAGCTTGCTGCATGGCGTCCAGCGAATGGAATTCAAGCACCGCCACACCATCATATTCGCCCGAAACACCGAACAGCTTCGCCACCGGCGAATTCCGGTCGACAAGGTGGTGCTGTGTATAGCTGACGAGATGCCGACTGAATTCCTCGCAGCTGCGGATCAGCGGTGCATGCACCTCCCGCCAGTGACGGGAAAATTCTTCCTCGCTCAGCCCTGCGCGCCGCTTGATGCAGACGACAATGCATACGCTCATTGTCCGGCGTCGCTGATAGCGCGTTCAGGGCAGGCCTTCATGGCTTTAGTCGCATTGTCTTCCTCGCCTGGCGGCACATCCACCACCCGTCCGACCGCCGTGTTGAACCCCGCTTCGTCCAGGCTGAACACGGCAGGCGCGAATTTGGCGCACCGGCCGTGGCCGGAACAGAGCATCTCATCGACCTTCAGTTGCATGGATCCGGCCTCACTTCCATTCGAGATAGAGCGAGCTCATCGCCCGCAGGAAGCCTGTTTCATAAACCGGCTCGGTTCCCGGTTTCACCTGGAAATGGGGGATCCGTTTCAGCCACTCGGTAATGAATACGGCCAGTTCCATGCGCGCCAGATGCGAACCGATGCAGCGATGCGGCCCCACCCCGAACGTAGCGTGATGAATAGTCGGTTCTGCGAAATTCAGTTCCTTCGGGTTCGCAATTGTGCGCGGATCGCGACCCGCACCGGAAAAGCCCAGCATGACATAATCGCCTTCCTTCAGGTCGATCCCGTCCACCTGGGTGTCCTTCATGCAGGTCCGCCCCATCGCGACGACTGGCGAATAGGCGCGCACGAATTCCTCGACCGAATTTTCAATCCATTCCGGGTGGTCCAGCAATTGCTGGCGCTGTTCCGGGTGATCGGCCAGATGGCGGGCGATCGATCCAAGCGCGTAAATCGTGGTCGAAATGCCGCCATAGGTCAGATCGAGCACGACCGACACCTGATGGTCCCACGGGGCCGCCTCCCCATCCTTATAGGTCACGCCCTTCAGGATCGTGTCCACGATGTCGCCCTGCGGCGGCATCGCCTGACGCTTCTTCATGAAGTCTTCAAGATAATCATAGACCTTCTTGTGATATTTGGTGCGGGTATCCAGCGGCCCGAACAGGGATTTATCCACATCGTGCACCAATTCGGGCAGGTCATCGACCGGCACGCCCAGAACATAGATAAAGAACGCCCGGCCGGGCAGCAGACCGGCCATTTCGCTGATGAACTCGCATTCGCTGCGGTCAATGAACTTGTCGATCAGCAGGTTCACCTCGCGCGCCACATCTGCGCGGATGGCGTCCATGACCTGCGGGCTCATATGCGGGTTGAGCACCCGCCGCCAGCTGGTGTGATTGGGTGGGTCCTGTTCCACCGGGATCATCAGCGGCTGATCGTCGGGACGGTTGGGGATATAGCCCTTGGCGCTGCTGAACGTCTGCCAATCCTGCCCGATCTTGCGCACGGCGTCTTCCGTGCTGAACACGTGATAGCCGCTGCCGACCTTGCTGTGCGCGACCGGGCATTTCTGCACCATAAGGTCGATCACCTCATGGAAATGTTCATTGAGATTTGGGTCGTCGATATCGAAATCGCGGAAGAAATCGCGACCGAAACGCTCAATCAGGCGTTCCGGGCTGATTTCGGGGTCATGTTCGTCAACGATCTTTACCTGGCCTCGTCCACTCATCATCCGCCTCCAATCATGTTCAACTGTTGCCGCGCCATGCGGCCGTTCCGCCGTCAACGCGAATAATTGCACCCGTCATAAAACTCGCTTCCGCAGAGGCCAGAAAACAGGCCAGTGTAGCAGCCTCGTCAGGATCACCCAGGCGTTTGATAAGATGCGGGCCGGACGTAAGCCGGGTCATTTCTGCAGGGTCTTCGGCGCTCTCGATCGAATGCATCAGCATGGGCGTGGCAATTGCGCCCGGCGCATAGGCATTGCAGCGGATCCCGAAGGGCGCATAGTCAGCGGCCATCATCTGGGTCAGCATGCTCACTGCACCCTTTGCTACTGAATAGCCCGGAATGCCGGGGTACGCAAAAGTGCTCGCCACTGATGCCGCATTGACGATCGCCGGGTTTCGTTCGGATTTCCTGAGCCAGGGCACCGCTGCTCGCGCCGCACGCCACATCGCCTTGACGTTTATGTCCATCAAGTCGTCCCATTGTTCTTCGGTCAGGGAATCAAGAGTCTGCGGCCCGCCGGTGAGTCCATCATCCGTGATCCCGGCATTGTTGACCAGGACGTCCAGTCCGCCACCAAGATCCGCGGCCTCGGCGACCATGTCGCAGATCGCTTCTTTCGAACGCAAGTCCGTCAGTACAAACCGGGTTCTTGCGCCCAGTTCTGCAACTTCGCGCGCGGAAATTTGTCCCTTTTCAGCCTGGATATCAGCCAGTGTGATCGCCGCCGCGCCTTCGCGTGCGGCGCGCATGGCGATGGCCTTGCCCATGCCCTGGGCGGCGCCTGTTATCAGGATGGATCGCCCTTCAAGCCTGCCCATCTGCATTATCCCGAGTATGCCGCATTGAGCAGAGCAGTGTCGTAATATTCCTCGAACGACTTTACCTTGCCGTCCTGGAACTTGAATATCTGCACATAGCGACCGTTATAAGCGACATGGCGGCTGCCCCAGGTCGGGCCGGTCTGGACATCTATCATACTGTTCGACTTTGTGACGATGACATTCGGGTTTTCGCCGACGATCACTTCGTCGATGAACCAGTCGAAACGACCCGTCATTTCGTCAAAGATAGGATCCCAGAAGCCCTTGATCCCGCCCCAGCCCTTGTGGCTTTCGTAATGGCAGATGGCCACATCACCCGTCACGAATGGTGTCACCACTTCGGGGTCGTCATCAACCCACAGCGAATAGAAAAACGCCTTGTCCTTCAGATAGACCGAGAAGAAATCGATGATCGTATCGATATTGCGGCGCGCGGTTTCGCTGCCTGTCTCGATCGGGCAGTTGATCGTCACGCCCTTGATGACCCGTCCACTCACCCTTTGTCTCCTTGGCCACAGTTTTCCATGATCAGCGTCTTTGGCTCCAGATAGGCGCGCAAACCGTTGACACCGCCCTCGCGCCCGATGCCGGATTCCTTAAATCCGCCGAAGCCGATCGACATGTCGCTGCGCCAGCCATTGTGGCCGACCGTGCCCGATTGCAGGCGGCGCGCTACAGCATAGGCCCTCTGCGTGTCGTTCGTGAATACCGAATTGTTGAGCCCGAAGCGCGTGTCATTGGCGATCGTGATCGCCTGCTCCTCGTCCCGCGCCTTGATCACCGTCAGGACCGGGCCGAAAATCTCCTCGCGTGCGATGAAATCGCTGTTTTCCGCGTTGGCGATTACGGTCGGCTCGTAAAACCAGCCGCGATTGAGATGGGCCGGCCGTTTCCCGCCAGTGACGATCCGGTTGCCGTCCCGTTCCGCCTGACGCACCATGTCTTCGACCCTGTCGCGCTGACGCTGCATGGCCAGCGGCCCCATGCCGGTGGCCGGATCGAACGGATCGCCAACGACCACCTGAGCGAAACCGGACGCCAGCGCATCCACCAGCTGGTCATGCCGGTTTGCCCCCACCACGATGCGGGTTAGCGAGGAACAGATCTGCCCGGTCATCGCACAGGCTGAACCGACCAGCGATTGAGCCGCCTGTTCAATATCGTAATCGTCGAGGATCACTGCCGCCGACTTGCCGCCCAGTTCAAGCGTGCAGCGCGCCATGCGTTCAGCGCATATCCCGGCGATCCGTTTGCCCACCGCGCTCGATCCGGTGAAGCCGATCTTGTCCACGCCAGGGTGCCGCACCAGCCGCTCCGACGCAGCTCGGTCTGCTGTAACCATATTCAGCACGCCCGGCGGCAGGCCGACCGCCTCAGCAATTTCTGCCAGAATATACCCTGTGCCCGGCGCTTCGGGTGACATCTTGAGTATGCAGGTGCAGCCTGCGATCAGCGCGGGGGCAAGCTTGTAGGCCATGATATTGACCGGTGCGTTCCACGGAACGATGGCGCCGACCACGCCCACCGGTTCATTGACGATCAGCGCGTAATCGCCACCGAACATTGGATTTTCGAAGCGTTCTTCCCAGGCGAAGCTGTCAGCCAGCCCGGCATAATATCGATATACCCCGCCAATGGTCCCGGCAAAGGGTCGGGCCATGGCGTGGATGATGCCCATTTCATTAGGCCAGATGGCGGCGATGTCGTCAGCCCGCGCGTCCAGCGCATCAGCAATCCGGTTGAGAAAACCCGCCCGCTCCGAATGGCTCATGCGCGGCCAAGGGCCGCTGTCGAAAGCGCGGCGCGCGGCGTCGACCGCACGGTCAATATCGCTTTCATCCGCTTCGGCAATAGTCAGGAACACCTCTTCGGTCGCTGGCGCGATCACATCGATCATCCGGCCAGACGATGCGGGCACCCACTGGCCGCTGATAAACAGCCTGTCCGGATGCTTCAGAATGCCTGCACCATCAGTCACGGCCATTATAATCCCCTCCTGCAAACATCTGGTGCGGGTTGCCGGGGCGCCCTCACCCGCCCCGGCAACCGCGCAAGCTCAGAACTTAAGACCGAATGTCGCGCCATAGGTCCGCGGCGGCTCAATCGAGCCGTAACGCGGATAACCCCAGAGGGCGATCGTCACGAGTTCATTGGACTTAACATATTCATTCGTAAGATTTTTACCCCAGACGCTCAGGCTCCAGAACGAGCCGGAATCATAACGCAGCAGGGCGTTGATCTTCGTCACCGACTTCTGGCTGAGCGGCAATTCATTGAATTCCGAGTAATGGATGCGCGAGGACCAGGCTAGGTCTCCACGCGCCGTCAGGACGGCTCCATTGCCGAAATCGTAATCATACTGCGCACCGGCGGTGAAGGAATATTTCGGTGCGCCCGGAAGCTGATAGCCCTTGAGGTTCTGCTCAACACCCCCAACACCACCGAAAACCGGCGTTATGTTAGGGTTCGCAGCCTGCCAGATGTCGAAGCCCGGATCAGCGGCGCCCAAAGGAATGAGGGGGTTGGTTGAAAAGAATTCGCTGAAGCGACCCTTCAGATAGTTGAACGAACCATCGAACCGAAGTCCAGGCGCAGGCCGCAGGGTTGCAGCCAACTCGAAGCCATCAACCTTGGCCGCAGCGGCATTGGCAGTCACCGTGGCGATGCCGATTACCTTGTTAACCTGGAGGTCGGAGTACTTGTAATGGAAGTACGCGCCGGTCAGCTCGATTGCATTATCAAGCAGGCGGGACTTGAAACCGACTTCATAGGCTTTGATCGTCTCCGGGTTGATGATCGGATTGACCTGGCCGATGTTGGCGGTGCCGCTTTTGAAGCCTTCGGTATAGCTCGCATAAAGCATGGACGTGGGACCAACGTCGAATTCGATGCCGACCCTGGGTGTGAAATCACTCCAGCGCTTCTTCTTGCTCGTATCCGCAAAGGACGTGAAAGTGAAATTGCCGACATGATCGCGCTTTTCGGTCGACCAGCGGCCACCGGCGGTTATCCGAAGTTCCGGCAAGATCGAATAGGTTGCCTGCGCATAGGCCGCGAACGCATCGATCTTCATGTTACCGTTCTGGATGTAATTGACCTCGCCCAGGGCTGACCAGAACTGGTAGAACGGCACCAGGACGTAATTGTCTATCTTTTCATGATAGTAGGTCGATCCGGCAATCACATCAAGCGGCCCGGAAGTCCAGGTCAGAAGCAGTTCCTGGCTGATCTGCTTGGATTTTTCATTGTAGAATGTGTTGCCAAGACCTGCCGATGTACCGTCAGAGTTCGACGCATTGTAACGGTCGAAATAGCGATAGCCGGTGATCGAATTTAGCGTGAGGCTGTCCGTCAGGTCGAACTTGCCGTTCAGTGTGACTGCAAAGCCCTTGCGCCGGTTGGTCTTGCCCGCAAGGTCTGTGGCCGCATCCTGGTCACCCGTTTCCACGATACCGATCAGTTCATTCGGCGGATCGAAACCGTCCGTCGTGCCCGCTACGCCCTGCAGCACATATCCGGGATAGGCATCGAAGCTGTGCGTAAAAATGATTATTGTCATGTTCGTGATGATATTCGGCGATGAGGCGAATGTCCGTGCCCGCGCCATTCTCATATTGCAACTGGCCGCGAACGGACTGGGCCTTGGCATTGTTCACCGGATGATCCTGAGTGAGATCCCTGCCGTAACCGCCGCGATCAATCAAATGGGTTGCGATACGGGCGCGGAAATCGCCATTTTCGCTCAGCGGGGCGTTTACTGCGCCTTCAAGCTCGAAATGATCGTAATTGCCCACGGTGAAATCTGCGTAGCCGCCGACTTCGCGTGTGGGCGCGCGGCTGATGACGTTCAGCGCGCCGCCTGTGGCATTTCGGCCGTAAAGCACCGCTTGCGGGCCGCGCAGTACTTCGATGCGTTCGACGTCGAAGAACGATGACGCCTGGGCGGTCGGGCGACCGATATATACACCATCCGCATAGAAGGCGATGCTGGCGTCCGCACCAGAAGAGAACGAGTTAAGACCAATGCCGCGGATAAAGATGCGGGTAACACCCTGCTGATGACCGGCGCGAATGCCGGGAGCAACGAACTGCAGGTCCTTGACGTCCGACACCTGCCGGTCCTTCATCGCCTCATTATCAAGCGCAGTCAGCGACACCGGCACTTTCATGGCCGATTGTTCGCGGCGCTGCGCGGTTACGACAATGTCGCCATAGCTGGTGGCGCCTGCCTCCTGAGCAACGGCCACCTGTGCGCATAGCGCCATCGGTGCTGCCGCCACTCCCGTTGCCAGCATGGCAATAGCTTTTGCATTCCATTTATTTGTCATCATTACCTCCCCATTGAATTAAGGTTAGCCATCCGAACTAATCGGCTGCTGCGGACAGTCGTCCTTCCGCGATCATTTCAGCCAAGACATGTTTCTGGATCTTGCCCGATGGCGTCAGCGGCCAGTCCTCGGTAAAGAACCAGCAACTGGGCACTTTCTGCGATGACATGCGTTCGCGGCAGTAAGCAGTCAGCTCAGCCAGCGAGGGCCTGTCATCCCTGTTCTTGAGTGAAATCACGGCGGCGACCACTTCGCCCCATTTTTCGTCGGGAAGGCCGATCACCGCCACCTGATCGACTTGCGGGTGGACGAACAGCACGTCCTCCATCTCCTTGGGATAGAGGTTCATCCCTGCCCGGATGATCATTTCCTTCAGCCGCCCGGTGATCTTGACGTAACCGCGCGCATCCATGGTCCCGAGGTCACCCGTGCGCAGCCAGCCATCGGACAGCAGCGTCTCTGCAGTCTTGTCCGGCATCTGGTAATACCCCGACATGGTCTGGAATCCGCGGACCCAGATTTCGCCGACGGTATCAACCGGCTGAGTTTCGTGGCTTGCCGGGTCGACGATGCGGACCTCGACCTGCGGCAGTGGCTTGCCCACCGTATCGCACTGGTCCTCAATCCGATCGTCTGGCGCGGTGAGCGTGATCGGCCCGTTGGATTCAGTCTGGCCAAAGATGATGTTGACGGTGCAGCCAATTTTCTCGTGCACCTCCCTCACCATCGCAGCCGGTACGTTTGCCGCCCCGGTGAAGATGATGTTCCAGCTTGTCACGTCGCGCCGGGGCAAGTCCGGATGATTGAGAATGCCCAGGATCATGGTGGGGACGATCAGGGTTGCATTGCCCCGCTCGCTCTCGAACAGTTCGAGCATCAGCCCCGCATCCCAATGCGGCATCAGCACGAAGGTTCCGCGATAGGCAATGCAGCTGAACTCGGCCATCGCCGCCCCGGCAATGTGGAACATCGGCATGGCGTTAATGTGAACGTCGCCATCACCGAAACCGGCGCGGCGCGCGATGCTGCGCGAGGTATTCAGCACACCCTTGTGATGCAGCAACGCACCCTTGGGGTGGCCAGTGGTGCCCGACGTGTATTGGACCTGCAGCGGGTCGAGCGGGCCAATCTCAGGCAGTTGAATGTCTGGATCGGCGGTTGCGATGAGATCCCAGAGGTTTGCGACGCGGTCGATGACCTTGAGCTCGCCGCAACCTTCCTTCGCCGCTTCCGCCACTACCGGGGCCAGATCGCGATCGCGGAAGCAATCGTCGTAATATAGGCCCGTGGCTTCGCTGTTCGAAAGAATGTAATTCAGTTCGCGCGGCGTATAAGCGGGATTGACCGGCACCAGCAGTATGCCGGCAAGGCTCATGGCGTGCTGCAAAAACACCCATTCCGGGGAGTTCGTGCCATAGACCACGACGCGATCACCGCGCTCGAACCTGCCGAGCAGCGCCCGCGCCAGCCGTTCCGAAAGATCCAGCATTTCCCGATAGGTCCAGCGGCGACGCATCGCCGGATCGGCGACGCCCTCGACCAGAGCGATCCGGTCCGGCACGGTTTCGGCGGCATGGCGCAGCAGCCCGCCCAGCGTGATATCCGGAATATCAAGAGAATTGTCAGCGGGCCAATGCGCAAACGTCGGCAGGCCTTTCACCCCCTTATCCATCACAATCTGGGCCTGCCCGTTCACTTGCCTCCTCCAGGACCGCGCTTCAGCACTTCAGGCATTTTTGAACGGTGAAAACCTTCGAATGGCTTGTTCCGGTCGCTCTCTTCCAGCGTCCAGGTCTGGCGCGCATTGGGCGCGCCGCCGTCTACCCGGATGCACGATCCGGTGATATAGGCCGCGGCTGGCGAAAGCAGGTAGGTGATGGCGGCGGCGACTTCCGCCTCGGTCCCGAACCGCTGCTGCGGCACCCTGCGGGCGTATTCGAATAATTTGTACTGGATCTCCGGAGCATAGGTATCGAAACCGCTGGAAGCGATACCGCCCGGTGCAACGGCATTCACACGCACCCCGTTGGCGGCCCATTCGCAGGCTGCACTTTCAGTCAGGGTCCACATCCCCCCGCGGGCCGCGCCGGAATGCGCGAAGTCCGGCCACCCATTCCAGATGTCGG
>JACKKV010000009.1 GCA_024236235.1 Novosphingobium sp. | reverse complement strand
GCGCCTTGCCGCGCTTGGCGCGCTCTATCGACCGGAGCGGCGATTGATCGAAATCGCCCGGCCCCGGCTTGCGCGTCTCGCCGGCGAAGCGGGCTGCGCGGCTCATCTGGGCGTGCTGGATCAGGATATGGTGACCTATCTGGTCAAGGTCGGTGACGAGACGATTTTTTCGCGCGAGGCGGGCCAGCTCGAAGCCTATTGCACCGGCATCGGCAAGGCCTTGCTGGCGCAGCTCGGCGCTGAGCGTCTGAATGCCTACCTGCGGGGAAGCTTCGTCGCGCTGACCGGGCGGACGATCACTGATCCCGCCCTGCTGCGCGAGGACCTTGCCAGATCGCGCGAACGCGGCTTCGCCATTGACGATCAGGAGCTTGCCGACAATCTCTCCTGCGTCGCGGTGCCCTTGCCTGTCGATGGCGGGCCATATGCGATTTCGATCGCCGGCCCCACGAAGTTGACCATGGGGACGCACTGCGCACGATGGGCTGACCGCCTTCGCCAGCTGGCCGACGAGATAAGCGGCATCGCCGGATGAAATCATCGTGCCTGACAAGCTTTACTCCTCCTGCTAGAGCTTGAACAAACGCGGAAAAGACAGGGCACCGCGGGGGAGGTCAAACTGCATCACGCAGATAATCGTGTGCCAGATGCGTCCGGAATGGATGGCAGATGGCTCGCCGCTGTTGCCCCGGAGTTTGCCGGTGCGAAGATCGCTGTGTCGCCAGTTGGCGCCGGACAGCTGGCCGATACGTTCCGACTCTCGCTGGATTGGGGCATCATGCAGGACGGACGCCCCTCGTCGCTGGTCTGCAAGCTGGCGTCGAGTGACGCGAGCAGCCGCGAAATTTCCGCTCACTGGCGGCTCTACGAACGTGAGGTACGCTTCTACCGGGAACTGGCGCCGACAGCCCGGATCGATACCCCGCATGTCCACGCCTCGGGCCTGGCCGAGGACGGCAGCTTCTTCCTGTTGATGGAAGATTTGAACGAGGCAACCCCCGGCAACCAGCTATCCGGGTTGCAAGCCGGTCAGGCCCCCTCCGCAATGCGCGAAGCCGCACGTCTTCACGCGGCATTCTGGTCGAAAGGAGATGATCCGGCCCTGTCCTGGCTTGAAACCGGTCGGATCGCACAGGCGTTCTATTCACCCGAGGTCTTCAATACCGCATGGCAGGGTTTCAGGGACCGGTATCAGGGAATGGTGCCGGACAGCCAGCTTCGGCTGTGCGACACCTTTGCCGACCTCTACGAAGCCTATGCCCGCCCGCTTTCGACACCGCGCTGCCTCGTTCATAACGACTTTCGCCCCGACAATATGATGTTCGCAGCAAACCGGCTGACGGTACTGGACTGGCAATCGGTCGCGCTCGGTTTCAATGCGCTGGATGTCGCCTATGCGATTGGCGGCGGCTTCGAACCGGACGAACGCCGTTCTGAGGAACAGGCGCTGCTCGACCTCTATCATGCCACGCTGATCGCGGAAGGCGTGGACGATTACAGCCGCGATCAACTGGACGAGGATTACCGCCATTTCTGCTTTGCCGGAATTGTCGTCTCGGTCTGTGCCGCAATGCTCGTCAAACGGACCGAGCGCGGAGATCGCATGTTCCTGACCATGCTGGATCGCCACGCGCAGCACGCAGCGGATTGCGACGGGATCGGGCTCCTCCGTGCGCGCTGACCCGTCACATATCCCTTACCTGAACTGGAATCCATCGTGACTGGTCAAAATGAAACTCCTTCAACGCCATTCAATGAGCTGGGCTACTATGCGCTTGGCGGACATGTTGAATCGCCGCGCGATCTGATCGCCGAATGCCACGAAGCCGAAGCGATGGGACTGGGCGCCACCTTTCTTTCCGAACGCTTCAACGTGAAGGAAGGCCCGACGACTTGCGGGGCCATCGGGGCGGTTACTGAACAACTCGGCATCGCGCTGGCTGCAACCAATTACAGCACGCGCCACCCCATGGCCTTCGCCGCGCATTCCACTACGATGCACCGCCTGACCGGTGGCCGCTACATGCCCTGTCTGGCGCGCGGGATCGGACCACAAATGAAGGCCTTTGGCCTCGAGTCTGCGAAAAACGCGGATCTTGCCGAATTCGTGGCCCTGATGCGGCGCCTGTGGCGCGGAGAACGGGTGGAAGCCTATTCAGGGCGCATCGGAACCTATCCGGTTCTGCAACTGGATCCGAAGTTTGACGAAGACATCCCGATTGGCCTTGTCGGATTTGGCGAGAAGACGGTGGAGTTTGCCGGGTCCGTCTTCGATTCGGTCATCCTTCATACCTATATCGGTGATGAAGCCACTGCGCGGTTGGTGCAAACCATCCGGCGTGCAGCTGTACGGGCGGGCCGCGATCCGGCAAAGGTGCGCATCTGGTCCGTGTTCGCCACGCTTGGCGATCATCTCGAACCGCAAGTGCTAATGAAGAAAAGCGTCGCTCGCCTTGCCACCTATCTGCAGGTTTATGGCGACCTTCTCGCCGATGTGAACCGCTGGGACAAGGCGATCCTGGACCGCTTCCGGCAATCAGCCGTCATGCAGGAAATCAGGGGATGGGTCGATGCGGTGGCCAGCCCGGAACAGATTGAACGCATCGCCGAATTACTCCCGCCCGAATGGCTGGACGCATCGGCGAGTGGATCGCCGGAGCGCTGCGCACGCAAGATCCTGGGGCAGTTCGATCTGGGCGTTGACAGCGTAATCCTGCATGGCGCGACCCCTGCAGAGCTCGCACCGATCATGCCGGCCTATGCCCGCCTCCGCCCCGCCGGGCGCTTTGACCATTTGCCGGCCAATCCGGGAAAGACAGGATAGACCGATGACCATCGACCTCAAGGATGCGCGCATTTACGAGCGGGGGGTGCCATGGGCGGCATTCGCCGAACTGCGCCGCGAATGTCCGGTCTACTGGAACCCGGAAAGCGATGGCGCGGGCTTCTGGGCACTCACCCGCCATGCCGACATCGTCGAAGTTTCACGCAATCCGGCTCTGTATTCTTCAGCGCATGAAAACGGTGGCCATCGTATTTTCAATGAAAACGAGGTGGGCCTCACCAGTGCGGGCGAACATGCGATCGGAATCCCGTTCATTTCCCGCGATCCGCCAATCCACACCCAGTATCGCAAGCATATCATGCCTGCCGTTTCGCCAGCCAGGTTGCAGGGCATCGAAAGCCGGATTCGTGAGCGCGCGCGCAAACTGATCGAGGCCATTCCCCTGAACGAATGTTTCGATCACGTCCCGGCGCTGTCTGCGCCGCTTCCGTTAATGACCTTGTGCGAACTGCTTGATCTGCCACCCGAGATGTGGAGCGAACTTTACGACTGGACCAATGCCTTCGTCGGTGAAGACGATCCCGATTTCCGGCAAAGTCCCGAAGCGATGGCGAGGACTCTGGAATCATTCATCGGTTTTGCCGCGAGGTTGTTTGAGGAACGCCGCAGCGCGCCGTCTGACGATATCGCCACACTGCTCGCCAATATGCAGATTGATGGGCAACCGGCACCTTTTTCGGAGTTCCTCGGCAATCTGATTCTCGCCCTGGTCGGGGCCAATGAAACAACGCGCAATTCCATGTCGCACACTATCCGGGCCTTTGCGGACAATCCCGGACAATGGGATCTGATCCGCCACGATCCCGGCCTGCTCAAAAAAGCGACCGCAGAAATGGTGCGCTATGCCTCGCCCGTTCTGCACATGCGCCGCACTGCCACGGCCGACACGGAAATCCGGGGCCAAAAGATCGCCCGGGGCGACAAGGTAGTGATGTGGTACGCCTCCGGAAACCGGGACGAAGAGGTCTTCGAAAATCCTGACAGCTTCGATGTGCTGCGATCCAGAAATCCACACGTCGGCTTCGGGTCGGGGCAGCACGTCTGCGTTGGTTCACGCCTCGCCGAAATGCAGCTGCGCGTGGTGTTCGAATTGCTGGCCGAGCGGGTCGGCCGCTTCGAAGTTATCGGAGAACCCCGGCGGTTCCGTTCGAATTTCCTGAACGGCGTCAAGAATCTCGATACGGTCTATCACCCGGCCTGATGAAGCCGGATCAGGCGGAAGCCCTGGCCCGATATTCGTCCGCGAGCAGCCGTTTCATCAGCTTTCCGGTCGGCTCACGCGGCAACTCGGCACGGAAATCGAACTGGCGGGGAGTCTTCACGCCACCCAGCCGTTGCCGCGCAAAATCGCGCAATTCGTCAGCCAATGCCGCATTTCCAGCAATGCCGGCGGCGGGTTGCACGACCGCCATGACGCTTTCACCCATTTCCGGATCGGGAACCCCGAACACGGCGACATCCAGCACCTTGGGATGCGTGACGAGCGCGTTCTCGATCTCCTGGGGGTAGATGTTCACCCCGCCTGAAATGATCATGAAGTTCTTGCGATCAGTGAGAAACAGATAGCCGTCTTCATCGACGTGGCCGATGTCGCCCAGCGTGGCCCAGCCCCGGTCATTATATGCGCTGGCGGTTTTTTCGGGATCGTTGAGATATTCAAAGCGCGGGCCGTCGGAAAAATAGACTACGCCGGTTTCGCCGGGCGGCAATTCGTCACCGTCGTCGCCAACGATCCGGGTCTGGCCGAGAACTGCCCTGCCCACCGTTCCGGGCTTGCGCAGCCATTCCTGGCTATCAACATGGGTTATGCCGCAGGTTTCAGTCCCCGCGTAATATTCGAAAATGATCGGCCCGAACCAGTCGATCATCGCCTGCTTGACGTCCACCGGACATGGCGCGGCGGCGTGGACCACGCAGGCAAGGCTGCTGACATCAGGCCGCAACCGATCTTCCTCCGGCAGTTTCAGCAGGCGCACGAAATGGGTGGGCACCATGGTGGCGTGAGTGACGTGATATTGCTCAATCAGGCGCAGCGTTTCGAGCGCGTCGAATTTCTCCATCACCACGACCGTTCCGCCCAGCCGATGCGCCACCAGTGCCCAGCGCAAGGGGGCGGCGTGATAAAGCGGCGAGGTGGAGAGGTAGATGGAGTTCTGGTCCATGTCCCACAGGCCCGACGCCATGCCAGTCAGCGGAGTTGGGGCATCGACCGCCCCTTCGGGCAATTGCGGCCTCACCCCCTTGGGCCGCCCGGTGGTGCCCGAGGAATAGAGCATATCCGTGCCCGGGCTTTCATCTCCCACCCGCTCCGCCGGTTGCGTCCTGACCAGTTCGGACCAGTTTCCCAACCGATCCGTCTCACATGACCAGCACCAGGCGCTGAGACCGGGCAAATCGGCCAGAGCCGCTGCTGCGAGCGCCGCATATTCATCCGAGACGAGCAGCAGACCGGCCCCCGAATCGCGCAGGATGTAGGCTACATCAGGTGCACTCAGGCGATTGGAAACCGAGGTTGCGAACAGGCCGGTACGTTGCGCCGCCCAATTGGCGAAAAAGACTTCCGGTCCATTTCCGAACAGGAAGGCGACCACATCGCCCCGCTTCAGTCCGGCAGCGCGCATTTGCTGTGCGCAGCGATTGGACTGCGCTTCAAGCTCGGCATAAGTGATGGTCAAGCCGCGCGCGGGGTAGATCAGGGCTGCCTTGTCCGGTGCGCTGGCCGCGTGATTAAACGGATGCATTGCCTTCTCCCTCCCCCGGTCTTGGCGACGCACAGAGCTTGAAGGAAACCCTACCCGGTCCGCGAGAGGGGGACAGCCCCTTTTTCTTCAATGACGATTTTCGTGTCGAGGTCCAGCGCCTGACCAAGCCGGTCAAGATCCTTCTCCACGCCCTTGTTGCGCAACACTGCGGCTGCACCGGTCATCACAAGCGCCAGACATCCGTTCTGCGCCTCAAGCCGGGTCTGCTCGAACGTCACCGGGGCGCAGGCAGCAAGCCTGCGGCACAGACGCACGGCCAGGCCCCAGCTGACCGCTGCATCCAGCGCACGTGTATCTGCCAGCGCGCCAAATCCTTCGGGCAACGGCAACGCATTGCAGCTGGCCAGCAGCGCAGTCGCCAATAATGCCCGGTCGCTGGCGTCAATTGCGATCCAGCGCTTGTGCAATGCCCAATTGAGCGCCTGCGGCGCGCGCAGATTCGGTTCGACCTGAGTCAGCGCCAATGCAAGGATCGTTGCGCCAAGGCGGACCCGTTCGACCCGCGCGCAATCGGCCCCTATCGCGGGTGCGGCCCAGTCCGCCACCCGTGCTGCCAGTTCCCACTGGCCGCCACGCGGCGCACAGAAGCTGGCGAGACCGCTCAGGAACGGGTCTTCCCGGCGGACCGCCGGATCGAGACGGCTGTAGAGCAATCCCTCGCGCAGCCCCCAGGATGAAAAAACCAGCCGGTCAGGCTGGAGATCATCAATCAGCGCCAGCATCATCGCCCCCGCACCGGGGAGAACGGCAGCGCGCATCTGCGAAATGCCGCGCATGCGCGCAAAATCCTCGGGCGCACCGCGCGTCAGCTGCCGCGCCAGCTTGGCAGCGCGGGCCGTCGGCAATTCATAGCCATGCGGATCGTCCAGCAAGGGGTTGCTGGTGCGCAGCGCAAATGTGGCCATGGAGCGAAATGTCCCGCCGACCAGATAGAGCGGGCGGCCGGTCTGACGGACCCAGCCGGCCTTGCCCAGCACCTTGTCCACCCTCGACCGGATCGCCTCGGGGCCTTCGGCATGCCACTTGGCCAAACGCAGCGAACCGAGCGGAAGGCTGACGCCCCCCTTGATTCCTTCAGGCCCGACCTCTGTCAGCTCGATGCTCCCGCCGCCCAGATCAGCCACGACGCCTTCGGCCTGTGGGAAAGCGCCCAGCACGCCCAGCGCGCCAATTTCCGCCTCTTCCACCCCGCTCAGCAGCCGGGGTGACAGGCCCAGCCGCGCCACGCTTGCCAGAAATTCAGGACCGTTGCTGGCATCGCGCACGGCCGCCGTGGCGACGGTTTCTATTTCCTCGACTTCATTTGCCTGAAGCAGCGTCGCATAACGGGCCAGTCCGGCGAGGGCGAGTTCCATGGAATCGTCCGCCAGCCGACCAGTGTCAGCAACCTCGCGTCCAAGCCGCGCCGCCACCTTCTCGTTCCAGAGCACCGTGGGCGCCCTTGCCGAACCGCCATAGACGACCAGCCGCACCGTATTGGAACCGATATCGATGACCGCCCTGCGCGGCCCGGTTGCGCCGCCAAAGCTTGCCAGGGTGGATTCGATCACGCGCCGGTTCCGATCTCGCCACCGCCCCGCCGCAAAGACAGGCGCGGCACCTCGTCACCTGCGGCCAGCGCCGCCCCCCGCCCCGACAGCGAAGGGTTGGTCATGAAATAACGGTGCACGTTGAACGGCTTGGTCCCCGGCGGGGTGCGCACATAGGTGCCATCTGGCTGAAGCAGCCAGCTCTGTTCCGTGTCCAGCAGGTTGGCGAGCAGCACCTGTTCCAGCACCTGATCATGCACGGTACGGTTGCGGATCGGCACCAGCGTTTCCACGCGCCGGTCGAGATTGCGCGACATGCCATCGGCAGAGGAAATATACAGCCGCGCTCGCGGACTGGGCATCTTGTACCCATTGGCGAAGGCCCAGATGCGGCTGTGTTCGAGGAACCGGCCAATGATCGACTTGACCGCGATATTCTCCGAAAGCCCGTCCACCCCCGGCCGCAGGCAGCAGATGCCCCGGATCACGAGGTTGATGGCAACGCCCGCCCTGCTGGCGTCGTAAAGCTTGCCGATCAGCCGTCCGTCAGTGAGCGAGTTGAGCTTGGCCCAGATCGCGGCAGGACGACCGGCGCGGGCATTGTCGATTTCATGGTCAATGCATTCATACAGCTTGTCACGCAGGCCCAGTGGTGAAATCGCGATGGCTTCGGTCCGGCGCGGCTCGACATAGCCGGTCACGAAATTGAACAGCCGCCCGGCATCGCGGCAAAGCACCGGGTCGGCCGTGAAATAGCTGAGATCCGTATAGATCCGCGCGGTCACCGGATGGTAATTGCCGGTCCCGAAGTGGCAGTAGGTGCGATAGCCATCTTCCTCGCGCCGGACGATCAGTGACACTTTGGCATGCGTCTTCCAGTCAACGAAGCCATAGATGACCTGCACCCCGGCGCGTTCAAGCTGAGTCGCCCAGAGCAGGTTCTGTTCCTCGTCAAAACGCGCCTTCAGCTCCACCACCGCAGTGACCGATTTGCCCGCTTCCGCCGCTTCGATCAGCGCCGCGATGATCGCCGATTGCTTGCCCGCGCGATACAGCGTCTGCTTGATCGCGACCACGTCGGGGTCTTGCGCCGCCTGCCGCACGAAATCGACCACCACCTCGAAACTTTCATAGGGGTGGTGAATGACGATGTCCTTTTCCCGGATCGCGGAAAAACAATCCCCGTCATGTTCGAGAATTCGTTCGGGATAGCGCGGACTGAACGGCTCGAACTTCAGATCGGGCCGATCCTCATCGACGATGCAGGACAGGCCACTGACGCCCAGCAGGCCAAGCCCCTTGATGACCAGCGAATCCTGCAACCGCATCTGGTCGCGCAGCAATTGTTCGGCCACCGGATCAAAGCCTTCGTCCATCTCAAGCAGGATCACCCGCCCGCGCCGCCGCCGCTGGATCGCGGTCCGGTAATATCGGACCAGATCCTCGGCATCTTCCTCCACCTCGATATCGCTGTCGCGCAGCACCCTGAACACCCCGTCACCTTCCATCCGGAAGCCGGGGAAGATCAGCTGCGCATGACGAATGATGAGGTTTTCAATGGAAATATAGCGTGCATCCTCACCGGGCAGACGCACCAGGCGCGGAAGCGCGCTGGGAACCAGCACCATCTCGATCAGATGCGCCTTGTCCGCTTGCCGGGTCAGGTTGAACAGCAGCCCGATGCCCTGATTGGCAATAAAGGGAAAAGGATGCGCGGGGTCGATCGCCTGCGGTGTGATGATCGGCAGCACATGTTCGAGGAAATATTCCTTGAGCCAG
The DNA here is from genome assembly GCA_024236235.1 of Novosphingobium sp. Classification (GTDB taxonomy): domain Bacteria; phylum Pseudomonadota; class Alphaproteobacteria; order Sphingomonadales; family Sphingomonadaceae; genus JACKKV01. The sequence continues at coordinate 50,389 of JACKKV010000009.1, read as the reverse complement.
CGCGCGCTGGCGGCATCCAGCCCCTTGCCATCAACAATCGTGATCCCCGCACCGGCCAACAGGGTGCGCAGGCCACTCCATGCGTCCTGCTGCGCATATTCAAGCCGTTCGACCGCCGCGCGCACTTCCGCCATTTGCTGGGCCGGGGTCTTGCCGTCCAGCGCACGCGCATCGATCTGGCGCTTGACCTGACCGGCCAGGCCAGCGACGCGGATCATCATGAATTCGTCGAGGTTGCTGCCGGAGATCGAAAGAAAGCGCAGCCGTTCAAGCAGCGGATAGTTTTCGTTCCGCGCTTCGGCCAGCACACGCTCGTTAAACGCGATCCAGCTCAATTCCCGGTTGAAAAAGTCCCGAGGCGCGTATGCGGACGCGTAGATATCCTCCGCGCTTGGGATGGTTCGGGGCGCATGCGCCTGCATGCTGTCCGTCTCGTGCTGGTCCATATCTGCCCGGATTTGCGTGATTCTTGATCCCGTTCATCAGGGATAGGATGGCACCCGGGCGGGGACAAGTGTTGTTTGCTGCGCAGGGACAATTCCTCAGCCGAGGGTCAACCCGCCATTAACCGCGTTTGGACGGCATTATCTTATTCATCGCAAGCCATAGTCAGCGCCATGTTCCGCTAATTGGGACCAGGGGCAATGGACATGTCAGCCGCACCGAAGCCAGTCGGTGCATATACGGACGAGCGCCGCGGTGACGAGCGCATTACCAGCATCTATCGGCCTGTGCTGATAGAGGTCGGCGGAGTAATGCGCTTCTGCCTGCTGCGCAATATCTCCACCGCCGGCTTCATGGGCATGGCTTATGCCGAAATTCCCGAAGGTGCCGCGATCAGGATCGAATTCTCAGAGGAATACTGGGCGCAAGGCATCGTCAAATGGTGCGAGAACCGCCGCATCGGGGTTGAATTCAGCCACGAGATTGATGTGCTCAGCGTGTTGCAGGATCTCGGCAAGCGCGTGGTAGGCGGCAAAATCAATCGCTCCCCGCGCCTGATCATCGAACATCCGCTGGAACTGGAAATCGCCAAACAGCGCATCGCTTCGAAAATGTTCGACATCTCGCAAAAGGGCGTCAAAATTCCCGCCGGGACCCTTTCGGCCGGAGACGAGGCGCTGGTTCACATTGCAGGAATGCAATCGCGCATGGCCATCGTTCGCTGGAAGAGCGGCGACCGCGCCGGGCTCAATTTCGTCAGGCCGCTGCCGTTTGACGAACTGGCCGAATGGTCCGCCCGGCAGGGGCCGGAGTGCCAGGCCGAATTGACCGATTGTTCTCGCGACATGCGCATCGCGAGTTAGGGTCAGGAAGCACCCTGATCGGGTGCGTCCGAAATATCGATATAGCGCCGGTCATAATAGATCAGCGGCTTGGCATCCTCGCGGTGATGCGCGCCGACCAGTTCCCCGATGAAAATCGTATGCGTCCCGAAGCGGTGGCGATCCGCGATCCGGCAAATCAGGCTGGATTGCGCCGTTGCCAGTACGGGCACGCCCATTTCGTCCTGCCATTCGCCGCAGGAAAAACGTTCTTCCCCCTTCTTCATTGCACAGGCATCAGCGACATCGCGATTGGCGAGGCTTAGCACATTGACCGCGAAATGTTCCGCCGCCATCAGCGGGGCATGAATGGATGTGTCACTGTTCACGCAGATGAGCACCGATGGCGGATCGAAGCTGACCGAAGAGAATGCCGTCGCCACAATTGCATAGCGCTGCCCTTCGTGCCGGGTGGTAATTGCATGGACCGCAGCAGCGATGTGGCGCATCGTGTACTGGAATTCGTTCAGGACATTCTCGTCAGCCATTTCATCTTCCCCGGTTTGGTCAGGTGGCGAGTGCCAGCAACATTGATTCGCATCAATGTGATTTCAATGTGAGCGAGCGATTGCATGCACATTGAAATGTGATAATGGCGAGTCATGAGCAATACCACCATTGAAAAGGTCCGCACGCTGGTAAGCGAGGGCCAGATGTCCCGGTCCGCCCTTGCCCGCGCGGCCGGGCTGCATGCCAACACCTTGCGCGAATGCACGGATAGCGGATGGAACCCGACGGTCGAAACGCTGAACAAGCTCGAAGCCTTCCTCTCCAGCAATTCGGGCACCCGGGTTCTCGCCTCGATCGAAGAGATTATCGAGGATGCGCGCAATGGCCGAATGTACATTCTGGTCGATGACGAAGACCGCGAAAATGAAGGCGATCTCATCATTCCGGCGCAGATGGCCACGCCGCAGGCCATCAATTTCATGGCGATGCACGGGCGCGGGCTGATCTGCCTTGCGCTGTCGCGCCAGCGAGTGGACCAGCTGGGTCTCAACCTCATGTCGCGCAACAATCGCACCCGGCACGAAACCGCCTTCACCACCTCGATTGAAGCGCGTGAAGGCGTGACCACCGGGATCAGCGCGGCAGACCGCGCGCGCACCATTTCCGTCGCCATTGACAGTTCCAAGACGCGCGACGACATCGTGACGCCCGGCCATGTCTTTCCGCTGATCGCCCGCGATGGCGGGGTACTTGTCCGGGCCGGGCATACCGAAGCCTCGGTGGATATTTCGCGCCTTGCCGGTCTCAATCCCTCGGGCGTGATCTGCGAGATCATGAACGAGGACGGGACGATGGCGCGGATGGACGATCTCGTTCGCTTCGCGCGCATGCATGACCTCAAGATCGGCACCATCCGCGATCTGATCGCCTATCGGATGAAGCACGACCATCTGGTTCAGAAAACATCGGAAACGCAGTTCACCAGCCAATGGGGCGGCGAATGGAAGGCAATGTCCTATTACAACAGCGCAACAGGCGATGAAACGCTGGTGCTCGCGCACGGACGGATCAATCCGGACGAACCGACGCTGGTGCGCATGCATGCCTTCAGCATGTTCACTGACGCGCTGAACGAGGCAATCCCGCGGTCCCGGGTGCTTAAACGCTCGATGGAGATCATCGCCGAAAAAGGCGCGGGCATCATCATGCTGCTCAGCCGCAAGGGGCCGGACCGGCTGAAGCGCAATCTTGACGCGCATCGCAACGGGACAGGCATTGCCGACATGGATGAGCTGCGCGAATATGGGGTGGGCGCCCAGATTCTGGCGGAAATCGGCATCCGGGACATGATCCTGCTGACCAACTCGCATCATACGCTGGTCGCACTGGAAGGTTATGGCCTGTCCATTGTCGGCGAAATGCCGATCGATATCGCTGAAGCTGACTGATTAGCCCGGAGTGACCGCATGGCCCGTTTCCTGATTGTCGAAGCCCGTTTCTACGACCACCTCAATGACATGCTGATCTCCGGTGCGCGCGCCGCGCTGGAACAGGCTGGCCATGAGGTTGAGGTGCTGACCGTGCCGGGTGCGCTGGAAGTGCCCGGCGCCATCGCGCTGGCCGATGAAAGCGGACAGTATGACGGCTATGTCGCCATTGGCGTGGTCATTCGCGGCGAAACCTATCATTTCGAGATCGTTGCAGGAGAAAGTTCGCGCGGAATCATGGCGCTGACCATGGATGGCACTGCCATCGGCAACGGGATTCTCACCGTCGAGGATGAACAGCAGGCCATTGTGCGCGCGGATCCCGCGCAGAAAGACAAGGGCGGCGATGCGGCAAGGGCTGCGATCTGCCTGCTCGATCTGCGCAATCGCTTCGCCGGCTGAGCCGCGCAACAGTTCCTGACGGCAGGCAGGGGATCGGTGCCCTGCCCCTGCCTGCGATTTCCGCGACGGTTTAGCGGGCCAGTTTGCCGAAACCGGCTTCCCCGGCATAGACTGCCGCATCGCCCAGCTCTTCCTCGATCCTGATCAGCTGGTTGTATTTGGCCAGCCGGTCCGAACGGGCGAGTGATCCGGTCTTGATCTGGCCGCAATTGGTGGCGACCGCGAGATCGGCGATGGTTGAATCCTCCGTTTCGCCGGAACGATGGCTCATTACTGCCGTATAGCCATTGCGCTGGGCGATGCTGACCGCTTCCAGCGTTTCAGTAAGCGTACCGATCTGGTTGACCTTGACCAGCAGCGAATTGGCCAGCCCCTTGCCAATCCCCATGGTGAGGCGGCGCGGGTTGGTCACGAACAGGTCATCGCCCACCAGCTGAACAGTGTCGCCAACCTTGTCCGTCAGCGCCTTCCAGCCGTCGAAATCATCCTCGCTCATGCCATCCTCGATCGAACGGATCGGATAGCTGGCGCACAGGTCGGCCAGATAGTCGGCCATGGCTTCGGGTGAGAGCGAGAGCCCTTCCCCACTGATTTCATATTTTCCATTGCGGAAGAATTCGGTCGCGGCGCAATCGAGCGCGAGGGCCACTTCGCTACCGGGTTTGAAGCCTGCTTTTTCGATCGAGCTCATGATGAAATCGAGCGCGTCGCGCGTGCTGGCCAGATTGGGCGCGAAGCCGCCTTCATCGCCCACTGCCGTGGCTAGCCCCTTTTCATGCAGACCCTTTTTCAGCGTGTGGAAGATTTCCGCGCCCCAGCGCACCGCCTCCGCCAGCGAATCGGCGCCCACCGGCATGATCATGAATTCCTGGAAATCGATCGGGTTGTCGGCATGTTCGCCGCCATTGATGATGTTCATCATCGGCACCGGCAGAACATGTGCCGACACGCCGCCAATATAGGCATAGAGCGGCAGACCGCGCGCATTGGCCGCAGCCCGCGCCACAGCCAGGCTGGTTCCGAGGATGGCGTTGGCGCCAAGCCCCGCCTTGTTGTCCGTCCCGTCCAACTCCAGCATGGCGAGGTCGATATCGCGCTGGTCTTCCGCATCAAGGCCGAGAATCCGGTCCGAAATCTCGCCATTCACGGCAGTAACCGCCTTGGTCACGCCCTTGCCCAGGTAGCGGGACTGGTCACCGTCGCGCAGCTCGACCGCTTCGTGCGCGCCGGTGGATGCACCCGAGGGGACAGCGGCGCGCCCAAAGCTGCCGTCTTCCAGCAGAACGTCCACTTCAACGGTCGGGTTGCCGCGGCTGTCAAGGATTTCGCGGCCGTGAATGTCAATGATTGCGGTCATGGCGGTTTAAGCTTCCTGATGGTATAAGGGATCAGTTATGCGATCGGGTGCGGCCTCCTAACTTTCGGAGCCTTCGCAGGCAAGGCACGTTAGCGCGCTATCATGCCCATCCTGATGGCGCCGCCCGCCGATCGCAGGCAACTGACAAGGGTAAAGGACAAGACCATGGCCGAATCGACCGCAAAACCGAAAAGCACCCGTGCCAAAAAACCCAAGGCGGATCAGGCAGAAGCCGCCGCTCCCGCCGCTGGTGCGCAGGCCAAATTCGCCCGCGCGATGGAAGAAGCGCGCGCCGGGGCCGAAGCGCTGACCAAGGAAGCGCAGGAACGCGCGGGGCAGTATCGCGAACAATTCGTCGAAAAATCGAAGGAATGGCAATCCGAAGCTGCCGCCTATGGTGAACAGGCCAAGGTGAAGGCCGGCGAACTGGCCAATGAAGGCAAATCCAAGGCCAGCGATGCCATCGCCAGCTTCGGCAAGGTGGTGGCAGACACCGCGCCCCGGATCGATGAGACGCTTGGCGAAAAATATGGCGATTATGCGCGCACTGCTGCGCGAACGATGCAGGAATCAGCGGCCAAGCTGGACGCCAAGAGCTATGAGGAACTGGGCGAGGAAGCCAAGGAGTTCGTGCGCAAGAGCCCCGGCATGGCGGTTGGCCTTGCTGCGGTTGCGGGCTTCATGATCGCCCGCATGTTGCGCGGGTCCAAGGATTGACCCTTGGATTTGATGCGACTTGATCCCCGCTCATGACCGGGCACCAGGCTGACGCAGGCAAAGACAGGATTGAGGGAGCGGACAAGGCCGATGGCCCCGCCGAGGATAATCGCTCCCTCTTTTCGGATATGGCCACGCTCCTTGCTGACGGGCGCACTTTCGCGGAAGCGGAGGTCGCCTACCAGAAGGCGCGGCTTGGCTATGCCGGCAAGCGCGGATTGCGGATCGCGATTTGCGGTGCGCTCGCGCTGGTGTGCGTGATCTTTGCCCTGTTTGCGCTGATAATCGGCGTAATTCTGGGCCTTGCGCCTTATCTGACGGTCTGGGGATCAAGCGCGGCGGTGGTGATTGCGCTGCTCCTGGCAGCACTGGTTTGCCTGGTCATTGCCCGGCACAATGCGCGTAGAATCAGCGCCGCTTTCAGGGACGAGCCAGAAGCATGAGCAAACTTGACGAGAAACTGGCGGAGGGCCGTGCGTTGCGCAAGGCGGCGCGGGCGGTGGTGGAGACTGACCTGGCGCTGCTGCGCAGTGAGTGGGCGCCCGGCCCCCTCGCTGGCCGGGTGGCCAGTCGTACGCGGGAAAAGGGCGCCGAACTGAGCGCGCAGGCCACCGATTGGGGGCGCCGGCACGGGCCGCTGCTCGCTACAATCAGCGGTGCGCTGGCCGGGGCTGCCGGGCTGTGGTTCGCGCGCAACCCGATCCTGCGCGTCGTGCGTAAGCGCAAGACACAGGCAGCTTGCGATCCTGCGGGTGAAGAATGACGCAATCGGAAGAGGCACATGCCGAGCTACAACAGCGGGTAAAAGCGGCTGAAGAGCGCAACCGGCGGCGCCTGGCGGGACAGAGCACAACCATTGGCGAAAACGCGGCCAATGCGGTCAAGGATCATCCGTTCGCTTCGCTTGCAACAGGCGTCGCCGCCGGAATTCTGCTTGCCTCGTTGCTGCCCAAAGGCACGAGCGGGCGCGGGCGCGCGGTGGTCATGGGCATGGTCGCCGATCTTGGCCTCAATCTCGCACGAAGTGCCCTGAAAAACTTCGGCAGCGCGCAACGTACTGGACAGGGGCTTAAGCGAAAACTAGGTCGGGACAAGACCATGGCTGGTTCGACACCCCCGGGCGACGCTGAATAAGCAGACCGGCGGGGTGCAAACCGTCCGTCAATGGCGCGACTATCCGGGAGGGGGCTTTCGTCACTCTGGCGGGGAGCCAATACGCAATGCAATTACTTCATCTGGTCATGGGCGGCAGGGTCAAGGATCCGCGCAGCCTCGAATTTGCCGATCTCACGCAGATCGATCTGGTCGGAGTGTTCGGCAGCTATGCCGAGGCCGAAGATGCCTGGCGCAGCAATGCACAGCGCACCGTTGACGATGCGGAGATGAAATATGTCATCGTCCACTTGCACAAGCTGCTGGAACCGGAGCTGAAGCAGGACTGAAACCGCCTCCGGGCGGCGCGCATCCTCAGATGAATTCTATTTTCTCAACTACATAGAACTTTTCGCCCGACGGCACGGTGACTTCGATCTCGTCACTCACCTTGCGACCGATCAGCGCCTTGCCGAGCGGCGAATTGTAGGAGATCCGGCCAACCTTGGCATCCGCTTCGGTCTGGCCCACGATCTGGTAGCGGATCGGTTTGTCATCCTCGTCAAGCAGGGTGACGGTCGCCCCGAAAACGATCCGGTCACCCGAAAGCGAGGTGGGATCGATGATCTGGGCGCGCGACACGCGATCTTCCAGGTCGGCGATCTGGGCTTCGACCTGACCCTGGCGTTCCTTGGCGGCGTGATATTCCGCATTTTCGGAGAGGTCGCCATGCGCCCGCGCTTCCTCGATCGCCTCCACGATCTTCGGGCGCTCCTCGCGCAGGACATTGAGGTCGGCGGTCAACCGCTCGTACCCTTCGGCCAGCATCGGCACCTTTTCCATATATCGTACCCCGTTTCCTTTGTTCACCCCCGCATCGCACTGTCAAAACGACCCCGGCCATTCCAGCCATGCTGGCGGGAAATGGCGGCACTCCGTTCGCGATGTCGGGAGGACGCTTGTGTCTAGCTGTAATAATCCTGAAGTGGGCGCACTTCAAGGTCGCTCGCCCTGACTGACGCGATTGCCCGTGCCGTGGCCACCGATGCGGCTGCGGTGGTGAAATAGGGCACCTTGCCTTCCAGCGCCGAGGCGCGGATCGACTGTGAGTCCTTCAGGCTCTGCCATCCTTCCGTCGTATTGAAGATGATCGACACCTCGCCATCGATGATCTTGTCAACGATATGCGGGCGCCCTTCGGCCACCTTGTTGACCCGTTCCACGGGCAGGCCTTCCGCAGCCAGGAAGCGCTGCGTTCCGCCCGTGGCGATGACGCGGAACCCGCTGTCAATCATGTCCCTGATCGCCGGCAGGATCACCACCTTGTCCGAATCCTTGACCGATACAAACAGCAAGCCGCCTTCCGGCAGCTTCGTGCCAGCGCCAAGTTGCGCCTTCAGGAAAGCGGTCGGGAAATCGCGGTCAATGCCCATCACCTCGCCGGTGGATTTCATTTCGGGCGAAAGCACCGGGTCCGTCCCGGGGAAGCGGCTGAACGGGAACACCGCCTCTTTCACCGCCATGTAATCCACCTCGCGCCGGATTGGCGGCAGGTCGGCCAGCTTTTCGCCCGCCATCACCCGTGCCGCGATCTTGGCCACGGGGCTCCCCACCGCCTTGGCCACGAAGGGCACGGTGCGGCTGGCGCGCGGATTGACCTCGATCAGATAGACTTCGCCATCCTTCACCGCGAACTGGACGTTCATCAGCCCGCGCACGTCAAGGCCACGCGCCAGCGCCTCTGCCTGGCGCTCCATTTCCGAGACGATCCCGGCCGGCAGGCTGTAAGGCGGCAGAGTGCAGGCGCTGTCGCCCGAATGGACGCCCGCTTCCTCGATATGTTGCATCACCCCGGCCACCACCACCTGATCGCCATCGCACAGCGCATCGACATCGCATTCGATCGCATCGCGCAGATATTGATCGACCAGCACCGGGCTGTCACCTGACACATTCACCGCCGTGGCGATGTAATTGTCCAGCTGCGCTTCGGAATCGACGATCTCCATCGCCCGTCCGCCCAGCACATAGGACGGGCGCAGCAACACCGGATAGCCGATCCGCGCGGCAACCGCCGCCGCTTCATCGCGGCTCTTGGCAATGCCGTTGGCGGGTTGCTTCAGCTTCAGCTTGTCGACCAGCTTGGCAAAGCGTTCACGGTCTTCAGCAAGGTCAATCGCATCGGGCGAAGTACCGAGAATCGGAATCCCCGCATCCTCCAGCGGCTGCGCCAGCTTCAACGGGGTCTGCCCGCCAAACTGCACGATTACGCCCGCCAGTTCGCCCTTCGACATTTCGACGCGCAGGATTTCCAGCACGTCTTCCGCAGTCAGCGGTTCGAAATAGAGGCGGTCAGACGTATCATAATCAGTCGAAACCGTTTCCGGATTGCAATTGACCATGATGGTTTCATAGCCAGCCTCGGCCAGCGCGAAGCAGGCATGGACGCAGCAGTAATCGAATTCGATCCCCTGCCCGATCCGGTTCGGCCCGCCGCCCAGGATCACCACTTTCCTGCGGTCAGACGGCCATGCCTCGTCCTCAGCCTCGCCGAAGCTGGGGGCTTCATAAGTTGAATACATATAAGGCGTGATCGCCTCGAATTCGGCGGCGCAGCTGTCAATTCGCTTGAACACCGGAAACACGCCCAGCTTGTGCCGCAATTCGCGCACTTCTTCCTCGCTGGTTGCGCCCGCCATGGCCCGCAGCGCATCATGCAGCAGGCCAGACCGTTTCGCCTGGGTTTCGCCCAGCCCGCCAGCCACGCCAACCGAACGGACCGCCAGCGTCGCCAGCCGCTTGTCGGAAAAGCCCATGGCCTTCAACCGGCGCAGTTCGGCCGCCGTGTTAGGCAGGCCCTCCCGGGAAATGACCGCCTCTTCCGCGATGATCTCCTCGATATGGCGCAGGAACCATGGGTCGTAATGCGTGATCGCCTGGACCTCTTCCACGCTGAAGCCTTCGCGAAAGGCCTGGCCCACTTTCAGCAACCGGTCCGGCGCGCGCACGGACAGCGCAGCGGTGATTTCCTCGCGCTCCGCCCCTTCCAGTTCCAGCACGCGGTTGAAGCCGTCCAGCCCGGTTTCCAGCCCGCGCAGCGCCTTTTGCATGCTTTCCTTGAAGTTGCGGCCAATCGCCATCACTTCGCCCACGCTCTTCATCGCGGTGGACAGTTCCTGCTTCGCACCCTTGAATTTTTCGAAGGCGAAGCGCGGAATCTTGGTGACGACATAATCGATCGTCGGCTCGAAACTGGCAGGCGTCGCGCCGGTGATCTCGTTCGTGATTTCATCCAGCGTATAACCCACCGCCAGCTTGGCCGCGACGCGCGCAATCGGGAAGCCGGTGGCCTTGGATGCCAGCGCGGATGAGCGCGAAACGCGAGGGTTCATTTCGATCACGATCAACCGGCCATCGGCAGGATTGACCGCGAACTGCACGTTCGATCCGCCGGTTTCCACGCCGATCTCGCGCAGCACCGCAATGCTGGCGTTGCGCATGATCTGGTATTCCTTGTCAGTCAGCGTCAGCGCCGGGGCGACAGTGATCGAATCGCCGGTATGGACGCCCATCGGATCGACGTTCTCGATCGAACAGATGATGATGCAGTTGTCGTGCCGGTCACGCACGACTTCCATCTCATATTCTTTCCAGCCGAGCAGGCTTTCTTCGATCAGCACTTCGGTGGTGGGGCTGGCGTCCAGCCCTTCGCGCACGATCTTCTCGAATTCCGCCTTGTTATACGCGATGCCACCGCCGGTTCCGCCCAGGGTAAAGCTGGGCCGGATGATCGAAGGCAGGCCGGTGGTTTCCAGCACTTTCAGCGCCTCGTCCACGCTGTGCGCCACGCCGCTGCGCGCACTTTCGAGGCCGATCTTGTCCATCGCCTCGCGGAAGCGCTGCCGGTCTTCCGCCTTGTCGATGGCGTCGGCATTGGCGCCGATCATCTGCACCCCGTATTTGTCCAGCGTGCCATCTTCGAACAGGGCCAGCGCGCAGTTCAGCGCGGTCTGTCCGCCCATGGTGGGCAGCAGTGCGTCAGGCCGTTCCTTCGCGATGATCTTGGCGACGATATCGGGCGTGATCGGCTCGACATAGGTCGCATCCGCCATGTCCGGATCAGTCATGATCGTGGCCGGGTTGGAGTTGACGAGGATGACGCGGTAGCCCTCCTCCCGCAGCGCCTTGATCGCCTGCGTGCCGGAATAGTCGAACTCGCAGGCCTGGCCGATGATGATCGGCCCGGCGCCAATTACGAGGATCGAGGAAATGTCAGTTCTTTTGGGCATTAGTTTTTCAGCCAATTTACCCTCTCCCCCTTGCGGGAGAGGGTCGATGCGATAGCATCTGGGTGAGGGGAAATGGATGGCGCATGCACACAGCCTGAAAGACCGGTCACGCAGCCTGCGCCGCGATGCGACCGATGCGGAGCGCGAGCTATGGCAACGCTTGCGCAATCGTCAGCTGGCAGGCGCAAAGTTCCGCAGGCAAATGCCGATAGGGCACTACATTGCTGACTTCCTGTGCGCTGATGCGCGGCTGATCGTCGAACTGGACGGCGGCCAGCATTCCGATGCGGCTGATGCCGCACGAACCGCCTGGCTGGAAGCGCAGGGTTTTCGTGTAATTCGCTTCTGGAACAACGATGTGCTGACGAATATTGAGGGTGTTCTGACGCGGATTGCGGAAGCGCTGCCCCGATAATTCCTTCTCCCCACGCGGGAGAAGGATAGCGAGACTTGCGAGCATACTCGCTAGTCGAGCTTGGATGAGGGGGAGAAAACGCCCACGCCCCCTCACCCGGCTCAATCTGGCGATTGAGCCACCCTCTCCCGCCATGGGGAGAGGGTTGGAGTTGGGCATTGTCAGTGAGCGAGGGCATTAGGAATTCCAGTCCATCGCGAACTATCGATGACAGTCCTTTTTGGGACAATGCGTGCCGCACCGAATGGCGTAGCTCCAAGAGGAGATGAACCGAAACTCACCCCAACATCCCCACAAACTTCTCGAACAGGTAGAAGCTGTCCATCGGACCCGGCGAGGCCTCAGGGTGATACTGCACCCCGAACGCCTTCTTGCCCTTCACCGCGATCCCGCAGTTCGAGCCGTCGAACAGCGATACGTGCGTTTCTTCCACCGTATCGGGCAGGCTCGCATTATCCACCGCGAAACCGTGGTTCATGCTGGTGATCTCGACCAGGCCTTCGCTCTCGCCCCAGCCACCCCCGACGCGCTGAACCGGGTGGTTCGCGCCGCGGTGGCCCTGGTGCATCTTGGTGGTCTTCGCGCCCGCCGCCAGCGCCAGCATCTGGTGGCCGAGGCAGATGCCGAACAGCGGCATGTCCCGGTCCAGCAGGCCCTTGATCACCGGCACCGCATATTCGCCAGTGGCCGCCGGATCGCCCGGCCCGTTGGACAGGAACACGCCATCGGGATTCTGCGCCAGCACTTCTTCCAGAGAACTGGTGCCGGGCAGCACGGTCACGCGCGCACCGGCCTGCACCAGATTGCGGAAGATATTGTCCTTCGCCCCGAAATCGAGCGCGACAACATGAGGCCGCCCATCGCCCGAACCCTGGGCATAACCCTGCCCCAGCGCCCAGGCCCCGCCGGTCCATTCTTCCTGCGCGCCGCGTGTCACCACCTGCGCGAGATCGAGGCCGACCAGCCCCGGCCATTCCTGCGCCTGTTTGAGCAGTGCGGGAATGTCGAATTTGCCTTGCGGATCATGCGCGATCACCGCGTTGGGCGCGCCCGAGAGGCGAATGCGGCGAGTCAGCGCGCGGGTATCCACGCCCGCCAGCCCGATCTTGCCATTGGCTGCCAACCACGCCCCGAATTCGCCTTCCGCGCGGAAGTTGGATGAAGGGGTCACCGCTTCGCGCACGATACAGCCCACCGCGCCTTCGACCGCGCTTTCCACATCTTCCGCATTAGTGCCGACATTGCCGATATGCGGGAAAGTGAAGGTCACGATCTGGGCGGCATAGCTGGGATCAGTCATCACTTCCTGATAACCGGTCATCGCCGTGTTGAAGCAGACTTCGCCCACCGCACTGCCACTGGCGCCAAATCCCTTGCCCCAGACCACGGTTCCATCGGCCAGGACGAGGACTCCCGTCGCCCCTGCGGGCTGCACGTGCGAAGATGCGGGGTCGGCCATAGGGGCGCTCCGTTAAATGAGAGTTCTGGCGATGTGCGCTAAGGGCCAACGGCTAAACGTGATGCTGCACTGCGTCAACCTATCGGAACGGAAATATATGCGCTAAACTTCACGCATCACCCGATTTGCCCCACAAACCATTGAGAGGAAAGTTTTCCCACATGCTGCGCGATTCGATCAAATCCGCCCAGATCACGGCGATGAAAGCGGGCGACAAGCCACGCCTTGCCGCCGTCCGCCTGATCCTGGCCAAGATCAAGGACCGGGACATCGAACTGCGCACGGGCAAGGCCGATGGCGACGATGACGCGCTGGTGATCGACGTGCTGCAGAAGATGGCGAAGCAGCGCCGCGAATCCATCACCATGTATGAAGAAGGCGGGCGCCAGGAACTGGCCGAACAGGAAAAGTCCGAACTCGCCGTCATTGACAGCTTCCTGCCCGCGCAGTTGAGCGAGGCGGAAACGCTGGCCGCCATCGCCGCGATCAAGGCGGAACTGGGCGCGGACAGCATCAAGGATATGGGCAAGGTCATGGCCGAACTCAAAGTGCGCCATGGCACGGTGCTGGACATGAGCAAGGCGAGCGGACTGGTGAAGGCCAGCTTCGGCTGAACGCGGCGCGGGCAGGTGTCGCTATCCCCCCAATGGCTGGATGAGCTGCGCAGCCGGATCACGCTGTCAGGCGTGATTTCGCGCACCACCCGGCTGCAGAAGGCGGGACATGAATGGAAGGCCTGCTGCCCGTTCCATGACGAGAAATCGCCCAGCTTCACGGTCAATGACCAGAAGGGCTTCTATCATTGCTTCGGCTGCGGGGCGCATGGCGACGCCATTCGCTGGATGACGGATCAGCGCGGTCTTGGGTTCATGGATGCGGTCAAGGAACTGGCGGCAGAAGCAGGCATGGAACTGCCCGCGCCCGATCCGCGCGTGGCGCGGGCGGCGGAACAGCGCGCCAGCCTGCACGATGTCACCGCCGCCGCGCAGGACTGGTTTCGCGCAACGCTGCAATCCCCCGACGGGGCACAGGCGCGCGACTATTTGCAATCCCGTGGTTTTCCTGCCGCAATCGTCGCGGAATTCGGCTTCGGCTTTGCCCCCGACAACCGCCAGGCCCTGCCCCGCGCACTGGCCCGCTTTGACGAGGCGATGCTGATCGAGGCAGGCCTTAGGATCACCGTCGAAGGCAAGGAACCCTATGACCGGTTCCGCAACCGGTTGATGCTGCCCATTCAGGACGCGCGCGCGCGGGTGATCGCCTTTGGCGGGCGAATACTGGATGCGGGCAAGAGCGATGCGCCCAAATATCTCAATTCGCCTGACACCCCGCTCTTCGACAAGGGGCGCACGCTTTACAACCTGCACCGGGCCGGGCCTGCATCGCGCAAGAGCGGGCGGATTGTCGTGGTCGAAGGCTATATGGATGTCGTGGCGCTGGCCGCCGCCGGCATTGCCGATGCGGTTGCCCCGCTTGGCACCGCGCTGACCGAGCGGCAGCTTGAACTGCTGTGGCGTGTCATTGACGTACCGGTGCTGTGTTTCGATGGCGATGCGGCCGGCCAGCGCGCGGCCATGCGCGCGATCGGGCGGGCCCTGCCGATGCTGGCGCCGGGGCGTTCGCTTGCCATCGTCAATCTTCCGGCCGGGCTCGATCCGGATGACCTCATTCGCGAACGCGGCGCGGCGGAAATGGAACGCCTGCTCGCCAGCCCGAAAAGCCTGCTCGACCTGTTGTGGGATTTCGAACTGAACGCCCGCGCGCTCGACACGCCCGAGGACAAGGCAGGGTTGAAGGCGCGGCTGCTGGAACATGTCGAAACGATCGCCGACCCTGACATCAAGGCATTGTACCGGCGCGAATTGCTGGACCGCTTTTCGGCCTTTGCCTTCCCGCGCAAGGAATTCACGCCGCAACCCGCCCGCACGGGCCAGCGCGGCGGATTCCGCAAGTCATCTGCCCTGCCCGTTATTTCCGGCGAGGTGGTGGCGAGGCTGCGCAAACTGGTCTCCGACCGGGGGCGCGACACGCTGACTGCCGGTGTCATTGCCGGGCTGGTGCGCTTTCCCGACCAGATCCAGCGCCACGCCGAAGCGCTGCTTTGCGTCAGCACGGCCCAGCCGCACCTGTCCGGCGCAGTCGATGCGCTGCTGGACGCCGCCGAAGCGCTTGAATCCGGTGCCGAACTGCCCATATGGCCGGAAGGATCGGGGGCAATGGCCGGACGGAGCCTTCCGTTCAGCTTCCTTGCCCTGGATGCGGATGAAACGGATGCAAGATCGGCGCTGGCCAATGCGGTCGGCCTGTTGATCGAACGTCCGGCTCTGGAAGCGGCGTTGGCCCGGGCTACCGCGCGTTTCGAGAGCGATCCGGAAGGAGCTTTTGCAGAGCAGCAGCGGCTGCTCAAACGAAAGCTGGAATTTGAGGCGCGACTCGGGCAAATGGCCCAGCAGCGCGCCGCAGGGCCGGACAGTGCAATGGCGCAAATGCCCGCTTCAGACGAAGTGGACGAACAGAAAATGGATTGAACAGTTACATGGCGTCAAACGACGATAGCACCAAGACCGACGATGCTCCGCTGATCGACCTCAACGAAGCGTCGATCAAGAAGCTGATCGCCAAGGCCAAGCGCCGTGGCTATGTCACGGTCGATGAACTGAACGAAGCGCTGCCGCAGGACCAGATGTCGTCCGAGCAGATCGAGGACATCATGTCCGCCATTTCCGAAATGGGCGTCAATATCGTCGAAAGTGACGAGGACGCACAGGAAGATGGCGATTCGGGCGTTGACGAGATTGACAGCAACGACAGCGATGACGCCGATGACAGCGGCCATGTGTCCGAAGCGCCCAAGAAGAAGGAAACGATTGAGCGCACTGACGATCCGGTGCGCATGTATCTGCGCGAAATGGGCGCGGTCGAACTGCTCAGCCGTGAGGGCGAAATCGCCATCGCCAAGCGGATCGAGGCGGGCCGCGACACGATGATCATGGGCCTGTGCGAAAGCCCGATCACTTTCCACGCCATCATCCAGTGGTCCGAAGCGCTGAACGCTGAAGAAATGCAGCTGCGCGAGATCCTCGATCTCGACGCCATGCTGTCCAAGGAACCCGCGCCCGAAAACCTCGACGAGGACGGCGACGATGATGACGGCGAAATCATCGAAAAGACCGCTGGCCCCTCCTACAAGGAGGAAGAAGACGTCGAAGAGGAAGAATCCGCTGACGAGGATGAGGACGGAGAAGAAGGCTCCACCCGCCGTCGTGAAGAGGATGACGATGACGACAACACGCTGAGCCTGGCCCAGATGGAAGCCGCGCTCAAGCCTGATGCGCTCGAACGCTTCGCCCGGATCACCTCGCTGTTCCGGAAGTTCGAGAAGATTCAGGCCGAACGGCTCGAAGCGCTGGGCATGGGCGGCGAATTTCCCGCGGCCAAGGAAAAGAAATACAACCAGCTGCGCGAAGAACTGACCGCAGAGGTCGAAAGCGTCCAGTTTCATGCGACCAAGATCGAATTCCTGGTCGACAATCTCTATGCCTTCAATCGCCGCCTGACCGCGCTGGGCGGGCAGATGCTGCGGCTGGCCGAACGCCACAAGGTGAAGCGCAAGGATTTCCTCGATTCCTATGTCGGTAACGAGCTGGACGATGGCTGGCTCGTCGATATGGCGAAGAAGGACAAGAAATGGGCCGCCTTCGCTGAAAAGGAAGCGGACGCGGTGGAACGCATCCGCGCCGAAATCGCCGATATTGCCGCCGCCACGGGGATGAGCCTGCCCGAATTCCGCCGCATCGTGAACATGGTGCAGAAGGCGGAACGCGAAGCACGCATCGCCAAGAAGGAAATGGTGGAAGCCAACCTGCGGCTGGTGATTTCCATCGCCAAGAAATACACCAATCGCGGCCTGCAATTCCTCGATCTCATTCAGGAAGGCAACATCGGGCTGATGAAGGCGGTCGACAAGTTCGAATACCGCCGCGGCTACAAATTCAGCACTTACGCAACCTGGTGGATCCGCCAGGCGATCACCCGCAGCATTGCCGATCAGGCCCGCACCATCCGCATCCCGGTGCACATGATCGAAACGATCAACAAGCTGGTCCGCACCAGCCGCCAGTTCCTGCACGAACAGGGCCGCGAACCGACGCCGGAAGAAATGGCCGAACGGCTTTCCATGCCGCTCGAAAAGGTGCGCAAGGTGATGAAGATCGCCAAGGAACCGATCAGCCTCGAAACGCCGATCGGCGACGAGGAGGATTCGCACCTCGGTGATTTCATTGAGGACAAGAACGCGATCATCCCGGTGGATGCGGCGATTCAGGCCAACCTCAAGGAAACCGTCACCCGCGTGCTTGCCTCCCTCACCCCGCGCGAAGAACGCGTGCTGCGCATGCGTTTCGGCATCGGCATGAACACCGATCACACGCTGGAGGAAGTGGGCCAGCAGTTCAGCGTGACGCGCGAACGCATCCGCCAGATCGAGGCGAAGGCGCTGCGCAAGCTCAAGCACCCCAGCCGGTCACGGAAGATGCGGAGTTTTCTGGATCAGTGAGAGCCTGTATTGGCGCTCTATAGTAACGCAGGACGCGCCCTTTATTAACTGTGTATCTAAAAGCGGTGTTTGATTAAGCGAATTACGTTCAAGCCTCCTGTTGGAGGAGTGTTGAACGATGAAACGCATTTCCGTTTTTGCCATCGCCGCAAGTTTGCTGGCCACGCCGGCGCAGGCGTCAGCGCCCGCTGACGCAGTGACCGCGACACCCGCGGTGCTCACTGCTGCCAATGCGGTTGATCCCGACGCAATCGTGCTCGCCCGCGAACTTGTTACCTTGATCTACCCCCTTTCGGATTCAGTCGATTACCTGCGGACAAGCTGGGCGGAGAGTCTGGATTCGATCGAAAACGTCTCGATGCGCAGCCGTGTCAAACAGGAATATGAGCGCTCGCTCAACCGGATCGAACAGGTCATGAGCGCGCATTTCCCGGTGATGCAGGAAGCATATGCGACGGCCTATGCGCGGGAATTCACGGCAAACGAACTGCGGGAACTGATCGCGTTCACCAGAACGCCCACGGGCCGACACTTCGTGTCCGACCTCGAATTCGCTGACTATGACGAAGCAGTCCTGGAGGCGAATTATGCAATGTCCGAGGAGATGGAACCCATCATGTACGAACTGCAAAAGGTGCTGTGCGCGGAAAAAACGCAGGCGCGTATCGCACAGGGCGAAACGGACGCGAAATGCCCTATGGCGTGATCGCACAGGGGCGTGCCAACGCGATCTGAACTGTCACACCCGCCGGGCGCGCCCGGGAGTTTCGCTTTGTCCTTACCCCCGACACTGGCATTGCAAGCCAGTCGCGACTAAGGGGGTGCCCACGCGATTCTTCCAATCCTCACGGGCAACCCCATGCGCATCGCCATTGCTTCCGACCACGCCGCTGTCGACCTCAAGGCCGAATTGCGCGATTATCTGATCGGTCTCGGCCATGAAGTGGCCGATCTCGGCCCGGAAACCGCTGATCGCGTCGATTATCCTGACTATGGCTACAAGCTGGCCAGCGTGGTCGCTGATGGCACAGCCGATTATGGTGTGGTGCTGTGCGGATCGGGCATCGGCATTTCCATCGCCGTCAACCGCAACCCGGCCTGCCGCTGCGCACTGGTGTCCGAACCGCTGTCCGCCGCCCTCGCACGCGAACACAACGACGCCAACTGCATCGCCATGGGCGCGCGCCTGACCGGGCCGGACATGGCCAAGGCCTGCCTTGACGCCTTCCTTTCCACTGACTTTGGCGGAGGGCGCCACGGCCCCCGCGTAGACAAGCTGTCCAACCCCGCCACCGGGAACTGATCCGATGACCACTGACACGATGAACCGCTTCTGGAACGACACGCTGGCTCAGGCCGACCCCGAAGTGGCGGCAGCCGTCGCCAGCGAGCTCAAGCGCCAGCGCAACAAGATCGAACTGATCGCGAGCGAGAATATCGCATCACGCGCGGTGCTGGAGGCAACCGGATCGGTCTTCACCAACAAATATGCCGAAGGCTATCCGGGCAAGCGCTATTATGGCGGCTGCGATTATGCCGATGTGGTCGAAACGCTGGCGATTGAGCGCGCGAAGCAGCTGTTCGGCTGCGCTTTCGCCAATGTACAGCCCAATTCGGGCAGCCAGATGAACCAGGCGGTATTCCTCGCCCTGTTGCAGCCGGGCGATACGTTCATGGGGCTGGATCTCAATTCGGGCGGGCACCTGACGCACGGTTCGCCCGTGAACATGAGCGGCAAGTGGTTCAATCCCGTACCCTATGGCGTGCGGCAGGACGACCAGCTGATCGATATGGACGAGGTTGCGCGCATCGCCCGCGAATGCCAGCCCAAGCTGATCATCGCTGGCGGCACGGCCTATTCGCGCATCTGGGACTTTCCGCGCTTCCGCGAGATCGCGGACGAGGTGGGCGCTTACCTTCTGGTCGACATGTCGCATTTCTCGGGCCTGGTCGCGGGCGGCGCGCACCCCAGCCCCTTCCCGCATGCCCATGTCGTGACCAGCACAACTCACAAGAGCCTGCGCGGCCCGCGTTCGGGCATCATCCTGACCAATGACGAAGATCTGGCCAAGAAATTCAATTCTGCCGTTTTCCCCGGCCTGCAGGGCGGCCCGCTGGTGCATGTCATCGCCGCCAAGGCGGTGGCCTTTGGCGAGGCGCTGCGCCCCGAATTCCGCGATTACGCCGCGCGGATCGTGGCCAACGCCCGCGCGCTTGCCGCCAGCCTTGAGGAAACGGGCCTGCGCATCGTTTCCGGCGGCACCGACAATCACCTGATGCTGGTGGATCTGACGGCCAAGGACGTGACCGGCAAGGCTGCGGAAAAGGGCCTCGACCGCGCCTGGCTGACCTGCAACAAGAACGGCATCCCCTTTGACACGCGCAGCCCCTTCGTCACCTCGGGCATTCGCCTTGGCACGCCGGCGGGCACCACGCGCGGCTTCGGCGTCGATGAATTCAAGGTCGTCGGTCAACTCATCACCGAAGTCGTCAACGGCCTTTCGAAGAATGGCGATGAAGGCGATGCGCAGGTAGAAGAAAAGGTGCGCAGCCGGGTCGAGGAGCTCTGCGCCGCCTTCCCCGTCTATCCCGGCATGTGAGGGTTGATCGTTGCGCTGCCCCTTCTGCGCCCATGATGACAGCCAGGTAAAGGATTCGCGGCCGACGGAAGACAACACCGCGATCCGCCGCCGCCGCCAGTGCAACAGTTGCGGCGCCCGCTTCACCACATTCGAGCGGGTGCAGCTGCGCGACATCACCGTGCTGAAAAGCGGAGGGCCGGATGGCGAGGAACGGCGCGAGGCGTTTGACCGGTCGAAGATCGAACAGTCAGTGGCGCTGGCCTGCCGCAAGCGCGGCATTGCGCAGGAACGGCTGGACCAGCTGGTCTCCGGCATTCAGCGCCAGATCGAAACGCTTGGCGAAAGCGAAGTCGATGCCAAGCAGATCGGTGAGATGGTGATGGACGGCCTGCGCCAGCTGGACAGTGTGGCCTATATCCGCTTCGCCTCGGTCTATCGTGACTTTTCCGAAGCCCGCGACTTCCAGGAATTCGCCAGCAGCGTGCGCGACATGGGCGATACATGAACGAAACCGCGCCGCAAAAGCCCGTCATCGTCCTGGTTCGACCGCAACTGGGCGAAAATATCGGCAAGGCGGCGCGGGCGATGCTCAATTTCGGACTCACCGAAATGCGGCTGGTCGCCCCGCGCGATGGCTGGCCCAATCCCGCCGCTGGCCCTGCTGCATCGGGCGCGGACATCGTGCTCGAAGGCGCATTGACATTTGCAAGCGTGGCCGAGGCGGTGGCCGATTGCGAACATGTCCACGCCACCACCGTGCGCAAGCGCGGGGTCACCAAGCCGGTGCTGACACCTGAACAGGCCGCGCGCAACATGGTGACGCTGGAAGGGCGCCACGCCATCCTGTTCGGTCCTGAACGATCGGGCCTGGAAACGGACGATGTGGCGCTGGCCCGC
Source organism: Novosphingobium sp. (assembly GCA_024236235.1). Classification (GTDB taxonomy): domain Bacteria; phylum Pseudomonadota; class Alphaproteobacteria; order Sphingomonadales; family Sphingomonadaceae; genus JACKKV01. The sequence continues at coordinate 29,362 of JACKKV010000009.1, read as the reverse complement.
AATATCATTACCGTGCCGGTCAACCCCGGCTTTGCCTCGCTCAACCTTGCCCAGGCGGTGATCCTGTGCGCCTATGAATGGTCAAAGCACCAGACGCTGGCCCAGCCCACGCGGGAAGAGGAACTGCCCCCCGCCCCGCAGGCGGAGCTGGAAGGGCTGATCGGCCATTTCATGCAATTGCTGGAACCGCGTGGCTATTTCCTGCCGGAAAGCCGCGCCGATGCCACCCGGCGCACCTTGCGCAACATGCTGACCAAGCCGGGCTGGAACCATCTGGAAGTGCGCACCATGCGCGGAGTGCTGAGCGCGCTAGAACGCGACCGGCGGGATTGATCTCAGCCTTTGAGCCGGTCCCATTCCGTCAGTTCATAAGCGATCGAGGCTTCGACCAGATCGCCCCAGATCGCGCCCAGCGCAACGGCGGGCAGCCCCCGTTCCTGCGCCATGCTGCGGACCGCGTCGATCACTTCGGCCTTGCGCGCTTCGTCGCGCACGCTTTCCCTGTCCGGCTTGATCCGGGCGGCGGCGCGCATATAGGCAAATCGCTGGACAAGCAGCGCAACCAGCGCGGCATCTATGGCATCCACGCCCGCGCGGACCTCATCCATCGTCTGGCAGGCATCGGCAGGGGGCGGATCGTCCTTCATGCGCGGCTCATTGGCGAGGATGAGCCGCCGTGTCGAGGGGCAATCTGCCTTGACCGCAGGCGAAATCATGCTAGGGCGCGCGCTCGCAATTGGCTCCGCACCCCGGTGAAGCGGTGGCCGCGTCCGGCAACAGGCCGGGCGGTGCGATTCCGGGCTTGAGGCGCGGCCAGGGTGGCCGGGCCATGCAAATTGGAGATGACGCATGTCAAAGCGCAAAAGCGCCAAGTACAAACTTGACCGCCGCATGGGCGAAAACATCTGGGGCCGCCCGAAGAGCTCCGTCAACCGCCGTTCCTATGGCCCCGGCCAGCACGGGCAGCGCCGCAAGAGCAAGCTGTCGGACTATGGCATTCAGCTGCGCGCCAAGCAGAAGCTGAAGGGTTACTACGGCGATGTGACTGAAAAGCAGTTCAAGCGCACCTATCAGGAAGCTTCGCGGATGAAGGGCGATGCCGGCCAGAACCTGATCGGCCTGCTCGAACAGCGGCTGGACATGGTCGTCTATCGCGCCAAATTCGCGCCCACGATCTTCGCCGCGCGGCAGGTCGTCAGCCACGGCCATATTCGCGTCAACGGCGTGAAGTGCAACATTGCCAGTCGCCGCGTGCTGCCTGGCGATGTCGTCAGCCTGGGTGACAAGGCCAAGGAAATGGCGCTCGTGATCGAGGCGCAGAGCCTGCCCGAACGCGACATTCCCGATTATGTCGCGCCCGATGGCACGGACAAGGTCACCTTCGTGCGCGTCCCCAAGCTGGACGAAGTGCCTTACCCGGTCACGATGGAACCGAACCTGGTCGTCGAATTCTATTCGCGCTGATCGGTTTACCGGTTACCGAAATTCAAGAGGGCGGTCCTGCGGGGCCGCCCTTCTCGATTCAGGACGCGCTGTAATCCCGCCGGAAATCGGCGGCAAAGGCCGCAAAGCGCCCTTCCCCGATCGCGTCGCGCATCGTCTGCATCAGCTGCTGGTAGAACGACAAATTATGCTCCGTCATCAGTATGGCGCCCAGAATCTCGCCCGAACGGATCAGGTGGTGAATATAGGCCCGGCTGTAACTGGCACAGGTGGGGCAGGTGCAGCTTTCGTCCAGCGGTGCCTGATCTTCCGCGAATTTCGCATTGCGCAGGTTGATCGGGCCGTTCCATGTGAAGGCCTGGCCGTTGCGGCCGGAACGGGTGGGCAGCACGCAATCGAACATGTCCACGCCCCGTTCCACTGCGCCCACCAGATCGTCCGGCTTGCCCACGCCCATCAGGTAACGCGGCCGGTCCTCGGGCAACTGATCGGGCGCGAAATCCAGCGTGGCGAACATCGCCTCCTGCCCTTCCCCCACGGCCAGGCCGCCGATCGCATAACCGTCAAAGCCGATGGCCGTCAGCGCCTCTGCCGACTGGCGGCGCAGTTCCTCGTCCAGCGCGCCCTGCTGGATACCGAACAGGGCGGCGCGGGCGGCGTGATCTCCCCCGCTGTCAAAGCCTTCGCGGCTGCGCTGTGCCCAACGCATCGACATCTCCATTGACCGGGCGATGGTATCGCGCGGTTCATCGGCGCGCGGACATTCGTCAAAGGCCATGACGATATCGGAGCCAAGCAGGCGCTGGATCTCCATTGACCGTTCGGGCGTGAGCATATGTTTCGACCCGTCAAGATGGCTGGAAAAGGCCACGCCATCCTCACTGATCCTGCGCAGCGCCGAAAGGCTCATCACCTGGTAACCGCCGCTGTCTGTCAGGATCGGCCGGTCCCAGTTCATAAAGCGGTGCAACCCGCCCAGCCTCGCCACCCGTTCCGCCCCCGGGCGCAGCATCAGGTGATAGGTGTTGCCCAGAATGATATCCGCGCCGGTCGCCCTCACGCTTTCGGGCTTCATCGCCTTGACGGTGGCAGCGGTGCCCACCGGCATGAAGGCAGGCGTGCGGATTTCGCCGCGCTGCATGGTGATACATCCCTTGCGGGCCTTGCCATCGCGGGCTTCAACGGTGAAAGCAAAACGGGTCATGTCCTGCGGCGCATAGGCATATCGGCACGCTGCGGCAATCGGGAGCTGTCGTGGAAATCGAACCGTGGCTGTATGCCGCCCTTACCGCCACCGGCGTGCTGACCGGCTTCATCGATGCCATCGCTGGCGGCGGCGGGCTGATCATGATGCCGGCCCTGCTTTCAGCGGGCCTGCCGCCGCACCTGGCGCTGGGGACGAACAAGCTGCAATCGGCCATGGGCACGGGCATGTCCGCGCGCACCTATCGCGCCAATGGCCAGTACCGGATCACCGGCAACCGGCTGACGGTGCTGATCGTCTTCACCGCCTCGGCCTGCGGAGCATTGGTGGTGCAGGCCATCGATCCGGCGGTGCTGGCCCCGATCATCGCGGTATTGCTGGTGGTACTTGCACTCTATGTGCTGCTGTCGCACCGGATGGATGACAGTGATCGCCATGAACGGCTTTCTCCGCGCGGCTATATGCCGGTCGGCGGTGCCATCGGATTTTATGACGGCTTTTTCGGACCGGGCACCGGCAGTTTCCTGACCACCTCGCTCGTCGGTCTTCGCGGGCTGGGGCTGACGCGCGCAGCCGGGCTGGCCAAGCTGTTCAATTTCACCAGCAATGCCGCAGCGCTGATGATGTTTGCGCTGGGCGGCCAGGTGATCTGGCTGCTGGGCCTGTGCATCGGGATCGGCAGCATGACCGGCAGCTTCCTGGGATCGCACAGCGCGTTGCGCTTCGGCGCGCGACTGATCCGACCGCTGCTGGTGGTCAGTTCGCTGGCGCTTACCGCGCGGCTGCTGTGGAACTATTTCGGCAGCTAGCTGCGCAGTTTCCAGCCGGTGCGGAATATCCAGGCGACGATGCCGACGCAGACCGCAAGGAACAGCGTGGTCAGCCCCAATGAGACGCCGATCGAGACGTCCGACTTTCCATAAAAGCACCAGCGCAGCCCGTTGACCAGATAGACGATGGGGTTAACCAGCGCGATGGAGCGCCAGGGTTCGGGCAGCATGTCGATCGAGTAGAATGTGCCGCCCAGGAAGGTCAGCGGGGTCAACACCAGCAGGGGGATGATCTGCAACCGTTCAAACCCGTCAGCCCAGATTCCGAGGATAAAGCCGAACAGGGCAAATGCCCCCGCGACCAGCATGATGAACCCGACCGCCAGGATCGGGTGCGCCAGTGAATAATCGACGAAAAAGCGCGCGGTGACCATGATGATCGCCGAGATGATGAGGGATTTGGTCGCCGCCGCGCCGACAAATCCGATCAACGTTTCAGCCACCCCGACCGGCGCTGACAGCAATTCGTAGATCGAACCGGTAAAGCGCGGCATGTAGATGCCGAAACTGGCGTTAGTCGTGGTTTCGCTGAGCAGCGTCAGGATCAGCAGCCCGGGAACAATGAAGGCGGCATAGGAAATGCCGTCCACTTCATTGATCCGCCCGCCGATGGCCGCCCCGAATACGATGAAATAAAGCGAGGTGGTGAGCACCGGTGACAGGATCGTCTGGAAGAATGTGCGCCAAGCACGCGACAATTCCTGATTGTAGATTGCCCAGGCGCCGCGCCAGTTGAAGGACACAGCCCCGCTCATCCGCCATTCTCCACCAGGTCGACGAAGATATCCTCCAGTGTGGATTCGTGAATGTCCAGTGCCGAAAAGCGGATGCCGCGCGCCACCAGCGCCTGCACCAGTTCGGCCAGTTCCCCATCCGCATCCGCGCCGGACCCGCGATAGCAGAGCGAGCGCCCCGCCTCGCCCAGGCTGAGTGACAGCCCCGGCAGATCGGGTGGCAGCGCATGTAGCGGTTCGGACAGGGTAAAGACCGCTTCCTTGCTGCCCATGCGGGCCATCAGCGTGTCCTTGTCCTCGACCAGCAGGATGCGCCCCTTGTCAATCACGCCGACGCGGTCTGCCATCTCTTCCGCCTCTTCGATGTAATGCGTGGTCAGGATGATGGTGGTGCCCTGTTCGCGCAGTCCGCCGATCAGGCGCCACATGTCGCGCCGCAGTTCCACATCCACTCCGGCGGTGGGCTCATCGAGGAAGATCAGTTCGGGATCATGCGCCAGCGCCTTGGCGATCAGCACCCGGCGCTTCATCCCGCCCGAAAGCATGCGGATCTGCGCATCGCGCTTGTCCCATAGCGAGAGCGAGCGCAAGATTGCCTCGATCTTGCCCGGATCGGGAGCCAGCCCGGCCAGCCCGCGCGAAAAACGCACTGACCGTTCGACGCTTTCGAAAATGTCGAAGCCCAGTTCCTGCGGCACCAGGCCGATCCGTGCCCGTGCCCGCCGCCAGTCGCGCGCCATATCCAGTCCGAAAGCGCGAATGCTGCCCCCCGTCGGGCGGACCATCCCGCAGACTGCGCCGATCAGCGTGGTCTTGCCCGCCCCGTTCGGCCCCAGCAGGGCGAAGATTTCGCCCCGGCGCACCTCCAGATCGACCGCGTCCAGCGCAGTCAGCCCCCCGGGATAAGTCTTGGTGAGTCCCTGAATCTCGAGAATCGATTCCATCGCTCCCAATCTGGTGATGTTGCGCCCGGATACAAGGTCATTGCGATCATCTGTTTGGCGCAAATCCTTTCGTTACTATCTGAATTTCAGCAAGAATAACGGTTCATTAATTTGCCGTTCAGCTTCCCGCGCGCTTTTTGCGCGGCGCGCCGGTGAATGTTCGCTTCTGTGCGCCTCGACAAGGGGAGGTTTTGATGAACAAGATTCGTATTCTTGGCCTGATTGCTGCATCAGTTGCCTACGCCGCCTCGCCGGTCGCGGGCATGGCCGAAGAAGTGACCGATGAGGTGGTCGAAGAAGTAGTGGTCGATGAGGGCTCTGCCGAACTGATCGATGACAGCGGCATGACCGATGGCGAAGAAGTGGCGATCGACGAAGAGGTGATTGATCCCTCGCCGGTGGAAGACGGCATCGACAATCCGGAAATCCTCTACATGACCGGCGGCGAAAATTTTCGTGGCGACGACGAAGCGGACATGATCGCGGACCGGACCGCCGAACGCGTTCTGGATCGCGTCGAGATGACGTCCAGCGCCAACTGATCCGAATTTCAGTCAAGGCGCGCATGTCGCCAGACGAGCTGTATTGAAGCGCAAAGGGCAGCATGGCTGCCCTTTGTCGTTGGAGAAGCCATGAGAACCTTCACGGCGCGCGCCCTGATGGGCATTGCATCATTGTGCGCGATCACGATGGCCCAGCCCGCATCGGCCAGTGACAAGTCGCCCGTTTCGCTAACGCTCGCTCTGGGCGCGCAATATGACAGCAACGTCGCAGTGGACGAGGCTGAAATCAATGCGCGCAAGGGAGACGTGGCGGCGCTTGCCCAGGTCTCTGCCGGCTACAAGCTGATCGACAGCAAAACGCTGTTGCTGCACGCAGGCTATGACTTCGACCAGACATCATACGCCGATCTCGGCGATTATGACTTGCAGGTTCATCGCCTGTCCTTGGGCGCCTCGCTGGAAAGCGGGAAGACGTCCTTTGGTGGCGACTACGCGTTCAGCCATGTGCTGCTCGGTGGTGATGGCTATCTGGACATGCATATGCTCTCGCCATCGATCACCACATTCGCGGGTGACAAGCTGCTCTTGCGGGCAAGCTACATCTATCTGGACAAGGCCTTCCTCGATTCTGACCGTCTCGATGCTCACACCCATATCGGCAGCGTGGACGCCTATCGCTATTTCGCCGGGCGCAAGGCCTATGTCGCCGTCGGCCTGCGCTATGACAATGAGGACGCACATGCACCGGAACTCGATTACCAGGGCTTTCAGGCCAGCGCCCGCGCGCAGTTTCCGGTCAGTCTTGCGGGAATTAAGGCCAAGGCACGCCTCGGCTACAGCTATGCAGAGCGCGATTATCGCCATGTAACTCCATCGATCGGCGAAAAGCGCGATGAAAGCCGCCATACGGTCAGCGCTTCGCTCGATACTCCCCTCGGCGGAGGGTTCTCCTTCAAACCTCAGTTGCGCTACATGGACCGCAATTCAAACCTGCCATCGGCTGATTATGACGAGTATGTCGTCTCCTCGACACTCAGCTACAAGCTTTAAGGAATCAGCAGGCTGGAATCGCCATAGCTGTAGAAGCGGTAGCCTTGCGCGATGGCATGAGCATAGGCGGCCTGCATCCGTTCCAGGCCCATCAGCGCGGACACCAGCATGAACAGGGTTGACCGGGGCAGGTGGAAATTGGTCATCAGCCCGTCAATTGCACGGAACCGGTAACCCGGCGTGATGAAGATCGAGGTATCGCCCGCAAAGGGCCGGATCACGCTGTCCTCGCCGGTGGCGCTTTCCAGCAAACGCAGTGAGGTAGTTCCAACCGCAATCAGCCGCCCGCCCGCGGCGCGCGCGGCGTTAAGCCGGTCTGCCGTCTCAGTTTCGATCCGGCCCCACTCGGCATGCATTGCGTGATCCCGCGTGTCATCCGCCTTGACCGGCAGAAACGTCCCCGCCCCGACGTGCAGCGTCAGCGTTTCGCGCCGCACACCCGCCGCGTCCAGTTCGGCCAGCAGGCGATCAGTGAAATGCAGAGCCGCGGTGGGTGCCGCAACCGCGCCATCCTCGCGCGCGAAGATCGTCTGGTAATCAGCGCGATCCGCTTCGTCGGTGGGCCGTTTGCCGGCAATATAGGGCGGCAGCGGCATGGTTCCGGCCCGTTCCAGCAGCACTTCGACCGGCGCATCCCCGGCGAAGGCCAGGGTCCAGCTGCCATCGGCATGCCGGGCCTGCGCGATGGCGCTGACATCTGCAGGAAAGTCAATGACATCGCCGGGCCGCAGGCGCTTGCCGTTGCGCACGAAGGCCTGCCAGCAACGCAGGTCGATCCGTTTGTGCAGCGTCGCGCCGATTCGCGCCTCACCGCGCCTGCCCTCAAGCTGGGCCGGGATCACCCTCGTATCATTGAACACCAGCACGTCGCCTGATCGCAACAGACCGGGCAGGTCCGATACGGTGCGGTCGATCATGGGCTGGTCGCCCTGCGCCACCAGCATTCTTGCGGCATCGCGCGGCTTCGCGGGACGGAGCGCTATGCGTTCCGGCGGGAGTTCAAAGTCAAAAAGATCAACGCGCATTCCGCCCCATTAGGAAGGCACAGGCGCAATGCAAGCATGCGATCAGTTTGCGGTCGCGCCGGCAACGATCTGTTCGCCCACCGGATCTGCCGCCGGCATCACGGACGGGGGCGGCACATTGTCGGCGGCAATGCTCGCCTGGACAACCCTGGTCGGGTCAGCAGGCGGTTCACCGCGGTGAATCGCGTCCACCGCCGCCATGTTCGCGATCACACGCCCGAAATTGGTATATTTCCGGTCCAGCGCGAACTTGGGATAGAACACGATGAAGAACTGGCTGTTCGCGCTGTTTTCCGCCCGCGCGCGGGCCATGGATACGGTGCCGCGCACATGCGGGACATCGTTGAATTCGGGTTCGAGATCGCCAAGCAGCGAACCGCCCCGCCCCGTGCCGGTCGGATCGCCAGTCTGCGCCATGAAGCCGTCGATCACACGGTGAAAAGTCAAACCGTTGTAGAACCCCTGCCGCGTCAGTTCCTTGATCCGGGCCACATGGTTCGGCGCCCAGTCCGGCATAAGCCGGATGGCGACGCGTTGCCCGTCGGAGAGATCGAGCAGAAGGATATTGTCCCGGTCTTCGTTGAGGTTGAAATTGACCGGCGCATAGACACGCTTTGCTTCCTGTCCAGGCACCTTCTTGTCCTTGGCGAGGGCGACACCCCCCGCGCCGAGTGACAGGGCAAGGGCGAGCGTGACGGAGGTAAGGGCTTTCAGCATGAACTCTCTGGGCCTTTTCGGGACTGTGCAATGCAGGCGCGTTTAGACGCGGGCGACTGTCGTTACAATGAATGAGTATGCCATCAGTAATCGCCAAGCTGGCCGCGTTCCTTCACCCGCGCGACGACATCCTCGCGGACCTGCGGGCTGACAAAGGGCGTGATGTCACCGCCGAACAGTGCGATTTCCTTGACCAGCTTCGAAGCAATCGGCTGCAAGGAGACATCCGCCATCAGGAAGATGGTTTCAACGCGGTCATTGATCTGCTGGTTCATGCCCGCCATCTGATATTCATATTCGAAATCCGCCACGGCGCGCAGTCCGCGTACGATCACGCTGGCACCCTGTTTTTCGGCGAACCTCATCAGCAGCGCGTTGAAGCCGACAATGTCGACATTAGTGATGCCCAGGCTCGCCACCTCGCGGCTGACCATGGCCATGCGTTCTTCGGGCGAGAACATGGGATTCTTGGAGATGTTTGTGGTCACACCAATGATCAGCCGGTCGACCAGCTTGGCCCCGCGCCGGATGATATCGGCATGGCCCAGGGTTATGGGGTCAAACGTCCCCGGATAGATGCCAATGCGTTCCCCCATCAGTGGTCCCTTTCCACAATAAATCGTGCCAGCGCACGCAGCATGTCCGCCTCCGGCCCATGCTGGGCCAGATGGCCGACCGCCTGCTGCGTCAGCATATGCGCCTGTTCGCGCGCGCGGTCCGCCCCCAGCAGCGTGATGAAGGTCTGCTTTCCGGCCGCTTCGTCCTTGCGCAGCGCCTTGCCCGCCTTCAGCTCGTCACCCTCGTGATCGATCAGATCGTCGACGATCTGGAACGCCAGCCCGATATCGCGGGCATAGCCGCGCAGATGGAGCCGCTCGTCCGGGGCCGCGTGCCCCAGGATTGCCCCCATCTCCACCGCCGCGTCCAGTAGCGCCCCGGTCTTGAGTTGCTGTAATCGCGTGATCGTGGGCAGATCGAATGACTGGGTTTCGGCGACCATGTCCATCATTTGCCCGCCCGCCATGCCGTTTGCGCCACTTGCCTGGGCGAGCGCGCGCACCAGTTCCGCCCGGATGAACGGATCTTCGCTGGTTGCGGGCTGGCAGAGCAGTTCGAAGGCAAAGGCGTGCAGCGAATCGCCCGCCAGCACCGCCGTTGCCTCGTCAAAGGCCTTGTGCACGCTGGGCCTGCCCCGGCGCAGATCGTCATCGTCCATGCAGGGCAGATCGTCATGAATCAGCGAATAGGTATGAATGGCCTCCACCGCACAGCCCGCGCGAATGGCATGTTCCCTGCCCACGCCGTAAATCTGCGCCGTCGCCATCAGCAGCAGGGGGCGCAACCGCTTGCCCGCGCCGATCACCGCATAACGCATCGCCTGCACCAGCCGCGCCCTCGCATCTGTCGGGACTGGCAGGAATGCGTCAAATGCAGCATCTACATCGTCGGCGACTCGTTGCATTTCATCGGCAAGTTCGCCCGGCGGCGTGGCGCGCACAGTCACGCTCAACCGCCCTCTGAAAAAGGTTCCGTCGCGCGGGCGGCACCATCGGGGCCAGCCACGATCTTCTCGATCCGGGCCTGGGCGGCATCAAGCCGGGCCTGACAGTGGCGACGCAGTTCCTCGCCCCGTTCGTAAAGGGTGATCGATTCGTCCAGCGGCACTTCGCCACTTTCCAGCTGGCGGACGATGGCTTCGAGCGCCTGCAGCGCCTGTTCGAAGCTCATGGCGGTGATATCGGCGGCTTTCTGCTCCATGGCGCACAGCATTGACGGGCATAAGCTGCACGGTCAAGCGCGGCAGGGCTAGCGATCCGGCAAGAGCGCCGCTAAGGGCGCGAACATGGCCGAAATCACCGCAGATGTTGTCGCCGCCCACGGGCTGTCTGAAGAGGAATATGAGCGCGTCCTGCATGCGCTGGGGCGCGAGCCCAATCTGGTGGAACTGGGCATATTTTCAGTCATGTGGTCAGAACATTGCTCTTACAAGTCAAGCAGGCTGCATCTCAAGAAACTGCCGACAGAGGCGCCCTGGGTGATTCAGGGGCCGGGCGAGAACGCTGGCGTGATCGACATCGGTGACGGGCAGGCCGCCATCTTCAAGATGGAAAGCCACAATCACCCGTCCTACATCGAACCCTATCAGGGCGCCGCCACCGGCGTGGGCGGCATTCTGCGCGATGTCTTTACCATGGGCGCGCGGCCCGTCGCCAACATGAACGCGCTGCGCTTCGGGCGGCCCGATCACCCGAAGATGAAGCATCTGGTGCAGGGCGTGGTTGCGGGCATCGGCGGCTATGGCAATTGCGTGGGCGTGCCGACCGTGGGCGGGGAAACCAATTTCCACCCTGCCTATGACGGTAATATCCTGGTCAACGCGATGACCGTGGGCGTCGCCGATACGGACAAGATCTTCTATTGCGCGGCCACTGGCCTTGGCAATCCGATCGTCTATGTGGGCTCCAAGACCGGGCGCGACGGGATTCATGGCGCAACCATGGCCAGCGCCGATTTCAGTGACGATACCGAAGAAAAGCGGCCGACCGTGCAGGTGGGCGATCCCTTCACCGAAAAGCTGCTGATCGAAGCCTGCCTTGAACTGATGGCGACCGATGCGATCGTCGCCATACAGGACATGGGCGCGGCGGGGCTGACCAGTTCCAGCGTGGAAATGGCCAGCAAGGGCGGCGCGGGCATCCGGCTGGACATGAACCAGGTGCCCTGCCGCGAAGAAGGCATGACGCCTTATGAAATGATGCTGTCCGAAAGCCAGGAGCGCATGCTGATGGTCCTCAAGCCCGGCAAGGAGCCGATGGCGGAAGCGATCTTCCGCAAGTGGGAACTGGACTTCGCGGTGATCGGCGAGGTGACTGATACCGGCCACATGGTGCTGGAATGGAACGGCGAAGTCGTGTGCGATATCCCGCTCGGCCCGCTGGCGGACGATGCGCCGGAATACGACCGACCCTATGTCACGCCCGAAGAATACAAGGTCTGGGCCAATGTCGCGCCGCTGGGCGATGTGCCCCAATGCACAGATATCGGGGCCGATCTGCTCAAGCTGATGGCCAGCCCCGATCTCGCCAGCAGGCGCTGGATCTGGGAACAATACGACAGCCAGGTGGGCGCGGACACGCTACAGACCGGCGGCGATGCGGCGGTGGTGCGCGTGCATGGCACGAAGAAGGCACTGGCGATCAGCACCGATTGCACCCCGCGCTATTGCTATGCCGATCCCTATGAAGGCGGCAAGCAGGCGGTGGCCGAAACCTATCGCAACCTCAGCGCGGTGGGTGCGCGGCCGCTGGCAATTACCAATTGCCTCAACTTCGCCAATCCGCAGCGGCCTGAAATCATGGCCCAGATCGTGGGCTGCCTCAACGGCATGGGCGACGCCTGCCGGGCGCTGGATTACCCCATCGTTTCGGGGAACGTGTCGCTTTATAACGAGAGCAAGGCGACGGGGGGCGGCAGCGCCATCCTACCGACGCCGGCGATTGGCGGCGTGGGGTTGATGGCGGATCATGCGAAAATGGTGGGGATCGGGTTCAAGAATGAGGGGGATGCGATCTGGCTGCTAGGAGGCGAAGGTACGCATCTGGGCCAATCCTTGTGGCTGCGTGAAGTGCATGGCCGGGAAGCAGGGCCGCCGCCACCCGTCGACCTCGCCGAGGAGCGAGAGCGCGGCAATGACGTGCGTTGGTTTATCGATATGGGCAAGGCCAACGCGGTCCATGACATTTCCGACGGCGGCCTGATCGTCGCGCTCGCCGAGATGGCCCTTGCCGGTAACATCGGCTGTTCACTGACCATCCCACTGGATGTTGCCACCGCCTTCGGTGAAGACCAAGGACGTTACCTGATCGCTGCACCGGTCGACGAGTTCCTCGAAAATGCCATACAGATTGGCTCTGTTGGTGGGAGCACCGTCGCCGGAGTGGGACTCACCGCCCTGCGCGAAGCCAGTGACAGCTTCTTCCGCGACTGGATGGAAACATAACCACGCAAAAAGTGGGGCCGGCCCATTATTGGGGGCAGACCGGCCCCTTCCCCCGGGGAAATTCAGAAACGATAGGGTATCCGCACGCTGACTGACATGTCGGGGCTGTCGTCCGTCAGCCCGATCCCCACCGTGCTAATCAGCGTCAGATGATCGCTGAGCGAGAATGTCGCCCCCAGATTGACCAGGCCGACATTGGCCTGGCTGCCGATGATGTCGCGCATCTCCTGCCCTTGCAGCCCGACTTTCGATTTTTCGACGATCCGCTGGGTATAGGACATGCTGATGCTGGAACGGTCATTCAGCGCATAGGCCAGCCCGGCCCCCAGCTGATAGGCGTTGCCCACATTCACCCGGCCCGGCTGTTCGCCCGGCGCTTCGTCCACATCGCCGAAACTGCGCGGGAAATTGTGGAAATAGGTCAGGCTGCCGAACACCACCATCGGGTCCAGGGTCTTGAGTGCGGAAACGCCGATCGATCCGCCCCACACACCACTGCCGGTTGAAAGATGTTCGGGCACGGACAGATTGCCCTCGCTGTTGGCGACTTCCACGAATTCGACACCATAGGGGTGCTTGCCAGTGGGCGCCTTGGCCCGCGCCGTCAGCACCACATCCGGCCGCCCGCCACTCTCGCGCAGCAGACGGTAGCTGGCGCCCAGGTTGAAATCGCCGAAACCCTGGTCGGACACCCGCTGTTCGATCAGCCCGCTGGCATTGCCACCCGCGCCGCCGGAGCGAAAATTGGAGGTACGATAGAGATAGGGCATGTTGGCGTCGAAAAAGAGACGGTCACTCACGCCAAAGCGCAAGGTCGGATCGACCGAGAAAATATCGGCCGTCACCTGATCGATGCTGATCGTGCCCAGGAAAATCGCGTCCAGCGCCAGAAACCCGTTCAGATTGATCCGCGCGCTGTCGAAATGGGTATAGTTCAGCCCCAGTTCCAGCCCGACCCGGTCCCCGAAACGGCCCTGCCGCTGGGCGGCAAGTTCGGTTTCCGCCTCGGTCGGCGCCGGTGCCTTGCGGTCATTCGGATCGATGCCGTCGATCACGCCCCCGCCGGTCACGCCCGGATCGCCAGGATCGCCCTGGAAATAGGCCAGCATGGGATCGTCCGGAATCGCCCGGGCACGCGAAGCGACATAAGCCCCGCGCATGTCGGCAGCCTCCATGTCGCTGATCTGCTGGCGTTCGAGCCGCGCCAGCCGCAGTTCCAGAGTATCGGCCCGTTGCTGCGCCGCTGCCTCGCGTGCCTGCAATTCCGCCACTTGCTTGCGCAGCGCGCTCAGCTCTGCATCCGCGTCACCGCCCGTATCGTCGGCCAGAACCGGCTGGGCTGAACACAGCACCGCAGCGAGCAAACCCGCCCCCAGGCGTCCGTTCACTATCGATATGCGCATCTTGCTTGCCTCCACATGGTTGCTTCAGGGGTTGAGCAGCGTCCACAACGTCGCCGGATCGGGAACGCCGGTGGCGGTGAGGCCCTGCTGCTTCTGGAACTGTTTCACCGCATCGCGGAGGGCAGGCGAAAAGCTGCCATCCTCTGCCCCGCGATAAAGCCCGCGACGTTTCAGCGCCGCCTGCGCGCGTTTCAGGATCGCTTCGTAAACCAGCGCCCGGTTCGTGCCGTCGCCGACCTCGACCAGCTTGGAAAACTGGGCGACGCGGATCGGGCGCAGGCCGATCACCAGCTTCTGTAGCGAACCGACCAGCGACTCTTCGGGATGGTCGGCGCAATGCTTTTCAAGGATCAGCCCGAAGCCAGCCTCATTATGCCAGGGCGAAAGGTCGAAGGTTTCCGGCTCGTACCGGTTCGCAGCGGTCAGATAGCCTTCGACGAAGCCGATCAGCGTGCGGTAGTCAGCCGACTGCTGGTCCTTGCGCGCGGCGCTGAACTGCTGGCAGGTTGCCCGCCCGCTGCCTTCCACCGCAAACTGCCCGTCGCCATTATCCGCGCGTGCCAGCCCCGGCAGGGCAATTCCCGTCGCCACGGCCAGGCACAATGCCCCCTTCATGATCGCCCCCGCCATTATCCGTCCCCCCTTGCTCAAAACCCGAAGCCCTTCATCGAAAGCAGCGCTTCGTCCGTCTGCACCCGGTCGAGATTGCGGGCCGTATCGACGCCAAAGATGATCGCCGAGCTGTTGAAAACGTGATTGTTGTCGCTCTGCAGCATGGTTTGCTGCAGCAACTGGCCAAGATCGCCGCCCACGCTTTGCATGGTGCTGTCCATCCCGTTGCCACCCGTCAGCACCAGCCCCACCTGATTGTCGCCAAGCCGAAACTGCAGCTGGTCGCCGTCATCGAAAGTCCTGGTGGTGGTCGCGCTCACCGGGGTAAGGCCATCGGCGGACAGGTTCGGGACCGCGCTCATCGGCACGACCGCGATCTGCATGCTGTTGCGGGTGATATTATCCGCCCCGGCAATCACATTGGCCTGTACCGCGCCGCCGACCGTGTCCAGCGCACCGACCGGCAAGACCTGGTCCGGTCCAAGCGTGACCGCGACATAGCCGTCGGGCACGCCCGCCACATCCATTGCGCTGTCGCCATTGCGTTCCCAGGCAATCAGCAACTGGGGAACGGGCGCGCCACCGCCCGCAGGATTGAGGAAATCGACATTGAACGCCAGCCGCGCAGCCGTGGTGATGCCATTCTCGTCCTGCCAGCTCGTCAGCATCGAAATGCCGAAATAGGACACAGCCTCGGGGCTGATGTATTTCCCGCGCATCGCATCCAGCTCTGGATTGCTTACCGGCAGACCCAGCGGGGCGGCATAAGTCTGATCCAGCGTTACTGCGCCGAATGTGGGTTGCTGCGGCAGACCCGCATCGGGCAGATCGAGCAGGACCGGTTCGTAAGGCAGCGTCGCTGCCGTCAACGTGACCAGCGCCAGCGCCAGCAGCGGCGCCCTGGCGGCGCTGCGGACTATCGGGGACATGTGCGAAACAGCCATGATATTATCCTCCTAGAAACCGAAACTGTAACCGGGGCCGAAACCGAACTCGGCGGTTTCGGCGGCGGGAAGCACCGCATGCAGTTCGAGCAGGCGGCGTGCGGAAAGCGGATCGGGCGGTTGCAGCAGCACATTGGCCGGGTCGTAATTCGCGCCCGTCACCACGAAGGCGATGTTGTTCCATGCGGCTTCGAAATCTCGGCGGCGCATCAGGCGGTTGCCGAGCGCGGGATCGCCAATCGCGACCTGGTCCGCATAGGCCTTGCGGACGATCACGAAATGTTTGTAGCCCTTGATGTTGAGCAGCGTGATGACCGGCAGGTTCAGCTGCTGCAACGGTTCATATCCGATACGGTATCCCTCGGCCGCCATGCCGATGGAAATCGCGTAACGTTTCATGTCGAGCAGCGAGAAACCTTTTTCCCGCACCACGTCAGGATCGGCGACCTTCAGCATGTTGACCAGCACTTGCTGCTCGGTAGTGTGATGCCCGAAGGCCTCGTTGAAAATCGTGGCAAGCACCGCCGCGCCGCAGCTGAAATCGGTGCGCTGGCGGATCAGGTCAGTGAACTTCAGCTCCTTCCAGCTTTTTACCGGAACGCGCATCACCGGCCCCCCTTCGGAGGTCTGCCCCAGCCATACCGGCGCCGGGGCCGACGGCGCGGTGACGCACCCGGCCAGCGGCAATCCCGCCAGCAGGATCAGCAGCAGCCCGTGCGGCTGTCTATGTTCGGCCTGAGTGGTCATGATGCCGCGAACTTCCTGGTTGGGCGAAAGGCAAAGTGCGAAGGTGAGGAGAGGGGTTGAGGGGCCCCTCTCCTCTTCCTTGCTCAGACGATCAGCTCGGATCGCCGCCGCCGCCACCCGGATCGGTGACCGGAGCACCGCCCTGCGAGGCAGCGATGGTCAGCGAGTTCAGCTGCTGGTTGCCAACGCCCGCCGCCATGTTCAGGCCGATATTGCCCGAAGCGTCAGTGATCGTGGCCGCTCCAACGTGATTGATGCTGTCCTGCTGCTCGACATAGTTGAACAGGGCAGTCTGGATCAGGCCGGAATTGGCCTCTGCCAGCGCCGAGTCCGTTGCCACCGCCAGTGTCATCAGGTTGGACTGCTGGTTGAAGCTGCCCGCAGCCGCGTTGACGCCGATGTTGCCATCACCCGTGATCGAGCCGCCGGTAACGGTGTTGCGATCGCGGAAGTTGTTGGCACCACCGTCTTCGTCCGGATTATCCTCGGGAAGGAAGTCCGGCGCAGCATACTGGCTGTTGCCCAGCAAGGCCTGAAGCGAGGTCGTGGACGCTTCCGCCCAGCCACCCGCAGCTTCGGGATCCGTCACTTCGGACGAAGCGATCGTCGCCGCGTTCATCTGCATGTTGAAATAGCCCGCAGCCAGGTTGACGCCGATGTTGCCGGCCCCGCTGACGTCGAACGCATCCACCGTGTTGATGATCGGCGCAAAGAAGCCGGCGCGAATCTGCGGCAGCGGCGAACCATCTTCGGCAACGCTGGTGCCGAAGACCGGATCGACATAGCCGTTTTCACCGTCCAGCTCGTTTTCCTCGCGATAGGTCACTTCATTCGGACCCATGATCTGCTTGGCGTCAGTCACCGCGACGGCAGAACTGTCCACCGCGATGGTCCCTTCCAGCGCGACATTGCCGCGCAGGGCCACGTCCTTGGTGTAAGTGACGTCAGTCACCACACTGGTGTCGATGTTGTTGCCATAGTGCAGATCGACTTCCAGCGTGCTTTCGCCGTCCTGGGAGCCACCCGAATCCTGGGCCAGGGCCGGGACTGCGGCGATCATCGCCGAAGCCGCGGCTGCGGTAAGGAATATACGCTTCATCTTACTTCTCCTGTGTTTACGGTTACGGAGTGCCCTCGCCCAGAACGCTCAAGGCGAAGGTATTGGCGGAGGAGTTCCTCTCGCCGCCGATCAGGTTGACCTGGATAAGTCCGCTACTGTTCCGGAACGCATCGTCGCTTACTTCGACGACATCGTTGCGGAGCCCAGCGCCCCCAGAGGACCCGTTCGGTTCGGTCGGGGCGCGAGTCTGCTCAAGCAGCTGGTCGGATATCGCCCCATGATTGCCAATTGACAGGACGGCGATGTTCGCCGCCTTGTTCTGAATGCCTGCCGTGATGTTCACGCTGACCAGGCCGTTGCTGCCAGCAAAGGCATCGCCTTCCAGCGCGACATGCGTCGCCCGGTCGCGCGGATCGGCAAGGCCGGTGACCTGCCGCACAACGGAGGTGCCGAGCGCGACATCGGCCACCGCCACCAATGCGCTGTTGATTTCCTGGTTGCCGGTCCCGCTGGCCAGATTGACCGCCAACCGGCCGCTCACCCCCGCAATCGCAGGCGCTGTCAGATCGCCGTCCACCGCCGCGCCGGTCACGATCACTTCGTCCTGCACCACATCGCTGGCACTGGCCTGTGCGTGTGCAACCGCCGGCTTGCCCAGCATCGCCACGGCCAGGGCGGGGAACAGCGGGAGATGGAGGAGCTGGATACGAAGACCGGTCATTTCACCGCTCCCAATGCATCGCGCACGGCGCCCAGCGCCGAGGGAAGGACGCCGATGGCGCCGCGCACGATCCCGCTGACCCCGCCTGACTGTTCCTGCGCCAGCGCCGAATTGGTAACGCCGCGCGGCGCGGAGAGAACATCCAGCCCCTGGTCGAGAGCGCCGGCGACAAGCCCACGCTGCGGCACGGCGCCCGCAAAGACCGCCGCCTGTTCCGCGTCTGAGATCGGCTGCAACCCGCCGCCAAGCGCAGCCAGCGCTTCCTTCTGGCCACCCAGTACGACGTAATCTGGCCGTTCGGGAAAACGCGGCCCTTCGGCCGGACTGTTGGTGATGGGGCGTGAGACGATGAAGCTGCCCGAGGGGAGATTGTCGCTCGGTTCCTCGGCAACAACGGCAGAGCCCAGACTGCCCGCGACAAGCAGAACAAAACACAGACGCGCGCCAAAATTGATGCGGTCATTGGTCAGACATGATCCGGTCATAGCCAGCCCCTTCTGGACATTCCAACCGGCGCAAGTCGGTTGGCCCGCAGAAACATGATCGTTTCTGCGTTCGTTTTTCACGCTCAATTAAGATCCGTGAAAATTAGCGACTTGTCTTTGAAAGGGTTTTAGGGTGATTCGTTTACGTTATCATCACCACGATTCTCTAGTCATTGTTGATTATTATTTTTATACAAATTTCAACTAACAATAATTGACTACGAGACTTCTTAACCCCTTAGATCTGGTAGGCGCTCAGCCGGTGCCACAGCTCCTCCCGCGAAGTGATCTGCAGCTTGTCGTAACAGCGCCTGACATGCGCCCGCACGGTGTGAATGGATATGCCCTGTTCCTCCGCGATCGCCTGCGGGGTCATGCCGCTGAACAGATCGCGTACGATCTGGGCCTCGCTGCGGGTGAAGCCGAACGCCTCGCACAGATCGGGCAGATTGGCCATGTGATCCGCAGTGGCGGCCTGGAGGGTGACGAACAGCATGTCGTGACCGCTGCCCACGACCCGGACGATCCAGTGCCCTTCCCCGTCAGCACGGCGCAGCAACATGGTCGCTGCCGGCGAATCCGGATTTTCCGCGAGGCGTGCGAACAGCGCCCTTCCCCGTTCCTCGATCACCATGATCCTGCCCTGATGGAGGCGAAAACATTCGTGCTGGCGGACAAGGCCGGGCACGTCTTCACTGCAAGCAACAAGGCTGCCATCCCGCTTGATGATGAGCCGCGGCTTGCCATCAAGCCGTGACCAGCAGGTGAGGGTCAGATCGAGTTCGGGGGCACCCCCCTGTTCCGGCCATTGCAGCGGCAGTTCGACGTCCCTGCCCGTGCCGGGCGACGCCAGAGCGATGGTGGTTCTTGCAATATTGACAGGTTGCATCTCGGTTTACTGAAAACCGGCCCCCGAAAATGATACATCCAGATTTGTGCTTGCAACCCGTTCTTGCTGGAATGTCGGAGCGAAGCCGGTTTCGCCAGTCCTCCTTCAGGTGCCCCGGCGGCAGACCGGGACGCGGTTGATATAGTCAAGCGATCAGAAATTGCGTGGATTACCCGCATATGCGCAATGATCTTGCAGGCGAATATTTCAAAAAATGGTCATTACAGAATTGAAAACGTCAATCCGCGCCAATTCTGCGGCAGATTGTTGTTAACCTTCTACTGGTCTATAAAGCCGCACGGCTGGCCGTAAGGCACAGGTTTCCCGCAAGTCAGTTTGCGGCCCAATCGGCCTGCGGAATACCCAGCAATCGCAGGATGCTGGTCAGGTCACCCCGTTCGATCCAGCCATTGGCCGCTGCGCGCGCCTTGGGCTTCGCGCGATAGGCAATGCCGTAAGTCGCCGCTTCCAGCATCGGGATGTCATTGGCGCCATCGCCGGTCGCCATTGTCACCACATCTGCACCCAGTTCGCGCGCCTCGTCCAGCAGCACCGCCTTCTTGACGCCGCTGTCCGTGATCGCGCCGACCAAGCCGCCGGTCATCCGCCCGTTCGCGACTTCCAGGCGATTGCCCACGACACGCTCGAAACCCAGCTGCTCCGCAACCGGATCGGCAAAATGATGGAAACCGCCCGTCACCAGCACCGTGCGGCAGCCAAGCGCCTTCAGCGTCTCGACGAGCGTCCGCGCGCCCGGCATAGGTTCGATTCGCGTAGTGAGGCATTGCTGGATGGCATCTTCGGACAGGTCACGCAGCAGCATCACGCGTTCGCGCAGGGCACTTTCGAAATCCAGTTCACCCTGCATCGCTCGTTCGGTGATGGCAGCGATCTGGGGCTTGAGCCCCGCGAAATCGGCCAGTTCGTCAATGCATTCCTGCCCGATCATGGTCGAATCCATGTCCGAAACGAACAGTTGCGGAACCCGAATCTCATCCTCTGCAAAAATCGCGTCGGAGCCCGGAAAGATCAGGTCTAGTATGCTGCGGATTGTGGCGGCCTCGCCTCCGGACAGTTCTAGATGCAGCACGCCTTCGTCAGTGATGAGCGTTTCGGCCAGCGTCAGCCCCTTGCCCTGTTCGGACAATGTCGCGCGCATTGCATCGACACTTGCGGAATAGCTGGCCGGGTCTGCTATCAGTCGCGCGATGAACAAGGGAATCTCCAGATCGTGACACGGGACGGCGCACCCAAGGGTTTGCTGCCGGTCGCGCTCATTGCAGGGCCGACGGCCAGCGGCAAGAGCGATCTGGCGGTCCGCCTTGCCCTGGCCCTGACCGAACGCGGAAAGCGCGCAGTCATTCTCAATGCGGACAGCGCGCAAGTCTATGCCGATCTCGCTGTGCTCAGCGCGCGGCCAACCCCGGCCGAGATGCAGGGGATCGAACATCGCCTGTTCGGCGCATGGGACGGAGCAGTGCCTTGTTCCGCTGCTGACTGGGCAAAAGCCGCGCGGCAGGAGATCGCCGCCCTGCATGCCGAAAGAGCCCTGCCTATCCTCGTCGGCGGAACCGGGCTGTACCTGCGCACCCTGCTGGACGGGATCGCACCGGTCCCCCCGATTGACCCCGCCATCCGCGCCGCCGTGCGCGCGCTCCCGGTTGATGAGGCATACCACGCATTGGCGCGGGAAGATCCGGCGCGCGCGGCCCGGCTGAACCCGCAGGACAGCACCAGGGTGGCGCGGGCACTGGAAGTCATCCGCTCCACCGGGCGGCCGCTGGGCGAATGGCAGCTGCAACGTGCCGGCGGGATCGCTAATCTCATCCAGCTTCATCCCCTGATCCTGCTGCCGGACAGGCCATGGCTTTATGAGCGGTGCGATCGGCGCTTTGCGGCGATGCTGGACCATGGAGCGGTGGCAGAAGTGGAAGCATTGCTGGCGCGCAGGCTCAACCCCGATCTGCCGGTCATGCGTGCCATCGGGGTGAGCGAGATTTCCGCGCTGATTCGCGGGGAACTGAACCGTGATGAGGCACTGGCGCGCGGCGCGCAGGCGACACGAAATTACGCAAAACGGCAATATACATGGTTTCGCAGGCAACCGGATGATGCCTGGCCACGCACGAATATTTTAAATTACGATTCCATGGATCACTTTGAAATATTATTACAGTCATGAGGGTTGACAGGTCATTTCCTGTCTCTTACCGCGACTGCGAACACAGCGAGCTTAACCGGCCCGACGCAGTCCCTGCGCCGGGTCGATTTTTGTCCGCCCAACCTCGGTTTCTCCGCATTCGGCGCAGCCCGCGTCGAGGCGCAAACAAGGAAAATATTGTGAGTGAAGAGCGCAGCGGCGCAAACATCCTGATCGAAAGCCTGGTTCGCCAGGGCGTGGAGTTCGTCTTCGGTTATCCCGGCGGTGCCGTGCTGCCAATCTATGACGAAATCTTCGCTGACGAGCGGATCCGGCACATATTGGTGCGCCACGAACAGGCCGCTGCACATGCCGCCGAAGGCTATGCCCGCGCCACCGGCAAGCCGGGCGTGGTGCTGGTCACCTCCGGCCCTGGCGCAACCAATGCGGTAACCGGTATCACGGACGCCTTCATGGATTCGATCCCGATGGTCGTCATCACCGGGCAGGTGGCAACCAATCTCATCGGCTCCGACGCTTTTCAGGAAGCGGACACCATCGGGATTACTCGCCACTGCACCAAGCATAATTACCTGGTGAAAGACCCGGCCGACCTGGCCGCGACCATCGAGGAAGCGTTCGAGATCGCCACTACCGGGCGCCCCGGCCCGGTGCTGATCGACATTCCCAAGAATGTGCAGGTCGCCACCGCCGAGATGAGCGATGCGCCCGTGCAGCGCTCGCTGCGCTACACCCCGCGCACGCAGGGCGGCGACGGCGAGATTGCGCAGGCGATCGCAATGATCGAGCAGGCTGAGGCCCCGATCCTCTATACCGGCGGCGGGATCATCAACGCCGGTCCGCGCGCGACTGAACTGCTGCGCCAGTTCCAGACGATGATCGACGCGCCCGTCACCTCGACCCTGATGGGACTTGGCGCCTTCCCCGCCGATCATGTCGACTGGCTAGGCATGCTGGGGATGCACGGCACCTATGAATCCAACATGGCGATGAATCGCGCAGACCTCATCATCTGCGTGGGCGCACGGTTCGATGACCGGGTGACAGGTCGCCTTGATGCATTTGCGCCGCATTCCAAGAAGATCCACATTGATATTGACCGTTCCTCCATCAACAAGACGGTGCCGGTTGACCTGCCGATCATCGGCGATTGCGCACAGGTGCTGGAGCAGCTGATTGCGGCATGGGGGAATCGCAAGCCCAATGATCTGACGGAATGGAAGGCGCGGATTGACGGGTGGCGTGCGCGCGAAAGCCTGGCCTATCCCAAAAGCGACACGGAACTGATGCCGCAACTGGCGGTGGAACGGCTGTTCGCGCTGACCCGGGATCGCGATCCGATCATCAGCACGGAAGTTGGCCAGCACCAGATGTGGGCCGCGCAATATTTCCATTTCTTCGGCCCCAACCGCTGGCTGACCTCAGGCGGGCTGGGCACGATGGGCTATGGCCTGCCCGCCGCCATCGGCGCGCAGCTTGGCCATCCCGGCAGGCTGGTGATCGACATCGCGGGCGAAGCATCGATCCAGATGAATATCCAGGAACTGGGCACGGCCAGCCAATATCGCCTGCCGGTAAAGATCTTCATTCTCAACAATGAATATATGGGGATGGTCCGCCAGTGGCAGGAACTGACCTATGAAAGCCGCTATTCCAATTCCTATTCCGACAGCCTGCCCGATTTCGTGAAGCTGGGCGAAGCCTATGGCTGGAAGGGTATTCGCATTCACAACGAGAGCGAGCTGGACGCAGGCATTCAGGCGATGATCGACCATGACGGGCCGGTGATCGTCGATTGCCTGGTGTCTAAGGAGGCCAACTGCTTCCCGATGATCCCCAGCGGGGCGGCTCATACCGAAATGTTGCTGTATGGCGATCAGGTTGCCGGCACCATGGAAGATGAAGCCAAGGCTCTCGTTTAAGGAAGCGGATGTGATGAAAATCAAGCAAGATGCAGCCGAACGTCACGTCCTGACGATCACGGTTGATAATGAAGCGGGCATCCTGGCCAAGATTGCCGGTCTGTTCACCGCACGCGGTTACAATATCGACAGCCTGACCGTGGCTGACATCAGCGAAAACCACTCGGTCAGCCGGATCACCATCGTCACGCATGGCCCGCCAGCCGTGATTGACCAGATTCACGCGCAGCTCGAACGGCTGGTGCCGGTACACCGGGTTACGGACCTCACCGAACTCGGTCCGCACGTCGAACGCGAACTGGCGCTGGTTAAGGTTGCGGGAACGGGTGAAAAGCGCGTAGAGGCGCTGCGCGTTGCCGATGTCTTCCGGGCCAAGGTGGTCGATACAACTACCGCCAGCTTCATTTTCGAGCTGACCGGCGCGCCTGACAAGATCGACAGTTTCGTGGCCTTGATGCGCGAACTGGGCCTGGTCGAAGTCGGGCGGACCGGGATTGTCGGCATGATGCGCGGCTCGGAAAGGGCGTAGGTTTTCATACCTCCCACGCCGCACCGTCACCCTGAGCTTGTTTCAGGGCCCATGGTGCATCAGGCGCAGGGCAGGACTTTTGGGCATGATGGGTGCTGAAACAGGTTCAGCATGACATATTCGGTAAGGATGGAATGATGAAAGTTTATTACGATGCCGATTGCGATCTTAATCTGATCACTGACAAGAAGATCGCCATTCTCGGCTATGGCAGCCAGGGTCATGCGCATGCGCAGAACCTGCGCGATTCAGGCGTCAAGGAAGTCGCCATCGCGCTGCGCGAAGGTTCGGCCACAGCCAAGAAGGCGGAAGGCGCGGGCTTCAAGGTGCTGTCGAACACTGAAGCCGCCAAATGGGCAGACATCATCATGATCGTCGCGCCCGATGAACATCAGGCGGGCATCTGGGAAAATGACCTCAAGGGCAACATGAAGCCCGGTTCGGCGATCGCCTTCGCGCATGGCCTCAACATTCATTTCGGACTGATCGAAGCGCCGGCAGATATTGACGTCATCATGATCGCGCCCAAGGGCCCTGGTCACACGGTGCGCAGCGAATATCAGCGCGGCGGCGGCGTGCCCTGCCTCGTGGCCGTTCATCAGGACGCCACCGGCAATGCGCATGACATCGCACTCGCTTATGCGTCCGGCGTTGGCGGTGGTCGTTCCGGCATCATCGAGACGAATTTCCGCGAGGAATGCGAAACCGACCTATTTGGTGAACAGGTCGTGCTGTGCGGCGGCCTTACTCACCTGATCCAGGCGGGTTTCGAGACGCTGGTCGAAGCCGGTTACGCGCCCGAAATGGCCTATTTCGAATGCCTGCACGAAGTGAAGCTGATCGTCGATCTGATGTATGAAGGCGGTATCGCCAACATGCGCTATTCGATCTCGAACACCGCCGAATATGGCGACATCACCATTGGCCCGCGCATCATTACGGATGAAACCAAGGCGGAAATGAAGCGGGTGCTGGCCGATGTCCAGTCGGGCCGTTTCGTCAAGGCTTTCGTGCTCGACAACCGGGCCGGGCAGCCTGAACTGAAGGCCTCGCGCAAGGCCGCGCAGCGCCACCCGATCGAGGAAACCGGCGCAAAACTGCGCGCCATGATGCCCTGGATCGGCAAGAACGCACTGGTCGACAAGGCCAAGAACTGATCGCTGGCCCTGAAGGGCCGGTAACCAGCCACGCCCGCGTATCGCCTTGCGATACGCGGGCGATTGCTTATGCTCCCCATTCCTGTGCTGCCGCTACAGCGATCCGAAGGAGCATCCGATGCGTAGAGCCACCCTTGTTTCAGCCGCAACCCTGGCCGTCGCTGCTGCTGCCGCGCCGCTCCTCGCGGACCAGCAACCCGCACTAACGCCCGGACAGATGGATGCGTCACTGGTAACCGCCGGAACCTATAGCGCCGATCCGACGCATACGCTGGTCGGGTGGCGGCTCAATCATCTGGGCTTCAATGATTATTTCGGCCTGTTTGGCAGTATCGAAGGCACATTGAAGATTGATCCCGCGCATCCTGAAGATGCAACGCTGGCGGTGACTATCCCGGTCGCCCGGATAACGACCGCCAGTGACGAGCTGGAAGAACATCTAATGCGGCCCGGCAAGGATGGCGCAGCACCCGATTTCTTCGGCCCCGAGCCTGCGGCGGCCACTTTCGTGTCCACGACCGTAACCGTCGATAGCGCGTCGGATCACGCACAGATCACCGGTGATCTGACGCTGAATGGCGTCACTCGCCCGGTGACCATCGCAGCGCAATTCACGGGCGCGGGCGCCAATCCGCTGTCGGGCAAGCAGACGGTCGGGTTCGAGGGAACCGCCATGCTGAAACGTTCCGAATTCGGCCTTGGCAATTTCGTGCCGCTGGTGTCCGATGAGGTTGAACTGCAGATAACGGCAGCTTTCGAGAAGCAGTAGGAACCCTCGCCCGAAAAATGCATCAACCGCGATGCGGGTGGACAAATCTTTACCGAACCCCCATATGCTGGCGGTGATGACGAACCGCACGCTCCTCTCGCTGCTTCGACTTACACGCCCTTAGGCGTGTCCCCCTGCCGTGCCCGGTGCACGGCGTCCGCCTAAGGGCTTCCTGAAATCTGACAGTCGGAAATGGCGCGCACCCCTTGCCGTGCGCGCAACAGGCGATAAGGCAAAATCCCATGTCCATGTTGAAAGAACCAGGCCGAAAATACCGGCCCTTCCCCCAGATCGAACTGCCTGACCGGCAGTGGCCGAACCGCATCATCAGTGCCCCGCCGCGCTGGCTTTCAACCGATCTGCGCGATGGCAACCAGTCAATCATCGATCCGATGGATGCGGTGAAGAAGAATCGATTCTTCGACACGCTGGTGGAGGTCGGGCTGAAAGAGATCGAAATCGGTTTCCCTGCGGCCGGTGCGACGGACTTCGATTTTATCCAGGGCCTGGTCCGGTCGGGGCGGATTCCCGACGATGTGATCGTTCAGGTGCTCACTCAATCGCGCGAGGATCTGATCCGCACCAGCTTCGAAAGCCTGGACGGCGCGCGCGCGGCCATCGTCCACCTCTATAACGCCGTTTCGCCCGCCTGGCGCCAGATCGTGTTCAACATGAGCCGCGACGAGGTGAGGCAGATTGCGGTTCTGGGCGCGAAAGTGCTGCGCGACGAGGCGGCGAAGCGCCCCGGCACCGACTGGCATTTCCAGTACAGCCCGGAAACTTTCTCCACCGCCGAACTCGATTTCAGCCTGGAATGCTGCGAAGCGGTAATGGAAGTGCTGCAACCGACGCCCGAGCATCCGATCATCTTCAACCTGCCCGCAACGGTGGAAGCGGCAACGCCGAACATCTACGCTGACCAGATTGAATATTTCCATCGCAACATTCCCAACCGGGACAGCGTGGTGATTTCGCTCCACACGCACAACGATCGCGGGACTGGCGTGGCTGCGGCAGAACTGGGCATGATGGCTGGCGCAGACCGCGTCGAAGGCTGCCTGTTCGGCAATGGTGAACGCACCGGCAATTGCTGCCTGGTGACGGTTGCGCTCAACCTGTACACGCAAGGGGTTGATCCTGGGCTGGACTTCTCGGACATCGACAAGGTCATCGATACAGTCGAATATTGCAACCAGATCCCGGTGCACCAGCGCCACCCCTATGGCGGCGAACTGGTCTTCACCGCCTTTTCCGGCAGCCATCAGGATGCGATCAAGAAAGGCTTTGCCGCGCATGATCAGCAAAATGACGAGCTGTGGCGTGTGCCCTATCTGCCGATCGATCCCGCTGACCTTGGCCGCAATTACGAAGCGGTGATCCGCGTCAACTCGCAAAGCGGCAAGGGCGGCTTCGCCTGGGTTCTGGAACAGGACCAGGGTCTGAAACTGCCCAAGCGCATGCAGGCGCATTTCTCCCGATATGTGCAGCAAAAGGCTGACGAAGTCAGCCGCGAGCTGAATGCCGCCGATATCTGGGAAGTGTTCCGCAACGCCTATCACATGCAAACCCCCAACCGCCGTTTCCGGCTGGTCGATTATGATGAGACGCGCGCCAGCGATGGAACACGCCTGTTTACCGGCACGATCGAGGTCGATGGAGCGGAACAGCGCGTCAGCGGGCGCGGCAGCGGCCTGATTTCATCCGTGCTGGCCACATTGAAGGACAGTTTCGGGCTTGAAATGGAAGTGCTCGATTACAGCGAACATGCCCTTGCCAGCGGGACTGAGGCGCGGGCGGCGGCCTATGTCGAATGCGCCCTGCCCGATGGCCGCATTGTGTGGGGTGTGGGGATTGATCCCGATGTGGCCACCGCCAGCGTGCGCGCCATCGTCAGCGCGGCTAACAGCGTCTGACCGGCTTTGCGACGGGAGGGGTGAGATCCCCCTCCCCATCCGACCGAAAGGAAAACACGCGCGACCCCAATGGTTCGGTCGCAGACCAGAGTTGTTCAGCCATAGCATCGAGCTGGCTGAAGTCGCGCCCCGCGCCCAGCGGATCGTAGCGATTCAGACGCATCGGATTGGCATGCCCTTGCAGCAAACGCTTGCGCAAGGCGCGCTGCAGCAAGGCAAGGCGCATCAAGGCTTCCTCCAGCGCGCCGCGTTTGTCCCGCCCGACTGACGATGACCAGCCCGCCTCGATCTGGCCGACCCGCTCGCTCACCAGTTCATTATATGCCGGATGCGGACCGCGATGCAGCGGCAGGCCCATGCGGGCGGATGCCTCTTCTTCAGCGGGCAAAAGCAGGCCATTGCTGCGGAAATCGTCAAAGCCGATCGCCCGCGGGTCGAGATGTTCGAACATCGCGGCAAAACATCCCTGTGCCAGCAACTGGCGCGGCAACAGGTGATGACGCTGCAGACCCGCCCGGTAATCCGGACTGCCCGGGCGGTTGACTGATGCGAAAGACAGGCGCGCGTGCCGTGTCGCGTGCGAATGACGCATCAACCCGCGCCCCACACCCGCACAAACCGCGCATTGGATGAGGGTTCGATGCGCAGCATCCGCCCGTCCGGCCCCATAAACTCGGCTCGTTCCGCCAAGGGGCCGGCTTCGACCAGATGATCGATCAGACGCACCGCGATCTTCGCGGCAGCTGCCCGGTCATCAGCCAGTTCAGGTTCGATCCGGATTTCCTGCCCGGTGAAGAAGGCGACGCCTTCGCTTTGCATGCCGCCATCAGCCACCATGCCCAGCCCAACCAGACCCAGCCCCGGAAATACGCCTCCGTCGAGCCAGTTGGCAACGATGGACGCGAAATAGCGGGGCCCGATCCAGCTGCGGGCCGGGTGCCAGGCGACCGCCGCCAGCCCGTCCAGCGCACAGAGCCGCGTCGCCAGGTCCATCATCACCCTGACAACCGGCGTCATCCGTTCTCCGCCGGCAAGATGCGGGCCAGGCCGCAACTCGACCGCTTCGAGCGATGCCGGTTCCAGATCGGCGGGCAGATCGAATGGATAGGCGCAATCCGGCAAGGGGCGGTCCGCCCATGGCGAAAGCCCCCGCAAATCGAAGCTCAGGCCGCTGCAGATCAGCTCCACCCAGCCATCGGGAGATGTGCCATTGCCCGAAGGCGCAACATGCGCGATCCCGTCAGCCGATCCTGCAGGACTGCCTGCGATGTCAAACCCGCCGACCTCGTCGATAAGTTTGCGGATCGCGCCCGCATCCGGCCGCGACCCCGGCCCGAACAGGAACGATATACCGTATGAAATTTCGACTCCGCCCATTTCCCTCCGGCTCGCGCTTAATTCTCCCTCGTTCGCGCCCTGAGGAGGGGTTGTGGCGGCAAAGAATGCGCTCGTCGAGTCCTGTCAAAGACATTGTGTCCAAACCGGATTCTTTATTTCCGAAGGGCGCCACAATCTTGCTGCGGCTCGCATCGGAACGGCAGATCAGAAGATCCCCATCCCCACTCCTTCGCCGAGCGCAGCGCCAAGTTGCTCGCACAGG
>JACKKV010000008.1 GCA_024236235.1 Novosphingobium sp. | reverse complement strand
GCCGAACTTTGAATATGCGACCGAAACGCGCGAGGAACTGCTCTACGACAAGGCCAAACTGCTGGCGAACGGGGACAAGTGGGAGCGGGCGATTGCCGCGAACCTTGAAGCCGATGCGCCGTATCGATAGGGGCGCGCGGGGGCACCAATGATCCATGTAATCGCCTTTTACCTGTTCGCCTTCGTGACGATCGCCAGCGCGGTGTTCGTCATCATGGTGCGCAACCCGGTCCACTCGGTCCTGTGGCTGATCCTCGCCTTCTTCAACGCGGCGGGGCTGATGGTACTGGTGGGCGCGGAATTCATCGCGATGCTGCTGGTCATCGTCTATGTCGGCGCGGTAGCCGTGCTGTTCCTGTTCGTGGTGATGATGCTCGACATCGATTTCGCCGAGCTGCGGGCCGGGTTCATCCGCAATTTCCCGCTGGGCATCTTGATCGCGGTGATCCTTGCCATCGAACTGTTCGTCGGCGTGGTCGCCAACAACGGCGGCAAGGCCGCGCTCGGTACGCCAGACGGTAGTGGCGCGGCTCCTGCGGGAGCAAGCAACATCGAGGCGATCGGCGCGCTGCTGTATGGGAAATATCTGTTCCTGTTCGAAACGGCGGGCATCATCCTGCTGGTGGCGATGGTCGGCGCGATCGTGCTGACGCATCGGGCCCGCAAGGACACCCGCCCGCAGGACGTCAGCCGCCAGGTGCGCCGCCGCCCTGATGAGGCGACGGTTAATGTGAAGCCCGAAGTGGGCAAGGGAGTTCAGCTGTGATCGGAATCGAACACTATGTGGTCGTCAGCTCGATCCTGTTCGTGCTGGGCGTGCAGGGGATCTTCCTCAATCGCAAGAACGTGATCGTCATCCTGATGGCGATTGAGCTGATCCTGCTGGCCGTGAACATCAATCTGGTGGCGTTCAGCGCCTTCCTGGGCGATCTCACCGGGCAGATCTTCGCCATGTTCGTGCTGACCGTGGCGGCGGGCGAAGCCGCCATTGGCCTTGCCATTCTGGTGATCTATTTCCGTGGCCGTGGCTCCATCGCGGTGGACGACGTCAACCGGATGAGGGGGTAAGGGCATGATCCAGGCGATCGTCTTCGCGCCCCTTCTGGCGGCGCTCATTGCCGGGCTCGGCAATCGCATGATCGGCAATACCGCCGCCAAGGCGGTGACCACGGCCGGGCTGTTCCTGTCCTGCGCGCTGAGCTGGCCGATCTTCATCGGCTTCGTGACTGGCAGCGCGGAAGCGGGCGTCACCCCCGTTCTGCAATGGGTGCAATCAGGCACGCTCAGCTTTGACTGGGCGCTGCGGGTCGATGCGCTGACTGCGGTCATGCTGGTGGTGATCACCACCGTGTCCGCGCTCGTCCATCTTTATAGCTGGGGCTATATGGAGGAAGATCCGGATCAGCCGCGCTTCTTCGCCTATCTCAGCCTGTTTACCTTCGCCATGCTGATGCTGGTGACGGCGGACAACCTCGTCCAGATGTTCTTCGGTTGGGAAGGGGTGGGCCTGGCGTCCTACCTCCTCATCGGGTTCTGGTTCAAGAAGCCCAGCGCATGTGCGGCCGCGATCAAGGCTTTCGTCGTAAACCGCGTGGGCGACCTTGGCTTCATGCTCGGCATTTTCGGCACCTGGCTGGTGTTCCAGACGACCTCGATCCCTGAAATTCTCGCCGCCGCGCCCGCGATGAAAGGAGCTTCGACCATCGGCTTCCTCGGCGCACGCATCGATACGATGACGGTGCTGTGCATCCTGCTGTTCATCGGCGCGATGGGCAAATCGGCCCAGCTGGGGCTGCACACCTGGCTGCCGGACGCGATGGAAGGCCCGACGCCTGTTTCCGCACTGATTCACGCTGCCACCATGGTGACGGCGGGGGTGTTCATGGTCTGCCGCCTGTCGCCCATGTTCGAAGCCGCGCCGGTTGCGCTTGCCTTCGTCACTGTCATCGGCGCGCTAACCTGCTTCTTCGCGGCCACGGTCGGCACTTGCCAATGGGATATCAAGCGGGTGATCGCCTATTCCACCTGTTCGCAGCTGGGCTACATGTTCTTCGCGGCGGGCGTGGGCGCCTATGGCGCGGCCATGTTCCACCTGTTCACGCATGCTTTCTTCAAGGCATTGCTCTTCCTGGGCGCGGGCAGCGTGATCCATGCGATGCACCATGAACAGGACATGCGTTATTACGGCGATCTGCGCCGGCATATTCCGATCACCTTCTGGGTAATGACTGCGGGCACGCTGGCGATCACTGGTGTTGGCGTGATCGGCGTATTCGGCTTTGCCGGTTTCTATTCCAAGGACGCCATTCTGGAAGCCGCCTTCGGCAGCGGCACGGAACTGGGCACACTGGCCTTCATGCTGGGCAGCTTCGCCGCCCTGCTGACCAGCTTCTACAGCTGGCGGCTTGTCTTCCTGACCTTCTTCGGCAAGCCGCGCTGGGCCGGATCCGAACATATCCAGCATGCAGTGCATGACGAGCATCATCATGGCGACGACGGGCATGACCATGGCCATGCCGATCATGGCGATGGCACGGCGGGCTATCACCCGCATGAAAGCCCGTGGTCCATGCTCGTGCCGATTCTCGTGCTGTCAGTCGGTGCGGTGTTTGCGGGCTTCGTCTTCAATGATGCCTTCATCAACAGTGAAAGCTTCTGGAACGGCGCGATCTTCTATAATGAGCATCTGGTTCATGCGATGCATCACGTCCCGCTGTGGGTGAAGCTGACGCCGGGTATTGTGATGCTGATCGGCCTGTTCATTGCCTGGAACAATTATATCCGCAATCCGGAGCTGCCGGCGGCATTCGTCAATAATTTCCGCCAGCTGCACGCTTTCGTGTACAACAAGTGGTATTTTGACGAGCTTTACAATGTCCTGTTCGTGCGCCCCGCCTTCTGGTTGGGCCGCCAGTTCTGGAAAATTGGCGATATCGGCATCATTGACCGGTTCGGTCCGAACGGCGCGGCCTGGGTCGTGGCGCGCGGTTCCGGATATGCCCAGAAGGTGCAGTCGGGCTATCTCTATTCCTATGCGTTGATCATGCTGCTCGGCCTAGTCGCCGCGATCAGCTGGGTGATGGTGAAGTAAGATTATGGACGATTTCCCCATCCTCTCGCTGATGTTGCTCGTGCCGCTGGTGGCAGGGGTGGCCTGTCTGTTCGCGGACGCCAGGCTGGCACGCAATCTGGCGCTGGCGGCAACACTGGTCGATTTTGCGCTCGGCATCCTCCTGTGGGCCTCTTTCGATATTGGCGGCGCGCAATGGCAATTTGTGGAACGTGCGCCCCTGTTCGCAGGGTTCCAGTGGGCGCTTGGCATTGATGGCATCGCCCTGATGCTGATCATGCTCTCCGTCTTTCTGATGCCGATCTGTATCCTTGCCAGCGCATCGATTGAAAAGCGCGTGGGCGAATACATGGCGGCCTTCCTGCTGATGGAAGTGCTGATGATCGGCGTCTTTGCGGCGCAGGATCTGTTCCTGTTCTACATCTTCTTCGAAGCCGGCCTGATCCCGATGTATCTGATTATCGGGATCTGGGGCGGGCAGGACCGGATTTACGCCAGTTACAAATTCTTCCTCTACACTCTGCTCGGCTCGGTGCTGATGCTGATTGCGATGCTGTGGATGGTGAATGAAGCCGGGACGACGGACATCCCCACGCTGATGGCCTATGATTTCGACCCGCGCGCGCAGACCTGGCTGTGGCTGGCCTTCTTTGCCAGCTTTGCGGTAAAAATGCCGATGTGGCCGGTGCATACCTGGCTGCCCGACGCGCATGTGCAGGCGCCCACAGCCGGTTCGGTGATCCTGGCCGGCGTGCTGCTTAAGATGGGTGGCTATGGCTTTATCCGCTTCTCACTGCCGATGTTCCCGGAAGCGAGCGCCCAGTTCGCCTGGCTGATTTTTGCGCTGTCAATGATTGCGGTGGTCGTGACCAGTCTGATCGCTCTGGTCCAGCACGACATGAAGAAGCTGATCGCCTATTCCTCAGTCGCGCATATGGCGATCGTCACGGTCGGGTTGTTCGCCTTCAACGTGCAGGGGCTGGAAGGCTCGATGATCGTCATGCTCAGCCACGGCCTGGTTTCGGGTGCGCTGTTCCTGTGCGTTGGCGTGATTTACGACCGGCTGCACACGCGCGAGATTGACCGTTACGGCGGGCTGTCGATCAATATGCCTTATTATGCGCTGTTCTTCCTGTTGTTCACCATGGCCAGCATTGGCCTGCCGGGCACCAGCGGGTTCGTGGGCGAGTTTTTGAGCCTTGCAGGTATTTATCAGGTGTCGAGCTGGGTGGCGCTGGTCTGCACCACGGGCATCATTCTCGGCGCGGCCTATATGCTCTACCTCTACCGTCGGGTTGCCTTCGGTGATCAAAAGAATGCCGATGCGGCTGCCATGCCTGACCTATCCCCGCGCGAATGGCTGATGCTCGCCCCCATCGCGGCGGCGGTGCTGTGGATGGGCGTCTATCCTGAAAGCTTCCTGGCGCCGATGCGCGAGGATATCGCTGCGCTGGATGCGCGCGTTGCCCGCGCCGCGCCGTTGGGGGACGCGCGGTTGAAGTTGAGCGAGCCCACGAAAAACGCCGGGCACGCTCAGGATGAACACGCCGCGCATGGGGGGGCGCACTGATGGACTTTACCGCTTCCCTTGCGCTGATCGCGCCGGAAATCCTGCTGTCAGTTGCAGGGCTGGTTCTGCTGCTGGCCGGTGCATGGATGGGCGACGGGGCGAGCCGCCTTGTTTCCTACGCCGCCGTTGCGGTGCTGGCCGTCTGCGCCTTCATGGTGGCGCCGGTCCTGTGCACAGCGGCGATGGGGCCGGATACAGTGGCCTTTGGCGGGCAGTTCAGGGCTGACGCATTCGCCAGCTTTGCCAAACTGCTGATCTATGCCGCAGGCGGTGCCGCGCTGCTGGTCGCCCCGGCCTTTTTTGAACGCCACGGCGCGATGCGCGCAGAGTATCCGGTGCTGGTGCTGTTCGCGGTACTGGGCATGGGGCTTATGGTGTCGGCAGGCGATCTGCTGACGCTTTACATCGGCCTCGAACTGAACAGCCTGTCCGCCTATGTGCTGGCCGCGTTTCTGCGGACGGATGAACGCTCGGCCGAAGCAGGGCTCAAATATTTCGTGCTGGGCGCGCTGGCCAGCGGCATTCTGCTGTTCGGGATGAGCCTGACCTACGGCTTTACCGGCACGACCGCCTTTGAAGGCATCCGCACGGCCCTGGCCGGCGGGCTTTCGACCGGCGCCCTGTTCGGCGTGATTTTCATGCTGGCAGGCCTGGCCTTCAAGATCGCTGCGGTTCCTTTCCACATGTGGACGCCCGACGTTTATGAAGGCGCGCCCACCCCGGTCACGACCTTCTTCGCCACCGCGCCTAAGGTGGCCGCCGTTGGCCTCACCATGCGCGTAGCGATGGACGCGTTCGGCACGCAGGCATCGGCCTGGCAGCAGGTGATCATCTTTGCCGCGCTGGCATCGATCGTGGTTGGCGCGCTTGGCGCCATCGGGCAGGTCAATATCAAGCGGCTGCTCGCCTATTCCTCGATCAACAATGTCGGCTTTATCCTGATCGGGCTGGCCACCGCAACGCAGGCGGGCGCTTCGGCGATGCTCGTCTATCTGGCGATTTATGTCGCCATGTCAGTAGGCGGTTTTGTTGCGGTGCTGATGCTCAGGGATGCCGATGGGGAAGCGGTGGAAGCAATCGCAGACATCGCCGGCCTGTCTCGCACGCAGCCGCTGCTGGCGCTGTGCCTCGCCGCCGTCATGTTCAGCCTTGCGGGCATCCCGCCGCTGTTCGGCTTCTGGGGCAAGTTCGTGGTTTTCCAGGCGGCGGTCCAGGCGGACATGATCGCGCTGGCAGCTATCGGCATCGCAGCATCAGTGATCGGTGCGTTCTACTACCTCAAGATCGTCAAGATCATGTATTTCGATGAACCGGCAGACAAGGCTCACGGCAAGAGTGACTGGATCCACTGGGCGCTGCTGGCTGTCTCGGCAATTTTCATCTCTCCATTGGGCTATCTGCTGACCCGCTGGCTTGGCTCGCTTGCCGACAAGGCCGCCGCTGCGCTGCTGTTCGCCGCCTGAGCATTGACCCGGATCGAATTCCTTTCCGAAACCGGTTCCACCAATGCCGACCTCAAGGCTCGCCTGCTGGCGGGCGGTCCGCTGGCGGAAGGCTTCTGGCTGGTTGCAAGGCGACAGACGGCGGGCCGGGGCCGCGAAGGGCGCACATGGTTTGACGGTGCAGGCAATTTCATGGGCTCCACGCTCGTGCAGCCGGGACCAGGTGATCCGCCCGCACAAAGTCTGGCGCTGGTTGCCGGTCTGGCCGTTCGCGATGCGGTTGTCGCATACCTGCCCGATGCGTCTGCCGCAGTGCTCAAGTGGCCCAATGACCTGCTGGTCGGGGGGGGCAAGATCGCGGGGATGCTGCTCGAAGGCGTTGAAGGGGCCATCGTTGCGGGGATCGGGGTGAATCTTGCCACTGCCCCCGTGATCGCCGGGCGCGCGACGACCAGCCTGCAACAGGCGGGCGAGGTGCCCACGCCAGATGCATTCGCCGCGCGTCTTGCCGATTACTTCGCCAGCGAAGTGGAGCGCTGGCGCCAGTTCGGTCTGGACCTGCTGCTTCGCCGCTGGACAGCCGCCGCGCATCCTGTAGGCACACCGCTGCGGGTTATTGCACCTGGTGGCGGGATCATGGACGGCGAATTTGCCGGCCTCGACCCTGGCGGCGCATTACGCTTGCGCTTGGCGGATGGCGCCACCCGTGTCATTCACGCCGCCGACGTAGAGCTTTGAAGGAAACACTGATGCTGCTCGTTATCGATGCCGGCAACACAAATGTTGTTTTTGCCCTGTTTGAACCTGGATCTACAACGGGCAAGGCGGGGATGATCAAGGCGCGCTGGCGGATCGCGACTGATCCGCGCCGCACCGGTGATGAATATGCGGTATGGCTGATGCAGTTGCTCAAGATCGAAGGCCATTCGGCTGAGACAATCGATCAGGTTATCATTGCATCGGTCGTGCCGCGTGCGATTCACAATTTGCAGGTGCTGGCGGACAAGTACTTTGGCGTCGAACCGATCATTGCGGGCGAAGGGGCGGCGTCCTATCGCTTCGAAATCGATATCGAGGAACCCCGCAGCCTGGGCGCGGACCGGGCAGTTAATACCATCGCGGCGCATGCCAAATATGGCGGCGATCTGATCGTGGTCGATTTCGGCACTGCCACCACTTTCGACGCGGTTGATTTCAACGGCGCTTACAAAGGCGGCATCATTGCACCGGGAATCAATCTTTCGCTTGATGCGCTGGTGGGCAATACCGCCAAATTGCCGCGCATTGCGATTGAGGCACCTCGTTCCACCAGCGTTATCGGTCGCAACACCGAAGACCAGATGCTGATTGGCGTGTTCTGGGGCTATGTGGCGATGATGGAAGGGCTGATCGCTCGCATGCGCAGTGAAATCGGTCGCCCCGCAAAAGTAATTGCGACAGGCGGTTTGGCGGTGCTGTTTGACGAACATACCCGGATCTTCGATGCGGTCGATACGGAACTGACGCTTGAAGGACTCGCCCTGCTGGCTGCACAGGCGCAGCGCGCGTGAAAAAGGATTTTACCCCCGAAAACGAGTTGCTGTTCCTGGCCCTTGGCGGATCGGGCGAGATTGGCATGAATGTCAATCTCTATGGTTGCGATGGCAAATGGCTGATGGTCGATCTGGGTATGACTTTCGGCGCCAACGAATATCCCGGAATCGAGCTGGTGTTCGCGGATCTCGAATTCATCGAAGAACGGTTGGATGATCTTGTCGGGATCGTGCTGACTCACGGGCATGAGGATCATATCGGCGCGGTGCCTTATTTCGCTGCTGACCTAGGCGTGCCGCTCTATGCCACCCCGTTCACCGCTGATCTCATCCGGCTCAAGCTCGAAGAGGCGGGGATCGCAGGTGATGTGGAACTGAACGTGATTGACGGTGACGACAGTTTCGCGCTCGGCCCGTTCGATATTTCCTATGTCCCGCTGGCGCATTCCATTGCCGAAGGGAACGCGCTGCTGATCGATACGCCATACGGGCGCGTCTTTCATAGCGGCGACTGGAAACTGGATGATGAACCGCTGGTAGGCGAACCCGCGACAGAAGCGGAACTTTGCGCTCTGGGCGATGAAGGCATTCTGGCGCTGGTGTGCGATTCCACCAATGTCTTCAATCCGCAAGCGTCAGGTTCGGAAGGGGCGGTTTACGCGGGCCTGCTGGAAGAGGTTTCGCGCCATAGTGGCAGGCGGGTGGTCGTCACCACTTTCGCATCCAATGTCGCGCGTCTGCAAACCCTTGGTGAAATCGCCAAGGCCACCGGACGACAGCTCTGTGTCGCAGGGCGCTCGCTGGAACGGATCATCGATGTCGGGCAGAACAATGGCTATCTCGCGCATTTTCCCGATGTGATCGATTTCGACCGGGCGATGCAACTGCCGCGCGACGAAGTTTTGATCGTGGCAACCGGCGGGCAAGGGGAACCGCGCGCCGCGCTTGCCCGCATGGCGGAAGGCAATCACCCCATCGAACTCACCTCAGGCGATGTGATCGTGTTTTCCAGCCGCCAGATTCCAGGCAACGAACTGGCCATTGGCCGCATTCAGAACCTGCTGGCCGATCGCGGGATCGTGATGGTGACTGACCGGCAGGGGATGATTCATGTATCAGGCCACCCCGGACGTCCAGAATTGCAGGCACTGTATGGCTGGTTGCGACCCGAAGTGCTCGTGCCCGTGCATGGTGAAATTCGCCACATGCGCGAGCAGGGCAGGCTTGGCCTTGCAGCAGGCATTCCAAAGGCGGTGAACCAGAAGAATGGCGATATCGTGCGGCTTGCGCCCGGTAAACCCGGCAAACTGGCCGAGGTGCGCAGCGGTCGTTTGGTGCTGGACGGCGATATCATCGTGCCCGCCGATGGCGAGGCGATAACCATGCGCCGCCGCATGGCTCGCGATGGTGTCGTGCTGACTGTGGTGCACAATCGCAAGCATGCGCAGGTGACGGGCATCGGCCTGCCGCTTGACGAGGATTACGATGATTTCGTGGCCGAGGCCGAAAGTGACGTGGTCAAGGCCCTGGGTAAACTGAATGGCAGCGCACTTAAGGATCGGGATGCGGTCGTCGAAGCTGCCCGTCTTGCCACGCGCCGGGCGGCGCAACGCTGGTCAGGCAAGAAGGCGCAGGTCAAGGTTGTGCTGGCGGAAGAGGGGCGGCGATGAAGTGGACTTCGGCCCTTGCGATTTACAGTCTGTTCTGGGTGATGAGCGCGTTTGTATTGCTGCCCTTTGGCGTCAGAACTCACGACGAGGCTGGAATTGAGAAAATCCCTGGGCAGGCCGACAGCGCACCCGCCAATTTCCGCCCGCGTCGCCTCGCACTGTTCGCTTCAATCCTGGCAGGGGTGCTGACTGCCCTGTTTGTTGTCAATTACGAGCGAGGCTGGGTCACGGTGAAGGATATCAATGTCTTCGGTCAACCGCCTGGCGAGCAATCAGAGCCGGACTTCTACCGCTGACTAATCCGATCAGTTCAGTCGCGCAGGCGTTCGATGGCATGAGCGAGCGCGACATAGAGCTTGCCCATATCCGATGACAGCAGCGTCACGCTGAGCGCGTGACCATCGCGCGTCGAGAGCAGTTCACGCAGCATGGCTTCGAAATCGTGGACGTAGCGACTGACATGTTCGCGGAAATCCGGATCGTTCTCGTATATCTCGGCAATAGCCCGGCTTTCCGAGGAATCGAGGAGGCGTACCGCGCGCCGGGTGAATATGCCGCGGTCGCCTTTCAGATAGGCCGCCCAGGCCGTGTCCGTAACCTCGTTGGACAGCGCCTTGGCGATGTCGATCGCATTGGAATTGAGGGATTCCGAAATCAGCGCAACCCGGCGGGCGAAGTCGTTACTAACCTTTTCTTCCGCTTTCTCGCGTGCATGCGCCACGCGCCGTTCCAGATGCCCTGCCAACTCGTCCAGCCGCGCCATCTGGTCGCGCAGTTGCACCGCCGTCTCGCGGCCGCGTTCCGCCGCTTCAGTGGCTGCGAGTTCAAGTTTGCGAACCGCCTCTGCGCCTTTGGCTTCGATCATCCGGTCCAGCGCCTCGGCGGTTTCCGTGCCAAGCCTGCTTGCCAATTGTTCGACAGCCGCCGCGCTGCCTGAGCCGAGTTCGGTGATCAACGTGCGACTAGCCTCTTCGAGTGAGGAAAGTGCGGCGCGCAATTCTTCCTGCGTGCTGGCAGTCAGTTCAGAGCTGCGTGCTGCCAGGGTCTCAAGCTGCGCTTGCAGCGTAGTGATCTGGGAAGCGTTCTGCTCGAACCCGGCTGACAACTTGCCATGCGTCTGGCCGGTCTGCTCCATCGCCGCTTCGCTTGCCTGCTGGGCCGAAGCGACGAAACCGGCAAGCGCTTCGCCCTTCGCCGCAGCTTCCTCAAGTACATGGTCGATCGCCTCGACATTGCGGTTGAGTGTGGACAGGCGCAATTCCGCCGTGGCCATGGCTGCCGGAAGATCGGCGCTGCTGTGCTGTGCGCTCGCCTGGATAAGTTCCAGCAAGCGCACGCTGGCGTCCGTCAGTTCGGCGACCTGATGATCGGTACCGCGCAAAGCGTCCCCTGTGCGGGAAAGCTGCGTTGCCAGTGCCTCGATCCCCGCACCGAGTCCTTGCTG
Source organism: Novosphingobium sp. (assembly GCA_024236235.1). Classification (GTDB taxonomy): domain Bacteria; phylum Pseudomonadota; class Alphaproteobacteria; order Sphingomonadales; family Sphingomonadaceae; genus JACKKV01. Next base: position 82,952 of record JACKKV010000008.1, on the reverse strand, counting down.
TGTCTCCTCACCTTGCGCTGCGATCTGTTCGACCTGCGCGGCCAGCGTCCCAAGGCGCGTGGCCAGGACTTCGACCCGGTCGGAAAATTCGGCACCGGAAGCGAGCTGCGCAGCGCCCCGTTCAGCAAGTGCGGTATCGAGCCGAGCAAGTCGTTCTTCCATGCGGTTGAGCGCGGCTTCTTCCTGAGCGGTGATTTCCTGACTGCGTGCCTTGACCCCTTCGGCGGCCTTGCGCGCCAGTTCGGCAATCACTGCCTCGGCCTTGGCCGCTTCTTCGGTCAGAACCGCGCAGCGCAGCGTGGCCGCCTCGCGCATGCCTGCATCGATGCGGCCCGCTTCTTCGGATGCGGCCAGCAGATCGCTTTCGAGGGTGGAAAGCGCTTCCTTCCAGTTGGCGAGCGCAGCATCCGACCCCCGGGCAACATCGCCCGCGATTCTTGCGCCTTCGTCACGCAGGACATGCACCCGCGCACGCAGCGCGATAAGGCTCTCTTCCTCCTGCTGGCTGAGCGCCGTGCGCGCTTCTTCCAGTTCGCCCAGCAATGCGTCGGCGCGCCGGCGGATCGCGGCCAGTGCCTCGACCTCCTGCCCGTCAAGTTCCGCACGGAAAGCCTCGCTCCGCTCGCTCAGGGCCGTAAACCGTTCTGAGGCGATACTGTCCAGCTTCCCCGCCTGAGTTTCAAACGCGGCGAGCGCAGCATCGACCTTGACCCGCAGTGACTGCACCTGCCGCTCGCTCGCCTCGCCAAATTCGTTGAGGCGGTGAAATCCGCTCACCAGTTCCTGAAGCTGTCCCTGCGCGGTGCGTCCGGCATTTCCGATCTGATTGGTGACGTCGCGCGCGGAATTGGACACGACCGGAAGCTGGCCGCGCAGCTTTTCCATGTTTTCAAGTGCGGTACTGCTGACACTTGCAATAGAATCGATCTGGTATCCGTTTTCGTGAATCAGGGCCGAGAGGCGGTCAGCATGTTCCGACAGACGATCCCCCGCGACGCGGCCCAACGTATCAAGATCACGCGACTGGGCGGCGATGAAGTCCCGGGCAAGGCTCAATTCGCGGTTGACGGCGACCAAACGATCTTCAAGCCGCGCGGATTCGGCTGACAGCGCCTGCGCGGCATCGGCAAAGCGCGATGCTTCGCGCCGGCTGCTGCGCATCGCCACAAGCCATAGCACGAGGATGAGCAGCACCGGCATGGACCATTGGCTTACCCGGTCGATCCATTGCTCGACCGTCCCGCCAGCCAACAACGCATCGCGCAAGGTCCACGCATAGATACCTGTCCAGCCTGCGACTGCCAGCCCTGCCAGCGCGGGCGGCAGCCAGTCAAAGCGTCGGGCAGATGAATCAACTTCCCAATCTGCATCTGCTTCCCAGCTTTCATCGAGAGCGAGCACCTCTTCCTCGCGCGCAGCAGTTGCCTGCGCGGTCTCTGCATCGCTGTCGTCCCTGATGGGAATGATGTGGCGTTTTTCCCCCATGAATTGGAACATACCATGATTCCGGCAGTGATAAACCCCACATTAACCTCAATGCGGTAAGCCGAGTGGATGGCTTTCGAAAGCGGTGCCCTTGATGCAACACTTGCCGCCGCAGCGGGCGACGATGCGGCGCTGCTGCAGGAGCTGCGCATGGCCTTTCGCGACAGCCTTGCCCATCAGGTCGATCTGCTTGGTCGTGCGCGCTGTGACGGCAACTGGAACGTCTCGGCGATGCGGCTGAAGGGACTGGGCGCCAGCTTTCATGCCGAAACGCTGATCGATCTTGCGGAAGAGGCACTGGATTCAGCGCCCGGCGACCCCGCGATCCTGCGCAAATTGCGTGCTTTCCTTGCCTCGTTCCCCGACGCCTGAAACCAGCCTGTCCGGCCTGCGCTGACAGACGCTTGGCAGTTCCTGACGCGACGCATAGAAGGGCGGCTCTTTTGACGGAGCCTGCCGGGTGCGCGTTGCCCTTCTTTCCATTCTTGATCACGCCGGGGAGGCCGAGGACGGGCATCGCGCGTTTCTCACCTTTGCGGGCAAGTCGCTGGCGGCGCGCCAGCTGGAACTGGCGCTTGGCATCGGTTGTGAGCGGATTGTCTGCATTTCAGACAATCTCGCACATCCGTTGATTGCATTGCAGCACCGGGTGGAGGGTGCAGGCGCGCGATTTCACGTCATTTCGGCAGCGCGGGCGCTCGGTGGGCTGATTCACGCAAGCGACGAGCTGGTGGTGATCGCCGATGGCGTTCTGCCGTTGGCCGCAGAGGCGCAAGAACTGCTCGACAGGGGCAATGCAGTCCTGACCTTGCCGGCGGATGAGGCGCTGGACCGGGGGTTTGAACGGATCGATCTGAACGATGCCTGGGCGGGCGCATTGGTCATGCCGGGCGGGCTGGTCGAACGGCTCAACCAACTTCCGCCCGATTGCGATGCCGTATCAGCACTGTTGCGCATTGCCCTGCAAGCTGGCTTGCCGCAGCGGGAACTGCCGGAACGGCTGCTCGCGGAAGGGCGCTGGGTCCGCCTGTCCAGCCAGTCAGAGGCTGATCAGCTTGAACCGCAGTGGTTGCGGCGCCTGCTGCCTGCACCCGATCCTTTTGCGCCGGGAAACACCCTGGCCAACTGGCTGATTGGTCGATGGGGGATGAGTCTGCTCGATCGCGGGGTGAGTGCGCGTGTGCTCGTATCACTAGCATTCGTGGTCGCGCTGGTTGCGATCGCGCTGGGATGGCATTTCTCGGTAATCGCAGGTCTACTCATCGCGATGGCGGGATGGATGCTGGGCCGTAGCGGCATCGCGCTGGGCCAGGTGGAAAAGTCCGGCGCGGCACGGACAGGCGAGGGAGGCCGGCTGGCCAGCGCGCTGGAGTGGGTCGTTGACCTGGCGCTTGCCATGCTGCTTGCGATGGGAGCGGGCGAACAATTCACGGCGTGGCCCGACCGTCTGTTCGGCGGTCTTTTTCTGATGGCGGGCCTTCGAATTCTGGCAGCGGTGCGGCGCAGGGGGTGGAGTGCGCTGGCTGCTGACAGGTTGATCCTCCCGATCATTCTTGCCCTATGCTCTGCCATCGGCGTGCTTAAAGAAGGCGCCGAGGTGCTGACGCTGCTTGCCCTGATTGCTTCAATCGCTCATTTGCGATTGTCTGCGAAGCTAACGCAGGCTTAACCATGGGCTGATATGGCGGGCCGATGATGGAAGGCGCGATGTCCGAATTTTCGACCCCGACGGTGGAATCGATCCTGCAGGATGAACTGCTGCAGGCCGATGATATGATTGATTCTGCAGGCCCGATCCTGCGGCATTTACTGGCGAACAACGATCATTCGATGTTCAGTGACGAGATTGTGGCGCGGGTTCGCGGCATGATCGCCCATCTGGCGCGCCAGCTTCTGCATGCTCAGGGCGAGGCGGATGGGGCGGATGATCCGCAAGCCTATGTGGCGGCGCGGTTTGATGTGCTGAACGAAACGCTGCTCGCCAACGCACCATGCCTCAATCACGCGCACGGGCTCGCGCTGGAATGGCAGCTGGCGGAACGGTTCGAGGTGCGCAACGGCATGGACCCCGTGCTTTCTCCGCTGCTGCAGGCGCTGCTTGCGGCACGTGAGGCGGCGGTGGCGGAAACGGCCATGGCGTTGCTTGCGGCACAGTCCCGTTTCACTCAGCAGCAACGACGCATGGAATTGCCATTGGGCGAGTTGCCCGGTGACCTGTTTCACGCAGCACTGCTGGCAATGCGGGCCTGTGCCGAAGATGCGGATGATGAGGCCGCGGCCCGGGCGGAAGCGACGCTACGCGCGACCTTCGATGAGAGCCGAAGCCGGCTTGGCCTGCTGTCACGGGTGATCACGGCGATGGGCGGAGGCGCCGTGGCTGCACTATCAATCGCGCATGCCGGCGTCGCGCTTTTCGTGACAGCCTTGGGCCTCGGCTCCGGTCAGGATCGCAATCTCGTGATTCTTTCAACGAATGAGACGCAGATGGCACGGCTTGCGATCTCGCTGCGCGCGGCGGGGTTGAAGCCCGCAGTAGTGGAACAGCAGTTCGCCTATTTTCATCCCGATATTGCGTTGCCGGATGGCTTCGACACGCTTCGCGTAGACCGCGCGGCGGCTCTGCTCGACAGTGCCGCCTCGGGGCAGATCGCGTAAAACCATGGGAACTGCCGGTGCCTTTTTGGCCCGCGCGACCAGCGACGCGCAGGACCGCCTGATCGAGGCGGATGAGCCGCTCGCTACCTTGCAGCGCCGCTGCGGCGGCGAGCTTCCCGGAACGATCGCGGTCCCTGCCTTGCTTGAACTGGTGCGGCGCAGCCGCCGTTACGGCCTGCGTCTGGCGCAAGCCATCAATGCGCAGGACGGACAGGAACAGATCACCGCATGGGTGGAAGTAACGCCCGGCGAACATGATGGAGAAGGCTGCTCCATCGCGCTCGCCAACTGGCAGGCGTCGGCAATCCCTGTCGAAGATCTTGTCGAGAACGCCATGCGCCGGACAACGATTGAACGACATCTGGCAGAGCTGACTGCCCGACTTGATCCGCAACAGCGCGTCCTGACCGTAGAGAGTAACGCGGTAGACCTGGAGGGGGTCACCGCGCGGATGCGGGAAGCTGCGGGACGGGTCTGGACCGATTTTGTCACCATCGCAGGCAGCAGTCATCGCCAGCCACTCCACTGGCGGCTGCTTGACGGTGCGACTGTCCAGATCGAAGGCTCCGCGCGCAACTGGAAGGCGACGCTGATCCCGCTCGGCGCACAGCAGGCAGGAAGCGCAGGTTTCGAATTGCTGCTGGTTGCCGATCGCCCGCTTTCGCAACCGGACAGCGGGCGCGCCGCACAGGGAGGAAAGGCCGCGCGGGCCGCGCTGGGGCGCGATCTTGCGCCCGTGCTGCGACAACCGATTGCGCGTATCATTGCCAATGCCGAGACGATCCGCACCCGGCTGGCTGGTCCGCTGGCCGAGGAATACAGCAATTACGCGGCAGACATCGCCATGGCGGGCAATCACCTGCTTGCCCTGATTGATGATCTGGCTGATCTCGAAGTGGTGGAGGCAGAGGACTTCACCACCGCGCCTGACCGGATCGATCTGGCCGATGTCGCCCGGCGTGCAGCGGGCATACTGGGGGTGCGTGCGCAGGAAAAGGGCATTGTCATCGATGCGCCCGAACATGACGAGAGCCTTCCGGCGATCGCCGAGTTCCGCCGCGTCCTGCAGATCCTGCTCAACCTGGTCGGAAACGCCATCCGTTACTCGCCGGAAGGGTCCGCCATCTGGCTGCGGCTTGAAGCGCAGGGCGATATGGCCCGGCTGATCGTGGCGGATCAGGGCCCGGGTCTGGACGAGGGGCAACAGGTCCGCGTATTCGAGAAGTTCGAACGGCTTGGTCGCAGTGGCGACGGCGGTTCAGGGTTGGGACTGTATATTTCACGCCGTCTCGCGCGGGCGATGGATGGCGACCTGACGGTCGAGAGCGCGCCGGGTCAGGGTGCGCGCTTTATACTTACGCTGCCGGTGGACAACGTCGGCGGCTGAGCCCTATCGGCGGGTGCGCGCCAGCCAGAACAGTGCCACACCGAGAGCAGCGGTAAGACTGCCGTAGAGCGCCCATTCCCGCTGGGCCAGCATGAAACTTTCAGCCGGCCACATCACGATTCCCAGCCCTTGCAGTGCCCACAGTCCACCGGACAGGAAAAGGGCGATGCCCAGTACCTGAAGCAGGTATCTCAGCATCGCCCGATATCACTTTCCACTGGAATTACCGTTTCCCGACAGGAATATACTCACGCTCTGCCGGGCCGGTGTAGAGCTGGCGCGGCCGGCCGATGCGCTGGCCGGGATCGGAGATCATCTCGTTCCACTGCGCGACCCAGCCGACCGTTCGCGCCAGCGCGAACAGCACCGTGAACATGGTGGTCGGGAAGCCGATGGCCGAGAGGATGATGCCGGAATAGAAGTCCACATTCGGGAACAGCTTCTTTTCGACGAAGTAATCGTCGTGCAGCGCGAGCTCTTCGAGGCGCAGCGCGGTTTCGAACAGCGGATCGTCGACCTTGAGCGCGTCAAACACCTCACGCACGGTGGATTGCATCACCGTGGCGCGCGGATCGTAGTTCTTGTAGACGCGGTGGCCAAAGCCCATCAGGCGGAACGGATCGTTCTTGTCCTTCGCCCGTTCGATGTAATGGGGAATCTTGTCGGGCGTGCCGATTTCGCGCAGCATGTTCAACGCGGCCTCGTTCGCCCCGCCATGCGCCGGGCCCCACAGGCAGGCAATGCCTGCCGCAATACAGGCGAACGGGTTGGCGCCTGACGAACCTGCAAGGCGCACGGTCGAGGTGGAAGCATTTTGTTCATGGTCAGCGTGGAGGATGAAAATCCGGTCCATCGCCCGTTCGACCGCAGGATGCAGTTCATATTCTTCAGCCGGAACGCCAAAGGTCATCCGCATGAAATTGCCGGTGTAGGACAGCGAGTTGTCCGGATACATGAAGGGCTGACCCACGGCATATTTGTAAGCTGCCGCTGCGATGGTCGGCATCTTCGCAATCAGTCGGTGCGAGCTGATCTTGCGGTGCACAGGGTCGGAAATATCGGTCGAATCGTGATAGAAGGCCGACAATGCGCCGACCACGCCACACATCACGGCCATCGGGTGTGCATCGCGGCGGAAACCGCGGTAAAACTGCATCAGCTGTTCATGCAGCATGGTGTGACGGCTGATCGTATAGGAGAAATCGTCCAGCTCGGTCTGGTTCGGCAATTCGCCGTTCAGCAGCAAGTAGCTGACTTCCATGAAGTTTGAATGTTCGGCCAGCTGGCCGATCGGATAGCCACGGTGAAGCAGGACGCCTTCTTCGCCGTCGATATAGGTCAGCGCGCTTTCGCAGCTGGCGGTCGAGGTGAAGCCGGGGTCATAGGTGAACATCCCGGTCTGGCCATAAAGCTTGCGGATGTCGATCACATCGGGACCGACCGATCCCTGCAGCACAGGAAAATCGTAATCCTTGCCGCCCGCGCTGAGCTTCGCCTGCATGTCCGCCAATTCCAATCTCCTATCTAAAACCTGGCGTCCGTCTCAAAAGGAAGCCTGCGCGTCAATCCGCGCAAGGCTCTCCTCTCTCCCGAGCAGAACCAGAACATCGAAAATACCCGGCGAGGTGGTTTGCCCCGTCAACGCAGCACGCAGTGGCTGCGCGAGTTTGCCCAAGCCAAGCTCAAGCTCCCCTGCCATTGCCTTGAGACTGGCCTCCAGCGTTGCGGTTGTCCAGTCCTTTTCCCCCTTCAAACGAAGGGAAATCTGCCCCAACAGGGCACATGCATCATCGGTCAGCAGGGCCTGCGCCTTGTCAGTCAGCGCAAGCGGGCGAGATGCGAAGAGGAATGCCGCACCTTCGGCCAGTTCGATGATATCCTTCGCGCGCGGTTTGAGCGCCGGCATGGCCTGTTCCAGCAATGCGGCATCGGCCCCGGGACCAATCCGGACGGCGACCAGTTCGGCCAGCCGCGCGTCAGCGGATTCGCGGATGTAGTGCCCGTTCAGATTCTGCAATTTCGCAAGGTCGAACCGGGACGGGCTCTTGCCCACGCCGCCCAGATCGAACAGCGCGATCGCCTCGTCGCGGCTGATGATCTCACGATCGCCATAACCCCAACCGAGGCGCAGCAGGTAGTTCGACAGTGCTTCGGGCAGGATGCCCATCTCGTCGCGATAGGCTTCCACCCCCAGGGCACCATGCCGCTTTGACAGCTTGGCCCCGTCCGCGCCGTGAATCAGCGGGATATGCGCATAGACCGGGTCAGGCCATCCACCCTCGATCTGGTCCATGGCACGCATGATGGGCAGCTGGCGGAAGGCGTTGTTCAGATGATCGTCGCCGCGGATGATATGCGTGCAGCCCATGTCGTGATCATCGACCACCGCCGCCAGCATATAGGTCGGCGTCCCGTCGGAACGAAGGATGATGTAATCGTCGAGTTCGCTGTTCTGCACCGTTACACGGCCCTGAACCGCATCCTCGATCACCGTTTCGCCCTCCTCAGGCGTTTTCAGGCGCACCACGAAGGGCGCTCCCGGTGGCGCGTCGGACGCATCGCGATGGCGCCAGCGCCCGTCATAACGCAGGGGCTGCTTGGCCGCGCGCTGGGCAGCACGCATTTCTTCCAGTTCTTCCTGGGTGGCGTAGCAGCGATAGGCATGACCATGTTCGAGCAGCTTCTCCGCCACTTCAACATGGCGTGCCCCCCGTTCTGACTGGAACACGGGCGCATCGTCCCATTCCAGGCCAAGCCAGTCGAGCCCCTCTATGATTGCGTCAATTGCCGCCTGAGTCGAACGGGCGCGATCCGTATCCTCGATCCTCAACAGCGCCTTGCCACCATGGTGGCGGGCGAACAGCCAGTTGAACAAGGCGGTGCGCGCGCCGCCGATGTGCAGGAAGCCCGTGGGCGACGGGGCGAAGCGGGTTACAACCTGTTTGCCGCTCTCGCTTGCCATTACGCGCCGCTTCCTTTCCAATATGAACATGGCCAGCTCTTCACCACCGCAGGTGCCGCTGACCGGCGACCCCGCCGGGGAGGATATTGCATTGCAGCGCCATTGGCGAAAGCGCGTGGACTTGTCCAGTCTTGGCGATGCGGCGCAAGCCATGGTGGCACGGGCAGGTTTCCACCGCGCGTCCTGGCTGGCGGTGGCTTTCGCCACTGGAATCGCACTGTGGCTGGTCCTTGACGGACCCCGGCAGTGGATTGCTGCGAGCGCGAGCGCGCTGGGTCTGGCCATGCTTGCCTTGCTGATGCCGGACCGGCAGCACGCGCGGGCGCAACTGCGTCAGGCGATTGCCGCACTGGCGCTGGCTGTGCTGGCGGGCATGTGCATCATCTGGGCAAGGTCGGCGATGACAGGGGCTGAACCGATTGCCCGACCGATGAGCGTCATTCTGGATGGACGCATTCTCGACCGGATTGAGCAGCCCGCGCAGGATCGGGTGCGTCTCGTCATGGCGATCCGCCTGCCCGATGACCAGCGTGCGGCACGGGTGCGGCTGAACCTGCCAGAGGCGGAGGATCAGGCCGGGATTCGCCCCGGCGCGGTGATCCGCGTCAGGGCGCGCCTGATGCCGCCCGCGCCGCCCATGCTGCCGGGTGCTTATGATTTCGCGCGTGCCGCCTGGTTCAGAGGGCTGGCCGCGACGGGCAGCGTGCAAGGGCCGGTCACCGTGCTGAGCGCGGGAACGGATGCTGACCGGATCGGCCGACTCCAGGCGGCGCTTTCAAGCCATGTGCAGGCGCGGCTTGGTGGATCGCCAGGGAGCATAGCCGCTGCGCTGGCCAGCGGTGACCGGGGCGCCATTGCACAGCGCGACGAAGATGCGATGCGCGATGCGGGGCTGACGCATCTGCTCTCGATCAGCGGCCTGCATGTGAGTGCCGTGATCGCCGCTGCCTATGTCCTGGCGATGCGCCTGCTGGCGCTGTGGCCATGGCTGGCCCTGCGGGTTCGCCTGCCAGTGCTGGCAGCAGGCATCGGGGCGCTGGCCGGGGTCGGCTATACCTTGCTGACCGGCGCCGAGGTGCCGACCGTGCGCAGTTGCGTGGGCGCCGGGCTGGTGCTGCTGGCGCTGGCCCTGGGACGCGAGGCGTTGTCCATGCGGATGGTGGCGCTGGCCGCGCTATTCGTGCTCCTGCTGTGGCCAGAATCGCTGTACGGACCGAGTTTCCAGATGAGCTTTGCCGCGGTGATCGCGATCGTCGCCCTGCACCAGAGCACGGCGGTGCGTGCCTTCCTTGCCCCGCGCGGCGAAGGCTGGCTGGGTCATGCGGCGCGGCGAGTGGTCATGCTGTTCGTCACCGGCCTCGTCATCGAACTGGCGTTGATGCCGATCGGACTGTTCCATTTCCATCGCGCGGGCGTTTACGGCGCCTTTGCCAACGTACTGGCCATTCCGCTTACTACCTTCGTTTCGATGCCGCTGATTGCGCTCGCCCTGTTGCTCGACACATTCGGGGCGGGCGCACCCGCCTGGTGGTTGGCCGGCAAGTCGCTGGAGCTGCTGCTGGCCATCGCGCACTGGACCGCATCCCAGCCCGGATCAGTGAAGACGCTCCCTTCGATGAGTGGCTGGACCTTCGCCCTGTTCATCTCCGGGGGAGTGTGGCTTGCGCTGTGGCCGGGGCGGGAGCGGTTGTTCGGACTGGCGCCGATCATCCTTGCCAGCCTTGCGGCCTGGCTGACCCCGGCGCCCGATGTCCTCGTCAGCGGGGACGGGCGCCATGTGGCCATCGCAGGCGAAGGGGCGCGCCTGCTGGTCCTGCGCGACAGCAAGAGCAGCTTTACCCGCGACAATCTGCAGGAGCTTTCGGGCATCAGCAGCGATCCCATCCCGCTTGACCAGTGGCCCGGCGCAAGCTGCAGCGCGGATTTCTGCGCGATCACGCTGCAACGCGCCGGACGCGACTGGCACCTGCTGATGGCGCGCAGCCGGACCCGCATCGCCGAACGCAACCTTGCCGCCGCCTGCGAACGGGCTGACATCGTCGTCGCCGACCGCCGCCTGCCGGGCAGCTGCCGCCCCCGCTGGGTCAAGGCGGACCGGCGGATGCTGGAGCGAAGCGGCGGGCTGGCCATCACCCTTGCCAGCCAGCGCATCCGCAGCGTTGCCGATGGTCAGGGTCACCATGGGTGGTGGCGCGGTGCGCGGGATGAGCGCCGGACACCACGCGCGCCCGTTCAGTAAGAGCGGGAGGTCAGTAGAAGCGGGGGTCAGTGATAGCGGCGCAGCAACCCGGCCAGCTTGCCCTGAACGATCACTTCATGCGGATCGTAGATCTGCGGTTCATACGCACCATTGGCCGGATCGAGCCGGATTTTCCCGTTTTCACGACGCAGATATTTCAGCGTCGCTTCCTCGTTCCGGACCAGCGCCACCACGATTTCACCATCGCGCGCCGAATCCGTGCGCTTCACCAGTGCAAAGTCGCCATCCAGAATGCCCGCTTCGACCATGGAATCGCCCGATACTTCGAGCGCATAATGTTCACCCGAGCCGAGCAGGGCGGCGGGAACGGGCAAAGTGGACTGACCTTCCAGCGCCTCGATCGGTGCGCCGGCGGCAATCCGCCCGTGCAGCGGGATTTCGATCACGTCATTGGCGGGTGAGGGGGCAGGCTGCGCCGGGGCGACAGTGCGGGCCACCACATCATTGGCCGCAGGAACGCGCACGACGGACGCATTTACATCTTCAGGCTGCTTGATGACTTCGAGTGCGCGCGCGCGATTGGGCAGGCGACGCAGGAAGCCGCGTTCTTCCAGCGCAGAAATCAGGCGATGAACGCCGGATTTGGATTTGAGATCGAGCGCTTCCTTCATTTCTTCGAACGAGGGGGAAATGCCCGTATCTTCAAGCCGGGTCTGGATAAAACGGATCAATTCGTGCTGTTTGGCGGTCAGCATGGCTGCGCTCTCCCAATCGGTAGCAATCGTTCCGTCATGGCCGGGTCACGGCATGAACGAATGCGGAACAATTACGGAACCTGCAACATCGAGTCAAGCGATTCCGCCATTCCCGAACAGATAGACGGTCACCGGCGCATGAGCAGCAACGGCGGGTGCGTCAATCGGTCGTTCGATCAGCGCATTGGCCTGGCTGAGCGCGCGCAGGGCGCTGCTGTCCTGTTCGCTGACTGGCGTGACACTGGCGCCGTCCCAATGGGCGCGCAGAAACTCCAGGCGTGAGCCACCTTCAGGCAGGGCGGTTGCTGCGGGAATGCGGGCCGGAACGGGCAGCGGGCAGGCTGATCCCGCCAGCCTGCGCACTAGCGGCAGCAGGAAGAGGAAGGCGGTGACATAGCCTGACACCGGGTTGCCCGGCAGGCCAAGGATGAGCTGGTGCCCCCGCCGGGCGACGAGCAGCGGCTTGCCCGGCTTGATCGCGACGCGCCAGAAGTCGATGTGTGCCCCCCATGCTTCCAGCGCCGGGCGAATCAGGTCATGATCGCCGACCGATGCACCGCCGCTGGTTACGACAATGTCCGCATCGCCTGCCTGCGCGAACGCGTCTGCCAGAACCTCCAAGTCATCCGCCACCGGGCCGATCCGGCGGATCGCGCAGGGCAGCTGTGCCAGCAGCGCCTGCAGCATCGCCCCGTTGCTGGCCGGAATGCGGTGCGGTGGGCAATCGGCTGGGTTTGCGGCCAGTTCGTCCCCGCTGTCGATGATGGCGATGGAGGGTGCACGATGCACCGCCAGTTCGCCGTGTCCCGCCGCCAGCGCCAGCGCGACCATGGCCGGAGTGATGCGAGCACCGGCGGGCATCAGTTCATCGCCCCTGGCGAAGTCGAAGCCCGCGCGGCGGATATGCCTGCCGGGCACTGGCGCATCGCCGGCCAGCTCCAGCCGGTCTCCGGCGCGCAGCACATCTTCCTGCAACAGCACAATGTCTGCGCCTGCGGGCATCAGCGCGCCGGTGGAGATGCGCACCGCTTCGCCAGCACGGACGCTGCCGTCAAAGGGGTGGCCCGCCGCGCTTTCCCCGATCACGCGCCAGGGGCCGTCGCCGGACAGGGCATAGCCGTCCATGGCGGACAGATCGGCGGCGGGCTGCGTGCGCGCCGCCAGCAGGGGCTCGGCGAGGTAATGGCCGAGCGCCGCATTGACCGGGAGACGTTCAGGGGGCAGGGCCGGGGCCAGGCCAAGCAGGCGCGCCTGCGCGTCTGCCAGTGGAATGGGCGGCGGCGGGGAGGCTGTGTTCACTCCGGCGCGGTCCACTCACCCGATTTGCCACCGCTCTTGGCGAGCAGCCGCACCCCTTCGATCACCATCGCCTTGTCGAGCGCCTTGGCCATGTCATAGATTGTCAGCAGCGCGATGGATGTGGCTGTCATCGCTTCCATTTCGATCCCGGTCCTGCCGGTAAGCGATGCGCTGGCCGTGGCCCGCACGCCATCATCTTCAAGGGCGAACTCCACCGTAACCGCATCCAGCGCCAGTGGATGGCACAGCGGAATCAGATCGCCGGTCTTCTTGGCGGCCATGATCCCGGCAATCCGTGCCGCTGCCAGCACGTCGCCCTTGGGCGCATTGCCATCGCGAATCGCGGCCAGCGCGGCGGGCGACATGCGGATGCGCCCGGTGGCGACGGCCCGGCGCGCGGTTGCCGCCTTGCCGCCGACATCGACCATGCGCGCGTTGCCCTGTGAGTCGAGGTGAGTCAGCCCGCTCATCTCAGGCTGTCCCGGGCGAGTGAATCGGACATATCGGACACATCATATAAGAAAAAATCCACCCCGCGCCGCAACCGGCGCCAGCGCGATTTTTCGAGGATGCGATGAAGCGTTCCATGCCGTCCCCATGCCAGATCGCGGCGCTGTAGGACAGGGCCTGCGTGCGCGAGGCCACCTCTCTTGCGCCAATCCTCGCTTCACCCTTCCAGCAGGCTGCGCGTCGCGGCGGCGACATCGTCCTGACGCATCAGGCTTTCGCCCACCAGAAAGGCGCGCGCGCCGCAGCGCGACAGGCGCTGCAGATCGGCATGGCTGTTGATCCCGCTTTCGCTGACCAGCAGCGTACCGGGCGGGGCCAGCGGGGCGAGCCGCTCGGTCACGCCGATATCAGTGACGAAACGCTTCAGATCGCGGTTATTGACGCCAATCAGCCGCGATTGCAGGCGCGTGGCGCGTTCCATCTCAGCCTCGTCATGCACTTCAACGAGCACGTCCATCCCGCGTTCGAGCGCCGCTGTCTCAATCTCCGCCATTTGCCCGTCGCCCAGCGCGGCGACGATAATCAGGATCGCATCCGCCCCGATCGCGCGGGCTTCAGCCACCTGCCAGGGATCGACCATGAAATCCTTGCGCAGCACGGGCAGGGCGCAGGCCGCGCGGGCGACGATCAGATAATCCTCATGCCCCTGGAAATAGGGCGCGTCCGTCAGCACGGACAGGCAGGCAGCACCACCCGCCTGATAGGCTGCTGCATGTTCGGCGGGACGAAAATCATCACGGATCAGCCCTTTGGAGGGTGAAGCTTTCTTGATTTCGGCGATCAGCGCGAAGCCGCCATCGGCCTTTTCCTCCAACGCGCGGCGAAAACCGCGTGGCGCGGTCTGCCCGGCGGCACGCGCATCCAGTTCGGCGAGCGAGGCCACGGCCTTGCGTGCGGCCACTTCGGCGCGTTTGGTGGTGCAGATTTCAGTCAGCTTGTCAGTCATTGCAGGCGGCGATCCAGCAGTTGAGCAGGGCGTTGGCAAGCCCCTTGTCAATCGCTTCGGCGGCTTCTTCCGCGCCTTCGCGCAGATCGCCCGCTGCCCCGGCGACGATCAGCGCCCCTGCCGCGTTCAGCAGCACGGCATCCCGATATGCGCCAGCCTCACCCAGCAGCAGTCGGCGCAGCGCCGCCGCATTATATGCGGCATCGCCGCCACGAATGGAGTCAAGCGGATGGCGGGCAAGGCCCGCATCTGCCGGAGCGAGCGTTGCAGGCAGGGATTCGATCCCGATTGCGGCGATGCAGGTCGGCCCGGCGATGGACATTTCGTCCAGCCCTTCCTCGCCCGAGACGATCAGGGCGCGTTCGGCGCCCAGCATCACCATCGCTTCACGATAGACGGGAACCAGCCCCGGATTGGCGATGCCGACCAGTTGCCGCGTCACCCCCGCCGGATTGGCGAGCGGGCCAAGCAGGTTGAAGATCGTGCGGCGGCCCAGCGCCTTGCGGATCGGCGCGATGCGGCCCAGCGCGGGGTGGTGCGCCTGCGCAAACAGGAAGGCGATGCCCAGATCGCCCAGCGTCTGTTCGGCCAACTCCCCGGCACGGGCGAGATTGAGGCCCAGCGCCTCCAGCGTGTCGGCCGCCCCGGCCTTGCTGCTGGCCGCACGGTTGCCATGCTTGGCCACCGGCACTTCGCAGGCTGCAACCACCAGCGCCACGGCGGTGGAGATGTTGAGGCTGTGCTGCCCGTCACCCCCGGTGCCGCAGACGTCGATCGCGCCGGGCGGGGCCGCGATCCGCTTCATCCTTGCCCGCATCGCCCGCGCCGCCCCGGCGATTTCAGCGGCCGTTTCGCCCTGGTCAGCCAGTTCGACCAGCGTTGCGGCGATATCCGCATCATCCATGCCGCCGTCGAGCATCCGCCCGAACAGGCTTTCCGCTTCGTCCGGCGCCAGGCTCATGCCGCGCGAGCGGGCGTCAGGCCGCACATCATCATGAAATTGGCGAGCATCGCATGGCCATGTTCCGTCGCGATGCTTTCCGGGTGGAACTGCACCCCGTGAATCGGCAGCTCGCGGTGGCGAAAGCCCATGACATGCGTGTCATCCGAAGTGGCATTGACCGCGAGGCATTCGGGAATGTCCGTTACGATCAGCGAGTGATAACGCGTGGCGGTGAAGGGGGAAGGGATGCCCGCGAACACGCCCGTTCCGTCATGCGTGACGGGGCTGGTCTTGCCATGCATCAGCCCGCCGCGCACCACCTTGCCCCCGAAATACTGCCCGATGGACTGATGCCCCAGACACACGCCCAGCAGCGGCTTGCCGGCATCTGCGCAGGCGCCCACCAGATCGAGGCTGATGCCCGCCTCGTTCGGGGTGCAGGGACCGGGCGAAAGGAGGAAACCGGTGGCGCCCGTTGCCAGCGCTTGTGCCGCGCTCAGCGCATCATTGCGCACCACCTCAACCTCCGCCCCCTGTTCCATCAGGTAATGGACGAGGTTGAAGGTGAAGCTGTCGTAATTGTCGATGACGAGGATCATGGAGTGCCTACTGCCCGAAACCCGGTTCCTGCGCCACCCTGGCGGCTTCGCGCGCGGCGGCGATCAGCGCGCCCGCCTTGGCTTCGCATTCGCGCTGTTCATATTCGGGAACGGAATCAGCGACGATTCCGGCACCCGCCTGCACATGCATCACCCCGTCCTTGACCACCGCTGTGCGCAGCACGATGCAGCTGTCAACCGAACCATCGGGCGCAAAATAGCCGACCCCGCCAGCATAGGCGCCGCGCGTCTCAGGTTCCAGCTCGGCAATGATTTCGCAGGCGCGGATCTTGGGTGCGCCGCTGACCGTCCCGGCAGGAAAGCCCGCGAACAGTGCATCGATCGCATCATGCGCCGGGTCCAGCAGACCCACCACATTGCTGACGATGTGCATCACATGGCTGTAGCGTTCGATCGTGTAGCTGTCGGTCACCCGCACCGTGCCTGACGCAGCCACCCGGCCGACATCGTTGCGGCCAAGGTCGAGCAGCATGAGATGTTCAGCCCGTTCCTTGGGATCGGCCAGCAGGCTGGCTTCGTTGGCGCGATCTTCCTCGGGCGTGGCCCCGCGCGGGCGGGTTCCGGCGATGGGCCGGATGGTGACTTCGGGCTTGCCTTCGGCATTGGCGCGCACCCGCACCAGGATTTCGGGGCTGGAGCCGATCAGCGCGAAGCCCGGAAGGTCAAGGAAATAGAGGAAGGGCGAGGGGTTTACCCGGCGCAGGGCGCGATAAAGATCGCTGGGCGGCAGGGGGAAGGGGCAGGTGAAGCGCTGGGCCAGCACGACCTGGAAAATGTCACCGGCCTCGATATAGTCCTGCGCTTTCAGCACCATGGAGCGATAGCGTTCCTGCGGCACCTTTGGGCTGAGCGCCAGTTCGGGCAGGTCGCCAGCCCGGCTGCGCGGGGGCACCGGGGCGGCGAGCCTGCGCAGCGCCTCGTCGATGCGGTCGCCCGCGCCCGTGACCGCCCCTGCCGGGTCACCCCCGTCAGCCCAGAGCGGGGCCACGCAGAACAGCTGATCGGAAAGCCGGTCAAACACCAGGATCAGGGTCGGGCGCACGAACAGCATGTCAGGCACATCCAGCTCGCTGTCAGGCGCGCGGGGCAGCTTTTCGACCAGACCGATGGTTTCATAGCCGAAATAGCCGACCAGACAGGCCAGCGCGCGCGGCAGTTCGCCCGGCACTTCGATCCGGCAGGACGCGGCCAGCGCGCGCAATTCGCCAAGGCTGTCACCCGGCAGGGGGGTGAAAGCATCCTGCGCCGATTGCCAGTTGCGATTGACTTCGCATGATGCGCCGCGTGCGCGAAACACCAGATCGGGATCGAGGCCAAGCAGGCTGTAGCGCCCGCGGACCTCCCCGCCTTCAACCGATTCGAGCAGGAAATCGCCGCGCCCCGGCTGCA
The DNA here is from genome assembly GCA_024236235.1 of Novosphingobium sp. Taxonomy (GTDB): domain Bacteria; phylum Pseudomonadota; class Alphaproteobacteria; order Sphingomonadales; family Sphingomonadaceae; genus JACKKV01. The sequence continues at coordinate 65,801 of JACKKV010000008.1, read as the reverse complement.
TCAGCTTGAGCGCGGCGCCCACCGGCGTTTCCGTGTCCGCCACCAGCCGCCGCCACACCAGCGCGGGCTGTCCCTGTGCAAGCAGGCGCGTGGCCTCCTGCGCATTTTCGGGCAGGGCGGTGCTCATCCGTCCGCCTTATTCCGTGCCGGCAAGCTGGCGCTTCACCGCCTTGATTGCCGCATCATTGCGCGTGACGCCCACATCGGCGCGGGTTGCACGGATGAATTGCGCCTCATATTCCTGCGCCTGCAATGCGCCCAGTTCGCGCGTCACACTGGCCAGAACCTGCGGATTGTCATCGACCTTGCCCGGTTCGATGTCGACCAGCTGGATCAGCATCCAGCCATTGTTGTCAGGCGCTTCGAGGCGCTTGACCGAATTTTCCGACATGCTGAACATCAGCACCAGCGGCGCGGGAGGACGGCGTCCGCCCTGCGCGAAGCGGGTCAGTTCGTCCCGGGTCATCGCAATCCGGTCAGGCCGGGGCAGCGGCTTCTTTTCTTCGGCCAGCGCCTGTTCGATCGACATGCCCTTGCCGACCTTTGCCAGCACCCGGTCTGCGGCCAGACGCGCCTGCTTGGCGCCCTGGGCCAGTATCCAGGCGGCATTGACCTGTTCCTTGATCTCCTTGAGCGGAGCAGGGGCCGACTGGGTGATTTCAGTCACTTCATAGATCAGGAACAGCTTGCCCGGATCGACTTCGGCCAGTTGCGGCTCGCCTTCATCCATCGAGAAGGCGGTGGACAGGGCGGGGGTAAGCAGCGGGTGGCCTTGCGAATCAGGCTTGCCATAAACCCGCCCGTCAGCCGTGATCGGCGGGGTCACATGCAGCTGGAGGCCGAGTTCCTTGGCAATGTCAGTCAGCGCCGCGCCGCCATCCAGTTCTTCCTCGATCCCCGCTGACAGGTCGATGATGGCCTTGCGTTTCTGTTCGGCGGCCAGTGCGGTGGAAATTTCGCCGCGCACCTGATCGATCGTCTTGCCGGGCGACTTCTCGACCCGGTCAACCCGGACGAGGTAATAGCCCAGCGTGCCTTTGAGCGGCTCGCTGACCTGGCCTTGCGGTGCGGCGAACATCGCGGCGGCGAGCGCGGCGGAGGTTTGCCCGGCATAAGCATTTTTCGAAACCGGGCCGATGGCGCTGGTGCGCAGTCCCTTTTCCCGCGCCGCGACGTCAAGCGGCTTGCCGGCGGCAAGTTCGGCTTTGACGGCCTTCGCCGCCTGTTCCGTTGGCAGAACAAGCTGAGTGAAACTGCGCTGTTCCGACGGCGCGTAAAGTGCTGCATCGCGTTTGTAGCGGGCTGCGATCTGCGCCTCTGTCGGTGCCTTGAGATCCTTGAGCGCCGATTCGTCGAAAGTCGCATATTGCAGCACGCGCCGTTCGGGCCGGATGTAGCGGGTGCGCGTTTCCTTGTAGAATGCGTTTAGCTGCGCTTCGTCCGGCCCCTTGGCGGGAGCATAGGCAGCACTTGGGATGAGCGCGATCGCTCCCTTGCGCGCTTCGCTCAAAACCCCGGCATAGCGGCGGGCGATCGAGGTTGGCATGACCGTGCCGAAGGAGACGGGCACAGCCGCCTGCTTGACCAGCAGGCCCTTGGCCAGATCGTCGCGCAGCTCCTTCTCGCTCAACCCCTGCTGACGCAGCGCCTGCTTGTAGATTTCATCATCGAACTTGCCGCTGGCCCCGCGGAAATAGGGCGCATTGGCAATTTCGCTGTCAACCAGCCTGCGCCCGGCCCGCAGCCCGATCTTCGATGCGAACACGGCCACGGATTCGCGGTCCAGCATTTCATCCAGAACCTTGCCGACTGCGCCTTCGGCGACGAACACCTGCATCGTTACGGTGGGGTTCTGCTGGCGATAGCGTTCCAGCGCGGTCTGGACCGAACGTTGCAGTTCAGCGGTGCCGATCTTCTCATCGCCGACCGTCGCCACGCGATCGCCGCCCGCAACGCCGCCGAACAGCTTGTTCGAGGATACGTCGGTCCCGGCAAAGGCGAGGGCGATCAGCCCCAGAAATGCGATGGCAACGATGACCCCGATGCGGGAGTCGAGAAATCTGCGGATGAGCTGGATCATGAAAAGGGGGCCGTTCGCGCTGTAGCAGGGGGCAGGTGAATTGGTCTTCCGGCGCGCTTTATCGCCGCTGCGGCTCTGCCGCAACAGGTGAACGCACATGCGCCACCATGTGGAAAACCAGCTTTGACATGGCGCCTGCTCCGGTCTAGCGGCCCCTGACGCTTCCCGTCTGCGGGCGGGCAATCACGCAATTTCAGGCAAAAAACATGGCCCAGCGCCCCTATATTGTTGGAAACTGGAAAATGCATGGCACCCGCGCCATGCTCTCCGAAGCGCGCGCGATTGATCGCGCGGCTGAACGGCTGACCAAGGTTGAGGTGGCGCTTGCCCCGCCTTTCACACTGGTTCACGCAACCCGCAAGGAAGCGGGGCTGATCGGCGTCGGGGCACAGGATTGCCATCCGGCGGAAGGTGGCGCGCATACAGGCGATATTTCTGCGCCGATGCTCAAGGATTCGGGCGCGGGCTTCGTCATCGTCGGCCACAGCGAACGCCGCAGCGATCACGGCGAAAGCAATGAACTGGTCCGCCGCAAGGCCGAAGCGGCGCTGGCAGCCGGCCTTGCCGTGATCGTCTGCGTTGGCGAGAGCGAGGCGGAACGCGATGCGGGCAAGGCCGTGAAGGTGGTGACCGCGCAGCTTGAAGCGTCCCTGCCGGAAAGCACGGACTGTGCCGAAAAGCTGACAGTGGCTTATGAGCCGGTCTGGGCGATCGGCACCGGGCGGGTTCCGTCAGTTGACGATGTCAGCGAAATGCACCGTGCGATCCGCGCGATGCTGGTCGGCAAGTTCGGCGAAGCGGGCGAAACCGTGCGGATCCTCTATGGCGGCTCCGTTAAGCCGGACAATGCCGCCGAACTGCTCGGCGCGAATGAAGTCGGCGGCGCACTGGTTGGCGGGGCCAGCCTGACGGCGGAGAGCTTCCTTGGAATCATCCTTGCTGCGGCGGGTGAAAACACGGACTGAGCCGCAAGGCTTGCCAGCCACGCGCCACGGACCTAAATGCGCGTGGCCATCCGGCCTTTAACTGCCAAAATCGGGGTTTTCCCATGTCGCTGTTTCTGTTTCTGACTGTCGTCCAGGCGATCATTGGCGCCGCGCTTGTCGCGGTGATCCTGATGCAGCGTTCGGAAGGCGGCGGCCTGGGGATCGGCGGCGGCAGCCCCGGCGGGCTGATGTCTGCGCGCGGCGCGGCCGATTTCATGACCCGCGCCACGGCTATCCTGGCAACGCTGTTCGTCCTGCTCAGCATCACTCTGGCGGTCCTGGCGGTCGGTTCGACCGGGGGCGGGGAAATCGACACCTCGCTGGACCGCAGCGTGACGGAAAAAGCGCCTGCCAATCCGCTGGGCGCACAGGAAGGCGGCGCACCGGTGTCGGCCGCGCCTGCTGCCCCAGCGCAGGATCCGCTGGCGGGCGGGCAGTAAGCTTCGCCATCTTTCGCCTGGCCGCGTGACGATATCCGGCGCGGCCCGAGACAGATGATTGTGGATTGGCGCGGATACGGCTTGCGCCGAATCGTCCCATCCTCCAAGGCCCAACTCCCATGGCGCGGTTCATTTTCATCACCGGCGGCGTGGTCTCATCGCTTGGCAAGGGTCTCATGGCGGCGAGTCTCGCCGCGCTCCTGCAGGCGCGTGGGTTCCGCGTCAGGATTCGCAAGTTCGATCCCTATCTGAACGTCGATCCGGGCACGATGAGCCCGTATCAGCATGGCGAAGTCTATGTGACCGATGACGGGGCGGAAACTGACCTCGATCTCGGCCATTATGAACGTTTCACCGGCGTTTCCGCGCATCAGAATGACAATATCACGTCGGGACGCGTCTATCGTGACATCATCGCCCGCGAACGGCGCGGCGATTATCTGGGCGCGACGGTGCAGGTGATCCCGCACGTCACGGACGAGATCAAGGCCTTCGCGCTGGCCAATACCGAAGACCTAGATTTCGTCCTGTGCGAATTCGGCGGCACGGTCGGCGATATCGAAGGGCTGCCGTTCATCGAGGCGATCCGGCAATTGCGCAACGAACTGGGGCGCGAACAGACCTGCGCCATTCATGTCACGCTGGTGCCCTATGTCTCGGCCGCGGGCGAGCTAAAGACCAAGCCCACGCAGCATTCGGTGCGCGAACTGACCAGCCTGGGTGTCCAGCCCGACGTGCTGCTGTGTCGCTGCGAACATCCGTTGCCGGATGGGGAGCGGGCCAAGATCGCGCTGTTCTGCAATGTGCGCAAGGAAGCGGTGATCCCGGCGCTCGATGCGTCGAGCATTTACAACGTGCCGCTGCAATATCATGCCGAAGGGCTGGACGATGAGGTGCTGCGCCATTTCGGGCAGGACGCGCCCGATCCCGATCTTGCGGTCTGGGATGACATTGTTGATCGCTTTCACCATCCCGAAGGGGAAGTGACGATTGGCGTGGTGGGCAAATATGTCGGGCTGCCCGACGCCTACAAATCGCTGAACGAGGCGCTGATTCACGGCGGCATGGCCAATCGCGTCAAGGTCAACATCCGTTGGATCGACGCCGAGATTTTCGAGCAGGACGATGCCGATATCGCCGCTCGCCTCGAACCGATGCATGGGATTCTCGTGCCAGGCGGGTTCGGGGTGCGCGGGTCGGAAGGCAAGATCGCCAGCGTCCGCTTTGCGCGCGAACGAGGTGTTCCCTTCTTCGGCATTTGCCTGGGTATGCAGATGGCCTGCGTCGAAGGGGCGCGCAGCGCCGGCATCGAAGCGGCCAGCTCCACCGAATTCGGCGCCACCGATGAACCGGTGGTGGGCATCATCACCGAATGGATGAGCGCGGAAGGCCTGCAACAGCGCGGGGCGGATACCGACCTTGGCGGGACCATGCGCCTGGGGGCCTATGAAGCGCGCCTTTCGGCCAACAGCCATGTCTCGGCCATTTACGGCGGGGCCACCACCATATCCGAACGTCACCGCCATCGCTACGAAGTGAACGGGGCCTACAGACCGGCGCTGGAACAGGGCGGGCTGATCTTTTCCGGCATGTCGCCAGACGGATTGCTGCCCGAAATCGTGGAGCGGCCCGATCACCCGTGGTTCGTGGGCGTTCAGTTCCACCCCGAACTGAAGAGCAAGCCGTTCGATCCGCACCCGCTGTTCGCCAGCTTCATCGCGGCGGCGGTACACCAGTCGCGACTCGTCTGACCGGCATCAGGAAAAAGGGCGGACCCTGCGGCCCGCCCCCTTCCGGCTTACACCTTGCCCTGGCGATCAGGCCGCGTCGGCCTGGTCATCGCCTTTGGCGTTCTTCACCACTTCGAGCGTGCGCTGGCCGCTCACCGCGATCTTTTTCGGTTTCATCGCTTCAGGCACTTCGCGCACGAGGTCGATCACCAGCAGCCCGTCAGACAGGTCGGCTTGTTCGACCCGGACGAAATCGGCCAACTCGAAACGCCGTTCGAAACCGCGATTGGCGATGCCGACATGCAGGAAATCGCCTTCGCTTTCCTCGCGCTTGCGGCCCTGAATCACCAGCAGGTTCTGCTGGGCGGTGATGTCGAGATCATCGGGGCGGAAGCCGGCAATGGCCAGAGTGATGCGATAAGCGTCTTCACCGCGCCGTTCGATATTGAAGGGCGGGTAATTGTCGCCCGCATTCTGGCGGACCTGGTTTTCGAGCAGGTCGAACAGCCGGTCAAAACCGACCGTGTTGCGACGATAGGGAGTAAAATCAAAACGGTTCATGGTACAAATCCTCCATTGAGCAATTTGAATGTCCGGGCCCGCATCTGCGGCGCCCGCGGCGTATGTGTCCTGCCCAGGTGGCGCATGACACATTTGCCTAGATATGATAGCCGCAGGCAGATTCAAGCCCCCTGGGGCAGGTGGCAAACCGCTGGAATGAGGACTTAAAATGAGCGAACCCCGCGTCGAAATCTATACCAAGTGGGGCTGTGGATACTGCGTGCGGGCCAAGCAACTGCTTGATCGCAAGGGTGTGTCCTATGAAGAATATGACGTGACCATGGGTGGCCCGAAACGCGCCGAGATGATGGAACGGGTGCCCGAAGCACGCACCGTGCCGCAAATTTTCATTGACGGCATGGCGGTGGGCGGCTCGGACGAACTGGCGGAGCTGGAACGGACCGGCAAACTTGACATGCTGCTGGGCCGCTGAGGCGGCGCAATGGTTCGTATCGCGCTGTACCAGACGACGACCGGGATCGATCCGGTCGAAAATGCCCGCTCCCTCTGCGCCGCCGCCGTGGAAGCGACCGCGGGCGAAGCGCAGATGCTGTTCACGCCGGAAATGTCCGGCCTGCTTGACCGCGACCGCAAGCGGGCCGCTGCTCACGTTGTGGCGGAAGCGGATAATCCGGTGCTGGCCGTGATGCGCAATGCCGCGCGAGAGAACGGCATCTGGATCGCGCTCGGCTCGCTGGCGGTGGACCGTGGTGACGGAATGTGGGCCAACCGCTCGTTCCTGATCGCCCCTGATGGCGCCATCGCCGCGCGCTACGACAAGATCCACATGTTCGACGTGCAGCTTGCCAGTGGCGAAAGCTGGCGCGAATCCGCCGCTTATGCACCCGGCCAGGAAGTGGTGACGGCTACGACCCCGCTCGGGCGGTTGGGGTTGGCGATCTGCTATGACCTGCGCTTTCCCGATCTGTTTGCCGAACTGGGCAATCGCGCCTGCGATGCCATCGCGCTGCCTGCATCCTTCACTGTCCCCACCGGGCAGGCGCACTGGCATCTGATGCTGCGCGCACGAGCGGTGGAAGCGAGCGCATGGGTGATCGCTGCGGCGCAGGTCGGACGTCACGCTGACGGGCGCGAGACCTATGGCCACAGTCTGGTCATCGATCCATGGGGGGAAGTCGTGCTCGACATGGGCGGGGAAGCCCCGGGGCTGGGCTTTGCCGAGATCGATCCCGCCCGCACCGCAGAGGTGCGCGCACAATTGCCGAGCCTTGCCAATCGGCGCGAAATACCTAGATCGTCAGGACAATGATCGTATTCGACCTCTCCTGCCCGGATGGGCACCGCTTTGAAGGCTGGTTTTCCTCGTCCGAGGATTTCGCCTCGCAGCAGGATCGCGGTCTGCTCTGCTGCCCGCAATGCGGCGCGGCTGAAATCGGCAAGGCGCCCATGGCGCCGGCAGTGCCGAAAAAGGGCAACCAGAGCCTGGCCAGCAGTGGCGCGGTACAACCGGTCGCCGGGGGACAATTGTCACCCAAGGCGGTCAAGGCCCTGCAACAGATTGCCGCGATGCAGGCCGAGGCGCTCAAATCCTCGGAATATGTCGGCCCCCGTTTCGTCGAGGAATCGCGCGCGATGCATTATGGGGAACGCGACGCCAAGCCTATTCACGGACAGGCGTCGCTGGCCGAGGCGAAAGAACTGCATGAGGAAGGCATTCCCGTCGCGCCGTTGCTGTTCCCCGTCGCTCCGCCCGATGACATCAACTGATTGCCCTTCGCGCGGACCGGCACTAAACGGGCATCCGCGTGCGCCCGTAGCTCAGCAGGATAGAGCATCAGATTCCTAATCTGGGGGCCACAGGTTCGAATCCTGTCGGGCGCACCAAATGAACCGGGGCGCCGGATGGCGCGCCGGTTTCGTTTGATGTGTCATGCACAGGATTTGAATTTCGGAGTCGAAGCGCCGCAGGCGCGCAGACGTCCGGAGCGCAGCGCAGGACAATCCTGTCGGGCGCACCAAATGAACGGGGGCGCCGGATGGCGCATGAAATTCAGCCGGGGGTACATCTAAATTTCAGCAGTGCGCAGAAAGCCCTTGAACCGGCGGGTTAACTATGATTCTTATAGCCCGATGTTTCGCAACGAACCTTCCACCCGGCTGCCGCGCAACAGGCGCGGCGACACGCTGGCGCTGATCCTGCTGCTGGCGATGGGCGGTCTGGCGCTCGCCGGGCCGAGCAGCCTGCTCGCATGGAGCGAAAATCTCGCCACTCTGAAACAGCACAAGGCCGAAATTGCGCAACTCCAGGCGGAACGCGATGAATTGAGGAATCGCGTCGCGTTGCTCAATCCCAAGGCGGCTGATCCCGATCTCGTGGGGGAACTGCTGCGCAGCAATCTCAACGTCGTCCATCCGGACGAAGTGGTGATGACGCTCAACTGAACCGGGCGCGGCCTGCATCTGGCCGGTCTTCCCATCATCCTGTGTCTCCGGTCCATTTCCGGCCACATTATGGGCAGAGAGACGCTTTGCGTCGTTGCCTATGGCGGGCGCTTGCCCTTATAGTTTGGCGATGGACTGATCGGATTCTGCCGCATGCCACCGCGGCCCAGATCGAAGGATTGTGAATTTGGCTAAACCGGCCCGACCGCGAAAGAAAGCGCCCACTGCCGAAACCGGCGAAAGCGAAGCGGGCGGCAGTGGTTTCGCGCTGCGCAGCCTGCAGGACAATCTGGCCAGCAATCGCCGGTATGAGGCGAGTGACGAGGAACTGCTGCATTTTTACGAACAGATGCTGCTCATCCGCCGGTTCGAGGAGAAAGCGGGTCAGCTCTACGGCCTCGGGCTGATCGGTGGTTTCTGCCATCTCTATATCGGACAGGAAGCGGTGGCGGTGGGCCTGCAATCCGCGCTCAGGGCGGGGCTGGACAGTGTCATCACCGGCTATCGCGATCACGGCCACATGCTCGCCTATGGCATTGACCCCAGGGTCATCATGGCGGAGCTGACCGGGCGGCAGGCCGGAATTTCGAAGGGCAAGGGCGGTTCGATGCACATGTTCAGCACCGAACACGCATTCTACGGCGGCCACGGGATCGTCGGCGCGCAGGTGCCACTGGGTGCCGGGCTGGCATTTGCTCATAAATATCGCGGGGATGGCGGTGTTTGCTTATCCTATTTCGGGGATGGTGCATCCAATCAGGGCCAGGTCTATGAAACCTTCAACATGGCCAGCCTGTGGCAATTGCCGATCATCTTCGTGATCGAGAACAACCAGTACGCCATGGGCACGGCGGTCAAGCGCAGTTCGGCTGAAACCCATTTCCACCGGCGCGGCACGGCCTTCCGCATTCCGGGACTGGATGTGAACGGGATGGACGTGCTGGAGGTACGCCGTGCCGCCGAAATCGCGCTGGAGCATGTGCGCGGCGGCAATGGCCCGGTGCTGATGGAATTGAACACCTATCGTTATCGCGGGCACTCCATGTCCGACCCCGCCAAATATCGCAGCCGGGAAGAGGTGCAGGAAGTGCGCGAGAAGCGCGACCCGATCGAGGCTGCGCGGCACGATCTGCTGGAACGCGGGATCGACGAAGCGCGCCTGAAGGAAATTGACAAGGCAATCCGCGCCAGGGTGGCCGAGGCGGCGGATTTTGCGGAAACCTCGCCCGAACCTGATCCGGCCGAACTTTATACTGACGTTCTGGTGAGCGCATACTGATGGCGATCGAACTGAAGATGCCCGCCCTTTCGCCGACGATGGAGGAAGGCACGCTGGCCAAATGGCTGGTGAAGGAGGGGGACGAGGTCCGCTCGGGCGATATTCTGGCCGAGATCGAGACGGACAAGGCGACGATGGAATTCGAGGCGGTGGACGAAGGCACGATTACGTCGCTGGTCATCCCCGCCGGAACCGAAGGGGTCAAAGTGGGCGCGGTGATCGCCACGCTTGATGGCGATGGCGCCGCCGCTTCGCCCGCACCCGCAGCCAGGGTGGAACCGGCGCCTCAGCCCGCTCCGGCGACGCCGGCACCCAGAGGTGAAGATGCCGCGCCGGTCCTGCGCAGCGATCCGTCCGTGCCCGAAGGTGCAGCCATGGCCGTGCTGACCGTGCGCGAGGCGCTGCGCGATGCGATGGCCGAAGAAATGCGCAGTGACAGCCGCGTCTTCGTGATGGGTGAAGAGGTGGCCGAATATCAAGGCGCCTACAAGGTCACGCAGGGCCTGCTTGAGGAATTTGGTCCGCAGCGCGTGATTGATACGCCGATCACCGAATATGGCTTTGCCGGACTTGGCACGGGCGCGGCGATGGGCGGCTTGCGGCCGATCGTTGAATTCATGACGTTCAATTTCGCGATGCAGGCGATTGACCACATCGTGAACTCCGCGGCCAAGACCAATTACATGTCGGGCGGTCAGATGCGCTGCCCGGTGGTGTTTCGCGGCCCCAACGGTGCGGCTGCGCGCGTGGGTGCCCAGCACAGCCAGAACTACGCACCATGGTATGCCAGCGTGCCCGGCCTGGTGGTGATCGCCCCTTATGACAGCGCGGACGCCAAGGGGCTGCTGAAAGCGGCGATCCGGTCCGAAGACCCGGTCGTCTTCCTTGAAAACGAACTGGTGTACGGGCGCAGCTTCCCCGTACCGGATATCGCGGACTGGGTTCTGCCCATCGGCAAGGCACGGGTGGTGCGCCAGGGGGCGGACGTCACCATCGTAAGCTATTCGATCGGGGTCGGCATGGCGCTGGAAGCGGCGGAAACGCTGGCGGGTGAGGGGATCGATGCCGAAGTGCTCGATCTGCGGACGCTGCGCCCGCTTGACCGCGCAGCGGTACTGGAAAGCCTCGCCCGGACGAACCGCCTGATCGTCGCTGAAGAAGCCTGGCCGCAATGTTCGATCGCATCCGAAGTGATCGCGATCTGCATGGAGGACGGCTTCGACCTGCTTGACGCGCCGGTGCTGCGGGTGTGCGATGCGGATGTGCCGTTGCCCTATGCGGCCAATCTGGAAAAGCTGGCGCTGCTCAATCCGGCGCGCATTGTCGAAGCGGCGCGCAAGGTCTGTTATCGCTGAATCCGGGCGCTGCGCTCAGGAATAGAGATCGGTGCTGACGCCGGTATAGTTGGAGCAGCTCGACACCGTCGAAGGGTCTGACGGGTCGCGCTGGTAAATCTGGGTCAGATCGCGGCTGTCACGCACGGTGAACGATGCGATGGCGCGCAATTCCCGCTTGAAGGCGAATGTATCGCCCACCAACGGCTGATATTCATAGGCGACTTCGACGAAGATCACCGCTTCGCCATCGAAGGCAAGCACTTCTTCGCCCGGCGGGCCCATGCCGGCAAAACCGCCCAGCAGCCCGGTGCCTTCATCGCCATAAGCCGAGGTATAGGCTTTCTTGCCGAGGCAGCGTTGCCAGTGGATGTACTGGTCATCATCGCTGTCAGGGACCACTTCCTGGCTGCTGATGATGACGCGCCCGTGTTCGTACAGGTCGATTGCATCACCCGCCTGGAGGTTCGAGCCGATGAACACATCATTGATGTCGGATTCATAGATCTTGCGATCCTGCAACATCGATGTGTCGCCAATGCGCGAGGCATTGTCGGCAATGTGAATTGCCACCTGGCTGAGCTTCATCTGCGTGGTGGCGAGGTTTGCCGCCTCGATCCCATAGAGGCCTACGCCGAACAGCAGTGGCAGCGACAGCGCGAATTCGGTCATCGCAACACCGGAACGGCAGGCCCGCAGGCGGGCAAACAGCCCCGGTTGCGGTGTCGTGGCTGGTGCAGCGGCGCTCATGCGCAGGTTCCGATGGCTGGGGGAGAGGTGGATTGGGTGGTCCAGGGCTGATTGCGCAGCACGGTAGAGGCAACGGTCTGCTGGCGCGTGGGCAGACCGATCATGTTCGCGAGCGGGAAGGGGCGATCATAAGCGATCGTCACCCGGTACAGCACCGCGTCTCGCGCGCCGCCAAGCCCCGTCGAACCCATGTCAGCATCCCAGGTGCCGTTGGCGTTCACATCCTCGAAGGCTTCGCCATCATCGCAAATTCCGTTGCCGTCACTGTCCGTCCAGTCTTCCGGCTGTGCGACGTTCGAAAAATTGGTGTAGTTCTTGCGGTCGAAGGAAACCGTCGCGGTGGAGGACAGATCATGCACCGCAGCGGTCACACGCGCATCGATCGCGGCCATGTTGACCGAGCCATCTTCGAGCGTTGAATCGCGCGCGGCCTTCTGCACCGCGCCCTGCAACTGCGTGGCTGTGTAGATATTATAGGAAATGTCGAAAATCCCCATGATCACCAGCAGCAGGGTCGGCGCGACCAGTGCGAATTCGACCAGGCTGGTGCCCGCAGTGTCGTGCGCCAGACGGCGGGCGAGGCTGCTGAGTCCGCGCGCTATCATCGCGTTACCCGCAGTTCGCCAAGCTGTTCGGCGATGGTCGCAAAGGTCGCGCTCAGCTCGTCCGCATCGGCGGCGGCGAAATAGTGGCCTTCACCCGCGCAATTGGTCATGATCGGGTTGAGGCTGGTACCGAAGGCGATCACCCAGACCGTGATGTTCTTCTTCTTCACCTCTTCACAGGCGTATGCGAAGCGGTTTTCGACTGTCTCTGTCAGAGTGAAACTGCTGCCCGATCCGCCCGGGCCGTCTTTCCAGCGGCGTTCGTCCAGCGGTTCCACCCCATAAGTGCCATAGCTGAGATCCAGGGTCGCCGTTTGCCCGTCAGTGAGGAAGATCATGTGGCGGCTGATTTCGCGCCCGTTGGCCGCATCGCTGTTTTCGCTGGCGAAAATGCCGGTAGGCGAGAGCAGGCGACCGCCCCAGATCATGCCGATATCATGATAGGTGTTGCCGGCAGGCGAAAGGGTGGCGAGATAGCTGTCAATCTCGCCGCTGGTCATGACTGACAACTTTTTTGCCGCTGGCGGGCAGGCGGAAACGCCGCCCGATTCCGCGTTCAGCCAGGTGGCGGTTGTGGTCGAAACCGCATCCTTGAAGCTGCCCCCCCAGCCGCTCGAATTGATTTCGCGTTCGTAGATAATGCCCGGGAACATCGGCCGCCATTGCGTGGCTGGCGTTCCGGCGGTTGGCACCCGGTCAATATCCAGATCCAGCGCGCGGCTGAGATCGACGTTGGAATAATCGTCAATATCGTAAGTATCGCGTTCTTCCATGCAGCCGTTGGAGGTGGTGCGCCAGTCACTGACGTCCATGGCGATGGGGTGATACTTCCACTTGTATGTGATCAGGATGGTCGGTTCGGTGACCTTGTCATATTCCTGGACATAGCTGCTGTAAGTCGTCTTCTTGACGTAGCAGATATTGTCGATCCGCTGAATCCAGTAATCGTCACCATTGATCGTGCGCCGGTAATGTTCGGTTGTCCTGGTGCCGACGGGTGGCCCGATGAATGGCTCGGTCACGGTCGAAAGCAACACGTCATTGCTGGTATAGGCGTCCGACGGCGTTCCTGTATCGCAGGTATAATAGCCATCGCCGCTGGCCGGTCCTTCGCCGTGTCCACTGCTGGGCGGATGATAAGTGGCGGCATAGCTGCTGACATTGGTGGTGGACGCGCTGCCGGATTTATAGGTCCAGTTGGTCCAGTACGTCTTGGTGGTTTCGGTGGATTTATCGATCACCCGCTCGCGCGACTGATAGGTCCATTCGTCCACTACCCAGTCGTCTTCCAGCAATCCGCCCACATTCACGTTTGTGGAATAGGGCACGAAGCCGAACCGCACCCTGGTGCCGCCGCTGACGCTGGCCGTCATCTGCGCATGGAAATTGCGCACTGTAGCCTTCAGCGCGTCGATCTTGCTCATCGTGTCGCCGGGATTGGTGTCACTCATCGATCCGGTGACGTCCAGCACCATCATCACATCAGTGTCCGACATGTTGAGCTGGGCTTCGCATTCCACCTCAATCGGAACTTCAGTAAAGCCGAAGGCGCGCATGATGGTGGTCGGCACATTGACCGTGGCGGTGCCGGAGATCGAGTAATCCTCGTTCAGCTGCATCTCGAAGGTGCGGTCTTCCGTGCCGTAGGAACCGGTGCGGAAGTTGATGTTGAAGAAGCGCTGGCCAAGTTCGGCCACGTCATCCGGCACATCTCCGGTGATGATCACCTCCGTGCCCAGCTTCTTGCGCGCTGCCAGCACGCCCGCGTCGCAGGCCTGCTGCAACCGGCTTTGCGAAAGGTAACTGCGCCCCATGTCAAACCCGCCGCCGACCATGGCCATGATCGGTGCGATCGCTGCTGCCACCAGCATGATGGTGTTGCCCGCGCGATTGCGCGCAAGCCGCCGCAGCAATCCGGAAAGGCGCGTCAGCGCGGAGGTGGGAGGAATCTTGTGCACACTCCGATACCTAGGCAGGCCGGGTGGAAACATTGCCAACGGAAATGGTTAATTCGCTTAGAATTACACCGCCTGGCGTCAGCTCATGACGAACAGGGCTCGGCTGTAAGTGAGCGAGGGGCTTTCCCAGCCCAGCAGGTCCATGAAAGTCGGGATCTGGTAAGTGATCGTCATCGACAGTTCCTGCGCATCGCTAACCCGCTGCGTCGCCGCATCGATCACGGTAATAGTCAGGTCGTCCTGGTCCAGCAGGTAAGGTGCATCGGTCGCGCGCGCGATTGCCCAGTCGCGCAGTTCTTCATTGGTCTTGGGATTGTCGCTCTGATACTGGACCAGCGCATAGCGTGCGACGTCCGACGCGACATTGCGCAGCGCATTGTAATTCTGCATCGCCACGCCGACCTGCAACACGCCGACCAGCATACCGATGAACAACCCGCCAAGCAGGCCGAACTCGACCACCACAGAGCCTTCGTTGCGGGTGCGAAGCGCGCGCAGGATGCGAACAAGGCGGTTCATGAAATCTGCACCGTGCGCGACACCGAGAAGTTCACCGGGTGGCCGATGCCGAAATGAGTCCATTCCGGCGTGTAAGTCTCGCTCAGATTGATGAAGATGTAAGTGGATACGGCATCACCGCTTGCGCACAATGTGTCGGAGAGCACCCGAGTTGAGTTTGTACCGCAGCGATAAACCGGGTATAGAAATACGCCAGTATCGTCGAGGCCTGTCGTTTGTTTGATGATGGACCTGACTGTATCGCGCTTGGCAGCCGTGTCGGGCGGGGCAGCCATGACGATCGCTTCCGCCTCGCCAATGGCGCTCTGCAACTCGGCGTTGCGCGCAACCATCCGGCTTGCCTCGAACCCGCCGAGGGTGAGCGTCGCGAGGATTGGCGCGACCAGAGCCGTTTCGATCGCCATCGCTCCGCTGGTGCTCTCACGAAGACAGTTGATGAAGCGTTGAAGGGCGTTCATCACGACACCAACTTGACACTGTCACTGGAACCGCCAAAGTCCAATGCAGAGAACCCCGCAGGCACACAAAAGCTGTTCAAGCTGTTATTGCCTGTAAATGTCAGCGTTCCTCCAACAATCATCATGCAACTGCCCGACGCTGTGGAGTTGCCGTTGAACCAGATGTTCCGTTGCGGCATGTAGATAATCCCGTTCAACGCGAGCGTGGCGTTACCGTTCATTTTCAACTGTTCAGTTGAGTTTGGATCATAGATGACCATTCCGGCCAGTTTCGCTGCATCGTCGGCTGACATGCCGTAGTCTGACTGCAAGGTTGATTGCGTGATTCCCGAAAGGCTAACCACCGAGTTGGAATTGATTTTTATTCTGTCGGCCTGCTCCAGTATGAACATCACGTCCGATCCCGAGATCGATTTGTTTTGTCCAAAATCTAGGTCGCCCTGAATGACGTAGACGCCCGGGTTAAGTATCGTCTGGCAGCCGACAACGATGCTTGAATAGGTTCCCGGCGACAGACGCGCAATCCCGTCCGATCCAGGCGTAGTAGTGGTATTAATATTGCTGTATGTCGTGCGGGTGAATGTCTTCTTTACCTCGCGCACTTTGGGTGAACTCAGCACCTGACCCATATCGACGTAAGTAGCGGTACCATCCTGGCTTCCCGCTGTTGTCCCGTTAGGCACAGTTTGTCCAGTCTGGCTGGTACCTGGCACAGTGGTGCTGGGCTTTGGGCTTGAATAGGCATAGATATTCGTGCCGGCTGTTGCGCGACTTACCGACTGACTGGCGTTATTCGCCTGAACATAGATGTAGCTTGTGACTGTGCTGGTTGAAGTGTCAGCGGTGGTCGTCGTTGATGCGGGCACGACCGGCGGGCAAGTATAGGTTCGTGGGGTAGTGCTTTGCGGCATGGTCAGGCCATCGAACGGATCAGCCAGATTGGACACATGGTCATGAATTGTACCGTTTGATGCAAAACCTGAGTCAATGCCTCCTGCTGATACCAGGTGCCCGAGATTCACGCCTGAGTTGCCGTTCTTGCGCATAGCGGTTGATGCGTTGGAGATCGCTCCACTCCCGCACGCGGCGCTGCCACTAACGCTTCCGCCCAAAATAAATGCATCTGTTGCTGAGGGGTCAACCGCTAGAAGGCAAGCAGTGTAGGAAGCCCCTTGCTCGAAAGTCGCTTGTGCCCTCACATTAATGGTTGCTGCTTTGCCAGTAAGAAAACCAGAAAAGGGCAGCATTTGCGAAGCCGAAGCCGTGACCACCACGCTGTTATCGGTTCCACTCTCGTAATCTGCAAGGTCGATATTTGGCTCGCTCACGAAATCGTCAGTGATCGAAAGATTGGCGTCGAACTCCTGCCCGGCCCGGGTTTGGTAGGTTGCCGATGTCGCGCTGTCAGTCATGGCCCAGGCGCCAGCGATCGCGGCCTGGTCAACCGCGAACTGGACTTCGCGTTTCCACAGATACCATTGTGCCGTGTCCACGGCATAGCCAGTGCCGCCGATCAGCGCGGGCATGCCCAGCGCTACGATCATCACCGCATTGCCGCTGCGGCAGTTGCGCAGGCTTTTGAGTATGTTTTTCGTTCGGCGCAGCATGGTTTCCCCACGGATCTGCATAAAGCTGGATTCGACCATTAGAACGTCAGGGTAATCGGGGGATCAAAACATTCGGTTAATGAAGGATTTCGTTTGACTGGCTCCTCAGCCTTGACTCGGCGCGGTTTGCGCCCCGTATGCAGCGCATGTCCGCTGAGCTGATCCATGAGCTGCCGCCGCCACAACGCCTCGCGCTGGCCTATTCGCCCGCGGCGGCCCGCACACTCGTGGCCGGGCTGCTGGCGCTGGACGCACGGAACGCAGGAATTGTGCGGCAGCGCGGCGAAGTGCTGATGGCCCAGATGCGTCTGGCCTGGTGGCGCGATACGCTGGCAAAACCTGCGGCCGGCTGGCCTGCGGGGGAGCCGCTGCTGGCGCAGCTGACCCCCTGGGACGGGGCGCGGCCTGCGCTGGTCGATCTGGTGAACGGTTGGGAAGAATTGCTGCATGACGGGCCATTGCCAGCAGCAGCGATGCTCCGTTTCGCCCGGGCGCGCGCCGACGCCTTCGCCGCGCTCGCCGCGTTGTTGCACGAAGGGGCCGCCGCAGACGCGGCCACGCGGGCGGGGATGACGTGGGCGCTGGGCGATCTCGTTACAGGGTTGAGCGACCCGGACGAACGCGCGCGCGCACTCGATCTCGCGCGGGATCATGCCGTTGCGGCTATACGGCTGCCGCGCGCATTGCGCCCGCTCACCGTGCTGCAAGGACTGGCCCGGCGCTCAATCCGCCGCGGCGGGGTGCCGATGCTTGACGGTGGCGGGGCTTT
Organism: Novosphingobium sp.; assembly: GCA_024236235.1. Taxonomy (GTDB): domain Bacteria; phylum Pseudomonadota; class Alphaproteobacteria; order Sphingomonadales; family Sphingomonadaceae; genus JACKKV01. The sequence continues at coordinate 48,322 of JACKKV010000008.1, read as the reverse complement.
GCTGCTTGCGATAAGGCTCGGCCTGACCGGGCGGTAGAGGGAAGGGGCACGGGATGCAGCGGACGATACTGGCGGCGCTGGCCACACTGGCCCTGGTCGGGATCGGCCTGTTCTGGTGGCAGGGCCGCGCAGCGGTGGAGCAGGGCGCACCGCCGCCCGCACCGCAATCGCCGCCGGTTGCTGATACTCTCATCCCGCAGGCGGATATCTCGGGGCTGGAAGGCCCGGCACCGCCCGAAGCGAGCGAACTGTCCCGCGAACAGCAGCGCTTCTTCCGTTATGATCGCAATCGTGACTGGCGCATCAGCCGGTCCGAAATGCTGTCCACTCGCACGGACGCCTTCCGCAAGCTGGATGTGGATGGCAACAATCTGCTGACTTTCGAAGAATGGGCGGTGGCCACGGTGCAGCGTTTCGAGAGTGCGGACAGCAATCGTGACAATGAGCTGACGCCGACCGAATTTGCCGCCACAAGGCCGAAGCCTGTGCGCAAACCGGCCTGCCGCTGCTAGGCGGCGTGATCTGTGGCCATGATCCGGGCCGCGATCCATTCCCCGAAGTCCGCCTTGGCGCGGGTGGTATAAGCTTCCTTGCGCTGTTTCTTCTTCACATCGTGCAACGGCGGGAACAGCCCAAAATTGACATTCATCGGCTGGAAGCTGTCCGCCTCTGCGTCCCCGGTAATATGCGCCAGCAGCGCCCCCATCGCCGTGCTGCGGGGTGGCCCCAACCATTCGCGTCCGCATAGCTCGGCATGCGCCATCAACCCCGCCAGCAGCCCCACCGCCGAGCTTTCGACATAACCTTCGCAGCCGGTAACCTGCCCGGCAAAGCGGATGTGCGGTGCCTCCTTCAGGCGCAGCTGACGGTCGAGCACCAGCGGCGAATTGAGGAAAGTGTTGCGATGCAGCCCGCCCAGCCGCGCAAATTCCGCATTCTCAAGGCCAGGGATGGTGCGGAACAGGCGGGTCTGTTCGCCATGGCGCAGCTTGGTCTGGAAGCCGACCATGTTCCAGAGCGTGCCCAGCTTGTTGTCCTGCCTCAGCTGCACCACCGCATAGGGCCAGCGCCCGGTGCGCGGATCGTCCAGCCCGACCGGCTTCATCGGCCCGAAGCGCAGGGTTTCGGGACCGCGTTCGGCCATGACCTCGATCGGCATGCAGCCTTCGAAATAGGGCGTATCAGCTTCCCACTGCTTGAAGGCGATCTTTTCGCCATCGACCAGACCCTGCACGAAAGCCTCGTACTGCTCCTTGCTCATGGGGCAGTTGATGTAGTCCCTGGCGTCGCCGCCCAGCTTGGATGGCTTGTCCCAGCGCGACGCCATCCAGCAGATCGACATGTCGATGCTGTCGCGATGGACGATGGGCGCGATTGCGTCAAAGAATGCCAGCCGGTCCTCGCCCGTGGCCGCAACGATGCTTTGCGCCAGCCGGTCAGCGGTCAGCGGACCGGTGGCGATAATCGTGGGACCGGCATCGGGCAATTCGTCCACCCGTTCGCGCACGATTTCCAGATTGGGCAGGGCGGCCAGTTCCCGTTCCACCTCGGTGGAAAAGACATCGCGATCGACCGCCAGTGCAGAACCTGCCGGAACTGCGGCCTTGGCGGCCGCGCGCATCACCAGCGAATCCAGCCGCCGCATCTCGTGATGCAGCAGGCCCACGGCATTGCGTTCGTCATCGTCCGAACGGAAGCTGTTGGAACAGACCAGTTCGGCCAGCTGATCGGTCTGATGGGCAGGCGTCGTATCTCCGGCACCGCGCATTTCCGACAGGCGCACGCGCACGCCGCGCCGGGCAAGCTGCCACGCCGCTTCGCACCCGGCCAGTCCGCCGCCGACAATGTGGATATGATGGTTCATGCCAAATTCGCCTAGCCCTTGCACTCACCCTTGTTCAAGGCCAAGCCTGCGCGAAAGGGGAGATGATTCATGCCGAGACGCGCATTGGTGGAACGCAGGCCGTGGCTGCTCGGCAGTCTGACAGCGGGCCTGGCATTCTTTGCCCTGAGCGAAACCGCGCTGGCGGGGCTGTATCTGCTGGGGATCAAGGCCGCTGCCACCGGAATGCTGGCGATCTATGCCCTGTTGCGCCACCGGAGCACGGACTCGCGCTGGCTGGTGTTTTTCCTCGCGCTGACCATGGCCAGTGATGTCGCGGTGGAAATCGATCCGCGCGTGGCCATGTTGCTTGGCTTTGGCGGGCTGCTGGCGGCGATCAACCTGTTCCTGCACAATCGCCGCGCGGTGCTGACTCCCAGCCAGAAAGGCGCAGCGGTGGCGCTGCTGGCGCTGACCCCGCTGATCGCGATTGCGATCACAATGGGTCAGGACATGTTCTACGCATCCGCCCTCTATGCGCTGACGCTGGGCGCGATGGCGGCGCTTGCGTGGGCCTCGCATTTCTCACGGTACCGCGTCGGCCTTGGCGCGGTGCTGTTCCTCGTTGCGAAACTGCTGACGATGGCGATCAATTCCGGCCGCCTGCCATACGACCAGGCCAGCATGGCGGCCTGGCCGCTGCATTACATCGGCTTGTTCCTGATCGCGACGGGTGTCATCCAGACTTTGCGCCACGAACTGCCGGAAAGCTGACGCGCGGCCCGGCCAGCCTATTCAGTGTCTGTTGGCGGGGGATCGTCACGGTCAGGCGGCGTATCGGGCGCAGTCTGGGGTGAATCCCGACCGAGCATTTCTTCTAGGATCGCCTCTTCCGCGTCGTTTTCGGGCGCTTCCTGTTCGTCAATACGCACAGCGCTGACGATATGTTCGCTTTCGCCAACATCGAACAATCGCACACCCGCCGTACCGCGTCCGATGACGCGCAGCGAATTGAGCGCAATGCGGATCAGCTTGGCCTGGTCCGTCACCAGCATCAGCTGGTCCGACTGGCTGGCGGTGAAGCTGGCGACCACGGGGCCGTTGCGCCTGATATTGTCGATATTGGTGATGCCCTGGCCGCCGCGCCCGATGCGTCGGTATTCATAGGCTGAGGACATCTTGCCATAGCCATTGGCGCAAACGGTGAGGATGAATTGCTCGCGCTCCGCCATCTGGGCGAAACGTTCGGGAGAAAGATTCGGTTCGCCCTCTTTCTCGGCCTTCCATGGGGCAAAGCGCAGATATTCCTCACGCTCTTCCTGATCGGTACCGACCCGGTGCAGGATGGAAAGCGACACAACCTCGTCATCGCCCTTCAGCGTCATGCCGCGCACGCCGGTGGAGGTGCGGCTGGTGAATTCGCGCACATCGTCAGCGGCAAAGCGGATGGCCTTGCCCTGGCGCGAGGCGAGCAGCACGTCATCGCCCGAATCCAGCAGGGCAACGCCGATCAGCCGGTCATCCGATCCGTCATCGAAGCGCATGGCGAATTTGCCGTTTGACGGGATATTGGCGAAAGCGTCCATGCTGTTGCGCCGGACGCTGCCCTTGGCGGTCGCGAAGACGACGCTGAGCGCACCCCAGCTATCCTCATCTTCCGGCAGCGGCAGAACCGTGGCGATGGTTTCACCGTCATCGAGCGCCGGCAGCAGGTTGACGATCGGCCGCCCCCGCGTTGCCGGGCCGCCTTCGGGCAATTTCCAGACCTTGAGCCGATAGACCTTGCCCGCGGTGGAGAAGAACAGCACCGGGTTATGCGTGCTCGTGACGAACATTGCACTGACCGCGTCTTCATCCTTGGTCGCCATTCCGGCGCGACCCTTGCCGCCGCGATGCTGGGCCCGGAAGGTGGAGAGGGGTGTCCGCTTGATGTAGCCGTCCAGCGTGACGGTGACGACCATGTCGTCCCGCTCGATCAGGTCTTCATCCTCCAGCCCGTCCCACGCAGGGGCGATTTCCGACAGGCGCGGGGTCGCATACAGCTGCTTGATCTCCTCCAGCTCGGCGCGCATCACGCCATAGAGCTTTACCCGATCCGCCAGGATGGAGAGATATTCGGCGATGGCAGCGGCCAGTTCCTTCAGCTCGTCGCCGATTTCATCACGGCCCAGCGCTGTCAGGCGGTGCAGGCGCAGATCCAGAATGGCCTTAACCTGCGCTTCGGACAGGCGATAGGTTCCACCTTCCTGTTCGGTGTTGGGTTCGATCGCTTCGACCAGCCGGATATATTGGGCGATGTCGCCAATCGGCCATTCCCGCGCCAGCAGCTTGGCCCGGGCTTCCGCCGGATTGGAGGCGCTGCGGATCATCGCCACCACCTCATCGAGGTTTGAGACGGCAACCACCAGACCGAGCAAGATATGCGCCCGGTCGCGCGCCTTGTTCAGTTCGAATTTGGTGCGGCGGCTGATGACTTCTTCGCGGAACTGAATGAAGGCCTGGATGATGTCGCGCAGGGCCAGCGTTTCCGGCCGCCCGCCGCGAATGGCCAGCATGTTGGCCGGGAAGCTCGACTGGGCCGGGGTGTGCCGCCAGAGCTGGTTCAGCACCACATCCGCGGTCGCATCGCGCTTCAGTTCGATGACCACGCGCACGCCAAGCCGGTTGGATTCGTCGCGAATGTCGGAAATTCCCTCGATCCGCTTGTCCTTGGCTGCTTCGGCGATTTTTTCGACGAGGCCCGACTTGCCGACCTGGTAGGGGATGGAGGTGAGCACGATTGACTGGCGGTCACCGCGCCCGGTCTCGATCTCGTGGCGGCAGCGCATCAGCACCGAACCGCGCCCGGTCATATAGGCGGAACGCGCCCCTGACTGGCCGAGAATCAGCGGCGCGGTGGGAAAATCCGGCCCGGGGATGATCTCGATCAGTTCCTCGGTCGTGATCGCGGGATTGGCGATGAAGGCCAGGCAGCCATCGATAACCTCGCCCAGATTGTGCGGCGGGATATTCGTCGCCATGCCGACCGCAATCCCGCCTGCGCCATTGACCAGCAGATTGGGGAAGCGGGCGGGCAGAACCTGCGGTTCCTTGCGCGAACCATCATAGTTTTCCTGGAAATCGACCGTATCCTTGTCGAGATCGTCGAGCAGAGAATTGGCGACTTTCGCAAGCCGCGCTTCCGTATAACGCATCGAGGCCGGCGGATCGGGGTCCATCGAGCCGAAATTGCCCTGGCCATCAATCAGCGGCAGGCGCATTGACCAGTCCTGCGTCATGCGGGCCAGCGCATCGTAAATCGCGCTGTCGCCATGCGGGTGATAATTACCCATCACGTCGCCGACGATCTTGGCGCTCTTGCGATAGGGGCGCCCGGCGACAAAACCGCCTTCCTGGCTGGCAAAGAGGATGCGCCGGTGGACCGGCTTCAACCCGTCGCGAACATCGGGCAGCGCGCGGCTGACGATCACGCTCATCGCATAGTCGAGATAGCTCGACTTCATCTCATCGACGATGTCGATCCGCTCTATATCCGGGCCTCCGGCGGGAGCGGCAGGTTCAATCGTATCTATCTCATCACTCACTGTGCGAACACACTTTCTTGTTTTTCACTATCTGCCCATGGCCGTAGGAAAATTGGCCGGAAAAGACCAGCCGATACCCCCCTGGGTCACTCTTTTTCCACATCGCTGGCCCCCAGTCAGGCCGAGCCGTATGAACGCCGCGCCGTGCGCCCGTTCAATCGCCGTTCAGCGCCATTTTTCTAGGCAGCAACTGTTGCAAAATCGCGCTTTTGCTTGCACTAGCGCGAGCATGGTTTGAATGGCCAGGGCACTGGCCGCTACAGGAGAAGATGCATGCGGGGTTTGTACCGTTTGGGTTCGGCGGGCGCGCTCGCCGTGACGGCCGCGACCGGACTTGTCGTTTCGGGCTATGTGCTGAGCGCACAGCCTGCCCTGGCGAAAGGGAAGGCAAGCTATTCCAAGGAATTCACGGCTGCAGCCAAGCCGGTGCAGGACAAGGTCAAGGAACTTGAAAAACTGCGTGACGGTGGTGACGCGGCTGGCGCAAAGGCCGGCGCCAATGCGGCCCTGCCGATGCTGGATGCGGCCATGGCCGCGGTTTCCACTGACCTCGACAAGCTCGCGGCTGGACAGTTCGCTTTTTCGCTCGGCGGCATGAACGATGACCCGGCGCTGCGCCAGAAGGGCATCCAGATGATGCTCGACAGCGGGCAGATCGCGGAAGACAAGCAGGGTCAGTATCTCTTCTATCTCGGCAATTTCGCCTATGCCGCAAAAGATTACCCCACGGCGATGTCGGCGCTGGCCAAGGCCGCGTCCATGGGCTTCGAACATGAAGCGCTGGTTCCGCTGATGGTCCAGGCCTATCAGGGCGCGGGCCAGGCGGAAGCCGGCCTGGTCGCGGCCCGCAAGGCGATTGAAGATCGCCGGGCAGCCGGTCTGGCGGTGCCGCAAGACTGGATCGAACGCTCCAATGTTGTCGCATACAATGCCAAGAGCGCAGACAATGCGGTCTATTTCTCGACCGTGCTGGTTGACGAATACCCTAGTAATTTCAATTGGCTGGCGGCTGCGCAGATCATCCGTGCGTTGGGCGGCCTTGATCCGCAGACCACGCTGGACCTGTTCCGCCTGATGGACCGGGCCGGCGCGCTCGATAATGAACCGGATTATGTGAAGAACGAATACAAGGAATATATCGAAACTGCGGATCCGCGCCGCCTTCCGGGCGAAGTCGTGCGGATCATCGACAAGGGTGTGAACTCGGGCGCGATTGATCTTTCGGGCTGGGTTGCCGAAGCGCGCACGAATGCTTCAGGCCGCATTGCCAGTGACAAGGCATCGCTGCCATCGGAAGTTGCGGGCGCCATGTCTGCCGCGACGGGAACAAGGCCGCTGGGTCTGGCCGATGCCTTCCTTAACTATGGCAATGCCGCCCAGGCAGAAGAACTCTATGCTGCGGCGCTGGCAAAGGGCGGGATTGATGCCAATACCGCGCTGACCCGGCTCGGCATCGCCCAGTTCGATCAGGGCAAGCTGGCCGAAGCAAAGGCCAATTTCGCCAAGGTTACCGGCCCGCGCGCGATCGTCTCCAAACTGTGGATGGTCCACATCGATAACAAGCTGGCCCCGGCGCCTGCCGCGCCCGCACAGTAAGCGAAGCATCAACCCGATGGAGAAGGGCGGCAATTTCTGCCGCCCTTTTTTCGTTTGCAAGTGTGCACTGCCGATCGGTCAGCGCAGTCGCTTGACCCACACCTGGCCATCGTCGCGTCGTTCGCTCGAAAAGTTGGGGATGGCCTCCAGCATGTCGATCAGCCGCGCATAGCCATAGCTGCGCGTATCGAAACTGCTGCGATTTCCGGCACGTTGGCCAACTTCGGACAGTTTTGCATAACCGCGATCGTCTCGCTTGCTGGCCGCATAGGCATCAAACAAGAGATGCAGCAGTTCCTCATCCAGCGATCCGCTTGCACTGCCCTTGTCACTGATTGCCGCTGCCTTTTCCGCCTTGATCAGCGCATCGACATCGATGAAGCGCGTGCACGCCTGCCGGAACGCCTCGGGTGTGCGCGGGCTGCCAAAACCATAGACGGGGTAGCCATCCTGCCGGATGCGCATGGCGAGCGGCATGAAATCGCTGTCGGAACTCATGATGCCGAAGCCATGGACGCGCCCGCGATAAAGCATGTCCATCGCGTCGATGGTCATCTTCATGTCTGTGGCGTTCTTGCCCTTGGTCAGGTCGAATTGCTGCTGCGGTTCGATGCCGTAACGATGGACCTTGTCCGCCCAACCTTTCAGCGCGGCCTTGCGCCAGTTGCCATAGGCGCGGCGGATGTTGACCTGGCCCAGTTCCGCCAGCACTGTCAGCACGGGATCAATGCCTGCCGGGCTCGCGTTATCCGCGTCAATCAGCAGGGCGATGTTTTTCAATGTATCGTTGTTCATACCGCCTAGATGGCGCTGACGGGCAGGCAGCGCAAGTCAGCTGGCCGGCGCGAACCGCCCCGTATCCTCGTCAAGCAGATGCAGCACACCATCCGAAATGGCGAAAAAGGCGCCGCGAAGGTTGAGCGAGCCGTCGCGTTCCTTTTCGCGAACGCAAGGGAATGTGCGCAAATTGGCGAGGCTGGCGCGCACGCCCGCCTGTTCCATCGCCCGTTCCGCAGCCCGGCCTTCCACACCGTGATGCGCCACCACTTCTTCGCGCGCATCGTCCAGCAGGGCGATCCAGTCGGCAATGAACCCCCCTTTGCCCGGTTCGGTGCCATGCAGCTCACGGGTCAGCGCGGCCTTGCAACCGCCGCACATGCCATGGCCCATGACGACGATTTCCTGCACCTGCAAGACTTGCACGGCAAATTCCAGAGCGGCCGAGACGCCATGATGGCCGGGGGTCGTTTCAAACGGCGGCACCATCGCCGCGACATTGCGCACCACGAAGATTTCGCCCGGATTGACGTCAAAGATCTGGGCGGGATCGACCCGGCTGTCCGAACAGGCGATCACCATCACACCAGGCTGCTGGCCATCCTTCAGTGTGGCCCAGCGCTCCCTGTTCGGGGTCCAGCCAGTGTTGCGGAATCGGGCATAACCTTCGAGCAGGCGATCGAGTTCGGGGGAGGGGCGGTGAGTCATGGCTTGCTGATGCCTTGAGTCAGTGGCACTGGCAAGCGCCATGACAACCGCCTATCTGGATAGTGGCATGAATAAGGTTCTGACATCGACGCAGCCGCCGCGACAGCGCAAGCCTGACTGGATTCGGGTCAAGGCGCCGGTCAGCAAGGGCTATCAGAATACCCGCAAGCTGATGCGCGAGCTTGGTCTCAACACGGTCTGTGAAGAAGCGGCCTGTCCCAATATCGGCGAATGCTGGACCAGAAAGCACGCCACGGTGATGATCCTGGGCGATGTCTGCACCCGCGCCTGTGCCTTCTGCAATGTGAAGACCGGCATGCCACGTGCAGTCGATCCGCTGGAACCGGAACATGTGGCAATGGCAGCGGCGGAGCTGGGTCTGGAACATATCGTTGTCACCTCCGTCGATCGCGACGATCTGCCCGATGGCGGGGCGGGGCATTTCGTAAAGGTGATCGAGGCGCTGCGCCGCACGACGCCGGCCACGACGATTGAAATCCTCACCCCTGATTTCAGGGGCAAGATGCGAGCGGCGGTGGAAGCAATCGTTGCCGCCGGGCCTGATGTCTACAATCACAATCTGGAAACCGTTCCGCGCCTTTATCCCACGATCCGGCCCGGTGCGCGCTATTACGCCTCTTTACGCCTGCTTGAAGAGGTGAAAGCGCATGATCCGGCGATTTTCACCAAATCCGGCATCATGCTGGGGCTGGGCGAAGAACGGCTGGAAGTCCATCAGGTGATGGACGACATGCGCTCTGCCGATGTCGATTTCCTGACCATGGGCCAGTATCTGCAACCCACGCCCAAACACGCCAGCGTGATCGAATTTGTCACGCCCGCCGCGTTCGATGCCTATGGGGCGATTGCCCGGGCCAAGGGCTTCCTGCAGGTCGCATCCAGCCCGCTGACCCGTTCAAGCTATCATGCAGGCGACGATTTCCGCCAGATGCGCGCAGCGCGCGAAGCGCGGCTGGCCAGGGGGGCATAGTGCCGGGCATTCACGAGGTCCGGCGTATGCCATACAGCGCCGAGCAGATGTTCAGCCTGGTCGCCGATGTTGCGCGCTATCCTGAATTCCTGCCATGGATTCCTGCCACCCGCATCCGTTCGGACAGCGAGACGGAAATGCTTGCTGACATGCTGGTGGGCTTCAAGGGCATCAGGGAAAAGTTCACCTCGCGCGTGACCAAGCAGCACCCGCATCTGATCGACGTGCATTATGTCGACGGTCCGCTGCGCGATCTGGATAATCGCTGGGCCTTTCGCGATCTGGACGGCGGTGGCTGCGAAGTCGATTTCCGGGTCGAGTTCCAGTTTCGCAACCGCCTGTTCGAATCCCTTGCCGGGCAATATTTTGACCGTGCTTTCCGCAAGATGGTGGCCGCTTTCGAGAAGCGGGCTGAAGAGCTTTACGGCAACAGCAGTTCGAGCGCGCAAAGCGTCGCCTGATGGCGAATGCCCGAGCGGCCGTTATCATCGAATTTCTTCAGTTCGGCTTCCGGTTCCTTGTCGTCGCCATCGCGCCTGGCCTTGGCGAACACCACCGTCCCCACTGGCTTCATCTCCGTCCCGCCATCCGGTCCTGCGACGCCGCTGATCGCGACCGCGACATCAGCCTCGCTCCGCTCCAGCGCGCCCTTGGCCATTGACCAGACGCAGGCAATGGACACGGCGCCGAAGGTTTCGATGATGTCGCCCGCCACACCCAGCGCCTGCTGCTTTGCCTCGTTCGAATAGGTCACGAAGCCGCGATCAAGCACGGCGGAAGAACCCGCAATCTCGGTGAGCGCGGCGCTGACCAACCCGCCGGTGCAGCTTTCCGCAACCGCGATCTTGCGCCCGATTGCGGCGTTTTCTTCCACCACGCGACGAGCCAGATCAACGATATCCGGGGGGAGCAAATAATCGGTCACGATGGATCCTGTCTGCAGACCGGCATCTTGTCGCTCTTCGCCATGCTGATGACGAAGGCGATCAGTTCGCCGGTGTTTTCCGGGGGCAGGGGGGCGAAAATTCTGACGCCGCGTTCGATCCTGCCGCAGTCGCCGGGTTTCATGTCTGCGGCAAGTTTCTGGACGATGATCGCGTCCACCAGCGGTTGCAGCGCCTCATCCGGCAACTGCGCGAAAATTTCGCGCTCCTTGTCCGCCGTCCTGCCGCTTGCGGCGAGTTTCAGCAGCGCCGTCTTGGCCAGTGGCCAGCTGTCGGCGCGCACCTCTGCATAGCGTGAAGACAGGGCCGCGCCTTCGCTGGCAAGATAGCCGGTGGCGGGTAAGTGAGGCGCGCAGAAATTGCTGACCGATGTGATGAGCGAGGGCATTGCATAAATCGCCATTGCCGCGATTTCCGGTTCGCTGATGCATTCATCCGCCCGGGCGAGCGTGGGCTGGGCCATCGCGGCAAGGCCCAGCGCAGCGGCGATCATACGGTTGCGCAACATTCAACGCTCCTCGAAACAGGATCAGCAGCAGACGGTGACGGCAGCCTGTGCGGCAATGCCTTCGCCGCGCCCGGTAAATCCGAGTCTTTCGGTCGTGGTGGCCTTCACGTTCACGGCTGCGATGTCAACGTCGCAGAGCCGCGCGACATTTTCGCGCATGGCATCGCGATGCGGACCAAGGCGGGGCGCTTCGCAGATCAGCGTCAGGTCGATGTTACCGATGCGATAGCCTGCAGCGCCAACCAGCTCCACCGCATGCGTCACGAAGCGGCTGGACGCCGCACCGCGCCACTGCGGATCGCTGGGCGGAAAGTGGACCCCGATATCGCCCGCGCCGATCGCGCCCAGCAGCGCATCGACCAGCGCATGCAGGGCCACATCGGCATCGCTGTGTCCGGCCAGCCCCCTGTCATGCGGAATTTTCAGCCCGCACAGCCACAACTCCTCGCCCGCAACCAGGCGATGCACGTCAAAGCCGGTGCCGATCCGCACCGGTGATGCCGGATTCATGAAATCCTCCGCATAGGTCAGTTTTCTCAGTGCCTCGGCGCCGTCAACCAGCGCGACGGCGAGGCCCGCGGCACGCGCGACCTGCGCATCATCGCCCGCATCAGGCGCGCCGCGCCATGCCCGGTGCGCGGCAAGGATTGCATCGAAGTGAAATGCCTGAGGCGTCTGTACCCGGCGCAATTCCTCACGCCGTGCCGATCCAGCCATCAGCCCCGCTTCGTCCAGCGCCAGGCTGTCGACCACAGGCAGAACCGGGATCGCGGCCGGGTGTCGTTCCAGCGCATCGAGCAGGCGCGTGATGACTTGTGGGGGAATTCGCGGGCGGGCCGCGTCGTGAATCAGCACCAGCGGCGCGGGGTTTGCGGACAGCCGTTCCAGCGCGTTGCGTACCGATTCCTGCCGGGTTGCGCCGCCCGTGATGCAGATCGCGCCATCAATTCCTTCCAGCGCCGCGCCGACCAGTTCGTCAGCTCCATCGGGAATGGCGACAAGGATGGTGCAGGCTCCCGCATCGGCCAGTGCCAGCGCGGAATGGCGCAGCAACGGCATGCCACGCCACGGCGCAAATTGCTTGGGCAGGGGCTGCCCTGCGCGCAGGCCCTTGCCCGCCGCCACGATGATGGCGGCAAAGGGGGGTGAGGCTGAAACGGGAACGCTCATGCCCCGCGCGGGTAACCGCTTGCCGCCGCGCCCGCAATCCACTATGCGCCTGCCTGTTTTTTAGGCAGGCAACGATGACGCAGCCCATTCCCGTGCCGCCCCGGCTTGCACCCCTGCAAATCGGGCCGGTCCAGATAGCCGAACCGGTTGTCCTTGCGCCCATGACGGGGGTGACGGACAAACCCTTCCGCTCGCTCGTGCGGCGCTTCGGCTCGGGTCTCAATGTGACCGAGATGATCGCGTCGCCCGCCGCGATCCGCGAAACGCGCCAGTCCCTGCAGAAAGCCGAATGGGATCAGGCGGAAGAACCGGTGTCAATGCAGCTGGTTGGATGCAGCCCGCCGGAAATGGGGGAAGCGGCGAAACTGAGCGAAGAGCGCGGCGCGGCCATCATTGATATCAACATGGGCTGCCCGGTGAAGAAGGTCGTCAATGGCGATGCCGGCTCCGCGCTGATGCGCGACATTCCACTGGCCGCCAGCCTGATCGAGGCAACGGTGAAGGCGGTGGCCGTTCCGGTTACGGTGAAGATGCGCATGGGCTGGGATCACCAGTCGCTGAACGCGCCGGAGCTGGCGCGGATCGCCGAAAATCTCGGCGCGAAGATGATCACCGTGCATGGGCGTACCCGCAACCAGATGTACAAGGGCAAGGCCGACTGGGCGTTTGTCCGCAAGGTCAAGGACGCGGTTTCGATCCCCGTCATCGTCAATGGCGATATCTGCACCATCGCCGATGTCGCGCAGGCGCTGTCGCAAAGCGGGGCGGACGGGGTGATGATCGGGCGCGGTGCCTATGGCAAGCCGTGGCTGCTGGGGCAGGTCATGCATTGGCTGCGGCACGGCACCGAATTGCCTGACCCGTCAATCGATCAGCAATTTGCGGTACTGACACAGCATTATCGCGGCATGCTGGATCTTTATGGCGAGGATGTGGGCGTCAAGATCGCGCGCAAGCATCTGGGCTGGTACACCAAGGGGCTGCACGGATCGGCAGAATTTCGCAATCGCGTCAACTTTCTCGACAATCCGGATGAGGTACTGTCCGAACTCACCCGCTTCTACGAACCCTTCCTGCAACGGCAGGCTGCGTGAACGATACGCCTGCGGCCCGAACCCAGTTGGCCAGCCTGGCCATTGCCGTGTTTCTGATCGACCCGGACATGGTGATCCGCGAAGTCAATGCTGCGGCAGAGCAGCTGATGGGGTTAAGCGCCAAGCGGCTCGCCGGGCGCAGACTGGATGCGGTGATCGCTTTTCACGATGGCCGCCTCGGCGAACGACTGGCAGTGGGCGATGCGCTGATCACCGCGCATGCTGTATCGGTCAGCCTGAACCGGCAACCGGAACGACGCATCGACCTGACCCTCTCGCCGGTGCTCGATCATCAGGGCTGGCAAGTCATGACTCTGCAAGAGGCGGTGGACCGACGCGAGCTGGATGACGAAACCTACAATGCGGTTCGCACCCCCGCCATTCTGGCGCATGAGATCAAGAACCCGCTGGCCGGCATTCGCGGGGCTGCGCAGCTGTTGGCCCGCAAGGCGGCGGAACAGGAACGCGCGCTGACCACGCTGATCACTGACGAAGTGGACCGGATCGCCAAGCTGATCGACCGGATGCAGTCGCTGGGGCGCGAACGACCGGAACCGGTATCGGCGTGCAATCTGCACGAGGCGATTCGCCACGCCCGCGCGGTGGTAGAAGTTGCCGGCAAGGAAGCCGTCGATGTTCTGGAAGAATTCGATCCGTCGCTTCCCTCAGTGCTCGGCAATCACGACGCGCTGGTGCAAATTCTGATCAACCTCCTCTCTAACGCGATGGAGGCCTGCAAACATGCGCAGGAACCCCGGGTGATCGTGCGCACGCGCTTTGTCAGCGGTTTCGTGATGAACGCCATCCGCCTCGGCCGCCCGATCCGGCTGCCGATCGAACTGAGGGTCAGCGACAATGGTCCCGGCATTGACCCTGCGCTGCGCGATCACATTTTTGAACCCTTTGTCAGCAGCAAGGCAAATGGTCAGGGGCTTGGCCTCGCGCTGGTCAAGAAGCTTGTGCGCGATATGGATGGCCGGATCATGCACGAACGTGAAGCGGGCGAAGGCTGGACGCACTTCTACATTCATCTCCCCATGACCAAGCCAGCGGAAGGATCGACAACGCCATGAGCAACCGGATCCTGCTGATCGAGGACGATACAGGCATCGCGATGGTCATCAAGGCCGCGCTCGAGGCGGAATCCTATACGGTCGATCATTGCGAAAGCATCGCCTGCCGCGACACCATGCTGGCGCAGCACCGCTATGATGCGTTGCTGACCGATGTCGTGCTGACTGACGGCGACGGGATCGAAACGCTGGGCGAGGTGCGCGCCGCGCATCCCGATCTGCCGATCATTATCCTGTCAGCCCAGAACACGCTGGATACCGCCGTGCGTGCCAGCGATACCGGGGCGTTTGAATATTTCCCCAAACCCTTCGACCTTGAAGAGCTGGTCACGACGGTCGGGCAGGCAATTACGCGCGGCAAGGCGACGCCAGTCGCCGAAGCGCATGACCAGAGCAGCCTGCCACTGGTCGGACGCAGCCAGGCTATGCAGGGCGTGTTCCGGCTCATCACCCGCGTGCTTCGCAACGATCTGACCGTGCTGATCCTTGGTGAATCGGGGACGGGCAAGGAACTGGTGGCCGAGGCGATTCACGAGTTGGGTTCGCGTCGGACCGGACCATTCGTGGCGGTCAATACGGCCGCGATCCCGCGCGAGCTGATCGAGAGCGAGCTGTTCGGTCATGAAAAGGGTGCCTTCACAGGTGCGATTGCGCGCAATGTCGGCAAGTTCGAACAGGCACGAGGCGGCACGCTGTTTCTCGATGAAATCGGCGACATGCCGATCGAGGCGCAGACCCGGTTGCTGCGGGCCCTGCAATCAGGCCGGATCAGGCGCGTTGGTGGGCAGGAGGAAATCGCCGTCGATGTGCGGATCGTGGCCGCCACCAATCGCGATCTTAAGCCGCTGATTGAAGCGGGCCAGTTCCGCGAGGATCTGTTCTACCGGCTCAATGTCGTGCCGATACCACTGCCACCCCTGCGCGAACGCAGCGAAGATATCGAGGCGCTAGCCTCGCATTTTCTTGCGCTGGCCGCCGAGGAAGGGCTTCCCTTCCATCGGATCAGCACCGAGGCGGTGGACCGGCTCAAGCTGCATCCCTGGCGCGGCAACGTCCGGGAATTGCGCAATGTGATGTATCGGCTCGCCCTGCTGTCGCGCGAGGAGGTGATCGATGCAGCTACCGTTGCCTCAGCCCTGGCCGAAGAACCCGCGCCATCGGCCGAGGCGCGCAGTGTCGATTTTGGTTCCGCGCTCGCTAACTGGCTCGGCGATGTCCGGCCGGCGGATGGTGAGCTCTACAGCGCGGCGCTGGCTGCCTTTGAACGGCCGTTGTTCGAACATGCGCTGCGCCAGACCGGGGGCAACCAGCTGCGCGCTGCGGAACTGCTGGGTATCAATCGCAACACCCTGCGCAAGCGGCTGGTCGATCTGGCGATTGAGGCAGACCGGTTCGGGCAGCGCAAGTAGGAATAAAGCCGCGCGAAATGCCCCGCCCGGCGAAAAGTGCTTGCAATCTGGCAACAGTATAGTTGTAAATCGGCAACGATGATTTCCCGTAAGCCCCCGTCCCTGATGGCCAGGCCGCGCTGGTGGCGGCGCATCCGCGTGTTGACGCGGCGCGCGAATTTCTTCCGGATGCTGGAGATCGTGTCGCTGGCCGCGCTGGCGGCGATGATCGGTATCAGCTGGATCGCCTATTCATCGGTCCCGGCCAATGGTGAACTGCTTCCCTCGGGCAAGGCGGCAACGCTCCTGATCGGCACGTTGATCCCGGCAATGGCGCTGCTGGTTCTGCTGGGGCGCAGGCTGGCTCTGAAACGGGCCGAGGGCAGCACAGCGCGGCTGCATGTGCGGCTGGTGGCGATCTTTTCACTCGTCGCCGCCATTCCGACGCTGCTGGTCGCCATCTTCGCTGCGATCCTGTTCCAGTCCGGTATCGAATTCTGGTTTTCCGACAATTCTCGCGGGATGCTGGAAAACGCCAACAAGCTGGCACGCGGCTATTACGAACAGAACCTGCGCGATGTCGGCAATGAAACCGTGACCATGGCCGGCGACCTGCGCTCCTATCTGGAACAGACCTCCATACTCAGCCCGGAGTTTGCCGAAGGCTATTCCTATCAGGTGGTGGGGCGCAAACTCAACCAGTCGGCGATTCTCCAGAAGGGCAAGGATGGACAATTGCGCACCGCCGCAATCGTCGACCCCAATGAGGACAATGAATCCCAGAAGATCAGCAAGGACACTCTGGCCAAGGTTGACGGTGGGCAGCCGGTTGCGGTCTGGGCCAGCGCCAACCGGATCGAAGCCTTCACCGCAATCGATCGCGGGGCAGGGGTCTATCTTTACGCGGCGCGCAGCTCCGATTCGCTGGCGCTAAGCCAGTGGGAACGCGCGCAAAGCGTGCGCCGGGCTTATGATGTGCTGACGAGCCGCGCGCGCACGTTGCAGCTGCGTTTCAACCTGGCGTTGTTCTTTGTCTCGCTGGCGCTGGTCTGGTTTGCAATCTGGTTTGCGCTCCGGCTGGCAGACCGCCAGGTCAAGCCACTGACCGAACTGGTCAGCGCCGCGCACAAGGTGGGTGCCGGCAATTTCGACGTGCGCGTCGAAGGCAGGGAAGGGGCCGACGAGATCGGCCTGCTTAACCGCGCCTTCAATCAGATGACGGCGCAGATCGACCAGCAGACCAAGGCGCTGGTGCTGGCCAATCGCCAGCTCGACGAACGCCGCGCCTTCACCGAAGCCGTACTGGAATCGGTGACGGCGGGCATCATTTCGGTCGATCGGCGAGGCAGGGTGCTGCTGATGAACAGCTCTGCCCAGGAACTGCTGCTGGGGCGGATCGGGCCTGCGCCGGTCGGGCTGGTGCTGGGCGAAGTGTCACCGCAGCTCGCGTCGATGATCGAAGCCGGTATTTCCGGCGGGATCGTGCATTACCGCAAGGATGGCGAAATGCTGACGCTGGCGGCCAAGATCGCTCCCGCCACGACCGGCCATGTCATCACCTTCGAGGACATAACCCGCCAGCTGATCGATCAGCGCCAGGCCGCATGGTCGGATGTGGCGCGGCGCATCGCGCATGAGATCAAGAACCCGCTCACCCCCATTCAACTGGCGACCGAGCGGCTGAATCGCCGCTATCGCCGCCAGATCGAACAGGACGGTGAATTGTTCGATGAACTAACCAGCACGATTATCCGGCAGGTTGGCGACCTGCGCAAGATGGTGGATGAGTTTTCATCCTTCGCCCGCCTGCCCAAGCCGGTGTTCCGCCAGGAAGACGCGGTGGATCTGGTGCGTCAGGCGATGTTCCTGCAGGAAGTGGCCAAACCACACATCCAGTTTCACTTCGCGACCGCAGGCGAGGTGGTGCCGCAAATCGCCTGCGACCGCCACCAGTTTGGCCAGGCGATGACCAATGTGCTGAAAAACGCGACAGAGGCGGTGGAAGCGCGGGCAAAGGATGCCGAACCTGATTACCGTGCGCGGATCGTCGTGACAGTCAGCGCGGATGCGCAACGGCTGAGCGTATCGATTGCTGACAATGGCATCGGCCTTCCCGAAAACAGCGAACGTATTGTCGAACCTTATGTGACCACCCGCGAAAAGGGTACGGGGCTGGGGCTGGCGATCGTCAACAAGATTGTCGAGGAACACGGCGGCGAAATGCTCTTTGCCGCCAATGACGGCGGCGGGACCGTGGTGACACTGGTCTTCGCGCGCGATCCGGGCGCTGAAAGCGAGGCGGCGGAATGATGCTCAGCATGAAGCAAACCCTTAACTCCTTGGAGACTGGCTGATGGCGCTCGACATTCTGATCGTCGATGACGAACGCGACATCCGCGAACTTGTCGCCGGGGTGCTCAGCGATGAGGGCTATGAATGCCGCACGGCGGCAGACAGCACATCGGCACTGGCCGCGATTGACGCGCGGCGGCCCTCGCTCGTCCTGCTGGATGTGTGGCTGCACGGCAGCCCCATGGACGGGCTGGAAGTGCTGGACGCGATCAAGACGCGCGAACCTGATCTGCCGGTCATCATCTTTTCCGGCCATGGCAATATCGACACCGCCGTGGCCGCCGTCAGCCGGGGGGCGGTGGATTTCATCGAAAAACCGTTCGAGACGGAACGACTGCTGTTGCTGGTCGCGCGAGCAACGGAAACGGAGCGTCTGCGGCGCGAAAATGCGCGCCTGCGCGAAGGCATCGCCGCTGCCGATGAATTCACGGGCAACAGCACCATCATCAATCAGGTCCGTGCCACTCTCAAACGGGTCGCCAACACCGGCAGCCGGGTGCTGATTACCGGCCCGGCAGGCGCGGGCAAGGAAGTGGCGGCGCGCCTCCTCCACAGCTGGAGCCAGCGCGCTGACAAGGCCTTTGTCACGGTTAATTCGGCACGGATCACCGCCGAGCGGTTCGAACACGAATTGTTCGGCGAGGAAGCGGACGGCAAGCTGGTAAGGGCCGGATTGCTTGAAATGGCGGATGGCGGGACGCTTTATCTGGACGAGGTGGCGGATATGCCCGCCTCCACGCAGGCCCGCATCCTGCGCGTGCTGACCGAACAGAGCTTCGTGCGGGTCGGGGGAAATCGTGAAATCGGTGTCGATGTGCGGGTCGTCTCGTCCACTTCGCGCGATCTCGAACGGGAAATTGCCGATAAACGATTCCGCGAAGATCTGTTTTACCGCCTCAACGTCGTGCCCGTGGCGATCCCGCCTTTGGCTGAGCGGAGGGAGGATATTCCGCCGCTGGCCAATCATTTTTTCACTCGCTACGTCGCGGAACAGGGGGTGGCGGGTGTGGAAATCTCACCCGAAACAATGGCCGCGCTGCAGGCTTACGACTGGCCCGGCAATGTGCGGCAATTGCGCAATATGGTGGAACGCACCGTGATTCTCGCCCCGCGCGACCGGCTGCAACGGATCGAAGCGGATATGCTGCCACCGGAAATTTCTGGCGAACGCGGCGACAATGGCGGGGGAGTGGGGGCACTGATGGGCGTTACCCTGCGCGAGGCGCGCGAAATATTCGAGCGACAATATCTCTCGGTCCAGATTCGCCGCTTCTCCGGCAATATCTCCCGAACCGCCAGTTTCATCGGCATGGAACGCTCCGCATTGCACCGCAAACTCAAGATTTTGGGAATGACTGATCACAGGGAAGATGAGGGTGACGGCTGAATGCCGCGCTTCGTCAGAAAAGAATTTCATTGCGCAATGCAGCAAACACCATAAATATCACGATGAATCGTTCGAATGTCATCCTCCTTTCATTTTTTGGGGGAAGATATTCAGAATGCGCGCCGGTTTGCGGCTCGCCAAGAACAGGAGTCAGAAACGTGACCACAGGCCGTACCCTGTCTGCTCGTCCCCGCACCCAGCACGAAGTTGCGGATGTCCCGCCGCCCGAGGTGGCGAAAGGGCAGAATTTGCAGGACGCTTTCCTCAACTATCTGCGCAAGAACAAGCTCCCGGTGACCATGTTTCTGGTCAAGGGCGTGAAGCTGCAGGGAATCGTCACCTGGTTCGACAATTTCTCGATCCTGCTGCGCCGCGACGGACAATCGCAACTGGTGTACAAGCACGCCATTTCAACGATCATGCCCGGCCAGCCGGTTGACGCCAAACCCTTCGGCGTGATCGGGGAGGGCAGCCGCAAGCAGCGGCTGCTGCAGGACGTATTTCTCAGCAGCGTGCGCGACGAAGGCGTCCAGGTCACCATGTTCCTGGTCAATGGCGTGATGTTGCAGGGGCGCATCGCCGCGTTCGATCTCTTCTGCATGATGCTCGAACGTGATGGCTATGTGCAGCTGGCATACAAGCATGCCGTGTCCACGATCCAGCCGGCGACGCCCGTTGATCTGATGAATCACGACGATGACGATGACATTGAGGAAGGCGACGAAGCCTGATTTTCGGAGAGGATACTGATGGCGAGGTAACGCGCGGCGCGCGCTGCGTCGTTGTGTGCCCCGATATCAGGACGCGCGGTGCGCGGCATGACGATCCTGAAGCCCGGCGCGAAGAAGCCTGCAATCTTGCATTGGCAATCGGCCTGGTCATTGCTGACAGTTTCGTCATTCCGATCCGGACAGTGCGCCCCGCCACCCTGTTTGGCGAAGGCCAGGTGCAGCGGATTGGCGACGTCTGCGCGCTCGAAAATGCCGACCTTGTCATTGTCGATGGCAGCCTTTCCGCCATTCAGCAGCGCAATCTGGAAGACCGGCTGAAACGCAAGGTGATTGACCGGACAGGCCTGATCCTCGAAATTTTCGGGGAACGCGCGGCGACCGCCGAAGGGCGGCTGCAGGTGGAACTGGCCCATCTCGATTACCAGCAGGGCAGGCTGGTACGCAGCTGGACTCACCTGGAACGCCAGCGCGGCGGTTTCGGCTTCCTTGGTGGGCCGGGCGAAACCCAGATCGAAGCGGACCGGCGCATGATCCGCAATCGCATGGCACGCCTGCGCCGCGAGCTGGAGCAGGTGCGCCGCACTCGCGGGCTGCATCGCGAGAGGCGCGAACGGGCACCCTGGCCGATCATCGCGCTGGTGGGTTATACCAATGCCGGTAAATCGACCCTTTTCAACCGGCTGACCGGGGCGGGGGTGATGGCTGAAGACATGCTCTTCGCAACGCTTGATCCCACCATGCGCGCCATCGCACTGCCGGGCGTGGACAAGGCGATCCTGTCCGACACGGTGGGCTTCATTTCCGACCTTCCCACGCAGCTCGTCGCCGCCTTTCGGGCCACCTTGGAAGAGGTCACGGCGGCGGATGTCATTGTTCATGTACGCGATATCGCCAATCCCGCCAGTGCCGAACAGAAGGCGCAGGTGCTGGACGTGCTGCGCGAACTGGGCGTGATCGACGGGGAGGGGGAGGCTGAGTCAGCCCCGATTGTCGAAGCCTGGAACAAGTGGGATCTGCTGGACGAGGAACGGCGCGCCGAACTTGCCGAAATCGCCGCGCGTGATAACCGGATCGTTCCGATCTCTGCAGTGACGGGCGAAGGGGTGGATGCACTGCTTGAACAGCTTGACCGCGAACTGACCGGCGGCGGGAGCATACATGATTTTGCAATCCCTGCATCGGATGGCCAGCGGATTGCCTGGCTCCACGCACATGGCGAGGTGCTGTCCGAAGCCCGCCTGGAAGAGGAGGGCAGTGAACCGATGCTCTCGCTCAGGGTGCGTCTCACCCCGATGGAGTATGGACGATTCGTCGCGCTCTAGCTTTCGGCCGTTTTGACCTGCTGCCAAAGCCCCTCCTGCGCATCGAGATCGAGACCTGCTATGCTGCCACCGTTCAACGCTTCCATCGCGCGATAGCGTCGTTCGAATTTGGCATTGGCGGAGCGCAGCGCCTCTTCTGCGCTGATGCCATGCGCACGGACCAGGTTGACCGCCGCGAACAGCAGATCGCCCGCTTCCTCCGCGATCTTGTCAGCTGGTGCGCTGGCCAGTTCCGCGGCTTCTTCCGCCAGCTTTTCTGCCGGGCCGGTTGTGTCGGGCCAGTCGAAGCCGTCACGCGCCGCACGCTTTTGCAGCTTTTCTGCCCGCAGCAAGGCAGGCAGCGCGGCAGCGATGCCGTCCATTGCGCCGGTCGCGCCCTTGGCGGCACGCTCGGCCGCTTTCATCGCTTCCCAGCGCATCTCCCTGTCAGTTTGAGCTTCGCCCGCGAATATATGCGGGTGGCGCGCTTCCATCTTGTCGCAAATGGCGCGAGCGACGTCGGCAAAGGCGAAATGTCCGGCTTCTTCAGCCATGCGCGCGTGGAACACGACCTGGAGCAGCAGATCGCCAAGTTCCTCGCGCAGCTCGCTCATGTCGGCGCGCGCAATGGCGTCCGCAACCTCGTATGCTTCCTCGATGGTGTATGGCGCGATCGAGGCAAAGTCCTGCGCGCGATCCCATTCGCAACCCGTTTCCGGGTCGCGCAGGCGGGTCATGATCGAGAGGAGGCGGCTGATCTGATCGGACATTGCGTTTTACATAAGAATGATAATATATATTATGTTAAATAAAAGATGATGCGAGGAAGCCCTACCTGACCAGAAACGCGAAAATTATGACGCAGAGGATGAATATGGCGATCCAGGCCGCCGCCATCTTTAGCAGCGTGCCGCCAGGAATGCGCCGACCGCGCAGTGACGCCAAGGGCAAAACCAAAGCTGCCACCAGAAGTATGACTGACGCCCAGATGGCACCGTTCATGCGACCAGCTCCAATCCGTCGTAACCAACGATCACGCCATCGGGCACCTCATGGCACAAGCTGCGGTAATCCATGCTCTTGTCCAGATGCGTCAGCACCGTGCGGCGCGCGCGGCAGCGGTGCGCCAGGTCAAGAGCGGCGGCAAGATTGGCATGAGTCGGATGCGGATCGCGGCGCAGGCAATCGACCACCAGCACATCCACATCCGCAAACAGTGCCAACATTTCAACCGAAACTGCGCTAAAATCAGTCGCATAAACGATAGACTTACCAGCCTGATCGAAGCGAAAGGCGGTCGACTGGGCTGGTCCATGCGGCATCTGGCACGATGAAATGCCGATCCCGGCAAACATCCGCAATCGGTCAAGCGTATCGAGATTGACGATGGTGGGATAGCCATATTGTCCGGCAAAGGCATAGCCGAAGCGTTGGCGCAGCCTGCGCACCGTTTCATCCGCCGCAAAACCGGGCAGAGGCCCGCTGCGGCCATAACGCAGCGCGCGCAAATCATCGATCCCGTGGCAATGATCGGCATGGTCATGAGTCCAGAACACGGCGTCGATCCGGTCAATCGCGTTGTCGAGCAGCTGGTGCCGCAAATCCGGTGACGTATCCACCAGCAGACGGGCGCCATCATCGCCCTCGACGATGATCGAAACCCGGCTGCGGCGATTGCGCGGTTCTGCAGGGTCGCAGGCGCCCCAGTCATTGCCGACACGCGGCACGCCCGACGAGGTGCCCGAGCCGAGCATCAGCAGCTTCATGCGGCGGTCCTGGTGAACAGGCGGTGGAAATTCGCGGTCGTGCTGTCGGCCAGTGTTTCAGGCTCTTCGCCGCGCAGTTCGGCTACGAAGCGCGCCGTATTGGCAACAAAGGCAGGCTCGCACACCTGCCCGCGATGCGGGACCGGTGCGAGAAACGGCGCATCGGTTTCCACCAGCACCCGGTCCGCCGGCAGATCGCGCGCCACCGCTTGCAGGTCGCGAGCGTTCTTGAAGGTGACAATGCCGGACAGCGAGATGGACAGGCCCAGGTCCAACGCCGTGCGCGCAAATTCGGCCGAGGCGGTGAAGCAGTGAATCAGACCCGGGAAGGCCCCCTTCTCCCATTCTTCCCGAAGGATCGCGGCCGTATCTTCCTCCGCGTCGCGGGTGTGAACGATGATCGGCAGGCCGGTCCTGCGCGCAACGCCGATGTGAAGGCGGAACAGGTCGCGCTGCACAGCACGGTCCGAATGATCGTAATAATAGTCGAGCCCGGTTTCACCGATGCCGATCACGCGAGGATCTTCCGCAGCCGATAACAACGCCGCCTCGTCCAGATCAGCATGCGTGTCTGCTTCATGCGGGTGAATGCCCACGCTGGCGAAGACATCGGCCTCGCGTCGGGCGGTTCCGACGACCTGTTCCCACTCGCTGCGGCGGGTTGAAATGTTCAGGAATGCGCCAATCCCGGCCTCACGCGCACGGGCCAGCACGCCCTGCTGATCTTCAACCAGCCCCTTGTATTCAAGGTGGCAGTGGGAATCGACCAGCATCAGGCGGCTTCTTCCGGCAGTTCGAGGCGGGGGAATACACCAACCGGTTGGCTTATCCGGAATTTGCTGGCCACAAGATCGCCGAACCATCGGTCATCGCGCAGCGCGATGAAATCCCGCTTCGTACGCAAAATTCCCATCTGATCGAGGAGCTTGGTGGCGGAATTTGGAATTACGGGGCTGATAGTGATGGCCAGATCACGCACCGCCATGAACAGAGTCATCAGCACCGCCCGCATCCGCTCGGGATCTTCCTTACGCAATTTCCACGGGGCCTGCTCGTCAACATATTGATTACAAGTGAAAACAGCCCGCAACCATTCCTCTATTCCAACCGAGAAGTTCAATTTCTCGAACTCACGGGGAAGCAGAGTCCTGCACGTATCGCGCACTGAGTGGTGCAGTGTGATGTCAGCCTGGTCTGGCGAGTAGTCGTCGGAGAGAACGCCATCAAGGTTCTTGTAGATCATTGAAAGAACCCGCTGCGCGAGATTGCCGAAACTGTTGGCCAGTTCCGCATTGCTTTTCAGAACAATGGCTTCGGGTGAATAGCTGCCATCCTGACCGAAGGTGACCTCGCGCATCAGGAAATAGCGCAGCACGTCCACCCCGAAGCGGTCGGCCAGTTCCATCGGATCGGTTACATTGCCAAGCGACTTGGATTCCTTTTGCCCGCGATTGAGCAGGAAACCATGCCCGAAGACCTTTCTCGGCAGCGGCAGGCCCGCGCTCATCAAAAAGGCGGGCCAGTAAACCGTGTGGAAGCGTACTATGTCCTTCCCGATCAGATGCAGGTCTGCTGGCCAATATTCTGAAAACAGGCCAGTTTTATCGGGATAGCCAAGGCCGGTCAGATAGTTCGTCAGCGCATCGACCCACACATACATGACATGGTCTTCGCTGCCTGGCACCTTTACACCCCAATCAAAACTGGTGCGCGAGACGGACAGATCGCGCAGCCCGCCCGAAACGAAGGCGATCATTTCATTGCGGCGGCTTTCAGGCTGAAGGAAGTCGGGATTGTCGCGATAGAGCGCGAGCAATTGGTCCTGATATTTCGACAGGCGGAAAAACCAGCTTTCCTCCACCGTCCATTCGACCGGCGTGCCTTGCGGGGAGAGCTTTTCATCCCCTTCCCCCGCGACCAGCTCGCTTTCATCGTAATAGGCTTCGTCGCGGACCGAATACCAGCCTTCGTAGCGATCGAGATAAAGGTCGCCATTGGCCTCCATCGCCTGCCACAGTGCCTGGCTGGCGCGGTGATGATCGGGCTCGCTGGTGCGCAGGAAACGATCGTAACGCACGTTCAACCCATCGCACATCGCAATGAAATGGGCAGACATCTCATCCGCCAGTGCGCGCGGTTCCATGCCCAGTTCGCGCGCCTTTTGCGCCATTTTCAGGCCATGTTCGTCCGTCCCCGTCTGGAAGCGCACGTCGCGGCCATTCAGCCGCTGGAACCGGGCGATAACGTCTGCGGCAATCGCCTCATAGGCGTGGCCGATATGAGGCCTGCCGTTGGGATACGAAATCGCGGTGGTGATATAAAAGGAGTCAGCCATTGGCGCGCTCCCTATCCATCGCAGCCGATGCGAGCAAGCCGCCGATTTCAAGCACCAGCAGGCCGGGATCGAAATTGTAGGTGGGTGCCTGGCCGCTGAGGCGGACAAGTTCCGCATGCGCATTGATCAGCGGGGGCAGTTCCTTCCCGCTGGTGTGATGCAGCCGTTCGGCCAGAACCGCACGGGCGAGCTCCAGCGCGGCCAGCTGTCGTTTGCGATCTGGCCGCTGCCCCATTGCTTCGGCCAGTTCGCCGCGCAGGTGGAAACCGGGATCGCCCTGCTGCGCGATCCGCGCCATCAATCCGTGCAATGGCGCCAGATCAAGCTCGATGAAATCCAGCGCTGCCCCTGCCGATCCGGCCCCGGCGGCAATGGCGGCCACTATGGCGGCCTCGCTCGCGTCAGGCGCTTGCTGGCGCAGGATTCCGGCCAGTTCCTGTTCCGACAACTCGGGAAAGCGGAGCAGACGGCACCGCGAACGGATGGTGGCGAGCAGGCGTCCCGGGCGATGCGCCACCAGCAGGAAATAGGTGCCGACCGGCGGCTCTTCCAGGCTCTTGAGCAGCGCATTGGCCGCAGGTTTTTCAAGGTCGTCCGCCGGATCGATGATGATCGCGCGTCGCGATCCCAGCGTTGGCCGGGTCGTCAAACGCTGCTGCATCGCGCGAATCTGGGCGACACTGATGCTACGCTTGGTCTCGAACGGTTTCCCGTCAGCCTGTTTCTTCTCCTCATCCGCATTGGCGGGAAGATTGGTCAGGGTGATGATATCGGGATGTTCGCCAGCGGGCTGCGGCACGCCCGCCTCCGCGACCAGTTCGCGCGCAGCCGCCTGGGCAAAGGACGCCTTGCCCAACCCTTTGCGGCCTGCAAAAATCCATCCGTGATGCATCCGTTCGCCGCTGATGGCGCCGCGCCAGGCGTGCCATGCAGCATCGTGCCCCGCCCATTTCATGGTTGGCCATCCAGCAGCGGGGCAAGTGCAGTGCAGATGCGCGCGTGAATTGCATCAGGCGCGCCAGAGCCGTCGATGATCGCGAAGCGGCGAGGTTCCGCCGTCGCCAGGCGATGAAACGCCTGTGCGACCCGCGCGTGATATTCCGCGCCGCGTCCGCCAATTGCGTCTGACAGACCGCCATCGCGCTCGGCCAGCCGTTCCGCTGCGACCTGCGGGGAAACTTCGATGAGCAGGGTCCGGTCCGGCAGCAATCCGCCACTGCCAATGCGGTGCAGTTCGAGCAGTTCGGTATCGGAGATTCCTCCCCCGCCGCCCTGATAAGCCCGACTTGAATCGAGGAAACGGTCGCAGATGACCCAGCGGCCAGCCTCCAGCGCGGGCTGGATGCGTTGCGCCACATGGTCGGCCCGGGCCGCAGCGAACAGCAGCGCCTCGGCCCGTGCCCCCCAGCCCGCCCCTGCAGGATCGAGCAGCAGCGCGCGGATCGCCTCCGCCCCTGCGGTTCCGCCCGGTTCGCGCGTCAGTTCCACGGTAATGCCGCGCTGTTCCAGAAATGCCCCAAGCAGGCGGGCTTGCGTCGATTTGCCCACCCCTTCCCCGCCTTCCAGCGTGATGAAGCACCCGCGCTTCATCCGAACAGGCCTTTCAGCCCATTCCAGATGCGCACCAGCGGCCCTGCCTGCGCCACCCCGCGCGCGGCCAGCAAAGGCAAGCGGGAGGGAGGGAGGCCATCCACGCGAATTTCGAGTTCGGCCACCTTGTCCCCCGCTGCTATCGGCGCCTTGACCGGCCCCTTGTAATGCAGGGCAAGGCGAATGGTGCCGCTGCTGCCCTTAGGGACGCTGGCGAATATGGCGCGGGGCGTGCGCAAAGGCACGGATCCGTGCGCGCCATCCTGGACGCTGGCCTGCCCGACAATGGCGTTCGCGGCAAACAGGGGGCGACTTTCAAATGCGGTGAAGCCCCATTCGATCAGATCGCGCGAAACCTGCGCGCGTACCGCCTCGCTCGGCGCACCGGCGATGACCATCACCAGCCGCCGCCCATCGCGCTGCGCCGAGCCGAGGAAAGTGTAGCCCGCTTCACGCGTGTGCCCGGTCTTGATCCCGTCCGCACCTTCGACCACACCGCTGATCGGATCGTGATTGCGCCGCTCCACGCCATTCACGCTGAAGCTGCGCTTGCCTATATAATCTCGATAATAGGCCGGGTGACCATCAATCAGCGCCTGCGCCAGCCGAACCAGATCGCGTCCGGTAACATAGGTGCGCCC
The DNA here is from genome assembly GCA_024236235.1 of Novosphingobium sp. Classification (GTDB taxonomy): domain Bacteria; phylum Pseudomonadota; class Alphaproteobacteria; order Sphingomonadales; family Sphingomonadaceae; genus JACKKV01. Next base: position 20,564 of record JACKKV010000008.1, on the reverse strand, counting down.
TTCGTCGGGCCAGCCATTGGGCGTACCGAAGTGGCTGTCGGCCATGCCAAGGGCACGGGCGCGCCGGTTCATCAGCGCCACCCAGTTGGCGACGGAACCGCTTGCTCCATCCGCCAGAACGACGCAGGCGTCATTGGCAGACACGGTGGTGATCCCGCGCAACAGTTGTTCGACGGAAAGCTGGTCCCCTCCCTTCACGAACATGCTGGTGCCCTTGCCGGACCATTCTCTCGCAATGGCGGGTTTGACGGTATAATTCTGCCGGGCGGCCAGCCGTCCATCTTCCAGCATTTCGAAGGCCACCAGTGCCGTCATCACCTTGGTGATCGAGGCAGGCAGAAAGCGCCGGTCAGCCTCGCGCGCGAACAGCACCTGACCGCTGGAGAGGTCCTGCAGCAATGTAATCGGCGCCTGCGCCGCAGTTGGCGGAAGCGCGGCGGCGGGCACGGCATTCTCAGCCGCGCGCGATGGTGCGGCGATTGCCAGCAAAGCCAGAAACAGGGCCGGTTTACGCGACAAGCAGGCTCCCTTTGCCCGCCTGCCTGGCGGGAGTTTACTGAAGCGAGTAGATTCTCGCTCCGCTATATCCGGCTGCGACCACCTTGGCGAGGGCGGCCTTGGCCGCCGCCTTGTCAGCATAGGGGCCAGTGCGTACCAGATAAAGCTTGCCGGACCGGTCGATCCTGCCGTCAATCTGCGCGGCGACGGTCTTGGCATTGCCTTCGACCGAGAAGGCCCCTGCCTGAACGACAAAGCGTCCGTCCGTGGTCGTTGCAGTGTGTGCGGCGGCTGTTTCGCGCGGCTTGTCATCCGGTCTTGGCGCGGCATCGACCGGTGGCAGCGCCAGAGACTCGGGCGCGGTGCTGGCAGTGCTCACCGCCGGATCGGAAGCAACCGGCGTTGCCTGCTGCGGTTTGGGCGGGGTCAGTGCGACGGCCGGCACAGCGCCGGTTTCGGGCAGTTTGCGGCGCAGCACCGTCACCAGCGACTGTGGCGTCTCCATCCGTTCCGGGGCTGCCTCGCCCCGGCGCAGCATCGCCCGCTCAACTTCCGGCGGGTTGACGCGGCGCACACGCACGGCCGTGGTGCCGGTCACGCCCAACTGCCTGGCAGCGCCTGACGACAGGGCGATCAGGCTGTTGCTATCCATCGGGCCGCGCCGGATCAGCCTGACGAGGATCGTGCGACCGCTATCCAGCGATGTCACCTCGACATAGCTTGGCAGCGGGAGAGTGTGATGCGCGCCAGTGATCGCGGGGTCTGCCTCTGGCTCGATCCCGAGATAGCCAACCTCATCATAATTCAGCGTATCGACCGGCGTATAATTCACCCCCATCACGGCATAGGGTTCGCCAACGACGATCGGATAATCGGCCGCCGGGCCGGTGGTCGGTACGGGTGTAGAGGCCTGCTCCACGCGGCCATTGCCGCCGCATGACGCCAGCAATACGACCAGGCCAAGGGCCAGGAATTTTCTATTGGGCAATCTCATCTGCAAGCAACCCCACGGATAAAGCGTAGTAGTTCGAGCAGTTATATTCGGTGATAACCCTATAATTCCCGGTTAAGAGCCAGGCAGGCCGGCCCGGCCCGTCAGGCTGGAACAGCGAGGCCAAGACATCGTCAGCCAGCGGCGAAAGCGCCGTAACCCCCAGATTGCGCCATTCGCGCACGGTTTTCCACTGGCTGTGCCGTTCATGCACGCGCGGGCAAACAGGGGAAACGAGTTTGGTTTCCACCGCGCTGAAATCAAATCCCGCAGGGATTGCGGCGCGAACGCCCCATGGCTGCCCACTGCGCCATCCCGCATCGCGAAAGTAATTGGCGATGGAGGCCAGTGCATCCGCCCGGCTTGACCAGATCTCCGAACGGCCATCGCCGTCCCCATCGACCGCGAGCCGCAGATAGATGCTGGGCAGGAACTGCGGGTAACCAAAGGCGCCCGCAAAACTGCCGACCAGGCGAGAGCGGGGAACACCGCGATCCGCGATCTTGAGCAGCGCCACAAATTCACCGGCGAACAATTCGCGCCGCCGCCCCTCCCATGCGAGTGTCGCCAGGGAACGGGCGAGGTCGAAATCGCCGACATAGGATCCGTAATTCGTCTCGTGCCCGAAGATCGCGATCACAATTTCGGCAGGAACCCCATATTGCTGCTCAATCGACCATGCCCTGGTCCCCAGCGATGCCAATACGCTGCGTCCGCCCGCAATCCGCGCCGAATCCACGTGCCGCGCGATATATGGCGCCATGGCCGGATAGCCGCTGCGCGGCGGCGTATTCTCGCTCCGGTCGAGATTCATCACCCGTTCGTTAGGCGTCAGGCCGCTGGTCATTTGCCGGATCGTCGCCTCGCTGACCCCTTCTGCGCGCGCCTTGGCGGCTAGCAGCTGAAGATAGGCCTCGAAACTGGTGTCCGGCACCTGCTGAGCAGACAAGGGCGCAAGCGGGAGACAGAACAGCAATGTGGCCAGGGCGGGAAAGATTCGTTTGAATGAAATCATGCGCCAAGCGTGGCAAAGCTGCGCACGCCTGTAAATCGCGGAGCGGCAATTGGATGCATTTATCCCTCGCCCCGCCCATTCGCGGGTGACAAAGCTCGTGGCGCGCGCTAGCGGGACGGCGCTCGGCACGGACAGGTGGCAGAGCGGTTGAATGCACCGGTCTTGAAAACCGGCGTGGGTGCAAGCCCACCGTGGGTTCGAATCCCACCCTGTCCGCCACAAATCCACCTGCACCATTTTCTGAAACCGTGTTATGATCACACATGCGGGTGATTGCACCCTGTCAGCGGCAGGGTTCTGCATCGCCCGCCTTCATGGCTCTTCGACGACAGTTTCGGGGCGCCAGAGAACGGGAGAGACGAGCATGGAACGTCATGGCGACGAAGTGCATGTCACGACAACCGAAGCCAGCGCGGGCAGCACCCCGCACATTGTGCGCTACATACTGCTGATCAGTCTGATCCTGGCCATCCTGGCCCTTTCGGCCATCTGGATTTCAGGCGCCTTGTCGGAACGCCAGGGCCCGACTCAGCCGGTCACTGCCGAAGAGCATGCGTTAAGCGGATAGGGGCTGACGTGCGGTGGCGATCCCGCCGCCTCATCGAGCCTGAATTTCAGGCGTTGCCGCCATCGCCTGCCAACATGGAAGGGTTGATCCCCTCTGCCGCCCAGGTGGCGTTCCAGCGGTCTTCGGCTGGTGTATCGTACAGGATCGGCGCACGCCCTGTGGCTGCATACCAGCCCGGCCTGCTCATCTCCTGTTCCAGTTGCCCGGACGCCCATCCCGCATAGCCCAGTGCGACGAGCCAATGGCGCGGGCCACGCCCGGCCGCAATGGCGCGCAACACATCCACTGATCCAGACAGCGCGCCAAAGGGGTTGACCAGCAACGTCCCTTCCCCGCCCCAGTCCGCCGAATGGAGCACGAAGCCGCGCGCTGTTTCAACGGGACCGCCATGATGGACCGGGCAGTCGGGCGCATCGCCAGGTTCGATATCAAGCTGTTCAAGCAGGCCGTGAAAGCTGATGTCGTCACGCAGATGACCCACCCCGATACCGAGCGCACCATTTTCATCATGCACGCACATGGCGATCACGGCCCGTTCGAAATTGGGGTCGTACATATTGGGCATCGCCAGCAGCAGTCGCCCGGAAAGATATTGCGCCTCACTCATCGCGAGTCCGTCATAACCTATCCCGGCGGATTATTGAATGGCGCGCGCCTGTCCTAGCGCGCGGCGACCATGGCCGGCTGGCTGATACTCATCTGTGCGGGCGGGCGGCAGTGTTCGATCAGCGCGCTTAGCTCGGGCCGATGCAAGGGCTTGAGCAGGCGCAGTCCGGCCTGGCCGTCATGCGACCAGCGCACGACCGCCGGAAGTTGCTGGCCCTGGCCCAGGTCCAGCATGACCTCCGCGCCTGTTTCCAGGCTCGTATTCCGTCCAAGCTGGCTGATGCGGCATCCTTCAAGCGACAATTCGATCATCAGCCCGGACCGCGGCCCCTTGTGCGAGGCGCGCAGCTTCACGCTCTTGCAGACGGCGAAGCGCTTGCTCGCGCGAATGACCAGAACTGTCACCTTGCTGCCTCCCTCGGATCCTTGACCCGGACAGAGTGGCGAACAGCGGTTAATATTGCATTATTGCAACGGACGGGCCGCAAGCTGAGGTATTACCTGCCGATCGCGACATATTTGAAGCCGTGCCGTTCAACCTCATGGCGTTCATAAATGTTGCGCAGATCGACCAGGACCATCTGCTTCAGCAGGGTCTTCATCCGGCTGAAGTCCAGCGCGCGGAACCGGTCCCATTCAGTCACGATCACCGCCGCATCAGCACCGGTCATCGCTTCATATGCATCCGCGCAGAAGGCGACCCCCGTCATCATCTGGGCGGCCTGATCCATGCCTTCCGGATCGTAGGCGCGGATACTGGCTCCAGCATCCTGCAAGGTCTGGACGATCGCCAGCGAGGGGGAATCGCGCATGTCATCGGTGTTGGGCTTGAAGGTCAGGCCCAGGATGGCGACCGTCTTGCCATGTACCTGGCCCCCCATCGCGTTGATGACCTTGCGCCCCATCGAGCGCTTGCGATTGTCATTCACCGTGGCGACCGCCTCCACGATCCGCAGCGGCGTGTCATAATCCTGACCGGTCTTGAGCAAAGCCAGTGTGTCCTTGGGGAAGCAGGAACCGCCATAACCCGGCCCGGCATGAAGGAATTTGGGACCGATCCGGTTGTCCAGTCCCACTCCACGCGCAACATCCTGCACATCGGCGCCCACCCGTTCGCACAGATCGGCGATCTCGTTGATGAAGGTGATCTTGGTGGCGAGCAGCGCATTGGCCGCATATTTGGTCAGTTCCGCACCGCGCCGCGACATGGTCACGACCGGCGACTGGTTGAGGAACAGCGGGCGATAGATTTCCTTCAGCACCTCTTCGGCATGCGCATCCTCGCAACCGATGACGATGCGGTCAGGGCGCTTGAAATCCTGGATTGCCGCCCCCTCACGCAGGAATTCGGGGTTTGAGGCGACGGAGAATTCCAGATCCGGGCGCACTTCGCGAATAATCCGTTCCACCTCGTCGCCGGTTCCGACCGGAACGGTGGATTTGGTGACCACCACCACTCCGGGTGAGAGGAACTCGGCCATTTCGCGCGCGGCGGCGTAAACGTAACTCAGATCGGCGTGCCCATCGCCGCGACGGGATGGCGTACCCACAGCGATGAACACCGCCTCTGCCTGCGGCACGGCATCTGCCAACTGTTGCGTAAAGGATAGCTGACCTGACTTCACATTCTTGGCGACCAGCGCATGCAGGCCGGGCTCGAAAATGGGGATGCGTCCGTCCAGCAGGGCTTCGATCTTGCCGGCATCCTTGTCAATGCAGGTCACATCGTGCCCGAAGTCCGAGAAACAGGTGCCCGAAACCAGGCCGACATAGCCTGTGCCGATCATCGCAATGCGCATTGTTACCCCTTAAACTCGCAACAGCGGCGCCTCATAGTGGCGCCAATCCGGTTTGGCCATACGGCAGCGCGGCGGCGTGCCAGGCGGGTTTTCCGTCAGATATGCAGCGCCCGGCCATAAGCGGCGAGTACGCTTTCATGCATCATTTCGCTGAGCGTCGGGTGCGGGAACACTGCCTGCATCAGTTCCGCCTCGGTCGTTTCAAGCTGCCTGCCCACCACATAGCCCTGGATCAGCTCGGTCACTTCCGCCCCGATCATATGCGCGCCCAGCAGTTCGCCAGTCTTCCCATCGAACACGGTCTTGACGAAGCCTTCAGCCTCGCCCAGCGCAATCGCCTTGCCGTTGCCGATAAACGGGAAATTGCCGATCTTCACCTCATACCCTGCTTCGCGCGCCTTCGCTTCGGTCAGGCCCACACTGGCGATCTGCGGGTGGCAATAAGTGCAGCCCGGGATATTGCGCCGGTCCAGCGGATGCGGATGCACGTCCTTGTTTCCCAGTTCCTGCGCGATGGCTTCGGCGGCGCTCACACCTTCATGGCTGGCCTTGTGCGCCAGCCAGGGGCCGGGCGTACAATCGCCGATGGCCCACACGCCCTTCACCGCGCTGCGCCCGAACGGGTCGATCTGGATGAAGCCACGATCCATGGCCACGCCCAGCGATTCAAGGCCGATATCTTCCGTATTGGGCACGATGCCCACGGCTGAGATGACATGGCTGAACTCCTGAACCTCGACCTTGCCGTCCTTGCCCTTGATCCGCGCATTTACGCCGCTGGCGCTGACCTCCAGCCCTTCGACGCCAGCCCCGGTCAGGATCGTCACCCCCTGCTTCTTCAACGCCTTTGCAAGGAAGGCGGAGACATCCGCATCTTCGACGGGAACGATGCGGTCCAGCATTTCGACCACGGTCACCTCGGCGCCGAGATCATTGTAGAAGCTGGCAAATTCGATACCGATTGCGCCAGAACCCATCACCAGCAGGCGGGTGGGCATTTCCGTCGGCGTCATCGCATGGCGATAAGTCCAGATACGCCTGCCGTCAGCCTTGGCGAAGGGCAGTTCGCGCGCGCGCGCGCCCGTGGCGACAATAATATGCCGGGCGGATAGCGCTTCGGTGCCCTTCTCGCCTTTCACTTCCAGTGTGCCCGGTGCGGTCAATCTGCCCTCACCCATGTGCACCGCGACCCGGTTCTTCTTCATCAGATGCGCGATGCCCGCATTGAGCTGGCTGGCGACCCCGCGCGAACGTTTCACGATCGCGTCCAGATCGGCGGAAATCTGCTTTGCCGCCAGCCCGTAATCGGCAGCATGATTCATGTAATGGAAGATTTCGGCCGAACGCAGCAGCGCCTTGGTCGGGATGCAGCCCCAGTTGAGGCAAATGCCGCCCAGTTTCTCGCGCTCCACAATTGCGGTCTTGAGGCCAAGTTGCGCCGCACGGATTGCCGCAACATAACCGCCCGGGCCAGAGCCAAGCACAACAAGATCATATGGTTCAGCCATGAATGCTCCGGATTTTTACTATTCGCGCGCTCAGGCCAGCATGCCGAGCGGGTTTTCGACGAGCTGGCGGAAGGCCTGCATCAGGCGGGCGCCGTCCACCCCGTCAATCGCGCGGTGATCGAAGCTGCCGGTGGCGGACATCACCGTGGCGACCGCCAGCGCATCGTCAATCACGAAGGGCCGCTTCTCGCCCGCCCCCACCGCCATGATCATCGCCTGCGGCGGGTTGATCACCGCATCGAACTGCTTGATCGCGTACATCCCCATGTTCGACAGGCTGGCTGTCCCGCCCTGATATTCATGCGGGGCCAGCTTGCCTTCCCTCGCCCGCGCCGCCAGATCCGCCATCTCCCGTGAAATCGCGGACACGCTCTTCGACCCGGCATCCGTGACGATCGGCGTGATCAGCCCATTGGGAATGGATACGGCCACCGCAATATCGGCCCGTGCGAACTTCAGCAGCTGATCGCCCGCAAACTGCACATTGCATTCCGGCACGGCTTCCAGCGACTTCGCCAGCGCCTTGATCAGCAGGTCGTTGATTGACAGCTTGATGCCCTGCGGTTCCAGCGCGGCGTTGATTTCACCCCGCAGCGCCAGCAGCGCATCGAGCCGGACATCCACCGTCAGATAGATATGCGGCACCTGCTGCTTGCTCTCGGTCAGGCGGCGGGCGATGGTCCTGCGCATGGATGACAGCTTTTCCGCGACATGCGGAATGCCGAAATCCTGGGGCTGCATGGCAGGCGGCGCGATGGAGGGCGCGGCGGTAATGGCGGCTGCGGGCGCGATACCGGCCAGCGCCTCCACATCCGCCTTCACGATCCGCCCGTTGGGGCCAGAGCCTGTCACCGCCGTCAGATCGATGCCCCTGCCCGCCGCAATCCGCTTCGCCAGCGGCGAGGCGATGATGCGTTCGCCGGAAGATGGCGCGGGCACGGCGGGAGCCGCTGGCGCAGGTTCGGATGCGGCAGGTGCGGGCGCAGGGGGCGGCGCTGGCGCTTCGGCCTTCGCGGCAGGTGGGGCAGCGGTGCCCTCATCCTCCCCGGCCAGCGTGGCGATCACCGCCCCCACTTTCACCCCTTCGGTTCCGGCGGGGATGACCAGCGACGTAATCGTGCCTTCGTCCACCGCCTCGAATTCCATCGTCGCCTTGTCCGTCTCGATCTCGGCCAGAATATCGCCCGAGCGAACCTCGTCCCCTTCCTTCACCAGCCATTTGGCCAGCGTGCCTTCCTCCATCGTCGGCGAAAGGGCGGGCATCTTGATCTCAACAGGCATGGGTCAGGCGGATCCTTCAAAAGCGCTCATCGCGTTTTGGCCAATTCGCCCGATGCAGGCAAGCGCCTTGCACCATTAATGATAATTGCGGATACCGTTGTCCAAGGAGGTCGCCATGCGTGTCTATCTGGTAATTGTCGACGAGACCGATGAAGCGCGCGTTGCGCTGCATTTTGCCGCACGACGCGCGGCCAAGACGGATGGCGCCGTGCATATTCTGGCGCTGATCGCACCCCAGGCCTTCAATGCCTTTGGCGGTGTTCAGGCGACGATCGAGGCGGAAGCGCGCGACCGCGCCGAAGTAATGGCCACCGGCGCAGCAGGCAGCATCCTGGCCCAGAGCGGGCGCATGCCCACGATTTCAGTGCGCAGGGGCGAAGGTTACAAGGTTGTCCAGGAATATCTGGCCGAACATCCCGAAGTCGCCGCGCTGGTGCTGGGCGCTGCGCAGGAAGGCAACCCCGGGCCGCTGGTCAGCCATTTTACGGCCCGGGCCGGTTCCCTGCCCTGTCCGGTGTTCATCATCCCCGGCGCGCTGAGCGGTGAGGATATCGACCGGCTAAGCTGACCGCTTGCCTATTTGCGGCGTCCCTGATGGCGAATATTGCCGGGGCGTCCGCGTTTTCCAGCCATATATTTGCCCTTCTTGCGCTCCGCTGGCCTGGCTCCGCGCGGCTCGATTGACGAGCCTTGCGTCGCGGGTGGTTCGAACTTCAATGCACCGGTCAGCGGGTTTGCTTCGGCAAGGCGCAGTTTCAGGCGGTCTCCCATGGCAAACACGGTGCCGCTGCGTTCGCCGGTAAGGGTGCGCGACGCCTCATCATGGAAGAAGCGTTCCGCCCCCAAGGTCGATATCGGGACCAGCCCATCCCCGCCCAGCCCCACAATGGTGGCGAACAGCCCGAAGCGCTGGATGCCGGTGATGCGAGTTTCGAACACCTCGCCAACACGGGAAGAGAGCCAGGCGGCGACATAGCGATCAATCGTGTCACGTTCTGCCTCCATCGCACGGCGTTCGGCAACGCTGATCGCCTCGCTGACCTTGCCCAGATCGTCACGGTCGCGGTCCGACAGCCCGGTTGCGGCAGGCAGATCGCCGGTCGGCTTCGGTTGCTCCAGATCGTAGGCATCCACCAGCGCACGATGCACCAGCAGATCCGCATAGCGCCGGATGGGCGAGGTAAAATGCGCATAGCTGCCTAGCGCCAGACCGAAATGCCCGGCGTTGCGCGGCCCGTAATAGGCCTGCGTCTGGCTGCGCAGCACCGCCTCCATGATCAGCGCCTTTTCCCCTTCATCGGCGATGTCCTTGAGCATGCGGTTGAACAGACCGGGGGTAATGACCTGCCCCAGCGCCAGTTTCTTGCCGAAGGTGTCGAGATAGTCCTTGAGCGCGATCAGCTTGTCGCGCCCCGGCGGCTCATGAATGCGATAGACAACTGGCGATGCCTTGCTCTCCAGCGCCTTGGCGGCTGCAACATTGGCGGCGATCATGAAATCTTCCACCACCCGATGCGCATCCAGCCGTTCACGCACCGCGATTGACGCAATCCGGCCCTGTTCATCCAGGACCACGCGCCGTTCCGGCAGCTCCAGTTCCAGCGGATCGCGCCGGTGACGCGCAGCCTCAAGCGATTTCCAGCAATCCCACAGATCTCTCAGCACCTTGTCCGCCGAGCCATCGTCAATCTGCATCTGGGCATCTTCGTAAGCGACATTATGCGCGATGCGCACCATGGCACGGGAGAAACGCCATGCCTTGACTGCCCCCTGCGAGTCGATCTCCAGATGGCAGACCATCGCCGCGCGATCTTCCCCCTGCTTCAGCGAACAAACGTCAGCCGAGAGCACTTCGGGCAACATCGGCACCACCCGGTCAGGGAAATAGACCGAATTGCCGCGTTTGCGCGCTTCGCGATCAAGCGCGCCGCCGGGGCGGACATAGAAGCTGACGTCAGCGATGGCGACAATCGCGCGGAACCCGCCGCTCTCGTCAGGTTCGGCCCAGATCGCATCGTCATGATCGCGCGCATCGGCCGGATCGATAGCAAGGATGGGAATATGGCGAAGATCCTCGCGCCGGTCATCAGCCAGCGGCAGCTTCGCCGCCTCTTTTGCTTCGGCAAGGGTTTCAGCCGGGAAGATGTGGGGAATGCCGTGCTTGTGAATGGCGATCAGGCTGAAGGCACGCGGGGCCAGCGGATCGCCCAGCACCTCCATCACCTTGACGCCCGCGCGCGGCGAACGCCCTGCCGGTTCCGCCAGCACCAGCTGTCCGGCCTCGGCCCCGCCCAGATCGGCAATGGGGGTGGCATGGCGCACTCGCTTGTCGACCGGGGCGAGCCAGGCCTTGCCCGCCCCGTCCACTTCGACCACGCCCATCAGGGCCTCGCCGGTATTGACCAGCTTCTTCATGGGATGCGCACGCCAGCCAGTGCCCGCTTCTTCGGTACGGGCCAGAACGCGGTCGCCCTTGCGCAGCGCGCTACCCTTCTTGCGCTCCACCAGCCGCAGCCGTGGCGGCGGCGTGGCGTCGTCCGCCTGCCAGTTGTCAGGTATGGCGATGGCCTCACCGTCCTCGATGTCGACGACGCGCAACACCGTTACCTTTGGCACTCCGCCCATCCGGTGGAAGGCGCGCTTTTCACCATCAATCAGACCTTCATCGGCCATGTCCTTGAGCAGCGCCTTGAGCGCGATCTTCTCCTGCCCTTTGAGGCCGAAGGCGCGCGCGATCTCGCGCTTGCCGGCGGGCTTGTCCGACGATTCAATGAAGGCGAGGATCTGCTGTTTGCCGGGCAGGCCGGAGATCGGCTTCTTCGCCAATTCAATAGGCCCGGGCGATATAGATGCGCTCTACCGCCGCTTCGCCGGTGAAGATGCAGGCCCCATCCACCGGGGTGCCATCCATCGGCACGTTGCGGATGGTAAGTTTGAGCGCCTTGAGCTGTTCCACCACCTTGTTCAACACCGCGCCCGTGGGCTTCGCCCACTGCACTTCCAGCCAGCCGGGGTAGCGTTTGTCTTCGGCGAAGAATTCCGCAACCTCCGCCATTGTGGTCACGCCGCGCGTGATATTGCCATCACGCCGCGTGCGCGCTTCCTCGAACATGCCCTGCTGAATCGTTGCGAGCAGCGAGGACGCCCGCGACGTGCAATCCTCGCGGCTGAGGAATTCGAACGCGGGCTTGCCATTGTCCATGTTCCACAAGCGGTCGCGCCGCAGCATGGCCAGCTTGCCTTCCGCCATGTCACGCTGGCCGACCTCGATGATCAGCGGCGCGCCCTTGCGCACCCAGTTCCAGCGTTTGGCCGCAGCCTTGCCGGGTGTCTTGTCCAGCAGGACGCGAACCGGTTCGCCCAGTGCGTGCTGCGTGGCCAGCGCGCTGCGCAGTTGCTCGCAATAATCGAGCAACGCTGCATCGCCATCGTCATCGCGCAGCATCGGCAGGATCACGATCTGCTGCGGCGCGATTGCTGGCGGCACGCGCAGCCCGTCATCATCGCCATGGACCATGATAACGCCGCCAATCAGGCGGGTTGAAACGCCCCAGCTCGTGGTATGGCACAATTGCTGCCCGCCTTCGCGGTCCTGATAACGGATCCCCGCAGCCTCAGCGAAGCTCGTGCCCAGGTAATGGGACGTGCCGGCCTGCAGCGCCTTGCCATCCTGCATCATCGCCTCGATGGAGTAGGTCGCCTCTGCCCCGGGAAAGCGTTCGTTCTCGGGCTTTTCGCCCGCAATCACCGGCATGGCCAACGCGTCTTCCGCAAAGCTGCGATACATTTCCAGCGCGCGCAGCGTTTCGCGCATCGCGTCCGCGCGATCTTCATGCGCCGTATGGCCTTCCTGCCACAGGAATTCACTGGTGCGCAGGAACATGCGGGTGCGCATTTCCCAGCGCACGACATTGGCCCACTGGTTGGTCAGCAACGGCAGATCGCGCCAGCTCTGCACCCAGCGGCCCATCGCGGCGCCAATCACCGTTTCAGAGGTTGGACGAACCACCAGCGGCTCTTCCAGCTTCGCATCGGGATCGGGCACCAGCCCGCCATTTTTGCCCGCGATCAGGCGATGATGCGTGACCACCGCCATTTCCTTGGCGAAACCTTCGACATGTTCCGCTTCCTTGGCGAAATAGGACAGCGGGATGAACAGCGGAAAATAGCAGTTCTGGACGCCTGCCGCCTTGATCCGGTCATCCATCAGGCGCTGGATCCGCTCCCAGATGCCATAACCCCAGGGCTTGATAACCATGCAGCCGCGCACGCCCGAATCCTCGGCCATGTCCGCTTCGGAGATGACCGCCTGATACCATTGCGCGAAATCATCGGCGCGCTTCACCGACAGGGCATGACGTATGTTTGACACGGGAATCTGAGCCTTCGAATCCGGGGGGACGGGAATACCCCCGCCCGATGCCGCTTCAGCGCCTATTTGCCAAGGGCGTCGAGCTTCTTTTGCATTTCGGCCATTTCCTTGCGCAAGGCGTCAAGCTCAGCCCCACCGGCCTGCGGTGCGGTTCCGCCGTCAGCCGCCTGTGCCATACCAGGGACAAACGCGGTCGCCGCGCGGAACATGGCGCGGTTGGTTTCGGCGATCTTTTCAAACGGGCTGCCTGCCACCCCGTCCTTGAAAGCCTGCTGGAACTTCTGCTGATTGCTGAAGAAGTTCTGCATCGCCGCTTCGAGATATTGCGGCATCATCGCCTGCATCGAATTGCCATACATGGAAATGAGCTGGCGCAGGAAGCTGACCGGCAGCATCTGTTCGCCGCTGGATTCTTCTTCCATGATGATCTGGGTCAGGATCGAATGCGTGATGTCATTGCCGGTCTTCGCGTCCAGCACCTGAAAATCGACATTTTCGCGGGTCATCGCGGCGAGATCGTCCAGCGTGATATAGCTCGACGATGCGGTGTTGTAGAGCCGCCGGTTGGCGTATTTCTTGATAATCACCGGGCCTTCGCCGGACCCTTGTTTTTTGGCCATCGCCACACTCCTCTCGCTGGCGTGATTGTGCAACGTAGCATTGCAATATGTGCAGCGCAACATAGCTGTCAGGACTGGTGAAGGCGGCGTCCCAGAATGGTAATCAGCTCATATTGCGACAGGCCGCTGGCCATCGCTGCCTGAGGCAAGGCATAAGGAATGTCGAGCCAGTCGCCTTCGCGCAACTCAGGCGCCGGGGCGAGGTCGACCACCACCATGTCCATTGATACACGGCCAAGCAGCGGCAGGGCGCGGCCCTTGCTCTGCAGCGCGCCATGGCCGGACCAGCAGCGCAGATAGCCGTCAGCATAGCCGATGGAAACCACGGCGGCGCGCATCGCACGCGTGGCCGTGAAGGTCGCATTATAGCCGACATGGTCGCCGGGGGAGAGATCACGAAGCTGGATGATCGCCGCCTGGGGATAAGCAACCTGCCGGATGGCGTTGGCCAGTTCGGGGCGCGGCACCCCGCCATAGAGCGACAGGCCCGGCCGGGTCAGGTCGAAATGATAGGCCCCGCCCAGACCAATGGCGGCGCTGTTGGCAAGGCTGCGCCGCCGGGCGGGCAGCACGGCACAGGCCTGCTCGAATATGGCAAGCTGCTGCGCATTCTGGGCGCTGTCCTCATCGGCCGACGCAAGGTGCGACAGCAGCGTGTCGATTTGCAAGGCACGCATGGCGGGATCGCCGATCTGCGAAACCGAGAGTCCCAGCCGGTTAATGCCGCTGTCAATCATCACATCGCAGGGACCGCCGCCGGCATCTGTCCAGAGCCGCGCCTGAAACAGGCTGTTGATGACAGGGCGCACGCCGGTTGCGCGGGCAAAGGCGCAGTCGTCTGTCGTCAGTGGACCGTGCAGGACTGAAACACTCGCTCCCGGCGTATGCGCCAGCACCTCGCGCACCTCGCCCCAATGCGCGACGAAGAAATCGCGCGCACCTGCCTCGCGCAGCACCGGCATGACCTCGCGCACGCCAAGTCCATAGGCGTTGGCCTTGACCGCGGCCCCGGTCGCCGCGCCTGGTGCGCATGCATCCAGCGTGCGCCAGTTGGCGGCCAGGGCATCGGCATCGAGCCTGAGCCGGAGGGTGGGTGGCGGAACGCCGGACTGTTCAGCGGGCATCGTCAGCGAAGTCACGCGGCGGGCCGGAAGGGATACCCCAGATGCCGACCACCAGCGCCATCAGCACGACAGCCCAGGTGTACCATAGCCCTGAGTAGGGATCACCGGTGCTCGCCGCGATGTAGCTGGCGATAAACGGCAGGAAACCGCCGAAATAGCCTGTGCCGAAATGGTAAGGGATCGACATCGAGCTGTAGCGGATCTTTGGCGGAAACATTTCTGACAGCAATGCCGCCACCGGACCATACGTCATGCCCGAAAGGACGCTGAGCGCGAGCAGGCACAGAACGATGACCGCAATATCGCCGCCAGCAGGAACAACGGGGCTGAAATCATATCCTGCGGATTTGAGCGCGGTCTCAACCGCTTCCGGCTCCATCCGGTCGACCACCACGTCGCCCACCGCGACAGAGGCGGCTTCGCCCGGTGTCGGCGAGTATTTCACACCTTTCGCGGTCAGCAACGCCAGCACCTTGCCGCAATCGCTCACCTGTTCCTTGGCAAAGGGATCATATTCGCACCCGGAGCCCGAAACGACAACGGGGGCCGATTTTGCCGCCAGTTCGAGCGACGGGTTGGCCGCATTGCCCATGGCCCAGAACAGCGGGAAGAGCGTGGCCAGCGTCAACACATAACCGATGATAATCGGCTTTTTGCGGCCAACCCTGTCCGACCATTTACCGAACACGATGAACATGATGCTACCCAGCAATGCGCCCCCGCACACGATCAGTTCTGCTGCGGTATCCTCCATGTGGACCGGCCCCTTCAGAAATTCGAGGCTGTAGACCATGGCGGTGTACCAGATGGTCGTCAGACCGGCGGCAACGCCGAACAAGGCAACGAAGATACGCTTCGGATTGCCGGGATAGGTGAAGCTCTCGATGAAGGGATTATGGCTGATTTCACCTTCTTCGCGCATGGCGGCGAAAACCGGACTTTCCGACAGCATCAGGCGCATCCACAGCGAGACCGCCAGAAGAAGCAGGGAAAACAGGAACGGCAGGCGCCAGCCCCAGCCCACGAACGCAGCTTCGTTCATCGAAGCCTTGGTCAGAAGAACCATGGCCAGACTGAGCACAAAACCGCCAATAACGCTTGCCTGGATGAAGCTGGTATAAAACCCGCGCTTGTTCGGCGGGGCGTGCTCGGAAACATAAATGGCCGCGCCGCCATATTCTCCGCCCAGGGCAAGACCCTGGCCCACGCGGCACAATATAAGCAGTATGGGGGCGGCGGCACCGATTGCGGCAGTGGATGGAATAAGGCCGATCCCGGCCGTGGCGAGGCCCATCAGCGTGATGGTGACGAGGAATGTGTATTTGCGCCCAAGCTTGTCACCCAGATAGCCGAACAGAATTGCGCCAAGCGGCCTGAAACCGAAGCCGACGGCAAACCCGGCCCACGCCAGCAATGTCTGCAAGGCAGGGTTGCCTGAGGGGAAGAAAGTGCTGCCGATGATGCCGCTGGTCGTCAGGGTGGCGTAAATGAAAAAATCGTACCATTCGAACACAGTGCCTGCTGACGAGGCGCCCACGACCAGCCGGATTTCCTTCGGGCTGGGTTCTGCTGTTGCTGTTGCGGTATCATGCGCCATTGCGGCCGCTCTCCCTTAAGCTTGCCGGTGCCGCTCTAACGGCTCGACCTCGCGTTGGAAAGCGCCGCAATCGCCGCTCTCCACGGCAACAGGATCGCGCCGTGGCGGCCAGGATAATCAAGCGCGGGAACCAGCGTGCCGACCCCAGGCCAGTCGGGCATGTCGCCCTCGCCCGCCAGCCACAGCACCAGTTCAGCTTCGGCCGGGGCGATCAAGTCCGCTGCCTTCCACAGGGCGCCGTCAGCAAAAATTGCGGCGGCCGCCTGCCCTACCGCACAGGCGCGCGACCGCAAGCCGATGCGCGATATCCTGGAATTACCGTCAACCTGCAGACCAATCGAAATTTGGCTGCCGCAACTGGGCGAACGGGCGTCGCCGTAATGGCTCATGTCATCCTTCCACGGATAGGCCGCCAGCCGCACCGCCAGTTCGAGCAATTCGGGAGAATAAAGCCTGGCGGCCCCCCTCATTTGCCCATTTTCTCCAGCCGGCGATCCTCGCTGGCGAGAAGTTCGCGCCGGTCCTGAATCATCTGGACGAGTTCTTCCGTAGCGGTGGAGATGAACGGATAAGTGCGTGCGGAGGTGATCCATTCCGGGCGGCCCGCAGGGCCCCAGACCGTGTCATAGCCCAGCACCAGCAGCGAAAAGGCAAGTACCGCGATGATGATGCCCTTGACCGTGCCGAAGCCGAAACCGAGCACGCGGTCGACCGGTCCGAGCAGTGACGAACGCGAAGCCTGCCCCAGCCGCCCCGCGATCAGCTTCATCCCCGCATAGGGAATAAGCAGCAGCAGCGCGAAGGAAAAGACCGCCGCACCGGTCAGGCTATACTGCCGCTCGACCAGCCATAAGGTCAGCGGCGAATGCAAACTGTGAATTGCGAACAGGGCGAGAACCCATGCGGCAAGCGAGAGGATTTCCTGCACGAAGCCGCGCATGAAGCCGCCGAAGGCTCCGACCCCGACCAGCACGAGGACGATGATGTCAAATCCCGTCATGGGAGCAGGTGATTATGCCTTTGCAACGATCCGGTCAACGAGGTCAGGCAGCATTTTGAGCGCTTCGTATTTCATTCCGCGGACAGAATCTTTCAATTCCGCCGGTCCATACCCCGTATTAAAGCCCAGCTTCGCGGCTTCTCTCAGGCGCAGGGAGGAATGGCTGACGGGCCGGATTTCTCCGGCCAGCGAGATTTCCCCGAACCAGGCCGCCTGTGCGGACAACGGTCGGTCTGCCAGCGCGGAAACCAGCGCGGCAGCAACCGCAAGGTCCGCCGCCGGGTCGGTCAGGCGATAGCCACCCGCGACATTGAGATAGACCTCTGCTGATGAATAGTTGAGCCCGCAGCGGGATTCGAGCACCGCGAGCAGCATGGCGAGCCGCCCGCTGTCCCACCCCACCACCGCCCGGCGGGGCGTCGCCCCGCTCTGCAAGCGCACGATCAGTGCCTGAACTTCCACCAGCACGGGCCGTGTCCCTTCGAGCGCGGGAAACACCGCGCTGCCTGCGACCGGATGTTCACGTCCGGAAAGGAACAGCATGGAAGGGTTTGCCACTTCTTCCAGTCCGTCCCCGGCCATGGCGAAAACGCCGATTTCATCGACCGCACCGAAGCGGTTCTTGAGCGCGCGCAGGATACGGTACTGGTGGCTGCGTTCCCCTTCGAAACTCATCACCACATCGACCATATGTTCCAGCACGCGCGGTCCCGCGATTGAACCGTCCTTGGTGACATGGCCGACCAGCACCAGCGCGGTGCCATTTTCCTTGGCATAGCGGATCAGTTCGAACGCGCAGCCACGCACCTGACTGACCGTGCCCGGCGCCCCTTCAATCTGGTCGGAATGCATGGTCTGGATCGAATCGATTACCAGCAGGGCGGGCGCGTCCATCCCGTTGAGCGTGGTCAGAATATCGCGCACCGAGGTTGCGGCAGCCAGCCGGATTGGCGCATCGGCAAGCCCCAGGCGCGCGGCGCGCAGGCGCACCTGCCCCGCCGCTTCTTCCCCGCTGACATATATCGCCTGCCTGCCCTGCCGGGCGATCTTCGCGGCTGCTTGCAGCAGCAGGGTCGATTTGCCGATCCCGGGATCGCCGCCCATCAGAATGGCGGAGCCGGGCACAAGGCCGCCACCCAGGGCACGGTCCAGTTCGGCCAGCCCGGTCCCCTGCCGTTGCGGCATCTGGCCAGGCGCGTCCAGCGGCACGAATTCGACCGCGCGCCCCCCGCTGGACAGATCGTGCTTCTGTGAAAAGACCGTTGCCGGTGCTTCTTCCGCCAACGTGTTCCATTCCCCGCAATCGGGGCACTGGCCCTGCCAGCGATGCGCAACACTGCCACAGGCCTGGCATACATAACGGCGTTTGGACTTTGACATGATCGTGGAGATAACCGGAACAGAAGTGGAACGCAATTGCCTTTCCGACAGACACGGGCCACAGTTGCATCATGCAGCAAAAAGAGCTTCGCATCGCGCTGGTCTGTTACGGAGGGGTCAGCCTTGCCGTGTACATGCATGGCGTGACCAAGGAACTGTGGAAGCTCGCCCGCGCCAGTCGTTCCTTTCATTCCGGCCAACACTGCATTGATGGCAGCGAGGCTGTCTATTGCCGCCTGCTCGAAAGGCTGGAGCGGGAACGTGGCCTGCGCCTGCGCATCCTGCCCGACATTTTGAGCGGAGCCAGCGCTGGTGGGATCAACGCCGTCTTCCTGGCCGAAGCGATACATTCAGGTCGTTCACTCGAACCACTGACCGATCTATGGCTTTCCGCGGCCGATGTTGACCGGCTGCTTGACCCGGATGCAAGACCATGGTCGCGCTTCGCCAAGTTCTGGGCCTCTCCACTGGTGCATTTCGTGCTGACCCGGCCCGGAAACGCCGTGTCCGAAAGCGTGGCACCCGAAACCCGTGCCGAAGTGCGGGCCAAGCTGTCGCGCTTCATCCGCAGCCGCTGGTTCGCGCCGCCCTTTTCAGGCATCGGTTTCTCTCGTTTGCTGTGCGGGGCACTGGAAGCGATGCGTTCCGTTCCGGCGAGCGAACCGTTGTTGCCGCCGCGCCATCCGCTTGACCTGTTCGTAACCGCAACCGATTTTCGCGGCTATCGCGAAATGCTGCGACTCAACAGCCCGCCCATGGTTGAAGAGAGCGAGCACCGCATGCCGGTCGGCTTTCATTCGCGTGCGCCAGAGGCTGGAGGGGAAAGCCTTGCCGATCCGCTCGAACTGGTGTTCGCGGCGCGCGCCACTGCGAGCTTTCCCGGCGCCTTCCCGCCATTGCAGGTCGCCGAAATTGAAGCGCTCGCCCGGGAAGGTCGGCATGAATGGGCAGGCCGGGATGCATTCCTCGAACGGATCATGCCCGCGCATGTGCGCCAGGGCGATGTCGATCACGTCTCGCTGATTGACGGTTCGGTGCTGGTCAATGCGCCATTTGCAGAGGCCGCAGCGGCCCTTAACCAGCGGCCCGTGCAGCGTGAGGTGGACCGCCGCTTCGTCTACATCGATCCACGTCCGGATCGCGGCAGCGGCGACGACCGGACTCGCCCGGTGGGCTTTTTTTCCGCGATCCTTGGTTCACTTTCGACCATCCCGCGCGAACAGCCGATCCGCGACAATCTCGAAGCACTCGGTGCACAATCGCGCGTGGCGGAACGCACCCAGCGCATTCTTGCCGCCCTGCAGCCCGACGTGGAACGCACGGTTGAACGACTGTTCGGGCGGACATTGTTCATGGGCAAGCTGACCCCGCGCCGCCTCAACAGCTGGCGGGCCAAGGCGCAGCAGGCTGCGGCCGAGCAGGCGGGTTATGCGTTCCATGGCTATGCCCAGGCCAAGTTCAACGGGATCATTGACCGGCTGGCACGGACCGTTCATGCGGCGGTTCCGCATCTGCTGCTGCCCGATCACATTTCCACTGCCGACCGGCTACGCGCGGAACTGGCGGCACGCGGGCTGGTCAGCCTTTCCGACGAACGCAAGGGCATTGGCGCCAGCCCTGAGGCGATCATCTTCTTTCGCAATCACGATATCGCCTTTCGCATCCGGCGCCTGCGGCTGCTGTCACAGCGGCTGGCGCGCGATCCGGTCTTTGCCGATGCAAGTGAGCGGCAGGATCGCGAAGTGGCCCGGGCGCTCGTCTTCAACGCGCTGTCCCGTTATATCGAGCGGGAACGCACGGCCAGCCTCGGCCCGGATTTCGAGGAACTGGCCGAACGGATATTCGATAATCCCGGTGCAGTGCTTGATGCCATGGCCGAGCGGCGCGACCTGCGTACCGTCGATGACGAGGTGGAGGAGATGCTGGCAGTGGGGTTGGGCAAGCTGCCCCGCCCGTTCCGGCGGCGCATGCTGCTCGCCTATCTCGGTTTCCCCTTTTACGACGTCACCACGCTTCCGCTGGTCCGCAACGAAGGCCTGACCGAATTCGATCCCGTAAAGGTTGACCGGATTTCTCCTGACGATGCGCGTTCGATCCGTGAAGGGGGCACCGCCGCGACGCTGCGCGGGATCGAGTTCTACAACTTCGGCGCATTCTTCAGCCGTGCGTATCGCGAGAATGATTATCTGTGGGGACGGCTTCACG
>JACKKV010000007.1 GCA_024236235.1 Novosphingobium sp. | reverse complement strand
ATGATTACTGGTCTGACCTTTTTGCCGCCAAGGAACAGGGCAAGAAGGTAATCTGGTACAACGGCACCTATATCCCCCCGTTCTTCCATGCGCATGATGTTGCCTGGGTGCACGGCGAAGCATGGTCAGCCTATCTGGCCGCACGCCATCATGAGGGCGATGCGCAGGCTGCCGGCGAATCCCGCGGGTATGACCGCGAATTATGCTCCTACGCGCGCACACATATCGGTCAGGCGCTGATGGACAAAAAGGATCTGCAAGACGGCAAGATCGATCCGCAGAGCGCGAAAGGTCTGGCGATCAGCCAGCTGCCGCTGCCGGACATGATCATCAACGCCTATCCCTATTGCAGCTCGGGCCAGCAATGGGACGAAATGATTTACCGCCTGTTCGACAAGCGGGTTCCGATCTTCCATGTGAACGTGCCGATGTTGTGGGGCGGGCGCAAGGATGCCACCTATCTGGCCGGCTCCGAAATGGACGAAAAGGTCGCCTATGTCTCGCGTCAGCTGCGCGCGATGACAGACTTCATGGTCGAACATACCGGGCGCAAGTATGATTGGGACCGGCTGAGCGAGGTCATGTCCTTCATCAAGAAGTCCGCCGAACTGCGGCTCGAAGCCATGGATATGTGCACCGCCACGCCTGCTCCGGCTAGCTTCTTCGACTGGATTGTAACGATCGCGCATGTCAATTTCATGCCCGGCACGCAACGCCTGGTCGATTTCTTCGAAGCCATGAAAGCCGAAATCGCGGGGCGCGTCGCGAGTGGCGAAGGTGCCGTGCCCGATGAGAAATATCGGCTGTTTTTTGACGGCATGATGAACTGGAACAAGGTGGGCTGGCTGGCCGAAAAATTCGCCGCCAACAACGCTTGCGTCGTCGCGGGGCGCTATACGCACATGTCGTTCTGGCAGGAACCGCAGGCGATCGACCTGAATGACCCCGTCCCCGGAATGGCCCACAATTACCTTGCGTGCCCCAATAACTCGGGCGCACCATATATGATCGGGGAAATTGATCGCCTGTGCGACAAGTTCAAGATCGATGCGATGGTCATGCATGTGTCGCGCACCTGCCGCGGGATGACCAATTCACAGCATCTGATCGTGGATTCTGCGCGCAAGCATGATCGCGCGGCGCTGTTCTTCGAAGGCGATGTGGCCGACGAATCCTTCTACAAGGACGAACTGCTCAACACCCGCCTTGAGGCGATGCTCGAGTCGCTCGATTCAAGACGCGCGATGGTCGCCTGACGCTACTTTCTGCTGGGTGCAACAGATCAACCGGCCAGGGCTCAATTTTCGCCTTCGAGCCTCTCGGCAAGTTTTTCCAGACGGGCAATCGCCCTGTCCAGCCGCTCGTCTTCGTGAGGAACGGCGGTCATGCCCCGATAGACTACGGTTGCGATCTCGTCGGCGAGTTCTTCCACGTCAAGCCTGCCTTCACCGCGCAGGTAACGCCAGGTACTGTGCTCGATCGTACCGAATACCATGTCACGCAGCACCCGTTCAGGCACGCCGCTCTTGAATTCTCCACTGGTGATCGCCTCCGCGAAAACCTGACGGATCTGGCTGGTGTAATCGCGGTTGATATCGAACAGCCGCGTATCCTTGTAGCCCGAACGTGGCCTTACCTCGGTCATGACATAGCGGCTCAGGGCCGGGCCGTTCTGTATCGTGCGCAATGAATGCCAGATCAGATAACGCAGTTTGTTGTAAGTGCCGCTGAAAGCGCTGACGTCGACAAGGTCACCATACTGCTCGAGAAACCAGTCCTCGGCCACGCGCAGCAGCAGGTCATCCTTGTTCTTGAAATAGCGATAGACGGTGCCTTCGACGATATCCGCCTTCTCTGCAATCTCGGCCATGGTCACACCCTCATAACCTTTGGTGTCGATCACTTCCTTGGCCGCCAGCAAAATGTCCGACACCCGCTGGTCCTGCGAAAGCCGCGTGACCTGGCGCCTTCGGGTCTTTCTCGGCCCGGTCACTGGCTGGCCCTGCGCTGGATCGCGTCAAATTTCATTACTTGCCCCTTCCGAATTCGGCGAACCCTTAACGCGAAAATTTCCGATCAGCCACAATTCTGCGTTCGCGCTGCAACGGAGGCCCCTGTTGTTCACCGGCCAGCATCTCGTGGCCATTGAACCGGAGTCGCCCGAACCGGACTCGCCGCACCTGCTTTGGCAACAACCGCGCGGATGTGTCCCAAGATCCGGGAATCGCAGATTTCATGGCAAAACGCTCGATGCAGCCAGCCATGACGAAGGCCCGGAGGAGTTTCATGATCTTTCGCGAGGTGAGATGACGTGCGATGCCGAGTAGCGGGATATCGGTTTCCCGTCACGCGCACTAATGACGAACAATTCCGCCAGGTGACGGTCGGTTCATTTTCGCCAGGCAGTTCGCTGAGGATCCTTCATGTCGTCACGAGCGGCAGATCGACAGGCATAACCCGGCACGCTTCGGGATCGCTATCCAGAGGGCGCAGCGACGTTGATCTGATCGCGTCGCCTGAGAGAGCCACATGCATATTGCGCAGGATTCCCGGTGGGGGGCGGTTGCGCAATCGCCCCAATCTGCTAGTTAATTGAGTTGAACTTAATTAAAGGCATGGCGATACCGCAATGACAGCAGCAACGGATCGGGTTAACATCATCGTGAGCCGTCTTGAGGCGGTCTGCTCCGACTACATCGCCTATGTGAAGGGCTGGAAGGAACGTACCGGCCGCAAGGCTGTGGGCGTTCTGCCCATGAATTTCCCGGTTGAGCTCGTGCAGGCTGCGGGTGCCTTGCCGGTTTTCGTTCAGGAGAGCGATGAACCGGTCACTGACGGTCGTAATCTCATCTACGAATATTACTGCGCTTACAGCAAAAGCATCACTGACCAGGCAGCGAAACAATGGCTTGATCTGTTCGACGGAATTTTTGCGGTTGATCACTGTGTGGCGCTGCTCGGCGCGCTTGACGCAATGCGCTTTGCCATGCCCTCGCGGCTGGTTTACCTGGCCCAGTTTCCCGCATCGATGGATGAACAGGCATCCGTCGACGAAGTGGACAAGCGAATGCGGGAACTTCGCCGCGAATTGGAAAAACTGACCGGGGCCGCGATCCTGCCCGAAGCGATCAGCGAAGCGATCCGTTCACGAAATGAGGCACGCCAGATAGTCCGCCGCCTGTTCGCGCTGCGTCGCGATGGTGCCATCAATCTGTCCGCCAGGATGATGCAGGCCGTCGTCCAGTCCGGCATGATCATGGATGCAGCCGAATATCTGGAGACAATGTTGGAGCTGGAAGCCGCGCTGGCCGATTTCCCGCCGGTGCATGACAGGAAAGTGAAGCTGCACCTGTCCGGGCATTTCTGTCATGCGCCAAGGCCCGAACTTTTCGACATGATCGAGCAATGCGGCGCGATGATTGTCGATGACGACCTCTATACCGGATATCGATTTGTTTCGACTGATGTGGCGGAAACGGGTGATCCGGCGATCGCGCTAAGGGACTGGTATTTTCAGCGTAATGTGAACGTGCCCTGCTCAACTAGGGCGCAAAAGACGGCCGACTGGGAAGGTTACCTGCTCCAGGCGCTGGAGCGCAGCGGCGCCGATGGCGTCATAATCCTGATGGCCAAATTCTGCGAGCCTCACATGCTCTATTACCCCGAACTTCGCAAAACATTCCGGGCACAGGGCGTACCCTATCTTCTGATCGAAACCGAACACGAAGGGCTGGCGCTTGAAATGCTGCGCACGCGCCTCGAATCGCTGGTCGAACTGATCAGCAAGCGGCGCGCGGCTGAGGCTTCAGGCCAATCAGGTATAAAGGAAACGTCAGTTTGAGGAGTGTGATATGTCAGTAGACCTCAAGACGAAGCCCGTAGCGCTTTCAAACCGCCTGAAAAGCACGCGCGCTGGCGGCAAGCTGGTGGCCGATTACTGGGATCGCATTTTTACTGCTCCGGAACGCGGGGCGACAGTGGCGTGGTATAATGGCGCTGCGATCAATCCGCTGTTTCAGGCGATCGGTATCGAGTGGTGCCATACAGAGGCGTTCGGTGCCCGGCTCGCGGCGATGCACCTCGAAGGCCCTGCGCAGGAGATGAGCGAGGAATACGGTTACAACCGGGAGCTGTGCTCCTACGCCCGCACGACACTGGGCTGCGCCGTACTGGCCAAGCGCGACGGACAGGCGAACGAAATCGAGTTGGCAGGGATGGAAGGAGAGAAGGTGCTTGCATCCCGCCTGCCACCTCCGAACCTTTTCGTGAATGCCTATGCCGGCTGCAGCACGGGACAGCAGTGGGATGAAATTTCCTATCGCCTGTTCGACAAGGAACTGCCGCTGTTCAAGATTTCCTATCCGCTGCTGTGGGGCAACCAGCCGGATGCGGCCTATATCCAGGGTGAGGAATGGGAAGAGGCTTCACGCTATGTTTCCGCCCAAATCCTCAAGCTGATCGAGTTTCTGGAGCATGTAACCGGACGCAAGTTCAACTGGGACCAGCTTCACGAATCCATGCACTACATCAAGCAGGCTGCGCAGTTGCGCGTCGAAGCACTTGAGCTATGCGCAGCACGACCAACCCCGGCGACCTTTTTCGACTGGGTCGCGAGCATCGCGCCCATCAATTTCCTGCCTGGCGATGAAAAGCTGGTTCAGTATTTCGCGGATGTGAAGGCCGAGATCGAAGATCGCATCGCCAACGACATTCCCGCGCTCCCGAATGAAAAATACCGGATGGCGTTTGACGGGATCATGAACTGGAACAAGGTCGGCTGGCTTGCCGACAAATTCGCCGAGCGCGATGTTGCCGTCATTTCGGGGCGCTACACACACACATCGTTCTGGCACGAACCGCAGTTGCTGGACGAGAATGATCCGATCCTTGGGATGGCCAAGCATTACCTGCTTTGCCCGTTCAATCACAACGCCAGGACGGTTGGTAACCGATTGCTGCACGATGCTGAACGGTTTGGCCTGGACGGCGTTGTTTTCCATTCGACCCGCACCTGTCGTTCGGCCTCCAATGGCCAGTTGATTGCGGCGCAAATGGCGCAGCAGGCGGGCCTTCAGACAATGATATTCGACGGCGATGTAGCTGACGTGTCATTCTACAAGGATGCAATCCTCGACACCCGCCTCGAAGCTATGCTCGAAGCTATCGATCTGCACCGCCGCGCAGGGGCCTGACCGTGCATGCGATGCCTCTCAGGCCTTCGCTTCACCTAGCAGGGCGACCACACGTTCAAGCCTCGCAACCCGCTCTGGCAGGGCATCATGTCCTTCGCCCGCGGCGCCCTCACTGGTGTTTCTGAGGCCATTATAGACAATGTGGCTTATGGCGTCGGCAGCTCTTTCGGCATCAAAATCGCCTTCATCGCGCAGGAAGGCCCAGGTCCGATGTTCGATGCCCCCGAAAATCATGTCGCGGGCCTCGCGCATCGGCAGATGTTCCGCCAATTCGCCGCTCGCCATGCCGTCTGTGAGAATTCTCGTTATTTCGGACGTGAATTCGCGGCTCATCGCGAACAATCTGGAGTGCCGGTAATCAGGGTGTGGCCGTACTTCCATGAGGATAAAGCGGACGACTGCAGGGCTGGCGCGGATGATCAGCAGTTCACGATGAATGACCTCGCGCAGCGCTGCGCGAACTCCTCCGCGCCTAGTCGCAGGGGCCATGCCGTCCAGGACCCGCTTGTACCAGCCCTCGGCAACGGCGACATACAGGTCACGTTTGGTCTCAAAGTAATGATAGACCGTCCCTTCAACAACGCCCGCGCGCCGTGCGACTTCGGCAACGGCCGCATTCTCGTACCCGGATTGCTCCAGAACTTCCTCCGCCGCGCGTAAAATATCCGACGTTCGCTGCGCCCGCGGAAGGCGCGAGCGGCGCTTGTCGGTCGATCTGCTTTGCGTCTTCACCATCTACCGGACTTTATTGATCGCTGAGGGTCAGCAGATAGCCCGCTCCTGAACGCAATGTCCATCATCGGTCGGGATGGCGACCATTATTTGCAGGCGCTGCCGGGATCGCGGAAGGGTCATGATGCGGGTGAATGACGCAAGTCGATCTCAGGAATGCGTCTACTCCGTTACAGAGCACTTGATCCGCGACGCGAAAAACTCCGTTGATTTGATGAAACAGGGCTTGCTGGATCGTTTGCCCATTGTTATTGAGTTTACCTCAGTAACTCTGGGCGAGGGTAAGAATGATATGCTCCCGGCGAGGGTTTCCCCGCGGCCACTCCCGTGAGTGCGCCAGAAACTGGGCGAATCTGCAGTGAGTTTTGAGGCCAAGAGGTTTGAGTGAGTTGTAATAATCCGGCTCGCTGCCGGTGGGACAAGAGGAAATTTGGGAGGGTGTTTATGTCGAAGGCCTTGAAGTGGAGTTTGCTGGCAGGGATCGCTGGCGTGATGGCGTCGCCCGCAGTGGCACAGGAATCGCCGTCCGGCGCAGCCCAGGGCGCGAACGAAATTGTGGTGACCGCGAACAAGCGCGAACAGAACCTGAATGACGTGGGGATGACGATCACTGCCCTGTCAGGAGATGTGCTCAGTCAGAAACGCATCTCCACGATGGAGGATCTGTCCTCGGCCATTCCTGGTCTGGTCTATGCATCAAGCACCGCGAACACGCCCATCCTGACTATCCGCGGGGTTGGCTTCAACGAAAGCACACTGGCCGTCTATCCCGCTGTCAGCGTGTATCTGGACGAAGCGCCGCTGCCATTTCCGGTCATGGGTATGCATACGGCCTTTGACGTGCAGCGCGTTGAAGTGCTCAAAGGTCCCCAGGGCACGCTGTTCGGCCAGAACTCAACCGGTGGTGCGATCAACTTCGTCGCCAACAAGCCGACGGACAGTTTCGAAGCAGGCCTGACCCTTGGCTATGGCCGCTTCGACCAGATCGAAGGCAATGGCTATATCAGCGGCCCGTTGGGCGAAAAGGTCGGTGCGCGCCTGGCGTTCACGGCCCTCAAGTCGGATGACTGGCAGAAGAGCGCCAGCCGCCCTGGCGACACCAATGGCAGCTCCGAATATTATGCGGGCAGGCTGATCCTCGACTTTGAGCCTTCGGACAGTGCGCGGTTCTCGCTCAACCTCAACGCCTGGCAGGACAAATCGGACCCGCAGGCGCAGCAGCATATTGCAGTTCGCGCGAAGAATGAAACCGACCGCAATCCACCGATCATTTTCGCTCAGCCATTGACTGAGGAGAAGGCGCGGGCTGCCGATTGGTCAACCACCGCCGAACCCAAGGGCAACAGCAAGCAGTTCCAGGCGGCGCTGCGCGGCGATTTTGACCTTTCGGACGACATCACACTGACCACACTGACCAATTATGTGCATTACACGCGCAACAATGTGAACGATTCCGATGGCCTTCCCATCATTCTTGGTGACCTGCAGGAAATCGACGGCAAGATTAACACATTTACGCAGGAACTGCGCCTGGCCAACAATCCATCCAATGCCCTGCGCTGGCTGGTGGGTGCCAATTACGAACACAGCAAGGCCCGCGAATTCCAGTGGTTCAAATTCGACAATCTGACCAGCTCGCGCGCTTCCACTCTCTACATCAACTCTGTCTATGGTTTGCTGAAGCAAAAAGTCGATAGCGTCGGCGTGTTCGGTAGCCTGGAGTTTGATGCGACGGACAAGCTCACCTTGAAGGCAAGCGTCCGCTACACGGACACGAGCAACGATTCCAGTAACTGTCAGCTGGATACCGGCGATGGTCTCATGGCCAAGCTGTTCAACGCCCTTGGTGGTAATGCGATCTTCAATCCCACCGGCAAGGCCTTTACCCCGCTGGTCACGGGTGGCGGGTGTACGGCACTGGATTTCGATGGTGCGCCCGGCATGCCCTATGAAAAGAAGCTGTCCGAAGACAATGTCTCCTGGCGGATCGGGCTGGATTTCAAGGCCAGCGATGATGTGCTGTTCTATGCGCTGGCATCGCGCGGATACAAGGCGGGAAGCTTCCCGAGCCTTCCGGCGGCTTCGACCTGGAACCAGCTGCTGCCAGTGACGCAGGAATCTGTCACCGCATACGAAGCCGGACTCAAGGCGACGATGATGGACCGCAAGGTGCAGTTCAACGCAGCCACCTTCTATTATGATTACCGGGACAAGCAGGTCCGCGGCAAACTGTTCGATCCGGTGTTCAAGGCGCTTGACGCGTTGATCAATGTCGACAAATCTCGGCTGTACGGTGCGGAAATGGATTTGCGGGTTGAGCCAGTGCCGGGACTGTCCCTTGGCAGCGCGGTGACTTATCTCAACTCCAGGATCAAGCGCGAGGAAAACTACAACGTCCTTGGCCTGCTGCAGGATTTCAAGGGCGAGGTGCTGCCTTACACACCGAAGTGGAGCTATTCCTTCAGCGCCGATCTGCGCCAGCCGGTTGGACCGGGCGTAATCTTTGCAGGCGCGACGTATCACGGCCAGTCGAAGCAGGATTCGAACATTGGTTCAGCAGGTCTCACGATCCCTACAGGACCGTTCAACAAGTCGCTGGTCGATCATCCGTTCCTGATCGAAAGTTTCGCAACGCTCGATCTGCGCGCCGGATATGAAACCGACAACTGGAAGGTTGCTGTCTGGGGCAAGAATGTGACCGGTGAATATTATTACACCGCAGTCACGTCAGGCTCCGACACATTCTCGCGCTTTGCCGGCAAGCCTGCGACTTACGGGGTGACCATCGGTTACAACTTCCGCTAGGACATCTGCGGTTGCGGGTCTTTATCGGCCCAAGGGTTTGGGGGCGCCGGTTGTGCGCCCCCTTTTCATTCTGGCCCGCCGATCAGCCTTCGCGCATCGCCTGCACGTCAGAATCCCAATCGTGGTCGGCAAGCTTCATTAGATTGGGATAATGTTGCGCCATGGCATCTATAAATGTCTGATAGGGCATATCCGCGGTTTCGCCATGATAGCGCAGATATTCCATATGCTGCTGGCCGGCATTGTCATAGGCGTGGAAGATGGAATCGTTGAAACCGTCGAATTCCAGCGGCGGGATCCCGCTCTTTTCGCATAGGGATCGGTTGAAGGCTGGCGTCGCCTTGATCCATCTGCCGTCCAGGTAAATCGCGGTGTACCCATGGTGGTAGAATATGTCGCTGCCCATGATTTCTTCGAGCCGCGGCGTGGAAAGATGATTGCGCACGTCTGCAAAACCCAGCGCCGCAGGAATTCCCTCCGCCCGACAAACCGCAGCAAGGAGAACCGCCTTGGGAACGCAGAAGCCGAAACCCTTCCTCAGAGTGACACTGGCCGAGAGGCCTTCCCTCGAAAAATCCAGTTGATAGCAATCGTAGCGGACCTGGTCGCGAACGGCATTATACAATCGAACCGCCTTGTCCCGGTCATTGATTCCTCCATCGCAAGCCTGCGCCGCGAACGCCCGTATCTCGGGGTGATCGCTGTCAATAAACTGGGTCGGGCCAAGAGCAGTGCCCGGATCAATCTGAGCCATCACGTTTCTCCGTTAGTCTGAGCAGCGAATTTCTGCATGCCGCCGATCCACCTGTCGACATCGGCAATTTTCCGTTCGGCAAATTGCTGCGTTTCGGGGTGAGTCAGGATCAGGAAGCGCTGCTCCGCCAGTGCTTCGACGACCTGTCCGGCAACCAGATCGGGTTCAAGCATCGCTCCCCCCGAGCTGACCGCCCCGCCCGCGCCGCTCGCAATTGCATCCTCGATCATCTTGGTGCGCACCACCATGGGGCAGAGCGCGCTCACGCCAATACCACGCGGACCGTAGGTAATGGCCAGCCATTCCGAGAATGCGACGGCCGCGTGTTTGGATGCCGCATAGGGCGCAGCGCCAAGGCTGGTGAGCAATCCTGCTGCGGAACAGGTGTTGAGCAAATAGCCTGACCCGCGCGCCAGCATGTCCGGCAGAACTGCGCGCGCCGCATAGACGTGAGCCATCACGTTCACGTTCCATGCGGATTGCCAGTCCGCGTCAGGGCTCATGGGATCCCCAGTGACCATGATCCCAGCGTTGGAACAGAACAGGTCGATCGGCCCCGCCTCTGCTTTGGCCAGTTCCGCGATCGCGCGCACATCTGCTTCCCGTGCGACGTCGCAGGCTGTGGCGACTGCGCACCCGCCTTCTGCGGCAATCGATGCGGCGATGCCCCTGACCCCGTCCTCGTCAAGGTCGGCCAGGATCACCAGCCTGGCCCCTTCGGCGGAAAAACGCCGGGCCAGTGCCGCCCCAATGCCATTCGCCGCGCCGGTAACAGCGACAACACTCCCCGTGATCTGCAATCCTCATCTCCTTCCCGCGTCAGACGCTCCGCATCGGAAACGCCCGTTCATCTGGTCACGAACGGACGCCAGCCATTCAATCCGAATGGGAGTTGACCGATGCGCTCATGCCCAAATCCCGCATGGAGCGCGCGGCGAGCATTCAACACTCTTGTTGAGTATTGTGCATGCAGTATTGGGTCAAGTTTCGGCACCTGCCGTTCGTTAAGCAATAACCCCGATGTAGCCTAGGCGTGCGATGGTTGATTGATCGACACCCCAGTTTGCCAGCGAAGCCGCAGTAGCACCAACCGGATCGACAGTGCCGCCGGGGGTGGAGCAGCCTGTCCTGCTGAAGCGCGGAGCGGGGGCCGGTGCGATCACTCCGTCAGCTTCCACGAACAGGCCGCGTTCGCGCGCGATGCCGGATTGTTGAGCTTCATCGAGATCGTAAACCGGAGTAACGCAGGCGTCTGTACCGTGGAACAGGGCGGTCCATGCTTCCCTGGTGCGCGTGGCGAAGCGTGCCTGAATGATTGCCTTGAGTTCATCCCACCGGGCTGGATCGTCACGGTCAGGCAGCTGCGACAGATCAAGTCCGAGTTTCTCGATCATGATCGCGTAGAAGCGCTGTTCGACCGGTCCTGCAGCCATGTATTTGTCGTCGCTGGTCTTGTAGCAACAGTAATAGGGAGCGCCGCCATCAACCGAATTCGATCCCCTTTCGAGGTTCCAGATGCCGGCCTGACGAAAACCGATGTGCATCGCCATGAGACTGGCAACGCCATCCACCATCGCCGCATCGATCACCTGGCCCTTGCCGGTGCGCATCGCTTCGGTCAGCGCGGCGAGCAACCCCATGGCCAGGTAGAGCGAACCGCCGCCGAAATCGCCGACCAGGTTGAGCGGCGGAACCGGCGCTTCACCCTTTGGGCCGATGCTGGCCAGTGCGCCCGCAATGCCGATGTAATTGATGTCGTGCCCGGCCATCGCTGACAGGCTTCCCTTCTGCCCCCACCCGGTCATCCGTCCGTATACCAGTCGCGGATTGTCACCCAGCAGCACGTCGGGGCCAAGTCCGAGCTTTTCCATGACGCCAGGGCGATATCCTTCGATCAGCATGTCAGCCCTCCGCGCGAGGTCGCGCACGGTATCCAGTCCTTCGCGGGATTTCAGATCGATCGCGATCGCCTGCTTTCCGCGATTGAGCGTGTCAAACCTGGGATCCATCGCAAAACCGAGGTCGCCGCGCGCCAGCCGGTCGACCCGCATCACGTCCGCGCCAAGGTCAGCCAGCAGCATGCCGCAGAACGGCGCGGGGCCGATGTTCGACATTTCAAGAACGCGAATCCCGGATAGTGGTCCCATACGATTCCCTCCCCTTATTGAGCAAAACTCATTCAAATTCCATGAATCGGATCAACATTCCCTAGCGAGGTTTGTTCTCAGGCCGCAAGGCAAATCCGGCCAAGGCACTGCATAAGCTTGTTTCGTTGCCAGGAGCGCTGAACAATTGCAGCAAATTTACCGTTGAGCACTTGACCCGTACGCTTAATGAGGCATACTCACTAGCGTGTTGGCAATACAAGTGTGGAGAGGCGGTTGACCCCCCGAAGCGAAATTTTTGAGGTACTGGCCAAGGTTTGCGCGGACCCCATGGGTTATGCGCGCGCCTGGAAGACCCGCACCGGTCGCCGGGTAATCGGCTCGTTTCCGATGAATTTCCCGTCGGAAATGGCACACGCAGCGGGCGCGCTGCCGCTTATCATTCAGGAGGCGGAAGATCCGATAACCGCAGGTCATGGCTTGTTGTTCCCGTTTTACTGCGGCTTTACACGCAGTGCGGTTGACCAGGCTGCGAAAGGCGACCTCGCGGTGCTCGACGCGATCATGTTCGGCGATCACTGCGTGCAGTTGCTGGGTGCGGCCGATGCGGTGCGGGTGGCACTGCCCGACACTCGGGTCATTTTTTTCCAGCTCATCTCGTCCATGTGCGATCCCTGGACGCTTGGGCGATCCAAGGAGAGCTTTGAAAAGCTTCGCTTTGAGCTGGAGGATTTCATTGGTGAGCCGGTGCGCGACGATGCCATGCGCGCGAGCATTGCGCTGTTCAACCGCGGACGGCAGGCGATGCGCGAGCTTTATCGCATGCGGGTCGAAGGGCGGGTCGCCCTCACGGCCAGGGAAATGCAATATGTCGTGAAATCCAGCATGGTGATGGACCGTGCAGAGCATCTGGAACTGGTGGAGGCACTGGTCGCTTCTGCCAGTGAAAACCTCCCCCAACCCGAAAAGCGTGCAGTGCGCCTGCATTTGTCAGGCCACTTCTGCCAGGCGCCCAAGCCGGAATTGCTCGACATGATTGAGGGCTGCGGGGCGATCGTGGTGGGTGACGACCTCTACCACGGTTATCGCTACATCTCGACGGATGTCGGCGAGGAAGGCAATCCAATGGACAGCCTCGCCCGCTGGTATCTTGACCGCAACACTGGTGTGCCGTGTCCCACGCGTGTGCAGAACGATGTCGATTGGGATGCATTCCTGCTGGATGCGATGCGCAAGGAATCGGCTGAAGGCATGATCGTGCTGATGGCCAAGTTCTGCGAACCGCACATGTATTACTATCCGGAGGTCAAGGAGGCCTTCGAGAAGGCCGGAATGCCGCACCTTCTGATCGAAACCGAGCACGAATCCATGGCGCTGGAGCATATGCGGACCAGGGTCGAAAGCTTCCTCGAACTGATCAAGCGCCGTCGCGGCGTCGCGCGCGCTAATACCCCTGAAGGAGAGGTTGCATGAACGCGCCTGTTACACTGCCCAAGCCCCCCGGCGCTGCAAACAAGCTGAAATCCACCCGTATGGCCGGCAAGCTGGTCAATGATTACTGGGAGATGGTCTGGCGCGCCAAGGAAGAAGGCAAGCTGGTCTGCTGGTATGAAGGGTCGTCCATCAACCCCTTCCTTGAAGCGGCCGATATCGTCTGGGTTCATGGCGAGGCTTATTCGGCGATGCTCGCTGCGCGCCACCAGGAAGGCCCGGCGCAGGCGGCCGCCGAAGAACGCGGTTATCTGCGCGAACTGTGTTCATATGCTCGCACTCATCTTGGTTGTGCGGTCAACAATCAGCGCCACCGTAACGGTTCTGACAGTGCTTTTGCGGACGTGCCGGCGGACGAGGATATTTCGGCAAAACTTCCCCCGCCCGACATGATCATCAGCGCCTACGCCTATTGCAGCACCGGGCAGCAGTGGGACGAGATGACGTCGCGCCTGTTCGGCAAGAAGATCCCGATTTTCAACGTCTCGATCCCCTGGATCTGGGCGTCCGGCAAGGACGCTGGCTATTGCCGCGGGCAAGAGTGGGAGGAAACCTCCCGATATGTCGCGCGCCAGCTCGAAGAGATGGTCAAGTTCATCGAGGAACAGACGGGCAAACCATATCCCTGGGACCGGCTACGCGAACTGATGGGCAATGTGAAAAAGGCTTCCGAACTGCGACTGGAAGCGATGGACATGTGTCGGGCGAAGCCCGCCCCCGCCACTCTGTTTGACTGGTCAGTCAGCATCGCCCCGATAAACCAGCTGCCTTGTACAACGGACATCGTCGATTACTTCACGAATGTACGCAACGAGGTGGCTGAGCGGGTCCGCACTGGCGAGGCAGCGGTGCCGAAAGAAAAGTATCGCCTGTTCTTCGATGGCATAATGAACTGGAACAAGCTGGGTTGGCTGGCGGAAAAATTCGCCCGTTACGATGCAGCGGTGGTGGCCGGGCGCTATACCCACATGGCGTTCTGGCAGGAACCGGACCTGATCGACCCCAACAATCCGGTCATGGGGATGGGACAGAATTATCTGATTTGCCCCAACAATCACAGCTCCCCCATCCTGATCGACCTGATCATGGGGTTGTGCGAGAAATACGAAGTCGATGGCATCGTGTTTCATGCGACCCGAACCTGTCGCGCCTTCACCAACCCGATGTTCATGATCGCACAGGAAGCTACTTCGCGGCTGGGCATCCAGACCACCATGTTTGAAGGTGATGTTGCGGATGAGACGTTCTACAAGGACGAATTGCTGAATACCCGTGTCGAAGCAATGCTGGAGGCAATCGACCAAAAGCGGTTGAGCGCCTTTTGAACGGCGCTGAGGAGATTCCCGAATGAAAAAGCATGTCATGGGCATCGATTTCGGATCGACCACGGCCAAGGCCGTGATCGTGGACATGCGCGGCAGGATCATTGCCTGGTCCGTTTCGCATATGGGTGCAGTCAGCGATGCTGCCGTGCATGAGGCAGTGGCAGATGTCCTGACGCAGGCGAGCCTCAAGCAGGAAGATATGGGGCGCTGTGTCAGCACCGGTTACGGTCGCAGGATGCTGGATATTGCTGACAAGAATTTCACCGAGATCACCTGCCATGCGCGCGGTGCGGTGGCGATGGTACCTGAAGCCCGCCTGGTGATCGACATTGGCGGGCAGGACAGCAAGACCATCGCTGTCGATGCCAATGGGCTCGTCGCGCAATTCGCGATGAACGATCGCTGCGCTGCGGGCACCGGAAAATTTCTTGAAGTCCTCGCCCGTGCCATGGAAATCGAACTGGAGGAAATGGGCGATATCGCGATGAAAGCGCAGGAAGAACTCAAGATTTCCAGCATGTGTGCGACCTTTGCGGAAACGGAAGTGATTTCGCTTCGTGCGGAAGGTCATTCAAAGGAAAATGTTCTGGGCGCGGTCCATCAATCCATTGCGACGCGTACCCTTGGGCTGGTCAACCGTGTCGGCAAGAAAGGGCCCGCCGTCATGACGGGCGGCGTCGCGCGCAACAAGGCTGCTGTCCACTATATCGAGAAGGTTTTGGGTATCCCGCTTATCCTTCCCGAAACGCCGCAAATTGCGGGGGCGCTGGGCGCTGCGCTCATCGGGCTGGACGATTACAAGGCGGAACTTGCCGAAAGCGGCCAGACGATCGAGGAAGATTACGAGGTTGATGCGCAGATGGCGTTCGACAAGGCTTGCGTGACGGGCTGCAAGGGCGACCCGGCCGAGGCGGAGAAGAATGCCCCTGCCGTCACCGGCAAGCTCAAGTCAATGATGAGCAATCTCCAGAAACATTTCTGACGGAGGCTGAATTGGAGCGGTTTCCAGCGCTTCGTCTATTGCTGCGATTCGGCAGGATCTGGTCATTGTTCGTGGCACTGGCCGCAACCGTGGGCGTAACCTGGCTGCTCGTCGCCCTGCTGGGGCTGGCCGGATATCTGGCCGTTCCGGTAGCGCTCCCATTCTTCTATTTCTTGGCAAAGAGTTACGTTGAACTGATCCAGATCGTGGTCGAAATGGTTCATTGACGCAAGACGTCTGAAACGCCGGTGGGAGCGGGATGATGAAGGCAGTAAGGCTGAAACGGCCGGGCCTGGTGCAGATCGATGAAATTGAGCGCCCTGAGCCCGGCGAGGGCGAGGTGCTGCTCAGGGTTCTGGCGGCGGGGGTCTGCCGCACGGATTGCCACATTCGCGCGCACCCCTTTGCGACGTCTGCCAACACAACTCTAGGCCACGAGATTGCCGGAGAGATCACTGCGATCGGGCCGGGCGTCGTTGGCTGGAGTACGGGCCAGCGTGCGGTCGTGCATCCATGCTGGGCTTGCCATAAATGCTCCCAATGCCGTGCCGGTCGGGAAAACTACTGCCAGGGACATGGCATGCAGCGCTTTCCACCGCCAACCCCCGGGGTAACGTGCAATGGCGGGATGGCCGAATTCGCCATTGCACCCGCAAATTCGCTTGTCGAAATCGGCGATCTTGATCCCGCCTTCGCGGCAGTTCTGGCGGATGCGGGGCTGGCGCCCTATCATTCGGTGCGCCTGCTGCGCGATCGATTGGGACCGGGTTCAACGGCGCTGGTGATTGGCCTGGGCGGTCTCGGCCAGTTCGCTGTCCAGTTGCTCAAACTCTGTACCCCGGCGCGGGTGGTGGCTATCGACCGGGCAGAGGCACCACTTGCTGCGCGCGAATCTGGGGCCGACACGGTGCTGCAGGCCGATGCGCCGGACCTTGCCGAGCAGCTGCTTGAACAGACCGACGGGTTCGGTTTTGCCGGGATAATCGATTTCGTCGGTAGCGAGCAGACGCTGCGCCTTGC
Organism: Novosphingobium sp.; assembly: GCA_024236235.1. Taxonomy (GTDB): domain Bacteria; phylum Pseudomonadota; class Alphaproteobacteria; order Sphingomonadales; family Sphingomonadaceae; genus JACKKV01. Next base: position 108,038 of record JACKKV010000007.1, on the reverse strand, counting down.
GGCATCTGTCGCTGCTCCATTCGGTGCGATTCAGGCGGTCGGGCTGACGGGTGGGCACATACCATTCGAAGCGGCGGACATGTCGACCATTGGCCTCCCATGGGGCGTAACGCTGATGAAACCCTATAGCGGGAGCTATCGGGACCTGGCCGATGTCATCGCTCTGGCACGCCAGGGCAAGCTTTCGGCCAATCTCGAACATTTCCCGCTGGAAGAGGCCATTACCGCGATCGATCGCCTTGAGAGCGGCCATATCAACGGGCGCGCGGTTCTGCTCCCTAATTCAAAATGACCGCGAGGTTGGCTGAATATGAATGACCAAGGCTCTCGACCGGAAGCAGTAAAGCTCCCTATTTCCCAGTGGCAGGCAAGGACGGACTGGCAACTCCTCGACATGACGCTGGGCGATGCCTTGCGCCATGCCGCGCAGAGCGTCCCGGAACGTCCAGCCTTGGTCGAAGTGCTGGAAAATGGCGCTGCCGGGCGGCGTTGGACTTATGCCGAACTGCTGGACTGGTCCGAAGCGGCCGCGCGCGCGCTTCTCTCCAGCTATGCACCGGGAGAGAGAGTGGCAGTTTGCGCCAACAACGTGGTCGAATGGTTGCCGCTGTTATACGGTTCGTCGATGGCAGGGCTGGTTCTGGTCACGATCAACCCCGCATGTCGACCGCGTGAACTGCGTTATATCCTCGAAAAGTCGGGTGCAGCGGGTCTGTTCATCGTCCCGCGTTTCAAGGGCGTCGATTGTATCGCGCTGGCAAATGACATTCGCGGTGAGTTGCCGGGTCTGCGCGAAGTGATCCCGCTCAACGAATTCGATGCCTTTTTGGGCGCACAGGATTCCAGTGCAACGATGCCCCCGGTCAAACCGATGGACCCGTGCCTGACCCTGTTTACCTCTGGCACCACGGGGCAGCCCAAGGGCGTCGTGCTGCACCACAAGGGCGTGCTGAACATGGCCCACATGACTCATGCCCGTGGCGGCCTGGAGGATGGCGGCGTCTTCGTCAGCCCGATGCCATTGTTCTACATCGGCGGGCTTGCGCATGCTGCCATCGGCGCGGTCGCACATCGGGCGACGCATGTCGTGGTGCCGCAGTGGGATCCCGAACTTTTCATGCGCGTTGTCGAACGTGAAGGTGGAAATTATTCACTGCTGGTGCCGACCATGATCGAGGCCGTTCTGGCTCATCCGGCGCGCGGACAGCACGACATCTCTTCGCTGACCAGTCTGATTTCGGGCGCATCGGTGGTGGAAGGGCAACTCATTCGCAGGGTTCATGCGGAACTGGGGGCGACGCTTGTGAACGTCTACGGCCAGACCGAGATGCACGGGGTATGCATTACCACGCAACGCGATGACCCGCTCGACAAGGTGACCAGCACCATCGGCCAGCCGATCCCGCATTTCGACGTAAAAATCGCCGATCCTGACAGCGGGGAAGCGCTGCCGATTGGCCAAGAAGGCGAAATATGGGTGCGCAGCTTCCAGAACATGCTGGGATATTTTGGTCAGCCGGAAGAAACGGCAAAGACACTGACCCCCGACGGATGGTTGCGCTCCGGCGATCTCGCAAGGATGGACGAGGAGGGATATGTGACGATCACCGGCCGGATCAAGGAGATGATCATACGTGGCGGCGAGAATGTCTATCCTCGCGAGGTCGAAACGGTATTGGTGGAGCATCCGGCGATCGAAGCTATTGCCGTTATCGGCATCCCGGACCCATATTATGGCGAACAGGTGGCCGCCGTTGTAATTCCCACAGAAGGAAGTTCACCTGATCCGGCGGCGCTCAGCGCATTCGCGCATGAAAATCTGATGCGCTTCAAGGTGCCGAGCCTTTGGGGCTTTGTCAGCGAGTTTCCGTTTACGGACACCGGCAAGCTGCAGAAGTATAAATTGCGGGATGACGTCCAGTCAGGGGCCATCAAAGTATCTGAGACCCGATCCGCTCGTCAGGCAGAACGTCAGGAGTGAGGCACCGCTCTGCGGCTGTCTATGAAGCGCGCAATGTCGCCCTGCCTGCAAAGCTCGATGATCGTTCCGTGGCCGTCCTTCTTCGTGATCCAGCCCCGGCGCAGCGGAAGGTTCTCGGTGGGCGGCTGATCGTACACTTTCCAGCCCAGTTTCCTGTACTCGGCAAACGCATCGTCAAGGTCCGCGACTTCGATCGCAACGACCACGTCGCCGTGTTCCAGTTCGCCCTTGCCAGTGAACGTGACAAGCTCAATCGGGGGGCCTTCGGACGGAGCGAAAAACGCGCATGTGATCCCCAGCTCCGGCACCTCGGCGATCACCGGATCGCCACCAAGAAGTGACCTGTAAAAAGCGATCCCCTCATCCATGTTGGCGACAAATATTGCGATATGGTCAAGCTTCTTCATTTGGCAAAGAATCCCGCTAACCTCAGGTTTTGAGGTGGTTTAAAAGCAGAGCTACGTCAGGAGATAGTGGCTGTAAACGCCAATAATGAGGATATTTCATTGCCTCGGCGTGGCAGCGGAGGCGCTCAGACCTCCATCGACAGCAAAGATCGCACCCGACGTATAGGCAGACCGGTCAGACGCGAGAAAGGCGATCAGATCGGCAATTTCGCGCGGATCCGCAGCCCTGCCCGCGGGGAGCGCAGCAGTCAGTTCACCATGGCGATCAGCATCGCCCAGCCGCTGTTCGGCAGCCGTGCGCATCAATGCGACGAAGCGGTCCGTTGCGACCGGCCCCGGGCTGACGCCGACCACCCGCACGCCATCCGCCAGCGATACCCCGCCCAGCGCGCGGGTCAGCGCGTAAAGGGCAGCATTGCCGGCACAGCCCGCGATATAGGCGGCATCCATCCTTTCCCCGGCAATCCCGATATTGTTGATGATCACCCCGCGCCCATTTGCCTTCATGCGGGCATAGATCAGGCGGGTCAGGTTGATGTAGCCGAACAGCTTCAACTCCCAGGCATGACGCCAGCGTTCCTCGTCAATCATCGCGATGGTCCCGCCCGGAATATCGCCCGCATTGTTGACGGCAATATCCACCTCGCCCGCTTCTGATACGAGATGCCGTAACTGCTCGGGATCGCGCAGATCGACGATCACGGCGCGCGCATTGACGTGGTGGCGGTCGCGCAGCCGTTCGCACAACCCCTTCAGCGCGGCGGCATCACGGGCGGCAAGCACCAGATCGCAGCCCTCTTCGGCGAAGACCTCGGCCGTGGCCATGCCGATCCCGCGCGAGGCGCCGGTTATCAGCACTGTTCGTCCGCTCAAGCCGAGATCCATCTCATGTCCTTCTCATGCCATCAGGCACGACGGCGCAGTTGGTCCAAGGGAACGCTCTCATGCGCGTCCGGTCACAATATCAACCAGCGCGGCAGCATCCGCGGGGATTTCATCGCCGCTCCAGGCAATATGCAGGTCGGGCCTGACCAGATAGAAATCCCGATCATAGAGATCGCGCATATGCGGTTCGTCCAGCGCCACCAGCTTCAATTCAATCCCGCGCGCGCGAAACACCTCGGCCAGTGCGGCCGCGCCGTCAGTGGCACCGAAACTCAGCAGGTTAAATTCCATACCCATCATGTCCTGCAGGGCAGTGCCGCTGCGCAGCCACATGTGCGGGATACGAAAACCCGGCCGGGTGTGTGGGGCATAGCAGTCACGATCCCATTTTTCCGCAGGTGTGGCCCCATCGGCGACAATTGGCGAACCGGCATAGCTATAGGCCGATTCCGCCCCTCGCATCCCGTGCATGCGACCGTGATTGACGGTGAAGGACTTCGCGATCTCGTGGCGCAGATCCGCGCCCTGCTCCGTGTCCTGCAAGGCCTCGGGGCGGCAGAGGGCGCGCCACACGGGGACACCTTCTGCGGCCCAGCCAGCGGCAGCGACGTTGAAGGCGCCCACAGGCCGCCGTTCGGCCTCATAGGAGGCAAGCAGGCCTTCTCCGCCCCATCCCCTGATCCGCCCGGCCAGCTTCCACGCCAGATCGAATGCATCGCCCAGCCCCGTATTCATCCCCAGACCGCCGGTTGGAATGACGAGATGAGCGGAATCCCCGGCCAGGAAAACGCGGCGGTCCCGGTACCGTTCGGCCAGCAGCAGATTATGCCGCCAGCTTGCCACATGAAGCACCCTGATTTCACACGGAAAACCGACCAGACCGGCAATCACCGGTTCGAAATCGGTATCCTCCGGCAGGTCGGTATGCAGGGTGAATTCCTTCCGGTCACCCTGGATCACGATCAGCGATCCATGCGCATCGAGAAAGGAATAATGACGCCCGCGCCCATAGTTGAGCTTGTCGAACAGGTCGGGAGAATAAAACACCACTTGCCGCAACTCGCGGATGTTGCCCTGGCCCTGCAACGCGATGCCGCACCGTTTGCGGATCGTGCTCACCCCGCCGTCGCATCCGGCGAGATAGCTCGCACTGAACGAATGCGCGCTCCCATCCGAACTGGCCGTGCGGACGGTGACCTGATCGTCATCCTGCTCGAAATCCGTGACCTCGCAATCGTAGCGAACGGTCACGTTCGGCGTGGCCTCGGCCACCTGCTTCAGCATCGGTTCCAGCCTGTTCTGCGCGACCAGCTGATACGGTTCAAGCGGCAGGGAACCGTCATGACAGGCGCCGATGCGTTCGCGCCATTGCGCCACGGACGGAAATTGCAGGACCGCAAGCGGCGGTTCGGCCATGCTGCGGGTCAGGAAAACGTCCATCGGCACATCGGCCGGAAAGCCCAGTTGCCTGATCCGGTCAGCAAGGCCGATCCTGCGGAAAAGTTCCATCGACCGCGCATTCGTGCGGTCCATCTTGGGCCAATGCGCGGGGGTTTTGTTGCGTTCAAGCAGCAGGGTGCGCACACCGCGCCGCCCGAGATCAATCGCCAGACACAATCCGGCGGGCCCGGCACCCGCCACTATGACCTCAAAATTCCTTTTCTCTGACAAACAGTTACCCTCCTCGCCTGCGACCCCGATGCGCTCGCGGGTCGTTCAATTGGGCGTCAACACCGCCCCGCCGCAGGCCGAAATGCACTGCCCGGTTACATAGCGGGACAGATCGGTCACCAGAAATTCCACCACCCCGGCGCAATCCTCCACCATGCCGAGCCGACGCAGCGGAATCTGCGCGGCCTGTTCGTCAGTGCCGATGCCGCGCGCCTGCGCCTGCGCGGCGACCCGCGCAGTCATGATGATCCCCGGCGCGATGCAGTTCGCGCGGATGCCAAACGGGCCGAGTTCCGCGGCCAGACTGCGCGTGAATTGCAGCACTGCCGCCTTCGCCGCGCCATAGGCCGCCAGGTTCCCGCCGGGATAGGTGCTGACGGCGGTCTGCGATGCCGTGTTCACGATAATGCCGCTGCCCTGGTCCTTCATGATCGCGGCAGCGGCCTGGGAACAGAGCACCATGCTGGTGAAATTGACCTCGAACAGCAGACGGACGTCATCAAGCGACGTCGCGCTGCCCAGCCCGCTGCTGGCGTTCGCGATTGCCCCGCCAGCGTTGTTGACGAGTATGTCAAGGCGGCCGAAGCGGTGCTGAACCGCACTGAACAGCTGCTTCACCGCATCCGGACGGGTCAAATCGCATTCCAGCGCCAGCGCCGCCACGCCCAGCGCCTCAATCTCGCCCGCCACGCTGTCAGCGGTGAGCACTTCGCCGAAGTTCGCCGCGCCATCCAGGTCGATGTCACTGATGGCGACATCTGCGCCCAGGCTGGCGATGCGCAGTGCGTAGGCACGGCCAAGCCCGCGCGCGCCCCCCGTCACCAGCGCGGTCTTGCCTTTCAGCGGTTGCAACCTGTCCATGATCCCTGCCTCTCGCGCTGCTGCCATCCTCTTGCCCCGACCTTCGGACTGTTGCGCCCGGGATGCAAGCGTGCATGCGACGATCCCATCGCGCGATCTGCAAACGCTTCGCAGTTTGGCGCTTGCACTGATGCGTGCTGCAATGCACAATGAATCATGCGGATTGCAATCGTCGATGAAAGCGCTGTGCGCGCCACGATTATCGAGGAAGGTCTGGCCGAGCTTGACGGCTGCGAATTGTTCGTCCTGACCGAGCGCAAGGGGCTGCTCGCCAGGATCGAGGAAATCGGTCCGGACATCGTCCTGATTGACCTTGGCAATCCTTCGCGTGACGTGCTGGAGGAATATTTTGCCGTCAGCCGCGCGCTGGCCCGCCCGATTGCGATATTCGTGGACGAATCCGACGATGACGCGATCGCCGCGTCAATCGACGCGGGCGTTTCGGCCTATGTCGTGGACGGGCTTGCCGCCAACCGCATCAGGCCGCTGCTGGACCTGGCGGTCAAGCGTTTCAACGCCTTCGCCCGCCTGCAATCCGAACTGGCCGAAGCAAAGGGCAAGCTGGCCGAACGGGATATGATCGACAAGGCCAAGCGCATCCTGATGGACAGCCGCCGCCTGAGCGAACCGGAAGCCTATGGCGAAATGCGGCGCAAGGCCATGCAGTCGAGCAAGCGCATCGCCGACATCGCCGAGGCGCTGGTCACCGCGCACGAACTGCTGGACAAATAGAGAGGAGATCGGGGTTTCGTGAGCGACGAGCTGAAAATCGGGTTCCTGCCACTGGTCGATGCCTGCCTGCCGATCCTGGCGCATGAACATGGCTTTGCAGAGGAAGAAGGGCTGACACTGGTCTTCCAGCGCGACGTATCGTGGGCGACGGTGCTGGACCGGCTGCTGTACGGCCATAGCGACGCAGCCCATCTGGTTGCGCCGCTGGCGATCGCCACCACGCTTGGTCGGGGCCGACCCGCGCAGCCGATCGCCGCGCCCTTCGTGCTGGGCCTGAACGGCAATGCGATTACCCTGCATACGGATCTGGCCGCGCGCATCGACGCGCCCGAAGGACTTGGCAATCCGCAGGGAATCGGCGCGGCCCTGGCGCGGCAGGCCGCGGAACGGGCCGGCTCTGGCCGCAGGTTGCGGTTCGGCGTTGTCCACCGTTACTCCAGCCATAATTACATGCTGCGCTACTGGCTCGCGTCCTGCGGCATCCAGCCTGACGAGGACGTTGAAATCGTCACCATTTCCCCGCCATTTCTGGCCGATGCGCTGGCCGCCGGCGAAATTGACGGCGCCTGCGTGGGCGAACCCTGGAACAGCGCGGCGGTCCAGCGCGGCGTGGGCGTGATCGTTCTTGCCACCGCGCAGATCTGGCGGCGCGGCGTGGAAAAGGTGCTTGGCCTGCGCGAAGCGGTGCTGGAGGACAAGCGGCCCCAGGTAGAGGCGCTGATCCGCGCCATGCGCATGGCCGGCCGGCACTTCATTGAACCGGAAAACTGGGCCCGCAACGCAGACATTCTGGCCCGCCCCGAATATCTCGATGCTGACCCGCTGCTCATCCGCCGGGCCATTTCCGACCGCCTGGTCCTGCGCCAGGGGGGCGAGCCGATTCACTATTCCGATTTCATGTTCCAGTACCGCGAAGCGGCCAATTTCCCCTGGGTCAGCCAGGCCGAATGGCTTTACACCCAGATGGTGCGCTGGGACGGGGGCGGGTTCGACCCCCAGGATGCCCGCAAGGCTGCGCGCGTGTTCCGCCCCGATATCTACCGCAGTGCACTAAAAGATGTGGATGATATCCTTCCCAGCGCCAGTTCGAAAGTGGAAGGCAGCCTTGACTCGCCCCTCGCCGTAACCACTCAGAGCGGCGATATGACACTGGGAAAAAACACGTTTTTTGACGGGATGAGCTTCGATCCGGACGACATGCAAACCTATCTGGCCGGACTGCCATAAGCATGAAATTCATGCTGCATCGCAAAAATCCCTTTACGAGCAACCCCCGAATCGTATAGCAAGCGATCTGCACGGCGGGCGCTGTCCAATGATGGATCGCACACCTCCCCCGGGCAGAGTTTTAGACATTGCGTGGCAACGGCGCCGCCCGATCTGATCCTTCACGGGGTCGAATCGAGGCGGCTTTTTTGCGTTGTGCGCTCCAACGGACGGGAACCAGCATGATGACGTCTTCCAGGGGTTTTCAATTTGACCGGCGCGGACTGATCGCGGCGGTATTGGTCAGCGTCGCGCTGGCCGGCTGCGGTTCGGGCGGCAAGGACGCGGCTGGCGGCGAAACAGTGGCCGCTGCAAATCTTGACGGAAAAATTGAAAAGCCCAGTCTGAAGCTGGGGTTCATCAAGCTGACGGACATGGCCCCGCTGGCCATCGCCAAGGAAAAGGGCTTTTTCGCCGAAGAAGGGCTGAACGTCACGCTGGAACCGCAGGCCAACTGGAAGGTGCTGCTTGACGGGGTCATCGGCGGGCAGCTTGACGGCGCGCATATGCTGGCAGGCCAGCCCATCGCCGCCACCATCGGCTATGGCACCAAGGCCGATCTCATCGCTCCGCTCAGCCTTGATCTCAACGGCAACGCGATCACCCTTTCGAACAAGGTCTGGGGCATGATCAAGGGCAATCTGCCCATGGAAGGGGGCAAGCCCAAGCACCCCATCTCCGCATCCTATCTCAAGCCGGTGGTCGACCAGTTCGCCAGCCAGGGCAAGCCGTTCAACATGGGCATGGTCTTCCCGGTCAGCACGCATAATTATGAATTGCGCTACTGGCTGGCGGCAGGCGGCCTCAACCCGGGCTATTACACGCCCGGCGACGTCAGCGGCGTGGTCGATGCGCAGGTCAAGCTGTCCGTCACCCCGCCGCCGCAGATGCCTGCGACGCTGGAAGCGGGCACGATCGAAGGCTATTGCGTGGGCGAACCCTGGAACCAGGCCGCAGTGCAGAAGAAGATCGGCGTGCCGGTCATCACGGACGACCAGATCTGGCACGACAATCCGGAAAAAGTGTTCGGCCTGCGCAAGGATTTTGCCGAAAAATACCCCGCCACCACCGCCGCCCTGCTGCGCGCGATTATCAAGGCCCAGCAATGGCTGGACGCTGACGGCGGCAAGAACCGGGCCGAAGCGGTCAAGATTCTGTCACAGCCCAATTATGTCGGCGCCGATTATGACGTGATCGCCGCTTCGATGACCGGCAAGTTCACCTTTGAACCGGGCGACACGCGCGATGCGCCGGGCTTCAACATCTTCTTCGACAAGTTCGCCGGCTACCCCTATTACTCCGACGCCGTCTGGTATCTTACGCAGATGCGCCGCTGGGGCCAGATCGCCGAAGACAAGCCCGACCAGTGGTATTTCGACACGGCCAAGGCGGTCTATCGCCCCGACCTCTATCTGGCGGCGGCCAACAAGCTGAAGGCCGATGGCGTGATCCCCGAAGCCTCGGTTCCGGAAACTGACGGCTTCAAGGGTGAACAGGGCGGCTTCATCGATGGCATCACCTATGATGGCAAGCAGCCCAACGCCTATCTCGCCAAGTTCAAGATCGGGCTGAAGAAGGGCCAGAAGGTCACTGCGGCAGGCGTCAGCGGAAGCTGACGCCGGGTCGCCCGACCGGACACAGGAGCACAAGCATCATGGAAGCCCTCCATGCAGACTGGCAGCGCGAAGCGGCACTGACCGAAGAAGGAGAATCCCCAATGGCCACCACCGCAGGCGCCGTCACGCCCGCACCGGCACAAGGCGCAGCCAGGGCGGCGGCAGAAGCCCCGCCCTTGCCAAACCCGCTGGTGGTCAAGGCCGGGGAGATCGGGCGAAGCCTGCTCTGGCCGATCGTGGGCATCCTGACTTTCGTGGGCATCTGGGCTGCGCTCGCGCCGCAGGTCGACACCTCGCTCGGATCGCTCCCCGGTCCGGTCGAAGTCGCGGAACAGGGCGTCGCGCTTTATCAGGAATGGAGCGCGACCCGCGAGACGGAAGCGCAGTTCTATGCCGATCAGGAAGCGCGCAATGCGGCGGCAATTGCCGCCGGCAATGCGGGCGCGGTGCAGGAATTCGACTATGCCGGGCCGCCAACCTTCCCGGACCAGATCCTGACCTCGCTGAAAACCGTCGGTCTGGGCTTTATCCTCGCATCCCTGATTGCCGTACCCATCGGTCTGGTCTGCGGCCTGTCGCCGCGGGTCAATGCGGCGATCAATCCGCTGGTCCAGATCATGAAGCCGGTCAGCCCGCTGGCGTGGCTGCCGATCGTCACCATGGTGATTTCCGCCACCATGGCGGGTCCGGACCCGATGCTGCCCAAAAGTTTCGTGATCTCGGCCATCGTGGTGATGCTCTGTTCGCTGTGGCCGACGCTGATCAATACGGCGGTGGGTACGGCCAGCATTGACAAGGATCTGCTCAACGTCGGCCGGGTGCTGCGCCTGGGCTGGTTCGCCAAGCTGACCCGCCTCGTCCTGCCCAGCGCCCTGCCCTATATCTTCACCGGCATGCGCCTGTCGCTGGGCGTGGGCTGGATGGTGCTGATCGCGGCGGAAATGCTCGCGCAGAATCCGGGCCTGGGCAAATTCGTGTGGGACGAATTCCAGAACGGCAGCTCACAGAGCCTGGCGCGGATCATGTTCGCAGTGATCGTGATCGGCTTCATCGGTTTCCTGCTCGACCGGGTGATGATGAGCCTGCAGGCCCTCGCCTCGAAGAATCACACGGTGTGATGGAGGACGTGATGAGCGAACAGCCAATCCTTTCCCTTCGGGGCCTCAGCAAGAGCTACACTGGCAAGACCGGCGGTGTCACTCATGTGCTGGACGGGATCGACCTTGATGTGCGCGACGGGGAGTTCATCGCCATCCTGGGCTTTTCCGGCGCGGGCAAGACCACACTGATTTCCGCCATCGCGGGGCTGATCGAGGCGGACAGCGGGGAGATTCTGCTGCACGGCAGGGCGATTGACGGCCCGGACAAGGACCGCGGCCTGGTGTTCCAGTCCTATTCGCTCTTCCCCTGGCTGACCGTGCAGCAGAATGTCGCGCTGGCGGTGGATGCAGTGCACAAGGACCGCAGCCGCGAGGAACGCGCCGCGCTGGTCCAGCAGAAGATCGAGCTGGTCGGGCTGGGCCATGCGCTGGAGCGCAAGCCTTCGCAGCTGTCCGGCGGGATGCGCCAGCGGGTGGCGGTGGCCCGCGCCCTGGCGATGGAGCCGGAAATCCTGCTGATGGACGAACCGCTCTCCGCGCTTGACGCGCTGACCCGCGCCAAGCTGCAGGACGAAATCGAACGAATCCGCAAGGAAGAAAAGCGCACGATCATCCTGGTCACCAACGATGTCGACGAGGCATTGTTGCTGGCTGACCGCGTCGCGGTGCTCACCCCTGCGCCCGCGACGCGGATCGGCCAGATCTTCGAGGTGGCGATAGAGCGCCCGCGCGACCGCGAAGCGATGAATGACAATGCGGCCTTCAAGGCGCTGCGCAACCGCATCGTCACATATCTCTCCGGTCTCAATGACGCGGCGGCACAGGCGGGCGAGAGCGATCTCGACCTGCCCAATGTCACCCCGCTCGATCTGGCGCCGCCCCCGCAGGCCTATCGCGAAGCGGCGCAAAGCGCGGTCGAGCAGCGCTATCTCGAATTCTACAAGCTCAGGAAAGTCTATCCGACGCCCAAGGGGCCGCTGACCGTGGTCGAAAGCTTCGACCTGCTGATGGACAAGGGCGAATTCGTCTCGCTGATCGGCCATTCGGGCTGCGGCAAATCGACCGTGCTGACCATGGCCGCCGGGCTCAACTCCATTTCGGGCGGCGGCATCGTGCTCGACAACCGGGAAATCGACATTGCCGGGCCGGACAAGGCGGTGGTGTTCCAGTCGCCCAGCCTGATGCCCTGGCTGACCGCGCGCCAGAATGTCGCTCTGGGCGTTGAACGGGTTTATCCGCATACCTCCCGCGCTGAACGGCGCGACATTGTCGATTACTATCTCGACCGGGTCGGTCTGGCCGATGCGCGCGACAAGATGGCCGCCGAAATGTCCAACGGCATGCGCCAGCGTGTCGGCATCGCCCGTGCCTTCGCCCTCTCGCCGCGCCTGTTGCTGCTGGATGAGCCGTTCGGCATGCTCGACAGCCTGACCCGCTGGGATCTGCAGGATGTGCTGATCGAGGTCTGGAACCGCACCAAGGTGACCGCGATCATGGTCACTCACGATGTGGACGAAGCCATTCTGCTGGCGGACCGGGTGGTGATGATGACCAACGGCCCCAACGCCACCATCGGCAAGATTCTGGATGTCGACCTGCCGCGCCCGCGCGATCGCAAGGCGCTGCTCGAACATCCGCGGTTCTATTCCTACCGGCAGGAGGTGCTGCACTTCCTGGCCGAATATGATCACGGGCCAGAGGCGAAAGCCGCCTGATACCGGGGCAATGCGGAGGGGCGCCTGAAGGATGATCTTTCAGGGAGGCTTTGAAATGAAGATTATCGTGTCCAGCGCCGCCGCCATGTTGATGGCGGGCGTCGCAACCCCTGCGCTCGCCCAGAGTTTCGGCGGGCCAATGGAGATCGGTGACGGGGTCACGCTCGATCCCATCGTGGATCTGCGCCTGCGCTACGAAAATGTGTCGCAGGACAATCCGGTCGATGATGCCGATGCGATCACCGTGCGCCTGCGCGCCGGTTTCGAAGTCAAGGCCAGCGAGTTCTCGTTCCTGGTCGAAGGCGAAGGCACTGCCGCCATCGGCAACAATTACAATGCCTTCCCCTTCGCCGCCGAGGATCAGAACCGCCCCTATTCCGTTGTGGCCGACCCGGAAAACATCGAACTCAACCGCGCCCAGATCGCCTGGACCAAGGGAGCGAACAGCGTCACCCTGGGTCGCCAGCGGATCAATCTGGATGATCAGCGCTGGGTCGGATCAGTCGGCTGGCGCCAGAACGAACAGACCTTCGACGCGGTTCGCGGTACAGCGAAATTCGGCCCCGTGTCGCTTGATGCAACCTATGCCATTGGCCAGCGCACGATCTTCGGCATCGATGCGGGCGGGCGCCAGGCCTATGACGGGGACCTGATCTTCCTGGGCGCGGGCATCGATGTCGGCCCGGTCAAGCTCAAGGCCTTCTCCTACCTGCTCGATTACGACGATCCCCTGTTCGCCGCCAATTCCAGCCAGACTTATGGCCTGCGCGCGACGGCCAGCTTCGACGTTGCCCCCAAGGTGAAACTGGAACTTTCCGCCAGCTACGCCACCCAGTCCGACTGGAAGACGCCAGCCAAGGATTACCGCGCCGATTATGTCGCGGCCGAAGCCTCGCTGGGCGCGATGGGGCTCAAGTTCACCGGCGGCTATGAATTGCTGGGCAGCGACAATGGGGTCGGCCTCGCCACCCCGCTGGCGACGCTGCACAAGTTCAATGGCTGGGCCGATGTGTTCCTGAACACGCCGGGAACCGGGCTTGAGGATATCTACCTTGGCATCGCCTACTCCTTCCCGACCGTGAAGGTCATTCCGGGCCTGAAGGCATCGCTGACCTATCACGAGTTCAACAGCGACGTCGGCAACATCGACTACGGCAGCGAATGGGATGCCCAGGTCGGTTTCAAGCTCGGCCCGGTCGGGATCCTCGCCAAATACGCGAAATATGAAGCGGACAGCTTCAGCGTCGATACCGACAAGTTCTGGCTGCAGGCCGAATACAGCTTCTGACTCGGGAGGGGTTGGGCAAACCTGCCCCGCAGCGCGGGAAGGATCGAATTGACGGACGGATCCTTCCCGCGATTTGCTGCACTGCAAAAAACACTTGCTGTCCGGGCCAGGAATCAGGTATTGAAGCGGGGAGCGGAATCGCGCCGTCCATTGAAGGACGGGTCAACGCGCTCCGCCGCAACATCAACAATGCGTGGCAATGGCGCCGCCTGGTCTGATCCCAAGGGATCGATGACTTGGCGGCTTTTTTGCGTGCGCGTTCCGGGTCCGGCCCGAGGAGGAATGAGAACAGTGAACGCACCGGCGACATTCGATCCGTCAGCGATCAGCCAGCGTGAAAAGCTCGTGGTGATCGGCAATGGCATGGCCGGATGCCGGGCGGTGGAGGAAATCCTCGCCCGCGATCCGGCGCGCTACGACATCGCCATTTTCGGCGCCGAGCCGCGCGTCAATTACAACCGCATCATGCTCTCCCCCGTGCTGGCGGGCGAAAAGAGCTTCGATGAAATCGTGATCAACGATCAGGCCTGGTATGATGACAACGCGATTACGCTGATTGCAGGCGATCCGGTCGATCACATCGATCGTGAACGCAAGACACTCGTCACCCGCAGCGGCCGGGTCGAACCTTATGACCGGCTGATTATCGCCACCGGGTCCGATCCCTTCATCATTCCGGTGCCAGGCAGCACGCTGCCCGGCGTGGTGACCTTCCGCGACCTCGACGATGTGGACAAGATGCTCGCCGCTGCGCAGCAGGGCGGCGATGCGGTGGTGATCGGCGGTGGCCTGCTCGGGCTGGAGGCAGCGCATGGCCTCTGCCTGCAAGGCATGAAGGTCACCGTCGTTCACCTCATGCCCACGCTGATGGAACGCCAGCTGGACGAAGCCGCCGGCTTCCTGCTCAAGGCCGAACTGGAACGGCGCGGGCAGACCATCCTGACCGGTGCTGACACCGAAGCGATCCTCGAACAGGACGGGCATGTCGCCGGGGTGCGGCTGAAGGACGGGCGCGAAATTGCGGCCGACATCGTGGTGATGGCGGTGGGTATCCGCCCGTCAGTCTCGCTCGCCAAGGCGGCGGGGCTGGAGGTGGAACGGGGCATCGTGGTCAACGACCACATGGTCACTTCGGACCCTGCCGTGATGGCGGTGGGGGAATGCGTGCAGCATCGCGGTGCCTGCTACGGCCTGGTCGCGCCGCTGTGGGACATGTGCCGCGCGCTGGCTGACGAGGCGACCGGTGCGCCCAGCGGCTATGCAGGGTCAGTCACCTCGACCAAGCTCAAGGTGTCGGGGATCGACCTCTTCTCGGCGGGCGATTTTTCGGGCTCCGACGGCAGCGAGGATATCGTGATGCGCGATGCCGCGCGCGGCATTTACAAGCGCGTTGTGGTCCAGGGCGACAAGCTGATCGGCGCGGTGCTCTATGGCGATACGGCGGATGGCAACTGGTATTTCGACCTCCTGAAGAAGGGCGAGGATATCTCAGATATTCGCGAAGCGCTGATCTTCGGCCAAGCCTATGCGTCCGGCGGTGCGCTGGCGGACCCTAATGCCGCCGTTGCTGCCCTTTCGGACGACGCAGAAATCTGCGGCTGCAACGGCGTTTCCAAGGGCCAGGTCGTCGCCTGCATCAGTGGCGGGGCGCACAGCCTCGATACGGTGCGTTCCACCTGCAAGGCTTCGGCCAGTTGCGGTTCGTGCACGGGGCTGGTGGAAAGCCTGCTGGCGCTGACACTGGGCGGCGCGGTCGAATCCGGGCCGAAGACGCTGTGCAAATGCACCAGCTTCACGCATGACGATGTGCGCCGGCTGATCCTGGAAAAGGCGCTTAAATCGATCCCCGAAGCGATGCAGGAACTGCACTGGACCACGCCCGAAGGCTGCGCCTCGTGCCGTCCGGCGCTCAACTACTACCTGTTGTGCGCATGGCCGGGCGAATATGTGGACGATCAGAAGAGCCGCTTCGTCAACGAACGGCTGCACGCCAATATCCAGAAGGATGGCACCTATTCGGTCGTCCCGCGGATGTGGGGCGGGCTGACCACGCCCGATGAATTGCGCGCCATTGCCGATGCGGCCGAGAAATACGGCGCGCGCACGGTCAAGGTCACGGGCGGCCAGCGGATCGATCTGTTCGGCATCAGGAAAGAGGATCTGCCCGCGATCTGGGCGGATCTGAACGCGGCGGGCATGGTTTCAGGCCATGCTTATGGCAAGGCGCTGCGCACGGTGAAGACCTGCGTCGGGTCCGAATGGTGCCGCTTCGGCACGCAGGATTCCACCGGTCTGGGCGTGAAGATCGAACGGATGACCTGGGGCAGCTGGATGCCGCACAAGTTCAAGATCGCGGTCAGCGGTTGCCCGCGCAATTGCGCAGAAGCCACGATCAAGGATTTCGGCGTGGTCTGCGTTGACAGCGGCTATGAACTGCATGTCGGCGGCAATGGCGGCATTCATGTGCGCGCCACCGATTTCCTGTGCAAGGTGGAGACCGAGGAAGAGGCGCTGGAATATTGCGCGGCCTTCATCCAGCTTTACCGCGAACAGGCGCATTATCTGGAACGTACCGCGCCCTGGGTCGAACGGGTCGGGCTGGACAGCATCAAGGCCCAGCTGTTCGAGGCGCCCGATACGATCCGCCAGCTCGCCGCGCGCTTCCGCATTTCCCAGAAATACTCGCAGATCGATCCCTGGGCTGAACGGGCGGGCGGCGAACGGGCCGACCTGCACCAGCATATCGCCGAGGTGCGGCCCCTGCAGGTGGAGAACATCGCATGATCGGAAAATGGCTTGATATAGGTTCGGTCAACCAGATCGAACCCGGCACGGCGCGCACCCTGCCAGTGCAGGGCGGCGAGGAAATCGCCGTCTTCCGCACCATGAACGGCGAATTCCACGCGCTGGTCAACAAATGCCCGCACAAGCAGGGCCCGCTCAGCCAGGGCATCGTGCATGGCAATGTAGTGACCTGCCCGCTGCACAACTGGAACATCTCGCTCAAGACGGGCGAGGCGCTGGGCGAAGACAAGGGCTGCGTGCCCGTCATTCCGCTCAAGGTCGATGCCGGGCGTATCTTCCTGCTGCGCGAGGCCGTGATCGGCCCCTCGTCCGCAGCCGAGGCGGCCTGACGCGCGGATGAGAACGATCCGCACAACCTGCCCCTATTGTGGCGTCGGGTGCGGCATCAGCGCCACGGTGAACGGCCCGCGCTCCGTGCGGATCAGGGGCGATGCCGATCATCCCGCCAATCGCGGCGCGCTGTGTTCCAAGGGCACGCATCTGGGCGAAACCGTGGGGCTGGAGGGACGGCTGTTGTCGCCGATGATCGGCGATCGGGCGGCAAGCTGGGACGCGGCGCTGGATGAAGTGACGGCGCGGCTCAGCCAGACCATCGCAGACCATGGCCCGCAAGCTGTCGCCTTCTATGTCTCGGGCCAGTTGCTGACCGAGGACTATTACGTCGCCAACAAGCTGGCCAAGGGCTTCGTCGGCACCGGCACCATCGACACCAATTCGCGCCTGTGCATGGCCAGTGCGGTGGCGGCGCATAATCGCGCCTTTGGCGAGGATGTGGTCCCCTGCAGCTATGAGGATATTGACGCGGCCGACCTGATCCTGCTGGTCGGCTCGAACACCGCCTGGTGCCACCCGGTGATCTGGCAACGCATCGAAAAGGTGCGCGAACGGCGCGGGACCAGGCTGGTGGTGATTGATCCGCGCCGCACCGAGACGGCAGAGCGGGCCGATCTGCATATTCCGGTTGCACCCGATGGCGATGTCGCCCTGTTCAATGCACTGCTGGCTGAAATGCGGCAACGTGGGGCGCTGGATCAGGCCTTCCTCAGCGCGAATGTCGAAATGCCGGACGATTTCTGGGCAACGCTGGACGCTGCCCAATGCCCGATTGATCCCGCGCTGTTCGCAGCCCTTGCCGAAATGGTCGCGGCAAGCCCGCGCATGCTGACCCTGTTCAGCCAGGGCGCGAACCAGTCCACCTCGGGCACGGACAAGGGCAATGCGATCATCAACCTGCATCTCGCCATGGGGCGGATCAATCGCCATGGGGCCGGGCCATTCAGCATCACGGGCCAGCCCAACGCCATGGGCGGGCGTGAAGTGGGCGGGCTGGCCAATACGCTGGCCTGCCATCTGGGTTTCTCCGAGGCCGAACGCGGCGACGTCGCCCGCTTCTGGAACACCGACAGGCTGTGCGCCGGGCCGGGACTGAAAGCAGTCGATCTGTTCCGCGCGGTGCATGCGGGCGAGATCAGGTTCGTGTGGGTGATGGCCACCAATCCGGCTGTGTCGATGCCCGATGCGGGCTTCGTGCGCGAAGCGCTGGCCCGTTGCCCTACAGTGGTCGTGTCCGATGTCATGGCCGATACGGACACGGGCCGCTATGCGCATGTCCGCCTGCCAGCCCTTGCCTGGGGGGAGAAGGACGGCACCGTCACCAATTCGGAACGGCGCATCAGCCGCCAGCGCCCCCTGTTCACACCGCCGGGCGAAGCGCGCGCTGACTGGGCGATCCTGGCCGATGTCGGGCGCCGGATGGGCTATCCGCAGCCATTCGCCTTCGAAACACCAGCCGATGTGTTCCGCGAATATGCCGCCATGTCCGCCCTGGCCCCGCGCCATGGCAAGCAGTTCGGCCTGACCCAATGGGCCGATTGCACCGCGCATCAGTATGACACCATGCAGCCTTTCCAGTGGGGCGGGCTGCATCCCTTCGCGCACGGGTTTTCGCACCCCGGCGGCAAGGCGCGGATGATCGCGGTCACCCGCCCCCCGCCTGCGCATGCCGATCCCGCTTTTCCCCTGCGCCTCAACACCGGGCGTTACCGCGATCAATGGCACACGATGACGCGCACCGCACTCAGCCCCAAACTCTCGTTGCACCGGCGCGAACCGCTGCTGGAAGTGCACCCTGCCGATGCGGCGGCGGCGGGGCTGGAGGACGGCGGGCTGGCCAGGGTCGAAACGCCCTATGGAGCCAGCACCTATCGCGTGATGGTGAACGTCGGCCAGCAGCCGGGCGGCATATTCGTGCCGATGCACTGGACTGACCGGTTGAGCAGCGGCGGACGCACCGGCAGGCTGGCCAGGCCGGACGCTGATCCGCATTCGGGCCAGCCGGGCTTCAAGGATACGCCCGCACGGATGGCGGCGGTGCAGCCGCAATGGCGCGCCTTCCTGATCGCGCGCGATGAAGCCCCGGTCGCTGCGCTGTACTGGACCCGCTCCAGGATCGAGGGCGGCTGGCTGACGGAAATCGCGGGGCTGGGCACAATCGATGCGGATGCGCTGCTGCCCGCTGGCACGCGCAGCGAAGTGGCCGATCTGGCACGCGGCATGCGCCGGATCGTGGTGCAGGACGAAGGCGGCGCGCTGCTGGCCGCGCTGTTCGTGACCCGCAACGGCACCCTGCCACAACGCGAATGGATCGCCGCCCAGCTCAGCCAGCCCGCTCCTGACGCCAATATGCTGCTGGCGGGCCGCCCGTCCGAACCCCTGCCCGATCGCGGCGCGCTGGTCTGCGTGTGCCATGATGTGGGCGAACAACAGGTGCTGGCGGCGCTGGCAGATGGCGCGACAACCGTCGCCGAAGTGGGCACGGCGACCTGCGCGGGCACCAATTGCGGCAGTTGCCGCCCCATCATCTCCCGCCTGATCGCCGAATGGCAACAGGCCCTGCAGGAGGCTGCAGAGTGACCGAATTTACCCCCGGAACCGTATGGCTGGTCGGCGCTGGCCCCGGCGATCCCGACCTGCTGACGCGCAAGGCCGAACGGCTGATCCGGGAAGCCAGCGTGATCTTCCATGATGCGCTGGTGAGCGAAGGCATCCTTCGCCTCGCGCTGCCGGGCACGCGCCTCGTCCATGTCGGCAAGCGTGCGGGCCGCCATTCGAAGGATCAGCGCACGATTGACGCGCTGATCGTCGCGGCGGCGCTGGCGGGCGAACGGGTCGTGAGGCTGAAGGGCGGCGATCCGGCGATCTTCGGCCGCGCCACGGAAGAGCTCGAAGCCTGCCGCGAAGCCTGCGTGCCGGTGCAGATCTGCCCCGGCATCACCGCGGCCAGCGCGGCGGCGGCCAGCATCGGCGCCTCGCTCACGCTGCGCGGCCTGTCGCGCAAGCTCACCCTTGTCACCGCGCACGCCCGCGCGGGAGAGGAGCTTTCGCTCGACTGGGCGAGGCTGGCCGATCCCGAAGCGACGCTCGCCGTCTATATGGGCAAGGCCGCCGCTGGCGAGGTGGCCGCCCAGCTCATCGCCTCGGGCGCGGCGGGCGATACGCCGGTGGCCCTGATCGAGAACGCCAGCCTGCCCGGCGAGCGGGTGCTGCTCACCCGGCTCGACCTCCTCGGCCTCAGTGCCGGGGCGGCACTGGGCCGCGGTCCCGCGCTGATCCTGATCGGCGCAGCCATCGGCGCCGCCTCCGCCCGCCCCAAAACGCCAGCACTGGACGATGCAGTATCAGCGCAGCAGCGACGAGATGAAGGTTGAGCCGACATTGGTGCAGTCAAAGGCGTGCAGGCCGAAATCGTCGGCAATCGCCTGAAACGCACCCACCCCGCGCACCGAATTGCCCTTGGCGTCCAGCCGGGGGGAATAGGTCGCGATTCCCAGCTGGCGGTTGACCACGCCAACGATCCCGCCGCCCACCCCGCTCTTGGCCGGAATGCCCACGTCATAGGCCCAGTGCCCCGCGTAATCATACATGCCGCAGGTGAACATCACCGCCAGCGTGCTGCGCACTGATGCAAGATCGAAGGCAAGGGCACGGGTAACCGGGTTAGTGCCCATGTTCGCGAAGGTCGCACCCATCCAGGCCAGATCGATCGCGGTGACATCGATCGAACATTGCCGGAAGTAGACCGACAGCGCATCGTCAGGCGCCACGGCGATGGCGTCATTGGCCAGCAGCAGATGCGCGATCGCGCGATTGCGATGGCCGGTCGCATCTTCGGAACGGAAGACCGCCTCGTTCAGCTGCAGCTCGCGCCCAGCAGCCATCGAAAACCGTTCCATCAGCACATCGAACGCCTTGTCGCCCAGATGTTCGTAGAGCAATCCGGCGATGGCGATCGCCCCGGCATTGACCATCGGGTTGAACGGCCGGTTGGTCTCAGGGTCGAAGACGATGGCGTTGAAGGCTTCGCCGCTGGGTTCCACCCCGACCCGCGCCGAAACTTTCTCCGGCCCTGCAATCTCCAGCGCCAGGCAGAAGGCGAAGGCTTTGGAAACCGACTGGATCGTGAAAGGCACCGTCACGTCGCCGGTGGAGAAGAGCTTGCCCTTGACCGTGGCGATGGCCATGCCGAAACAGTTGGGATTGGCCTTGCCCAGTTCGGGAATGTAATCGGCCAGCGCACCGCTGTGATTGTCCAGCTGGGAAACCCAGGCGCGTTCGAGTGCGCTCTCGAATTCGGACGAGCCTGGATGGTGCAGCGATATATCCGCCTCCTGCCCAACTGATGAAAGCCCCGAAGCCCCCGATCCGGGGATGGTGCAATGCATCATGAAATTGTGCAGCGCGCAATCGAAAAGTGACATGGCGATGACAGTTGCGCCCGGCGCGGGAATGCGAGCGGCAAATCGGACGTATCGGACACATCAAAAGGAAAAAATCCACCTCTCCGCCAAAACGGGTCGCAGGGGCTGAAAAGGGGGAATGGCCGATCATCCGTTCGGCCTATCATGCACCAGCGATGTAGGAAAATGACTGGTGGCGCATTGGCGGTGGCACAGGAGCGGTGCGTGAGGTTGCTGCTGGTTCGTGGGATGCAAGACTTGTTGTCGCCAATGGAGTGCTCCGTCACCGCTCTCGCCAACGCCGACCGCCGCTGACCCTAAGCCGCGCGGATCAGGATAAAGGACACATTGTCGGGTGCGCCGCGCTCAAGCGTCAGCTCAAGCAGCACGTCGGCGGCCGCTTCCAGGCCATTGCCGCTCAACTCGCGGGCCAGTTCGTCATCCCCGACCAGCCGGGTCAGCCCGTCGCTGGCCAGCAGGAAGGTATCGCCCGGCATCACCGCGCCGCCGGTGGAATCGATGCGCAACGCTTCGGTCGCGCCCACCGCCCGCGTCACCACATTGGCGTTGGGGTGCGTTTCCGCCTCCGCCGGGTCGAGCATTCCGGCATCAATCAGATCCTGCACCAGGCTGTGATCGCGGGTCAGGCGGCGGATCACCCCGTCGCGCACCCGATAGGCCCGGCTGTCGCCCACCCAGAAGCAGCGATATTCGGCATGATCGGCAATCAGGCCGACCACGGTGCTGCCGATCGTGCGGTGTTCATGTTCCTTGCGGGCGAGGTCCACCAGATCCTGATTGACCATTTCGATGGCAGCCATCGCCTTGCCCATCGAATTGTCGAGACTGACGCCTTCGGAGACCCGGGCCAGTTCATCCACGATCATCCGGCTGGCCACATCGCCCGCGTGATGGCCGCCCATCCCGTCCGCAACCGCCCACAGCCTGCGTTCCGCGCTTGAGAACAGCGAATCCTCGTTCAGTTTTCGTCGGTGCCCAACGTGGGTACGCGCGGCACATTCGAATCCCATAACGAGCACCCTTCATTCTTGCCCCGCATATTGGGGGCTAGAAAATCGTCTCGGTTCGTGCAACCTCTTGTTGCAACGCAGTATCGCGTTTGCATGGGGGCGGCAATGAGTAAGTCCTACAGCAACAAGGCCCTGCCTTCCGGCACCATTCTGCGCGAATGGCGCCTGGAGGAAGTGCTGGGCGTGGGCGGCTTCGGCATCGTCTACAAGGGACGCGGCATCTATTTCGACGAACTTGTTGCCATCAAGGAATATTTCCCGAGCGCGATCAGTGAGCGCAAGGATGGCGACACGGTGGTGCCGATCGATTCGGACGCGGAAGAAGTGCATGCGCTGGGCCTCAAGAAATTCGTCGAGGAAGCCAAGCTGCTGTGGAACCTTTCCACACCCACGCGGCATCCCAACATCGTCAGCGTGCGCAGCCTGTTCGAGATTCATGGCACCGCCTATATGGTCATGGATTTCGAGGATGGCGTTTCGCTGTCGCGCCTGCTCAAGGACGGACGCCGCTTCAACGAGGCGAGCCTGCTGGCGCTGATCCGGCCAATCGCCGAAGGGCTGGACCGGGCGCACCGGGTGGGCGTGCTTCACCGCGACATCAAACCGCCCAACATCCTGGTGAATGAGGACGGACGGCCCGTGCTGATCGACTTCGGTTCGGCCCGATTCGAATCCGGCGATGCTACCAGCACCAAGGTGACCTTTCACACCCCGCCTTATGCCGCGATCGAACAATATGTGAAAACCTATGCGCAGGGGCCGTGGACCGACATCTACGCGCTGGGCGTGGTGCTGTATGAATGCGTCGCGGGCGAAAAACCGCCCGAAGTGCTGGAACGCATGCATGGCGGCCTGGGCAAGGCATTGGCGGACGGGGACTGGCCCGGCTATTCGCGCAGCTTCCTGAAGGCCGTCGACGCGGCCATGACGATCCGGCCCGATGACCGGCCGCAATCGATTCCGGCCTGGCTCGCCATGTTTGACGCTGCGGGCGCAGCGCCCGCCGCATCCGCGCCCGTGCCGGCGGAAGGGGAAGACGTCACCCGCGTCAGTGCCTTCGCTGACGATCCGGCCGATATCGTGCCGGTCGCACCGCCCCCGCCCGGCTTCGGCGAAGTTCACAAGGTCGAAACACCGGTTCCCGCCGACACCAGCCAGGTGCAGTTCAAGCGTGCGGGGCAGGATACCAATGCCTCGCGCAAGAGCGAGGAGGTGCCGCCTGCGCCTGCCGCCACGGTGGATGCGGACAGTGCGGCTGACACCGCGGCAGTAGCGGATGCGCCAGCGAAAATCGCGGCCCCGGCTCCGGCCCCGGCTCCGGCCCCTGCTCCGACCCAGGCATCGACCGGTTCTTCATCGAAGAAATCGCTGCTGATCGGCGGCGGGGTGCTCGCCCTGCTGCTGGCAGGTGGCGGCTGGTATCTGGCCGGCCCGGGATCATCTGGCGGATCGCCTGACCCCATAATGGTGGCAGACGGGCTCGATGACCTTGCCGCCCCGGTCACCCCCATCGCCATTTCCGGGGTCGATGGCCTTGCGCCCGCGCTGGAAACCCTGGCGGACGATGCCCGGCGAATGCGCGCTCCTGCGGAGGCGACCGCTCACCTGAGCGAGGCGGCAACGAAGATCGCCGCGCTCCATGCCGATTTCGAAAAGCTGACGGACAATGCCGCACGCGCCAGCGCGGCGAGGGACATGGAAGAGGCATCGAAGGTGGCGGCAGCGAAATTCGTCGCAGCACTGGTGAGCGATGCAGAGGCCAGGTCACGCCGTCTGGCGAAGGATCAGCCCTGGGCCGATCCGCGCAAACGCGGCGGGGCGGCGGGGCAGCCGCCCGAGCGCCAGAAGCTGGCGAACCGCCTGACTGAAACATGGGCACAGCTGCGCGCATCGGCTACCCAGGCCAGCAGCGCCGCCGATCCGGCCGGGGCGCTGTCAGCGGCGAGCGGTGGGCTTGTCGCCTTCCGCAGCTTTACGGCAAGCTATTTCGGGGCGCTGCAATCGAGGGCACAACCGACCGCCGCTGAAACGCCAGCCGCACCGGCGCAGGCCCCCGCCGCTGTCGCGACGCCGGCCGCGAGCGAAGAAACCGCACGGCCCCTGTCTGCGGAAAGCGGCTATACCGTTCCGTCAGCCAGGCTGCAGCGGTTCAATTCCGTGGTGGCCAACGCGCGCGGCATCGCCAGCGATGTCATTTCGATGGGCAAGCGGGCCAGCCTCCCGTCCAATCCCAGCGACGATGACAAGGCCAATTACCGCACGCTGCAGGCCAACGTCAAAACCGCGCAGGGCTATGTCAGCTATCTCGATACGCTCGCCAATTCGATGCGCGGGGTGAAGAACGATGGCGAGGTGGATAAACTCGTCCGCCAGGCGGAACAGACGCAAAGCTATCTGACCGTGCTGCTGTCGCGTTCGACCTCGGCGCGCTGATGCGCGCGCGGCATGGCCCGTGCGATCAGGCGGCGGCGATCAGGCGGCAATCACCACGCTGATCCGGTTTGCATCCTCCACCCGGTCGTAGCGGACCGAACGGGACAGGCGTTTGATCAGCGGAATCCCCTGCCCGCCCAGCGTGGCGCTTTCCACATCAGTGAAGGCAGCGGGCGCGCGTTTTTCGAGCGGATTGAAGGCTGCGCCATCATCCTCGATCAGGATGGCGATGGCGCCGTCGGCATATTCCGCGCCGACCGAGACATAGGATGCCGCATCGGCGTGGCGCGCGACATTGCTGACCAGCTCTTCCAGGATCACCTCGACCCGGTTGACGACCATGGGTTCGAGCCGGAAATTCTCCAGATAGGCGAGCAGCGCCTGGCGCACCTCCTCCACCGCCGAAATATCATTACCCAGCTTAATGAAGAACCTGTCCGGCCCCTTGCTGGCCCCGGCATTCGCCACCCGCTTACGCGCTCACTGCGGCAACGGCGTCTTCCTCCGAGCCGAAGACGGGAATGATATCGGACAGCGCGGTCGTTTCGATGATTTCCATCACCGGCGGCGTAGCCCCGAACATGACCAGCCGGGCGCCCTTGACGCTGAGCCCGCGCGCCGCGCCAAGCAGCATGCGGATGCCGAGCGAGGCGATGAAGGAAACGTCGGAGAGATCGACGATCGTGTTCTGCGCCAGCGGCAGCACTCCGCTGGTGAACTCGCTTTCCACGCCGTTGACATTGGCCGTATCCAGTCGCCCGCTGAGCTGCGCCTTGGTAACGCCGCTCAAATCGGTAATCACAATGTTCATTGTCCCAATCGCCCCGTTCAATCAAAGGTCAGCATGACCAGCGAGAAATCGTCATCCAGCGTGTCCGGGTCGGCAACGGCGCTGACCCGGTCATAAATCCGCTTTGTTTCGCCCGGCTCTGCCGCGTCAGGCGCCTGCAGCAGCGCGACGAAATCGTCGATCGACCATTGCACGCCCTTGCGGTCGATAATCTCGTACACGCCATCGCTGAACAGCGAAAGGGTGGCGCCCGGCGGAACGGTGACCGACGCCTGGCGAAATGCCATCGCCGGCATCGCCCCGATGATGACATTGCGGGTGTAGAGCGGCACCGCCCCGCTCCGGTCCGCGCTCAGCAGATAGGCGGCATGATGCCCGCCACTGGCGTAATCGAGCTGCCGCGTCCGCCGGTCAAAAACGCCGTACCAGATGGTGAAATAGAGCCCCGCGTGATCGTCCATCTGGAACAGTTCATTGAGCGTGCTCAACACCAGTTCAGGCCGCGCCATATCCGTATTGGGCAGCGAACGCTGGCGCAGCTGGTTCATCACCGCCACCGCATGCATCGCCGCGCCCGCCCCGTGTCCGGCCACATCCACCAGATAGCAGACGAACAAATCTTCGGAGAGCCGCCCGTAACCGAAGGCATCGCCGCCCAGCTGGGCGGACGGCAGATAATGCCATTCCGTGCGGATCGGACCAGCGGTGATCGGAGCCGGCAACAGCGCCTTCACATAGGAAGCCGCGCGCTGCAATTCGCGGTCAAAATCGTCCGAATGAGCGATTTCGGCGCGGGTGCGCCATTCATGCTTGAGCGTGCGATTGCCGACCTGCAACACTGATCCGACCGGCAGCGCGGTGACTTCGGTCACCCGTTCGCCATCAATGAAAGTCCCATTGGTTGATTTGAGGTCTGACACATAGAGTTCGTCATTCACCAGCGCGACCATGCAGTGCGAGCGTGAGATTTCCGAATCGGCCAGGATCAGGTCGGCCGGGGCGGTGCGACCGATCTTGATGCCAAGCGGCCCCACCACACAGCGTTTTTCAACCTGATCGCCAACCGCCAGTTCGAGACAGTGCAGGCGGTCGCCCGCCACGAGATCCACTTCTCGGGCGCGGATGACGATCTGCGTTTGTTCATGTTCGGCCAAATCGGCGGCTCCTGATCCACCCCGGCAAGCGGAAGATACACGATCACCAGAAGCGCAAACCATATCCGAAACCCATTGTTTCGCAAGTGCGATAACATGCGCCTGTCCCGCCTGCGGACAATCCGCCGGAGCCATCCGGCCCGGCCTGAGGAGGTCAGGCGCCGATGGCGGGCACCGGCTGGCCGGCATTGTCCGCCTCGGCCAGATCGGGGGCTGACGCCATTTCCGACGATGCACTCAGCGCCAGGGCAAAGGTGCGGATCGACCAGGCCGCGCGTTCGAAAATGCTGGTGATCTTGAGTATCCGGGCGCGGTCTTCGTCCGACAGTTCATGCGACATCGACAGATATTTCTTGCGGATGCGTTCCATCGTCGTGCCCTGGCTGCTGGTCATGCGTTCGACCAGCGAGAGTTCGTGAACATCCCGATTGGCCATGCCTTCAATGGTGGTCAGGAGCAGCGTGTCCAGCGTTTCGACAATCGTCGCGCGCAACGGCCTGATCGCCGATCCGATGTTGCTGGCAACGGTGTAGAGATCGTGGCAGGCCTCGTGAATGCCGCCCAGCAGTTCCTGCCGTTTCTGCTGGTTGAGCAGCCATTCTGTATCGGCAGTGGTCATCACCTGGGCCACCAGCCGGGCATGCGCCTGGTCGATCGCGCCGGCGACCATGGCAAAGGCCGCGTAGTGATCCGCCGGGCTGGCTTCGTCCCGGTTCGCGGGCAGATCGCGCAGCGCATCGCAATAGACGGGCAAGCGGCGCAGCAGGCGCAGCTGTTCCTTTTCGGCGAGCATGAGCGTCGCCACCGCGCTCTCCTCCACCTCGTGGCGCAGATAGCGTGGACGTGAAAGCGTCTCGTCCCCGCGCGGCGGGGCCAGCCGGACGCAGAGCGCGTGATAGGGGGCAAGCAGCAGGGTGAGGAGAAGCGGCGCCAGAAAATTGACCGCCAGCACCATCACGGCGGCATAAGTCCCCGCAGGCAGGCCCAGCCGCTCGTAAATCCATTGCTGCCCCTGCCCGCCGGTCAACGCCTGATCCAGCATGAAGGGCACCAGGAAGATGAGCACCGCCGGAACGTTGAACATCACCTCGCCCAGCACGACCTGGCGCGATTGCCCGCGAAACTGCATCCCGGTGGCATAGGTCAGCAGCGAATGGCCAGCCTGCGCCCCGATCATCAGCAGCAGCGCCTGTTCGACGCCGAAGATGCCGCTTTGCGCAGACGCAAGGATGATCAGCATCGCGGCCAGCTGCGACTGGGTCAGGCAGGTCAGCGCCAGTCCGAAGCAGAAGCACAAGGTAAGCGAGTTCTGAAGGAGCAAAAGTGGCCCGGCCAGCAGATCGGTTTCGGCCAGCTTGCGCGCCGAGGTCGACATCATGCGCAGGCCGAACAGGATCAGCGCCAGCCCGAATGCGGCTGAAGCCCCCTTGAGGATCGCCTTGGGTCGTTCGAAGGCGACCGGGATCGCCGCGGTGGCCAGCAGGAACAGCACCGCCAGGTGAAACGGAAACACCGCCGCGAAGATCACGATCACGCTGCCCAGATTCGCCCAGATCACGATGGGCAGGGCGTTGCGGACCTCCAGCATCCCGGCCTGGACGAAACTGGCCGAAACAAAGCAGATGGTGCGCGTGCTCTGCGTGATGAAACCGGCCAGCGTGCCGAACAGCGCGCCCAGCGGGGCGGTCCGGCTGGCACGGCTGATGCCGGTGCGCAGCCGGTTGCCGGTCATGGCGCTAAGATTGCGCCCGATCATCCTGATGCCAACCTGCAGCAGCCCGAAACCGGCCAGGAAGGTCAAGATGATTTCGGCTATTGCCACGCGCATCCTCTGGAACTTGTGGCGATCCTGCCCAATATTCGCTGCGGATCGCGCCCCTGTGTCCGGCCGCAAAACAGTGTATTTGCTCAGCCCTGCCTGTTTCACCCCCAGTTCAGGGCGCTGTCAATTCAAATTGGCTGCTGTCACCAGAGCGCACGACTTCTGTACCTGATCACAGGCACGACCTGTCCGGGGCGTTACAGCCCCAGTTCTTCGAGAATTTCCGCGCGATGTTGATCCAGACCCGGCGGGGGGCGGCGCATGGCCGTGCCGCTTTCGTCAAGCGGCAGCCTGATCTGTTCCACTGGTGCGCCCGGCAGGCGCGCGAAGAATGCCCGCTCTTCCACCACTGGCAGGCGGCAGGCCTCGCTCACGCTGTTGACCCGTCCGCAGGAAATCCGCGCCTCGTCCAGTTCGCCAATCCATTCGGCCACGCTGCGTCGGGCAATTCTCTCGGCAATCACCCGGTCCAGTTCCTCGCGCCGGGCGATGCGCTGTTCCATCCCGGCCAGCGAGGGGTCGCGGCCCAGTTCATCCAGCCCCAGCACCGCGCACAGACGCGGAAATTGCGCGTCGCTGGCAGTGGCGATCAGCAGCTCGCCATCAGTCGCGCGATAGACGCCGTAAGGGGCCGCGCTGGGCGCCCCTGCCCCCAGCTTTTCGGGTTCGCGCCCGGTCGCCCGATAGGCCAGAAGCTGGTGATTCATGGCGTTGAAGGCCGTGTCGATCAGCGCGGGATGGAGATGTTCCCCCCGCCCGGTGCTGCGCCGCCGCTCCAGCGCGGCCATCGCCCCCATCGCCGCCCACATGCCGGTCGTGAGGTCGAGCACGGATGGAGCGATCCGCACCGTCGCATCGCCCTTGTTGCCGGTGAAGCTCATCAAGCCGCTCACCGCCTGCACCAGCGCGTCATAACCGGGCATGGTGCGCCCGGTCGGCCCGTCGCCAAAGGCGCTGACTGATACGCCGATCAGCGCCGGATTGCGGGCGGCAAAGGCGGCATAGGTCAGCCCGCGCTTCTCTGCGAAACCGGGCGGGAAGCTCTCGATCAATACGTCTGCCGTCTCCACCAGCCTGAACAGGATCGCCCGGTCCGCCTCGTCACGGTAATCGATCATGATGCTGCGCTTGTTGCGGTTGACCGCGCTGAACACGGTGGCGGTGCCATCCACCTGCGGGGGCAGGCTGCGCGTGTCATCACCCCCCGGCGGGCGTTCCACCTTGATTACATCCGCGCCCATGTCGCCCAGGATCATCGCCGCATAGGGGCCGGCGAAATTGGTGGCGAGGTCCAGCACCCGAAGCGCGGGATAAGTCGTCGCCAGCTGCATCACGCGCGCCGCCGGATGCGCTCATCCGTCCAGATCGTGTCCAGCGTATGCGCTATGTCGACGCTGCTGACACCGGCGAGCGGCAGCAGCGCATCCCTGATGTAGGCAGCGATGCCCGCGAAGTGGACACAGGACGTATCCGTCAGGCACAGGGTGACGGTGACCGCGCCATCAGTGGCGATGGCGATGTCTTCGACCAGGCCCATCTCAACCAGCCCCATCGGATCGCGCATCGCCACGCTGCAGGGATCGAGGATCGCATCCAGCCGCGCCTCGATCTCTGCGACAAGGCCGCCTGCCCCGTTCATCCCCGCAGATTGCTCCACGGTTGGGGGATGCCCGCTGCGCGTTCGCGGGCAAAGCCATCCTGCGCAATGCGGGGCAGCTGCGCCGCGGCATCGAAACCATAAAGCTTCAGCCCGTTCAGCCCCAGTATATTGGCGCGGTCCTGCGCGGTCAGCGGCGGGATGGCGAATTCTTCCTGATATTCTTCGGGAAACTGGTAGTCGCGGAACGCCTCGATCAGCGGGGCTGGATGGGCAAGATTGTTGCCGCTGGCGAACAGCAGCCGTTCCGACCCGACCCCCGCGATCATCCGGCCCAGCACCTTGGCGAACACGCGCGGGCGGCTGAGGATATAGGAGAAGGAGGTTTCCATCGTCATGTGCAGATTGGGGTGGCGCTGCATCAGTTCGATCGACTGATCGAGGAAGGCCGTGCCGCCATGCACCATTTCGAACTGGATATCGGGGAAACGGTCCAGCGGCGATGCCAGATCGTCAATGTCGAAGGCTTCCTTGGGCGCAGGTTCCAGCCACAGCGCCTTGTGCACCGCGATCCGCCTGATCCCCGCTGACTGGCAATATTCGAAGAAGGGCGTGGCCCAGTCTTCCCCGTCCATGCGCCAGCCCTGCCCGATCCCGTCATAGAAGAAGGCCGGATAGAGCTTGACCCCGTCAATGCCGTATTCGTCGATCTGGCGCCTGATCTCTTCAATCGCACTGGCGAGGACGGGCGTGCCCACCGTCCCGTAGAATTTCACCCGATCAGGCCAGGCGTCGCGGAAGGCGGCGCATTTGTCGGGCCGGGTGATATGGTTGAGCCCGAAGCCAAGGTCAGGCAGCGCGTGCAGCACCGCGAAATCGACCGGGCTTTCCACGAATTCAGCGCGACCGATGGTGTCGAACGACTGGTCGAGAAAGAATTCGTCCGGTTGCAGCCGGTAATGCGCATGCGCATCGTCGAATGACAGCTTGTGCGAAGCATAGACTGCGTCGATCTGCGCTTGCGCCGCCGGATTCTGGTTTGCGGGCGACATGTCCCACGGGTGGACCACCGCATCGACAATCACCATGCCGTCGATCATTGCCTGCGATCCTTGCGGTTGTAACTGGGGGCACGTTTTTCCAGCGCCGCATTCACGCCTTCGCGCAGATCGTCACTATATGTCAGCGTGGCGACGCCCCAGAAGCTGGCGTTCATCGACCCGGCCAGGTCCATGTGCCAGCTCTGGCGCAACTGCTGCTTGGTCGCCTCGATCGCCAGGCGCGGCCATTGGGCGATACGCTGCGCCAGCGCGACCGCTTCGGGCAGAAGCGCATCGGGTTCGACCACCCGGTTGACCAGCCCGATCGCCAGCGCGCGTTCCGCATCCACCAGATCACCCGTCAATGCCAGTTCCGCGGCCAGCCCGCTGCCGATCAGGCGCGGCAGGAAATAGGTGCCGCCATTGCCGGGGTTGAGCCCCAGCTTGATGTAGGTTTCGCCCAGCCTGGCCGCAGTCGAAGCAAGCCGGATATCGCAGGCCAGCGCGAAATCGAGCCCGCCCGCCGTTGCCCCGCCATTGATCGCGGCGATCACCGGCAGGCGGCATGACACCAGCTTCTGGGTGACCGGCCACAGCACGCGCGCATTGTATGGTTCCTGCGCGGCGGCATGTTCCTCGTCCAGATAGCGTTTGAATTCCACCAGGTCGGCGCCCGCGCAGAACTGCTTGCCTGCACCGGTGATGATGAGGACGCGCGCGGAAAAATCCGCCTCCAGTGCGTTCAGCGCATGAATGAGGTCGGCGGCCAGTTCCGGCACCACCCCGTTGCCGCGATCGGGCCGGTTCAGCGTTATCAGTGCAACCCCGTCAGCCGGGCGTTCAAGGATGATCGTATCGTAAGCCATGACGGGTGCCGTCACCCCGCTCGTTCAAGAATGGTGGCAATGGTGAGTGCGTAGGATCCGTCGAGCCAGCCACCGCCGTTGACGGACATGCCCAGCCGGGCGCCTTCGATCTGGCGCGGTCCGGCCTCCCCGCGCAATTGCAGGACCAGCTCGTAAAGCTGGGCGCAGCCGGTGGCGCCCACGGCATGCCCGCGGCTGAGCAGGCCGCCGCTCATATTCACCGGATGCGCGCCTTGCGGGCCAGTCGCCCCGTCGCGCAACAGGCGGAAACCCTCACCCTCCGCGCACAGGCCGATTTCCTGATACTGGAGCAGTTCGGCCGGGGCCGCCGCATCGTGCAGTTCCAGCACATCGCAATCAGCAGCGCCGAGGCCCGCGACTGCACAAGCGCGCGCAGTTGCATCGGCCACCGGCTGGCCATCCGCGCCCGACGCATTCTGGCAGGCGCGCACCACCACGAGCGGCAGGCCCAGCGCCCGCGCTTTTTCTTCCGAACAGATCACCAGCGCCGCGGCGCCATCGGTAATCGGCGAACACATCGGCAGCGTCAGCGGCGGCACGATCATCCGCGCGGCCAGCACGTCTTCCACGCTCTGCGGCTTGTGCATCTGGGCGAGCGGATTGAGGATGGCGTTGGCGCGGTTCTTCACCGCCACGCGCGCGAAATCTTCCGGGCTTGCCCCATAACGGTCGAGATAGGCCCGCGCGACTTCGGCGTAATAATCCATCAGGATCG
The DNA here is from genome assembly GCA_024236235.1 of Novosphingobium sp. Taxonomy (GTDB): domain Bacteria; phylum Pseudomonadota; class Alphaproteobacteria; order Sphingomonadales; family Sphingomonadaceae; genus JACKKV01. Next base: position 75,506 of record JACKKV010000007.1, on the reverse strand, counting down.
AATTGGCCGCTTCGGCGCCCGGTTCCACTTCGCCGATATCGTCAATGTCCGTGGACCCGCGCAGGGCGTTGAAAGGCCGGTTGCGGTCCGCATGGAACATCTGTTCCGCCCCCACCGCAAAGGCGACATCGACACAGCCGCTGGCGACCGCTTCGACCGCGAGCAGGAACGCCGATCCGCCAGAGGCGCAGGCATTTTCGACATTGATCAGCGGCAGACGCCCCAGGGGATGATTGCGAAACGCCACCTGCCCCTTGATCATGTCCTGCTGCAGCACGGTGGGCGCAATGGCATTGCCGAAATAGACGCGCTGTGCGGCTGAAAAGTCGAGCCCGGCCATGGCGAAGGCCTGATCGGCCGCTTCCACGGCCATGCTGCGCAGGCCACGGCCCGGCTGCTTGCCGAATTGCGTCATGCCGACGCCTGCGATCACTACCCGCCTCATTGCGTCTGCACCTTTGCCGCGCCACCGCCGATCCGGCTGCCGTGACCTTCCCAGTATTTTTCGCGCACTTCCCGGCGCAGCACCTTGCCATATCCGCTGACTGGCAACGCATCGACGAAATCGACCGCCTTGGGTTTCTTGTACCCGGCCAGATGTTCACCGCAAAAGGCGATGATTTCTGCCGCCGTCAGGCTTTGCCCGTCCTGCGGCACGACCACGGCATGCACCGCCTCGCCCCAATATTCGTCAGGGATACCGAAAACGACGCAGGCCGAAACCTTGGGATGCAGGATAATGACCTCCTCAACTTCGCGCGGATAGACATTGTTCCCGCCCGAAATGACCATGTCCTTGGCCCGGTCGAGAAGGAAGAGATATCCTTCATCGTCGAAATAGCCAATGTCGCCCGTGTGCAGCCAGCCGCCGCGCAAGGCCTCGGCGCTGGCTTCGGGATTGTTCCAGTAGCCGGGCATCACCACGTCGCCGCGCGCCACCACCTCGCCCGCCTTGCCCGGCGGCAAGGGGTTGTCATCCTGATCGACGCAATGCGTTTCAACGTCGGTTCGCGCCTGCCCGGCCGACCCGATGCGCGGATCGCCCGCTTCCAGCAGGCGCTGATGCGCCTGGCGCGACAGGCCGGTAATGGTGATCGGCGCTTCGCCCTGCCCGTACAGCTGGACAAAGACGGGGCCGAACAGCTCCATCGCCCGCCGCAGCTGATCGACGTAGATCGGTGCCCCGCCATAGCAGATCGCCTGCAGGCTGGAGATGTCATGGCGGCCCGGCACATGATCTTCCAGCATCTTCACGATCTGCGTCGGCGCCATGAAGGCGATATGCGAGACGCGCAGCCGTTCGACCGTGGCCAGCAGATTGTCGACATCGAAGCTGGCGCTGTCCGTGATCGCATTGACCGCCCCGCGCGCCACCGCCGGCAGCGCCACGATCCCGCTGCCGTGCGACATGGGCGCGCAATGCAGCACCACCTCGCCTGGCTGGATATTATGCAGATCGGCGAGGTAATTCATAATCACGCATTTGACCATGCGATGATTCCACATCGCACCCTTGGGTTTTCCGGTCGTGCCCGAAGTGTAGAACAGCCAGCACAGCTCCTCAGGCGCAGCCTTCACCGCCGCGCTCAGCGCCCGGCCCGGTTCCAGCAGGCTGTCGAAACCTGTCGCCCCTGCCCCCTCGCCAATGCAGACGCGCTGCACGGCGGCGAACAGGTCGGCATTGTCCGTGATCCCGTCCTGATATTCCGCCCCGTGCACCAGAACCTTCGCGCCGCTGTCACTAACGATATAGGCCATCTCGCGCACATGCAGGCGCGCATTGACCGGAACCACCACCAGCCCGGCCGCGAAACAGCCGAAGATGACCTCCATGATGCGCGGCGAATTGGCGAGGCAGAAGGCGACGCGGTCACCCTTGCGGCAGCCCATGGCCAGCAGATTGCCGCCGATCGCCAGCGCCCGGTCGCGAAATTCGGGATAGGTATAGCGCTCGTCCCCCTGGACAAGCGCCAGGCCGTGCGGCTGATGGCGGGCCGATTTCTCAAGGAAGGCAAAGCTGTTCACGGAACCGCAATCAACCCTGCGCGCGCCGGAACACCGCACATTCGCGACCATCGTCCTTCCCGGCGAATTCGACCCGGTCATCGCATTGATAGGCCGACCAGTCCTCGTCGCCATGCGGTTCGAGCCGCACGCCCAGCTGCACACCTTCGTCCAGCTTGACCACGCCTATGGCATAGGGAAGATCGGCCTCGAAGCCTTCGGGCGCGCCCTGGCGCAGCACGCAGAAGCTGTGCAGCGTGCCCTTGCCCGCCGAGCTGACCCAGCCCAGATCTTCTGACTGGCAATGCGGGCAGGCATAGCGCGGCCACATGTTCGGCTTGCCGCAGGCGTTGCAATTCTGGATCAGCAGCTCGCCACTGGCGAGACCGGCGCGGAATTCGGAAACGATCTTGGGTGTGGTCATCGCTCAGGCTCCCAGCTTCGTTCGTTCGAGCAGCAATATCTGCGCATCCATGTAACTACCGCCGGTCCCGCCAATGATCGCGCGCTGGCAATCCTCGACCTGGCGGCTGGACGGCGCGCGGTGCAGCAGCTGGCGGATGCCTTCCACCAGCAGCGCGGTGCCGCCGCCAACCCCGGTATGGCCCGCTGACAGCAGGCCGCCATTGGTGTTGAGCGGCAGTTTTCCGCCCGGATCGCCATTGCCCGCCGCGATCCAGCGGGCGCCGTCACCCTTGGGAGCGATGCCGATGCCTTCCAGTGCGATGGCGGTCACCGCCGCGTAACTGTCGTAAATTTCGAGGATGTCGGCGTCCTGCGGGCCCCAGCCAGACTGGTTCCAAGCCCGTTCGGCCGCCAGCGGCCAGCCCAGTACCGCCTGATCGGGTTCCTGGCTGAGGCAGTAGTGACTGACGCAGCCGCCCGACCCGGCCAGCCGCACCGCATTGCCGATTCCGCGCTTCTTCGCGTTTTCGGTGCTGGTGACGACAAAGGCACAGGCGCCATCGGCCATCGGCGGGCATTCGAAGGCGTGCAGCGGATCGGCCACCATCTGCGAGGCCAGAATCCGTTCCACCGTCAGCGGCTTTTCATAGAACATCGCGTTTTCGTTGAGATTGGCCCATTTGCGCAAGGTGACGCAGATCGACGCCATGTCCTCTGCCGTGCTGCCCGACGCATGCATGTAGCGCCGCGTGATCATCGCCCCGATGGCGTTGAACTGGATGCCGGTGGGCAATTCCCATTCGCCGGGAATGCCGTTCTTGGACAGCATGGTGATCATTTCGTTGAGATCGGCAGAACCCCAGCGTTCGCACTGCAGGACCAGCACGTTCTGGGCATGGCCCGCGGTGATCAGGCCATGCGCGGCGCGCACTGCATTGTCACTGGTCGAACCGCCGGAATGCACCATGTAGCTGGCCTTGCAGCTGCCATGAATGCCCAGCTCCTCGACCATGCGTGAAAACACCAGATCCGCCTGATCCGCCGCCGAATGCAGGTTCGGGATCAGCAGGATGGTGTCAATGTCCCGGGGGACCATGCCCGCATCCCTGAGGGCGAGGATCGCGACTTTGGTCAGCGCTTCGATGAAGCTGCGGTCAGGAAACTTGCCGGTCCTGATTTCACCCACGCCGACAAAGACGGGATCATTCGCGGCGCCGGGCGCAACGTTAAGGGTCCAGTTTTCAGCCATGGCTCAACCCTCCGCCTGCCGCCGCTTGGCGAGCATCGTCTGCAGGAATGTCATCACTTCCTCTTCCTTCTGGTTCCGTACCGAATAGGTAACGCCGAGCGTGCCATATTTCGGCCCGCTCGCTTCATGGACATCGACCCGCGCCACCACATGCAGCGTATCGCCCGCAAAAACGGGCTTCATGGCCTTGAGCCCGGTAATTTCCACCAATGCGACGATCGCATCGCCATAAAACCCGCTGAGGCCGACCAGCCCCACGGCGAGCGAGAAGGTCAGCGGCCCATGCGCGATCCGTTGCCCGAAGCGGTTCTTTTCCATGAACGCACCATCGGTATGCAACTGGTAATGATCGCCCGTCAGCCCGGCGTAATTGGTGATATCGCCAATATCCACGGTGCGTCCGCGCGTGGTCATCGTGTCGCCCGCTTCGAAATCCTCGAACCACTTGGGCTGCGGGTCAATAAAGGAACGGCCTGCCATCAGCATCCCCAAACAATCGTTTGTTTTTTGTATCGGTTGCGCTGGTTCGAGTCAACGCGCATCGTGGCGGCGCAGGGTCAGGCCAGCACGCCGCGCAACAGGGTTTCAGCCATCAGCGATCCAACCTCCTGCGCGGTCAGCCGCCCATCGGGAGAAAGCCATTCCGGTGTCCAGTTCAGCGCGCCCAGAATAGTGAACACCGCGATGCGCTGATTGATCTCCGGCTTGAACAGGCCCTGCCCCACCCCTTCTTCCATCACCTTGATGAAGCAGCCTTCATAGACCTGACGCCGCTCGATCGCGGCGGGCAGGCTGCTTTCCCCGAGGAAACGCCATTGGTGAAAGACCACCAGCGAGCGTTCAGGATTTTCGGCCACCACCTCGACATGCGCCACGATCATCGCGCGCAGCCGATCGACCGGCGAACCCGCGCCATGAGCATGCGGTTCGACCGCGGTGATGAAGCGATGAATCCCGTCTGCCACGATCTCCACCAGCAGCGCTTCCTTGCTCTGGATATGCGCATAGAGGCTGCCGGGCAGCACCCCGACTTCGGTCGCAAGGTCGCGAATGGAGGTTCCGGTATAGCCCTGTTTGCCGAACAGCCGCATCGCCGCATTCAGAATGGCGGCCCGCGGTCCGTTGCCGGTTTCCAGCCGCTGCACGTCAGCCATCATTTACAACCCCATGGATTTGGCGATGATACTGCGCAGGATTTCGTTGGTTCCGCCACCGACCATGCCGTGCTTGGCCTCGCGGAAATAGCGTTCCATGTCGTATTCCGGCAACTGGGCATAACCACCCAGCGCCTGCATTCCGTTGAACGCGATATCGAACAGGGTCTGCGACGAGATCAGCTTGGCCTGCGCCACCAGCGCCGATGCCTTTTCCCCGCGCGCCATGGCCGATGCCGCAGCATAGACAAGGTAATAGGCCGCAGAAAGCCGCGCGCGATCTTCGGCCATGCGGTGCTTGAGCACCTGGAATTCGGCCAGCTTCTTGCCGAAGGCCGTCCGTTCGCTCAGATATTTGGCGGTGTCGTCCAGCGCGGTCTGCGCGTTGCCGACCTGCGATGACGCGATCGAAAGGCGTTCAAAATCCAGATGCTCGCCAATATATTGCCAGCCCTTGTTGACCTCGCCCAGCAGCGCGGATTTGGGCAGGCGCACATCGTCCATGAACAGCGAATTCGTGCCCAGCGAGCGGCGCACCAGCGTGTCCATCTTCTGGATCTCCAGCCCCGGGGTGTCATTGGGAACCAGCAGCACGCTGAAATCATAGCGCCCTTCGCCCGTGCGCAGCATCATCGCGATGCAGGTGTCAGCCAGATGCGCGCCCGAACACCAGACCTTGTTGCCATTGATCACCCATTCATCGCCATCCAGCCGCGCCGTCGAACGCGCGCCCGCCGCATCCGATCCGGATTGCGGTTCGCTGATGGAGATCGAGAACTTGGCCTCACCGCGCAGGAACGGCTCAAGATAGCGTTCGCGCTGCTCAGCCGTGCCGTGGCGCGAAACATTGGTGGCGGTGAACATCGAGGTCATGATGCAGGCAGCCGTGTCCAGGCTGTCCTTGCCGATCGCTTCGCAGAACAGGGCGAACATCACCGGATCACTGTCCATGCCAAGGCCGCCAAACTCCTCGGGAATCAGCAGGCCAAGCCAGCCCTGCTGCGCCATCTTGCGATAAAGTTCCTCTGGAAACTCGCGCGACTGGTCATGCTTGCGCAGCACATCGCGCGGAAATTCACGATCCATGAAATTATAGACGGTGTCGCGCCACATGCGCTGTTCGTCCGTGAAACTGAAATCCATTGCGAAACTCCTGAAGGCAGGGCTTGACCCCGCGCCCGCCATTGCCGAGAAACAAACGTTTGTTAAAAGCATTGCCCGGAGAGGTCAATCGAGATGAAAACGGCCAGACTGAAACCTGTGGTACAACGGCGCGCGAGACTGGAACAACGCTATCCGGCGTGGCGGACGCTGACGATCGCGCAATTGCAGGACCGCGCCACGCTGGAACATCCAGAACGGCCGCTGATCCTCACTGGCGGGCGGTCCATGACCTATCGCGAGGTTCAGGAAGAAAGCCGGAAGATCGCATCCGGGCTGATCGCGGCGGGCGCCAAGGCGGGCGATCACATCGCCCTGCTGATGGCCAATTTCCCCGAATTCATCCTGGTCAAACTGGCCATCGCCCGGGCCGCCTGCACCTGTGTGCCGGTCAATTACCTGCTGCATGGCGAAGCGCTCGGCTATGTGCTCGCGCAATCGGACAGTCGCTTCGTTGTGACCATGGATGGCTGGAACGGACTGGACTATCTGGCCGATCTCGATGCGCTGGCCCCGTCGCTTCCCGGACTGGAAGCGCGCTTCGTGTTCCGGACCGGGCAGGGCAGCGCGCAGGCCTGCGAAACGCTGGCTGATCTTGCCGGGCGCGCGACGCCTGCAAGCGATGCGGAACTGGCCCGGCGCGAAGCGGCGGCTGACGGGAATGCGATATCGGACATTATCTACACCTCGGGCACGACCGGTCGGCCCAAGGGCGCCATGCTGACGCATGACATGGTGCTGCGCGCGGCCTATTCATCCGTCCTTACCCGCGCCTTCGAGGATGGCCGCCGCATTCAATACGCGATGCCGATGTATCATGTGTTCGGCTATGTCGAATGCCTGATCGCCTGCATCTTCGTGAACGGCGCCGTGATCCCTCACCCGGCATTTGACGCGACTGAGATGCTTGACTGGGCGGAACGCTTCGGCGCGAATGACATCGTCTGTGTGCCCTTGATGACTCACCGGCTGATCGACGCCGCGCGCAGCCGCGGCTTCGATACCACCGCGTTGCATACGTTCTTCAACAGCGGCGGGGTGAACGTCCCCACAGTCTGGGCCGAAATCAGGGAAACCTTCGGCGTCGATGAAATTCACACCGGCTATGGCATGACGGAAACCACCGCTTCGACCACCTGTTCGCGGGTTGAAGATGGCGAGGATGCGTTGTTGCATTCCAACGGCCGGATAAAGCTGGCGGGTGCGGCCGGCGATCCCGCGATCGGCGGCGTGGTGGCGGAATATCGCGTGGTCGATCCGGTTTCAGGCGCAGTGCTGCCGCATGGGGCGGCGGGCGAGCTGCAGGCGCGCGGGCCAATCGTCACGCGCGGATATTACAACAAGCCCGATGAAACGCGCGACGTCTTCACTGCGGATGGCTGGCTGCACACCGGCGATGTCGGCACGCTGAGCGCCGAAGGATGGCTGAGCCTGACCGGACGGATCAAGGAATCCTATCGCTGCGGCGGCGAAATGGTCATGCCGCGCGAAATTGAAGCCATTTTCGACAATTATCCGGGGCTGACCCAGACGCTGGTGGTTGGCATTCCTGACCGCAAGATGGGCGAGGTCGGCTGCCTGTGCATCGTCGAATCGGGCAGTCCGGCACCGCCGAGCGACGAGGAACTGCTCTCACTCTGTCGCGAGAAACTGGCACGTTTCAAAGTACCCAAACATGTCCTGCGCTTGCGCGCCGGCGATATTCCGTTAACCGCCACGGGGCGGCCGCAGAAATTCCGCCTCGCGGAACTGGCGGCAAGAATGGTCAGGGAGAAGGCGTGATGTTTATCGAACGAGTCGAAATTCCGGTGGCTGAAGGTCAGGAAGAAGCCTTTGCAAAGGCAATGGCCGAGCGGGGTTTGGCAGTGCTGGCAAGCGCGACCGGCTGCTTCTCTGCACGGCTGGGGCGCGGGGTGGAATCGCCCTCCAAATTCCTGCTGCTGCTCGAATGGGATGCGGTGGAATCCCACACCGCCTTCACGCAGACCGAAGCATTCGGGGAATTCGCGGCCATCGCCCGCCCCTTCTTCGCGGGCGCACCGGCGATGGAACATTTCGATATGCTGTGACGGGATCTGCGCGCTGGCACCGCGCAGGCCCGGCCGGTGCCTACTCCTGCTTCATGCGCCCCAGCAGGTCGATCGCCGCCAGCGCTTCAAGCCCCAGGCCAAGGCTCAGCCCTTCGGCCATCAGGCGCTTGAAACGCTGCGTCAGGACCACCCGCGAATAGCGCAGGGCAAGATCGGGCTTGCTGGCAAAGTCCCGGGCGATTTCCATCGCGCGGTCAAGCACCCTGTCGGGCGGCAGCACTTCACCGATCACCCCGGCCGCAAATGCGTCCGCCGCGCCCAATTCCTGATTCATCAGCAAGAAATAGCGGCCGCGATTCTGGCCCAGCAGATGCGTCCAGACGATATGCGCGCCGTCCCCCGGCACGATCCCTGCCACAAAATGCGGGCCATCCTGAAACAGCGCCGTATCTGCCGCCAGCACGATGTCCGACATCACCGGAATTTCAGGGTGCATGCGTGCCGGGCCGTTAATGGCGCTGATCACCGGCACTTCGATATCGAGCAGGTTCATCAGCAGCTTGCGCCCGTCATAGAATGTATGATCCCATTCTTCTGGCGTGTTTAGGCTGAAACTGGCAAAATCGATCTCAACGCACCATTGGTCGCCAGTGCCGGTCATCACGATCACACGGTTGTCCCGGTCAGCTCCGATCTGGCCGAAGCAATGGCCCAGTTCGGCATGAACCGGCTCGCTCCAGATCAGTGGCCCGCCATCGGTGTGGAAGCGCAGCAGCAATATCCCCTGCTCGTCGCGTTCCATGGCGATGTGGCGATAGGCATCGCGGTAATCGGCAAATCCGGGGGTAATACCGCTCATGCTCTTGGCTTCCTCTCGTTCCGGGCGATCACAGACGAACGGCGGGCGATGCCCCGACAGGCCGCAACACGCCCCTGCCGCGCTTTACCGGTTGCCTTCGAGCGCCAATCCCCATATCTAAAACAATCATTTGTTTTTGCCAGAGCCGCTTGAACTGGTCAAGACATGCGCGCAGCACCGGCTGGCCGGTTTGAGCGAGCGGCGAACAAGGGAAGCAGTGATGGCCACGACCGATGAGACAGAACAATATCCGTTGCCGCCCAGCAGCGTGGATTCGCGCCTTTATACCGACCCCGGCCAGTTCGAGCGCGAACTGCACGAAGTCTTCTTCAAGAGCTGGTTGCGGGCCTGTCCGTCGGAAGATGTGCGCAATCCGCGCGATTACCTGATCTGGGAACAGCTGCAGCAATCCGTCGTGATTGCGCGCCAGGACGATGGATCGCTCACCGCCTGGCACAATGTGTGCCAGCATCGCGGCGCCAGGCTGGTCGAAGAATCGGGAAAATGTTCCAGCGCCCGCTTCGTGTGCCCCTGGCACGGCTTCATCTACGATCTGGGCGGCAATCTGCGGTTTGCGCCGCTTAAGCAGGAATTCGACGAATCCCGCCTGAAGAATATGCGCACGCCGCCCGTCCGGGTTGAGGAATACGGCGGTTTCGTGTGGATCTGCTTTGACGAGAGCCTGCCCGATCTGCGCAGCTATCTGGCCGACATTGCAACCGAACTGGACTGGTTCAACCTGGAAGGGTTCGACGTGCGTTACCGGTTCGACGCGGTGCTGGATGCGAACTGGAAAGTAGTGGTCGATGCTTTCAATGAAACCTGGCACGTCCCCTTCACTCATCAGGAAACGCTGTCCGAGGTGGTCCAGTGGGGCAAGGCGCATCTGCGCATTTGCGATCCGCACAGCTGGATGAGCATTCCCGTGCGCGGCCTTACTGACCGGGCACCTGCGGGCGCGGATCATCGCGCCTCGGAAATCACGCATTACCTGGCTTTTCCCAACACGATCTATTCCAATTTCCCGACTCATCTCCAGACCTGGACCATGTGGCCCGACGGGCCGGGCAAGACCCGCTTTGTCGCTTACGGCATGGTCGGCCCCTGCCCTGCCGGGCTGAGCGAGGAAAAATGGGCACAGCAAAACGATCGTGACTGGAACAACTTCCGCGCGGTCGCTTCGGAAGACACGCGCATCATCAACAGCTGGGGTCAGGTTGCGCATTCGCTGGGCCAGCGCGATTATCTGTTCAACCGGGCAGAAGGACGCCTGACCGCGTTTCACGCTGAAATTGACCGGCGCACCCGGTCTGGTGGTGCCACCGCATCATAAGTGGTTGGCGCCGCCCCGGCGGGGCGGTTCGCGCCTGAAGCGCCAGCTTCCGTCCGCCGCGCTGCGCGCCACGACCCCGGCCAGGGTTCCGTCCTTGCCCGCCTGCAAGCGATTGATCAGTCTGGCTACATCGCCGCCGCGCGGTATCCCGCCCAGCATGGCGATGGCCCGCCCGACGATGCGCAGGCGGATCGCACGCGGGGCGCCGGGCCGGTAGAGGATCGAATCCTCGCTGACCGTCACCGCTTCGTTCCATTCGCGTTGCGCCGCCCACACCATCACCCCTTCGGCATCCGCCAGATGGCTCGCGCTCACCGCCATTGCCCGGACATCCAGCCAGTCGCAGCCTTTCAGTGCCTCGCGAATCCGGACCCGGTCAAAACGCGTGTCGCGATTGCCCGGATCATCAGCGGGCAGCAGCCCCGCAGCCTTGACGATTTCTGCCAGTTCGGCGCGGCGCCAGCCCAGCAGCGGGCGCAGCAGCGCCAGATCGGTACCGGGCACATTGCCGCGCGCGCGCACCCCTGCCAGCCCGGCCACGCCGCTCGCCCGATTCAGCCGCATGATCAGCGTTTCGGCCTGGTCATCGGCATGATGCGCAGTAGCGATGGCGCCCAGTTCACGCCGCCGGGCCCATTCGCCCAGCGCACGATAACGCGCCATCCGCGCCATGTCCTGGACATTGCCCTGCGGCACTTTGACAGAAAGGATTTCATGCGGAATTTTATGCCCGGCGCACAGTTCAGCCACCATCGCCGCTTCCGACGCGCTTTCCGCGCGCAGGCGATGATCGACCGTGGCGACTTCCACCCGGCCCGGCATGACCGCTTCGGCCAGCAGCAGCAGGGCAAGGCTGTCCGGCCCGCCCGAAACCGCGAGGCCCAGCTTCTGCCCTTCCGGCCACAGCCGCGCGAGATCGCCCGCGAAGCGCGCGATCAGCGGATGCGGGGCGTGTTCAGCCTGGCTGTCAATTGCAGGTCACCTGCTTGCGGTCATCCTCATACTGGCCCTGCAGCCGCCCGGAGGCCAGGGCCGGATAGGTCTCGGCGAATTCGGCCAGGGCGATGCAGGCGCGCTTGGTGTCCTTGGTGGCGATCATTGCTTCGGCCAGGAACAGCAGGCTGTCTCCGGCCCGCGCGCCCTGCTTGTCATCCTGATAATTCTTGAGGAACCAGGTGGCCGCATCGCGCGGTTTGCCATCGTCCAGATAGGCGCGGCCCAGCAGGTTGCGGCCATAGCTGATGCGCGCATGACTGGGGTATTTCTCGACATAGAGGCGCAACTGCTGCTGCGCTTCGGGATAAAGCTTGGCGTCCCACAGGCGGAAGCCATAGCTATATTCATCCTCCCCGGCGTCACCTGTCTGGGGCTTGGCGATGGCCTGGACCCGGGCCAGCCGCTCTGCACTGGGGCCAGCGGGCTTTTCCGCCGGTTTTTCAGCAGGCTTGGTGACGGCTGCGGGCGCGGGTGCCGGGGCTGGTGACGGGGACGCAACTACCGATGGCGGCAGGGTGACCGGTTGCAACGTGCCTGCGGGAGGTGCGGCGGCGGGCGCCGCAGCAACCGGCGCGGTTCCCGGCGGGGGCACGGGTTCCAGCGCGGTGACCCGCCCCGTCAGCAGCGCCAGCGCATTGGTGTTCACTTCAACCTGCGAGGTGATCCGCGCCAGCTGCGCCTCGATCGCGTCCAGCCGCGCCAGAACGTCCGTCATTGCGGTGGTGGATGGGGGAAGGCCAGTTCCCCCCTCGCCGCCGCTGGCGGCGCTGGCTTCAAAGAAGCGCCCTTCGCCGCCGGGAAACACCTTGCGTTGCAGGGCGCGCACTTCCGTTTCAATCTTGCGCAGCCGCGCGTCGCTGTCTTGCGCATGCGCGGCTGAGGGAAGACCAGCCACACTGAAACAGGCCACCGCCGTCAGCAAAATGGCCCGAAAACGCGCCTGTCCCGTCATCATCCGATCCGCTCCTGTTACCAGTCCAACATGCATGGCCGGGCGAGGCAGAACGCCGGATTAACGGCCCGCCCCTGTGCCGCGAACGCTATGTGCAACATGGCCGCCCGCCCTGTCGAGCGGGCGGGGCGACTAAGCTGTGGGAGAAGCGGGTGAAGCGGGGGCCGGGGGCGCCGCGCGGGCGTTCAGCGCCTCTGCTGTGACCGGCACATCCTTGATGATGGTCTGGTTTTCGGCCAGCCGCGGCACCTTGCGTCCGCCGATCGTGATGTCCAGCGCATCGGGGCGGCCCGTCCAGATTTGCGGTCCCTGCGCATCGCCGGGCACGACATAACGTTCGCCCGCCATCATCTGCTTTTGCATCAGCTGGCGTCCGTCCTTGTCATAGAACTTGACCCAGATCCCGTCCTCCAGCGCGGTAAATACGACTTCACCCCCTGCGGTGGATGCGCCGGGCGCAGGCGTTGCCACTACCGGTCGCTGCGCCGCCGCCGGGGCCTGCCGTTCAGCGGTCAGCGGGGCGGGCGTGATGCCGGGCGAAAACATGTCGCCCGCAAACAGGAACAGCCCGATCAGCAGCGCGCCAATGGCACCGGCCGCAATCCAGCCCAGCCCGCGCGAGGGCAGCCGGGCCGGATCGCCCGGTTCAAGCGAATTGCCCATGCGCCGGGGATAGCTCCCCTCCGCCTGCTCCAGCGCCGTGCGCACATCGTCGAGCACCGCGGCCTCATCAAGGCCGACGGCACGGGCATAAGTGCGCGAAAAGCCGATCGCATAAGTGCGAGCCGGCAGTTCGCCAAACTTGCCCTGTTCGATCAGTCCAAGATGGCGCAGGCTGATGCGGGTGTCCGCCGCCAGCTGCTCAAGCGTGCGGCCTGACGCCTCCCGCGCGGCGCGCAGGCGATCGCCGACACCACCGGACCGCGCTTCCCCCGCGCTCTCGTTCTGTACTTCTTCCATGCAATTCCTGTTTGCGAGAGCTGCGACCCGTGCGACGTTCGGGCTGCACAGAATAAGCGCAGCCATGGCAAGTCAAGGTTGCATCACCATGACGGGCGCAACAATCGGCCAAGCGCGCCATATCTGCGGTGAAGCCAGACCGGCGCGTGTAAAACAATCTGTCCCGGTCGTGAAACCGGTTCAGTCGACATCCAGTTCATGCTCCTGCGCCCATTGGCGCAGCGTGGCGCGCATATCCGCAGGCGGGTTGGCGAGCCAGCCTTCCATCGCGGTGCGGATTTCCGAAGCGTCAAGCTTGCACACCAGTTCCTTGATCGGCCCGACCGCCGCCGGGGTGATTGACAGGCGATTGTAACCCAGCCCGATCAGCGCCAGCGCTTCCAGCCGCCGCCCGCCCATCTCGCCGCAGATGCCAAGGCTTACCCCATGATCCTGATTGCTGACGACAATCCGGCGCAGGAAACGCAGGATCGCCGGGCTGACCCAGTCATAGCGTTCGGCCAGCTTGGGGTTCGACCGGTCAGCGGCGAACAGGAACTGCGTCAGGTCATTAGTGCCGATCGAGAGGAACGCCAGCTTGGGCAGCAGCACGTCCAGCATCTCGGCCAGCGAGGGCACTTCCAGCATTGCCCCGTAATTGATCGTTTCGGGCAGCATTTTCCTGTTGTTCTTCAGCAGCAGGCGCTGTTCTTCGAACACGGCCCTGGCCTCGTCGAATTCCCACGGCTCCGACACCATCGGGAACATGACGTTGAGCGTGCGCCCGGCGGCGGCTTCCAGCAGCGCACGGGCCTGCACCTTCATCAGCCCTTCACGTTCGAGCGCCAGACGCAGCGCGCGCCAGCCCATGGCCGGGTTTTCTTCCTGATCCGCCGCATCGACCCGCAGATAGGGCAGCGCCTTGTCCCCCCCCACATCGACCGTGCGGAACACCACCGGGCGATCGCCCGCCGCTTCCAGCACGTCGCGATACAGCCGGGTCTGGCGTTCCCGTTGCGGCAGTGCAGCCGCGACGAGGAACTGGAATTCGGTGCGGAACAGCCCGATGCCGTCCGCACCGGTCAGGTTGAGCATGGCCGTGTCATCGCGCAGGCCCGCATTGATCATCACATGTACCCGCACCCCGTCGCGCGTAACCGGGCGCACATCCTTGAGCTTGGCATAGCCCGCCTGGCGTTCCTTGCTCTTGGCGAAGCGTGCCTCGAACGCATCCTGCATCGACTGGCTGGGGCGGACCGTGGCCGTGCCCGCATCGCCATCGACCAGCAGCTGGTCGCCATCGCGCACCAGCGCGCGCAGGCTGCGGATCCGCCCGATCACCGGCACGCCCATGGCGCGCGCCACGATCACCACATGCGCAGTGAGCGAGCCTTCCTCAAGGATCACGCCCTTGAGGCGGCGTTTGTCATATTCGAGCAGTTCGGCCGGGCCAAGATTGCGCGCCAGCAGGATCGTGTCCGAGCGCAGGCCCAGCGTGGCCGCCGTGCCCAGCTGACCCGAAACGATCCGCAGCAGGCGGTTCGCCAGATCTTCCAGGTCGTGCATCCGGTCCGCCAGCAGCGGATCGTCAATCTGGCGCATGCGCATGCGGGTGCGCTGCTGCACCCGTTCGATCGCGGCTTCGGCGGTCAGCCCGCTGTCAATCGCTTCGTTGATGCGCCGGGTCCAGCCTTCGTCATAAGCGAACATCTTGTAGGTCTGGAGCACTTCCTCATGCTCCCCGCCCTTGCCGAATTCCGCCTGCCCCGCCATCCGGTCGATCTGTTCGCGCATCTTGTCAAAGGCGGTCAGCACCCGCTGGCGTTCGGCTTCCGTATCTTCGGCCACCATATGCTCGACGTGAATGCGCGGCTGGTGAAACACTGCGGTGCCCATGGCCAGTCCCTTGACCAGCGTCAGCCCCTTCAGGATTTCCGGGCTGGTCTGATCCGCATTGGCACCCAGCACGTCCTCGTCATCCACCAGCTCGGCGTTGGAGATGAGTTCGGACAGCACCATGGCCACGGTCTGCAGCGCCTCGATCTCCACTTCCTCATAACGGCGCGGATCGACATGCTGAACGCACAAAACGCCTACCGCGCGTTCGCGGCGCACGATCGGCACGCCGGCAAAGGAGTGGAACTTTTCCTCGCCGGTTTCGGGGCGATACTGGAAATCAGGGTGAGCCGCCGCTTCTGCCAGATTGAGCGTTTCCACCCGTTCGGCGATGGTCCCGGTCAAACCTTCGCCAATCGCCATGCGGGTGACGTGAACCGCGCTCTGGTTGAGGCCACGGGTCGCGAAGAGTTCAAGCATGCCTTCGCGCAGCAGGTAGATCGAGCATACCTCGCTATCCAGGGATTCACCGATGATCTCGACGACCTGGTTGAGCTTGGCCTGCGCGTGCAGGCGCGATGCCATCACATCGTGAAGGCGCGTGAGGATCGAACGGGCGGCTGATGCTGCGGTCATGACAGACCGCGCCTATAGCACGGAAAGATTATTGCAAAGCGCCCAGTGGACAGGAATGCCCGGGCGGCAACCCCCGCGCCCGCCTGCGGGGCGCGGGGCCGCTCGACTATGCTAGGCTGTGAACTCAGACAGTTCCTCCTTGATTCGCAGCTTGCGCTTCTTGAGATCCTGCAGGGTCGACTCATCCGGCGAAGGGCGGTTCATCTCTTCGCGGATCATCTGTTCCAGACCCTCGTGTTTGAGCCGCAGTGCGCTGAGATGGGACGATTGCATTGGCTACCTCCTTTAAGGTTGCAGGGTGTCGGCCCGGGATCGCTCCCCGGCAGGCGACTCACACCAGCAACGGCGAAGCCGCGCGATTGCCATCCAATCACATTATTCCTAATTTGCGAAGCCATTCCATCGTGGCATGCGGCAGGGCATGGCTCTGCCGTGCCGAATCACCGGGCAGCCATGCGAAGCGGGGACAAGACGTGACCGAAGAAGAAATGCGCAAGACGCTGGAATTGCTGCGCATGGAACATCGCGATCTCGACACCGCGATTGATGCGCTGATCGCCGCCGAAAGCCAGGACCAGCTGCAGATCGCCCGGCTGAAGAAGCGCAAATTGCGCCTGAAGGACCAGATCGCGATGATCGAGGATCATTTGTTGCCCGATATCATTGCCTGATTGCGCCGCGCGGGGGCGTGCGGACCGGGTGCGCATCCTTAAGCGGGCGCCAGAACAGTTCCGCTTAGGGACAGTTGAAAATTGACCCGGTTTTTCCACCCCTGCCCGGTGGCGCATCACGCGCAGCGCCTATAGGCGGCTTGGCTGAGCCATGAACAAGACCACTGACATCAACCCGCATATCATCGAAGGCCTCTATACCGAGGCCCTGCTGCTCGCCGACGAGGTGCGCGCAGCCTTTGACATGTCCGGGCGGCTGGACGAGCTGGCCGGGGACGAGGATCTGGCCCGCATCGCCCTGTCGTGCGAGGCGCTGCGCACCACCACCCGGATGATGCATGCGATTGCCTGGCTGCTGAACCAGAAAGCCTATCTCAATGGCGAATTGAGCGATTTCCAGCTGCGTCGCAGCGGGCGGTTGCCCCGTGCCAGCGCGGAGAGCGATCCGCAGCAAATAGCGCTCATCCATCCCGAAATTCGCAATCTGATCGAAAATACAGAACGCTTCTATGCCCGCATTTCGCGCCTCGATGCGGCCTGGCGCGAGAATTTCGCGGTCATGCCGGGGGCGCTGCAGCGCCTGCGCGACCGGCTGGGGGCAAGTGTGGAATCGCGTGCCGGCAGGCACTGACCGCGCGGGCGAGGCCACTCGCGGACGGGCCGCAATAAGTCCCAAAAAAATTATTGAAAAACAAACACTTGGAGCGGGTAGCGGGAATCGAACCCGCATAACTAGCTTGGAAGGCTAGGGCTTTACCACTAAGCTATACCCGCTCGTGCGAGAGGCCGATTGCCACCTGACATGCGGCTTCGTCAACCGAAAGATCAGTTCGCTCGCGCGTCAGGCGCTCTCACCGCCGGTCAATACCGTCCCGCACCGGGCCGGGTTTTCGATGTACTGGCATGGCTGCAGCTGGGCATGCGTAAAGCCCCGGCGTGGAATCTCATAGGGGCGCAACAGGGATTGGCCGCGACAGTCCACCGGTCGACGCTGCCTAGGCGGCGTGGACAAATTCCACGCGAACCACGGTTCGATGCCCAATTGGGCGCTGGTAAGGCGCGAAGCCGAAGGAAGAGTGGTTCTCTTTCAAGGCTGAGCAACGCGGCCGGCGTCCAATTGGGCCGAACCCCGCAGGGGCCGGACCCAAAAACGCCATTTCTGCGTCGTTCGTCCTTGAATATGCCAGCATGTCCTTCGCCCTCACTCCTTAAACTGACGTTTTTGGGTTCCGGCCGTGGCCGTGCGGAATTTGTCCACGCCGCCTAGGCGGCCGCCAGCGCCGCGTGCCAGCGGCGCAACCGCTCCTCCCGGACCGCCGGATCAAGCGCGGGCGAAAAGGTGTGAAGCGAGCCGCGCATCGCGCCTGCCGCATCGGCAAGCGTGGAATATATCCCCGCCCCATGCGCCGCCAGCATGGCTGCCCCCAGCGCCGTGGTTTCGATAAAATCGGGCCGCTCCACGACAAGGTCAAGCATATCGGCCAGATCCTGCGCCATCCAGTCATTCGCAGCCATGCCGCCATCGATCCGCAGCCGCGTCCACCCCGCCCCGTCTGCGGCAAAGGCGGTGGCCAGATCATGCGTCTGATGCGCCATCGCCTCCAGCGCGGCGCGCACGATCTGCGCCCTGCCGCTGGCAAAGCTGAGCCCGCTGATCAGCCCGCGCGCCTGCGGCCGCCAGTGTGGCGCGCCCAGCCCGGTATGCGCGGGAACGACGATCACCCCGCCGCTGTCGGGAACGGACGCGGCCAGAGCGGCGGTTTCGCCCGATTGCGCGATCAGCCCGAGCGAATCGCGCAGCCATTTGATCAGGCTGCCCGCGACAAAGGCCGAACCTTCCAGCGCATATTGTCGCTTCCCGCCGATCTGGCACAGCACCGTGCCCAGCAGGCGATGCGCCGATTGCGGAACCATGTCGCCCATATTGGCCAGCACGAAGGCGCCGGTGCCGTAAGTCGCCTTGGTCTCGCCGGGCGCAAGACAGGCCTGGCCGATGGTCGCCGCCTGCTGATCACCGGCGATGCCGCAGATCGGGATGGCCCGCCCGAAGATTTCTGCAGAGCTGCGCGCGACTTCGCCGGCGCTGTCCACCACTTCGCCCAGCGCCGCGCGCGGCAGGCCGAACAGGTCGCACAGCCCTTCATCCCAGTCAGCGCCCGTCAGGCCGAGCAGCAGCGTCCGGCTGGCGTTGCTGGCCTCCGCCAGATGCGCCCCGCCCGTCAGCCGCGCCAGCAGCCAGCTGTCAATCGTGCCCAGCGCCAACCTGCCGCTGGCGGCCGCATCGGCCACGGCCGGTTCATTGGCGAGCAGCCAGCGCATCTTGGTGGCCGAGAAATAGGGGTCGAGCAGCAGGCCGGTCTGCGTCTGCACCGCGGGTTCATGGCCTTCATCGCGCAATTGATCGCACAACGGGGCGGTGCGCCGGTCCTGCCACACCAGCGCGCGGGCGAGCGGGGCCAGCGTGTGGCGGTCCCAGGCCACCACCGTTTCGCGCTGGTTGGTAATGCCGATTGCGGCAATCCGCCCGGCCCCGCCCGCCTGGCCGACCACAGCCTGCGCGCAGGCCAGCGTGCGATCCCAGATTTCCGCCGGATCATGTTCCACCCACCCCGGGCGCGGATAATGCTGCGTCAGTTCGCGCTGAGCCACCGCGCACAGCGCGCCGGCGGGCGTGAAAGCCATCGCCCGGGTGGAGGTGGTCCCTTCATCCAGCACCAGGATCAGCTGTTCATCCATCACACACTCCCCGGCCGCGGCCCGTTCGACTCTCGACTCATCCCGGCCTAGCCCCCATATGCCAACAAATGAAAGGACCACCCAAACCCTGGCCTACCGGACTTGCGGAACAGCTGGAACCGCTGGTGCGGCGCGTGCTGGCGCCCAACCCCTCACCCTTCACTTATACCGGCACGCAAACCTATCTGGTCGGCGGGCATGATGCGTTGGCGGTAATCGATCCGGGGCCTGACAATCCGGAGCATCTTGAGGCACTCTACGCCGCGATCGGTGATGCCAGGGTCGCCGCGATCTGCTGCACGCATACGCATCGCGATCACTCGCCCGCCGCCGCGCCACTGCGCGAACGCACGGGCGCGCCCGTTATCGGCTGTGCGGAGCTGGCGCTGGACGTCAGCGGGCCGCGTCTGGATGCCGCATTCGACACCACTTACGCCCCTGACCGCGTGCTGAACGACGGCGAAGCGATTGCCGGGGCGGGCTGGACGCTTCATGCCGTCGCCACGCCCGGCCATACGTCCAATCACCTGTGCTTCGCGCTGGAGGAATCGGGCGCACTGTTCACCGGCGATCATGTCATGGCCTGGTCCACCAGCGTTGTGATCCCGCCCGATGGCGACATGGCCACATATATGCAGTCGCTCCAGCTGCTGCACGAGCGCGAGGACCGCATCTATTACCCGGCGCACGGCCCGGCGGTGGAGAAGCCGCGCCAGCTGGTGCGCGGCATGATCGGCCATCGCCGCCAGCGCGAACGGCAGATTTTGCGTCAGCTCGAACGCGGTGCGCAGGAAATCGTGGCCATGGTGCCCGACATGTACAAGGGCACGGACCCGGTGCTGTATCCGGCGGCGGGGATGTCCGTGCTCGCGCATCTGATCGATCTTGAACGGCGCGGGCTGGTCAGCCGCGAGAATGAACGCTGGAGCCTTGTGCAATAGGCGTTCCGGCGGCAAAGACAGACCAATTGAAAACGGACAATATTGATGAGCATTGAGACGAAACTGCCCCCCGGAACGGACCTGATCGAAGAAATCAAACGCCTGCGCAAGGAGCGCAAGGCGGTGATCCTGGCGCATTATTACCAGACGCCCGATATTCAGGACATCGCCGATTTCGTGGGGGATTCGCTTGAACTGTCGAAAAAGGCGGCGGCCACTGACGCCGAAGTGATCGCCTTTTGCGGGGTCAAGTTCATGGCCGACACCGCCAAGATCCTGTCCCCCGAAAAGATCGTGGTGCTGCCCGACATGGAGGCCGGGTGCAGCCTGGAGGATTCCTGCCCGCCCGAAAAGTTCAAGGCTTTCCGCGAAGCACACCCCGATCATATCGCACTGACCTACATCAACTGCTCGACCGAGGTGAAGGCGCTCAGCGACGTGATCGTCACCTCCTCCAGCGCGGAAACGATCCTTCAGCAAATCCCGCTGGACCAGAAGATCATCTTCGGGCCGGACCGGCATCTGGGCGGTTACCTCAGCCGCAAGTTCAACCGCGAGATGCTGCTCTGGCCGGGCGTGTGCATCGTGCACGAGGCGTTCAGCGAGACCGAGCTGATGAAGCTCAAGGCGCAGCACCCCGGCGCGCCCGTGGCCGCCCATCCGGAATGCCCGCCCGCGATCATCGATCATGCGGACTATGTCGGGTCAACCAGCGGCATCCTCAATTTCGCCAGGACGTTCGAAGGCGACACGCTGATCGTCGCGACCGAACCGCACATCATCCACCAGATGGAAAAGGCGCTGCCTGGCAAGCAGTTCATCGGCGCGCCGGGCGCGGATGGCAACTGCAACTGCAATATCTGCCCCTATATGGCGCTTAACACGATGGAGAAGCTCTATGTCGCGCTGCGCGATCTGGAACCGCGCATCGAGATCGAGGAAGGGCTGAGGCTGGCGGCGAAAAAATCGCTCGACAGGATGCTGGAAATGGCGAGCGGGACCGTGGGCAAGGGAGATTTGGGGACGCGCTAGGCGACGAGGGCACTGCCGTCCAGCAATTGCTCGTCGCGCAGGGTGTACTGGTGAAGGCCCGCATCATCCTCGCGCTCCACCGCATATTGCACGATACCCTGAAACAGGCTGGCCCGCTCCGCCGGGGTTGCGGCGGTGATGTAGGCCCTGAACACTCTGGGGTCGTAAAAGCGGAACAGGGCAATTGTTCCGTCAGGCAATTTTGCCTGCAGGAACTTGCGGAAATGACGCTGCAATTCGGCAAGCGAAAGCGAAGAGAGCAGCATCACCCCCCAGTTCCGCCCGCGGCCATGTTCCTGCCAGGTGGCCAGCAAGGCTTCGTCAGTGGCGATCCGCACCAGCCAGGGCGCCACCCCGGCCAGTGACCGGGCGGACTCCCCCTTGAACAGGCAACTGCGTTCGCTGCATTGCTGAACCAGGTCGACCAGGCGCGGATCCTGAGCGCCATCGATAATGGCGTACCATTTAGGCTCCGTGGCCATCGCGCGGCAGCCCTATGCCTTCATGCACTGTTCGCAGAACGGCACGCCATCTTTCGCGGCGGCGATCATGGCCTTCGCCATTGCGGCAGGGCTGGCGCCGGAACCCTCCAGGCCGAGCGGGAGCGTGACGGAAGAAAAGCCGAGCGATCCCGTCGTGACGGCACCGGCTTCCCCGATCAGGACCGTCGGCAAACCCACTGTAATGACGCCGCCATGCGCGGTATTGTCGCCCAGCCGCGCGGCGGGAAGCTTGTTCACCAGCACCGTCGGCGAGCCTTTGACGATGACATCGGGCGGGCCGACACAGACGCATTGATCAGTGACCCTGGCCTGCGGAATCTTGCCAGTGAGGACATTGAAGGAACCTTTGACCACCGGCCCGCCCA
The DNA here is from genome assembly GCA_024236235.1 of Novosphingobium sp. Classification (GTDB taxonomy): domain Bacteria; phylum Pseudomonadota; class Alphaproteobacteria; order Sphingomonadales; family Sphingomonadaceae; genus JACKKV01. The sequence continues at coordinate 53,704 of JACKKV010000007.1, read as the reverse complement.
CATGCGGCACGGGCGGCGTGCCCGGCGTCACCATCGGACAGGCATGAAAATCGCCAATTCTCGCAGCAGGCTGTCCCAAAACGCCCCCAATCCATTGCCGGTAGCGGCGACTATGGCACAGGCCGGACGCCAGACAAGCCTATTATGTGCGGCTGAACCGGTGCTATTGCGTGCCCGCGCCCTCCTCTGCCTCGATGGCCGCGCCCATCGGGTCAGCCGGGGCCGCGCCTTGTGCGTCCGCCTCACCCGCCTCACCCGGCGCGGCAGCAGCCCCGCCCTCACCGGCCTTGGCTTCCGGCTTCGCCAGCGGCGCCTGCGACTTCACCTGATCGAGCGGGATCATCGCATCGCTGATCGATCCTTCCAGCACCTCGCCCGTCGCGGTGCGCCCGTCTCCGCCACCATCCTGCGGCTCGTCACCGCCACCGCCGCAGGCGGCAAGCAGAAGGCAGGGCAGGATCGTCAGTGGCAGGTATTTCATCGGCAGGCGTCCTTCAGGCACAGGATGGTTGCAGCGCGGCGAGGAATGCGCCGCTGCGCGCAATCATTGCCCGATCCCATTGCTCTGCCGCAACCGAAATGCCAAGCCGTTCCAGGCTGGTGACGCCGAATTCCTCGATCCCGCAGGGCACGATGCCGCTGAAATGCGCAAGATCGGGCGACAGATTGACGGACAGCCCATGCATCGTCACCCAGCGGCGCACGCGCACCCCGATCGCGCCGATCTTGGCCTCGCGCCCGTCAATATCGCGGGTCCAGATGCCAACGCGGCCGTCCGCGCGCCAGCCTTCCACCCCGAAATCGGCCAGGGTTGCGATCACCCAGCCTTCCAGCGCATGGACAAAGCAGCGCACGTCGCGCGCGCGGCGGGAAAGGTCCAGCAGGACATAGGTGATCCGCTGTCCCGGCCCGTGATAAGTGTAGCGCCCGCCGCGCCCGGCGCTGACCACTTCAAAGCGCGGGTCGAGCAGTTCGGCAGCCGCGGCGCTGGTGCCGGCGGTATAGACCGGCGGGTGTTCCAGCATCCACACCAGTTCGCACGCGCTGCCCGCAGCAATGGCGGCGTTGCGCGCGCTCATGTCATCCAGGGCCGCACGACAGGGCACCGGCTGCGCTTCGCACCGCCATTCGATCGAATTATCGTCCTGCACGACCATCGCCGATTGCGTGGCCGCATCGCCTTCGCTTATCAAGTGTTCTTGTCATCCCTTCGCCATCAGGAAAGCCCGAACCATGAAATTCGACATGAATGCCGCCTGGCGCGAGGCGACCGGAATGATCGCCGCCAATCGCGAGGTGTTGACGATCGTCGCCGGGGTGTTTTTCCTGCTGCCCAGCCTCGCCATGGTGTTTTTCGGCCCGCCGCCGCCTGCCGCGGACGTGGCCTCGCCCGAAGCGGCGATGGCCCTGATGACCACCTATTATTCGGATCTCGCCCCGATGCTCATCCTGGGCGGGATCGCGCAGGCAGTGGGCATGCTCTCGCTGCTCGCGCTGCTGACTGACCGCACCCGCCCGACCGTTGCCCAGGCGCTCAGGACCGGGGCGATCTGCCTGCTGCCTTATATCGCCGTGCAATTGCTGACCGGCGCGGCGGCGGGGCTGGTGTTCCTGTTGGCGATTGGCATCGGCGCGGCCAGCGGAACCATGGCGATCGCGGCCCTGCTCGTCCCGCTGGCGCTGCTGGCGGTGATCTATCTGTTGATCAAGACTTCGCTGGCATCGCCCGTCATTGTAATCGAGGGCGTGCGCAACCCGGTCAATGCGCTGGTCCGGTCATGGCAATTGACGAAGGGCAATTCCTTGCGCCTGTTCGGCTTTTTCATGCTGGTTGGCGTTGCCTTCCTCGTCTTGATGCTGGTTATCACCATGGTCATCGGGACGATCGCCGCACTGCTGTTCAGCGAAGGCAAACTGGCAGAAATCGCCAGCGGCGCTGTTTCAGGGGTGATCGGTTCGGTGATGGTGGTGGTGTTCGTGGCCATCATGGCCGCCGTGCATCGGCAGCTGGCCGGCCCCTCAGCCGAAGCGATCAGCCGCACTTTTGAATAAGCGGCTGACGCAGACGGGCCTCAGTCGTCCGCATCCTTCCAGCCCCAGTAAAGCTGGCAGGGCAGGATGTTCAGCCATTCGAAGCCATTGTCGATCCGCTTGAAATGGCGGACCATGAAATCGCGCGCCCTGGCTGAAAACTGATAGACGAGAAAAGCCCCGCCCGGACGCAGTACGCGATGCGTGGCCGCAGCGATGGCCGGGCCGATGCCGTCCGGCAGGGTGGAAAAGGGCAGGCCCGACAGGACGTAATCGGCATGATCGTGGCCATGCGCGCGCACGATTTCCTCCACATCCGCAGCCGAACCCAGCACCGCCGAAAACCGGCTGTCGCGGATCGTGCGCTTGAGATAGTCGATATAGAGCGGGTTCGTATCAATCACGATCAACTGGGCATCGCGCCGCAGCCGTTCCAGCACCGGACGGCAGAAGGTGCCGACGCCCGGCCCATATTCCACGAACAGCTTGCATTCGTCCCAGTTTACCGGGGCCAGCATCTTGGCGATGGTGAAGCGCGAGGATGGAATGATCGAGCCGACCATCACCGGGTGCTTCACGAAACCTTCGAAAAACACGCCCCATGGGCCAAGCTTGCGGTGCAGGCGGCGCGCCATGCGGACAAGCCCGCGCTCGCGCGTCAATTCAGAACCAGTCATCGTCGGGAAGGACCCTTCCAATCAGCTCCCCGCGCCGGGCGGGCCATTACATGGCTGACGGGTTGGCAAATTCGCCGCCCCAATGCAAGCCAAACGCCTGATCCACGCCCGCAATTCATGCCAATCCATGCTGCAGGCGCGCGGAGAAACGCATCACAATATCTGCTGCACAAGCTCGGGCGGACGGCACAGGCGCACGCCCCTGGCCGTCTCCACCAGCGGGCGTTCGATCAGCCCCGGCTCTGCAGCCATGGCGGCGGTGACGGTGGCGTCATCCGCCCCGGTCAGGCCGCGTTCCCGGGCATCCGTGCCAGACAGGCGCAGCCCGTCGCGCGCCGGCATCCCCGCATCGTGATAGAGCTGGGCCAGCTTTTGCGCGCTGGGCGGGTGCTTGAGATATTCAACCACCTCGACCTCCACGCCGGGCGCAGCTTCCAGCAGGGCAAGCGTCTGGCGCGACTTGCTGCATTTGGGGTTATGCCAGATCGTGGCTTTCATGGTGATGCTCCCTTTGCTGCCTATTCATCATCGCCCGCGCGCGGCGGGATTTCCATGGCGGGTACGGCCCGGGCCGCATCTTCCCGGGTGATGCCCGGCGCGGGCGCGGCACTGATGGTTTCGGTGCGGCGCATCACCCGCCCGGCACGCTGGATCGCTTCCACCAACCGGGGATAGACCCCACAGCGGCACAGATTGGTGATATCGGCCTTGATGTCGGCTGCACCGGGATCGCTGTTGCGCGCCAGCAGTGCCGCCGCGCTCATCACGATCCCGGGGGTGCAGAAACCGCACTGGATCGCCTGTTCGGCCACCAGCGCCTGCTGCACCGGGTGCGACCGGTCGCGCGACAGCCCTTCGATCGTGGTAATGAAGCGGCCTTCCGCCTCGGCAATGGTGATGAGGCAGGAACGCAGCGCCTCCCCATCCACGATCACCATGCAGGAACCGCAATCGCCCGTGCCACAACCATATTTTGTCCCGGTGAGATTGGCCGCATCGCGCAGCGCCCACAACAACGGCGTGTCGGGCGCCATGGCAAAGCGCACCGGGCGGCCGTTGACGGTCATTGCGGTCATGAATGCCCCCCTTGCGCGGTCAGCGCGCTCAACAAGCCGCGTGCGCCCATGCCGACCTCCTGCCAGGTCACGGCAAATCCCTCTTCATCCCCGTAATAGGGATCGGCCACTCCGTGCCCTTCGCGCCCCGGCGCCCAGTCCAGCAGCAGCGAGAGGCGCGCCGTCGCCCCGGCAGGCGCGATCCGCGCCAGATCGCCAAGGTTGTTCCGGTCGAGCGCCACGATATGGCCGAAACGATGGAAATCCTCAGCACTTACCTGACGCGCACGATAGTGTGAAATATCAATGCCCGAGCCGGCCGCCACCGCAATGGCGCGCGGATCGGGCGGGTGGCCGACATGCCAGTCCCCGGTGCCAGCGGAATCCGCCTGTCCCGCCAGCCCTGCCCCGGCCAGCGCATGGCGGTAAGCGGCTTCGGCCAGCGGCGACCGGCAGATATTGCCGAGGCAGACAAACAGGACGGGAGGCAGGCTGAGCCGATTCATCGCCGGTCGAATAGCCTGTGCGCGCCGCGATTGCCATTGCTGGAAATGATCGGTCCTGTTAATCGGCGGGAATGAGCTATTGTGACAGCTGCGTTGTGCGCAACCGCGCCATCTGTGCCGCACTGGATTCCAACGAAATCCAGGCGCTCAACGGCATTGGCCGGCGCCGCGTGCTGGAACCGGGGCAATCGCTGCTGTGGGAAGGCGAGGATTCGGTCCTTGTCGCCAATGTCATCGAAGGTGTGCTGAAACTGTCCACCGGCACGGCTGACGGGCGCGAACAGATCGTGGGCGTGGTCTATCCTTCGGATTTCATTGGCCGCCCCTTTGGCGGGCAGACTTCGCACAGCGTGACCGCGCTGACCGAGGCGACGGTCTGCGTATTCGCACGCACCGATTTCGATGCCTTCGCGCATGACCATCCGCAGCTTGAGCACAAGCTGCTGCAACGCACGCTGAGTGAGCTGGACCGCACCCGGCGCTGGATGCTGCTGCTGGGCCGCAAGAGCGCGGGCGAACGGATCGCCACTTTCCTGCTGGAAATGTCGGAACGGCTGATCGAACCGGGCTGCGCAGCTGCCGATGACGGCGCCCAGGTCGAATTCGAACTGCCCTTCAGCCGCCAGCAGATCGCTGACGTGCTGGGACTGACGATCGAAACGGTCAGCCGCCAGCTGACCAAACTCAAGCATGACGGCATTATCGACCTGCCCTCGCGCCGCGCGGTCCGCATCCTTGACCGGCTGGCGCTGGAAGACAGCGCAGGCTGAAACGAAACCCCCGACCCGTTTTGCGGACCGGGGGCTCTGCCTGAAGCCTGATATCCTCAGAAGCGGAACGCGAGACCTGCGCTGAGCACCCAGGGATCGATGTTGTGCTTCGTTTCGAGCAGTTTCGTGCCCGCAGCATCGTACCACTTGGCATCGGCGCTGAGGAAATATTTCTTGGCATCGAGGCTGATCGCCATGCCCGAGTCATTGATCGGAACATCAACGCCCGCCTGCAATGCAACGCCGAGCGAATCCTGCATCTTCTGCTTGGCCGCGCCCAGCACCGCCACGGAACCTGCGCCCGGCTTTTCATCGATGAAGATGAAATAGGTCGGACCCGCGCCGATGTAGGGTTTGATACCGCCCGCGTTGAAGTGATATTTCAGCGTGAAAGTGGCCGGAATGATCTTGGCGTCGGACACCATTTCCACCCCCGCGATGTCGCGCGTGCCGTCAACGTCATGTTGCGTGACGCAGCAGATCGTTTCGAGCGACACATTGGGCGTGAAGAAATATTCGATCGCCACCGTCGGCACGACGTTGTCATTGGCCTTGGTCTGCACGTCCAGCGGGGCAAGTGCGGCGGCAACTGCCGGGTCGGCATATTTGATCTTGTCAATTTCGCCATCGGGCAGAACAGCGGTGCCGAGCAGCTTGACCTGCCACTTGCCGGCTTCCGCAGCCTCGGCAGCATGGGAAAAACTCAAGGCGGCCATCAGGGCCGCTGCAGCGGTCATCATACGCATATTATACATTCCCACATCGCGTCGGCTGCCCCGTGCAGCCCGGATTTCCACGATGCCAAGCGCCCGAATGGCGGTTTTTTCGTCAGCATACATTGATTTGCCGCAACGCAATAATTGACCCTGATCAATGTTGCGCCACAGCATTCAGCTAGTTAAGCAAATACGTCTCATCCGACGGGAAGGCTCAAGACATGGAACTGGTACTTTCGCGCGCGGCGGCTTGGTTCGCAGCCCTGCTTCTGGCCGTTATTGCGGTCGCTGCGGCACAGGACAGCGGCTTCGCCGTCCATATGTCGATCATCGCCATCGCGGCGCTGATCGGGCTGTGGGTCACGATCAGCCGTGCCGATTACGGGGCGATCGCCCGCGGCATCATCAGGACACCGGCCGATCCGGGCCGCTATGATGATGACCCGGTGCGCTGGGGCGTGATCGCCACGGTGTTCTGGGGCATGGCGGGCTTTGCAGCCGGGCTTTACATCGCCCTGCAGCTTGCCTTTCCGGTTCTTAATTTCGAACCCTACCTCAATTTCGGGCGGCTGCGCCCGCTGCACACCAGCGCGGTGATCTTCGCCTTCGGCGGCAATGCGCTGATCGCCAGTTCATTCTATGTCGTGCAGCGCACCTGCCGCGCACGCCTGGCGCTGCCCGGCCTCGCCCGCTTCGTGTTCTGGGGCTACCAGCTGTTTATCGTCCTCGCCGCCACCGGATATCTGATGGGCATTACCCAGTCCAAGGAATATGCTGAACCCGAATGGTATGTGGACTGGTGGCTGACGATTGTCTGGGTCGCCTATCTGGCGGTGTTCGTCGGCACGATCCTGAAGCGCAAGGAACCTCACATCTATGTGGCGAACTGGTTCTACCTGTCCTTCATCATCACCGTGGCGATGCTGCATGTGGTCAATAATCTCGACCTGCCCGTCAGCCTGCTCGGATCGAAAAGCTATTCGGTCTTCGCCGGGGTGCAGAGCGCGCTGGTGCAGTGGTGGTATGGCCATAATGCAGTCGGTTTCTTCCTGACCGCAGGCTTCCTCGCCATGATGTACTACTTCGTGCCCAAGCAGGCGGAACGGCCGATCTTTTCCTATCGCCTGTCAATCATCCACTTCTGGGCGCTCATCTTCCTCTATATCTGGGCGGGGCCGCATCACCTGCACTACACCGCGCTGCCCGACTGGGCGCAGACGCTGGGCATGGTCTTCTCGGTGATGCTGTGGATGCCCAGCTGGGGCGGCATGATCAACGGGCTGATGACGCTGAACGGTGCCTGGGACAAGGTGCGCACTGATCCGATCATCCGCATGATGGTGATCAGCCTCGCCTTCTATGGCATGAGCACTTTCGAAGGCCCGCTGATGTCGATCAAGAGCGTCAACAGCCTCTCGCACTATACTGACTGGACCATTGGCCACGTCCATTCGGGCGCGCTGGGCTGGAACGGGATGATCACCTTCTCGGTGCTCTACTTCCTCACCCCGCGCCTGTGGAACCGCGAACGGCTCTATTCGCTGCGGATGGTGAACTGGCACTTCTGGCTGGCGACGGCTGGCATCGTCTTCTACGCCGCCAGCATGTGGGTCGCCGGGATCACTCAGGGCCTGATGTGGCGCGAATACGGCGCAGACGGCTATCTGGTGAACAGCTTTGCCGATACGGTGGCGGCACTGCATCCCATGTACATCCTGCGCGCCTTCGGCGGCCTGCTGTACCTGGCCGGCGCGGTGATCCTGGTCATCAACATCTGGCTGACCATCGCCGGCCGCCAGCGGGTCGAAGAACCGCTGCGCCAGGCAGCTTACGATCCGGCGGCTGACCGCCCGATTGTTCCGGCAGCCGCGAATTAAGGGGGCAGAGCCATGAGCATTACCGAACAGCACAAGAAGCTGGAACGCAACGTCACCCTGCTCGGCGCATTCGCCTTCGTCGCGGTGATCATCGGCGGGATCGTGGAAATCGCGCCGCTGTTCTGGATCGACAACACAATCGAGAAAGTGGACGGGGTACGCCCCTATACCCCGCTGGAACTGGCGGGACGCGACATCTACATCCGCGAAGGCTGCTATGTCTGCCACAGCCAGATGATCCGCCCCTTCCGCGACGAGGTGGAACGCTATGGCCACTACTCGCTCGCAGCGGAATCGATGTACGATCATCCCTTCCAGTGGGGATCGAAGCGCACCGGTCCCGATCTGGCCCGCGTGGGCGGCCGCTATTCGGACGAATGGCATGTCCAGCATCTGGCGAACCCGCAATCGGTCGTGCCGGAAAGCGTGATGCCGCAATATGGCTTCCTGGCTGACGCCGATCTCACTATCGGCGATCCGGCGGCCAGGCTCACCGCTCTTTCGCGCGTCGGCGTGCCCTATACGGCGAAGGACATCGAACAGGCCAGGGCTGACCTCCTGGCGCAGGCCGATCCGGAAGCCGATGCGGGCGATCTGGCCAAGCGTTACCCCAAGGCGCAGATTCGCGACTATGACGGCAAGCCTGCCCGCCTGACCGAGATGGACGCACTGGTCGCCTATCTGCAGATGCTGGGCACGCTGGTCGATGTGAACAGCGCCGCCGCGCAGGAAGATCTGGCGACGGAGACCGGCCGGTGAGCGGCCATTCCACATATGAAACCCTGCGCCATCTGGCTGACAGCTGGGGGCTGCTGGCGATGATGGGGATATTCGCGGCGCTTAGCCTGTGGCCATTCCGGCCCGGCGCCAAGCGGCACAGTGACGAGGCAGCACGCAGCATTTTCAAGGACGAGACCGATGGCCGATAAGCGCATCGACAGTGAAACCGGGGTCGAAACCGTCGGCCATGAATGGGACGGTATCGAAGAACTGAACAATCCGCTGCCGCGCTGGTGGCTGTGGACCTTCTATGCCTGCATCGCCTTCGCGATCGGCTATGTGGTCGTCTATCCGGCGATCCCGCTGCTGGACAAGGGCACCGAAGGCATCTGGGGCTGGACCAGCCGCGGCCAACTGGCCGCCGAAATGAAGAAGGAAGAAGACCGCAAGGCTCCGATCCTGGCCGCGCTCGCCGCCAGGCCGGTCGAAGAGCTTCCCCGGGATGCTGAGCTGATGCGCACCGCCGTGGCCGGCGGGCGAGCCGCGTTCAAGGTCAATTGTGTCCAGTGCCACGGCGCTGGCGCAGCCGGGTCCAAAGGCTTTCCCAACCTCAATGACGATGACTGGCTGTGGGGTGGCGATCTGAAATCCATCGAAACCACGCTGATTCACGGAATTCGCCAGCCGGGCGACGATCAGACCCGTTTCAGCCAGATGCCCGCTTTCGGACGCGACGGGATTCTCGATTCGACGCAGATCCAGTATCTGGTCAGCCATGTGCGCAGCATTTCGGGCCAGGAACAGACCGGCCCGTCGGCACAGCGCGGGTCTACGATCTTCGCGGAACAATGCGCCAGCTGCCACGGCCCGGACGGCAAGGGCAATCGTGCATTCGGCGCACCCGATCTGACCGATGCGATCTGGCTCTATGGCGGCAGCCGCGCCGACATCACCCAGACGATTACCAATTCGCGCTTCGGCGTGATGCCCGCCTGGGGCCAAAAGCTTGATGCCGGGACGATCAAGATGCTGGCTGCTTATGTTCACTCGCTCGGGGGAGGCGAAGACTTCGTGGAGGCTGCCGCTCAACCGGCAGCTGAAGTCAATGAACAGCCCTGAACCGATCCAGCCGCCCGAGGCGCCGCAGGCGGTGCTGTACGCGAAGCGCGAACCGGTCTTCAACCGGCGGATCGACGGCCCGTTCCGCCGGTTCAAATGGTTCGTCATGGTCGTCACGCTGGCGGTCTATTACGTCACGCCATGGCTGCGCTGGGATCGCGGACCCTATGCGCCGGACCAGGCGGTGCTGATCGATCTGGCGCATCGCCGTTTCTACATGTTCGGCATCGAAATCTGGCCGCATGAATTCTATTTCGTGGCGGGCCTGCTCATCATGGCCGGGATCGGGCTGTTCCTGCTGACCAGCGTGGTCGGCCGCGCCTGGTGCGGCTATGCCTGCCCGCAGACGGTGTGGACGGACCTGTTCCAGCATATCGACCGCTTCATTGATGGTGACCGCAATGCCCGCTTCCGCCTGCACAAGGCACCATGGGGACCGGCCAAGATCACACGCCGCCTGCTGAAATGGTCGATCTATCTCGTCATCAGCTTCCTGACCGGCGGGGCATGGATTCTCTATTTCGCTGACGCGCCCACCCTGTTGCGCGATTTCTTCGCAGGTGATGCGGCGGGCGTCGCCTATGCCACCGTCGCGGTGCTGACCTTCACCACCTTCTGGCTGGGCGGTTTCATGCGCGAACAGGTCTGCATCTACATGTGCCCATGGCCGCGCATCCAGACCGCGATGCTGGACGAAAAATCGCTGATCGTGACTTACAAGGACTGGCGCGGCGAACCGCGCGGCAGCGTCAAGAAGGCGGAAAAGGAACCGGACAAGTTCGGCGATTGCATCGATTGCGGCCAATGCGTGGCCGTGTGCCCCACCGGGATCGACATCCGCGAAGGAACGCAGATCGGCTGCATCACCTGCGCCCTGTGCATTGACGCCTGCGACCGGGTGATGAAGGACATCGGCCGCCCGCGCGGGCTGATCGACTATGCCACGCTGGAAGATTGCAAGGCAGAAGCGGCAGGCAAGCCCCCGGTTCCCGTCTGGCAGACGCTGCGCCACCCGCGCACCATGGTCTATTTCGCGATCTGGGCGGGCATCGGTCTGGCCCTGCTGTTTGCGCTGGGCACGCGCAGCCGCACCGATATTTCCGTCGCGCAGGACCGCAACCCGCCCTTCATGCTGATGAGTGACGGATCGGTCCGCAACGGCTACACTGTCAAGCTGCGCAACATGGAGAGTCGTCCGCGCCAGATGGAAATCGCCATCGCGGGTATTCCGGGCGCAAGAATGTGGACCGATGACATGCCGCATCAGAATGCCGCCAGCACGATCCGCCGCACCATCGCTGCCGATGCGGTCGAAAATTTGCGCGCCTATGTGATCGCTCCGCGCGGCACGGCCAGCGGCCATGTCACTTTCAATCTGCGCTCGCTCGACGAAAAGGGCGAGAGCGACAGCAGCGAAACGCGCTTCGAAGCGCCGGAGGCACAATGATGCAAGGCCGCTTCACCGGTCGCCACATGGCCGCGATCCTGATCACGTTCTTCGCGATTGTCGCGGGCGTCAATTTCCTGATGGCGCGGCTCGCCCTGTCGACCTTTGGCGGCGTGGTGGTCGAGAATTCCTATGTCGCGAGCCAGCATTACAATCGCTGGCTGGACGAGGCACGGGCGGAATCTGCGCTGGGCTGGGATGCCCGGGTGAACTGGCGCGAGGATCGCCATGTCGAAATCGGGCTGAGCGGTGCTCCCGCCGGTGCCGAGGTGTCCGCCATCGCCCGTCACCCGCTTGGTCGCCTGCCTGACCGGACGCTGAGCTTTCGCGCTGACAGGGCGGGGCGGTTCGTCTCTGCCGAGAAATTGCCCGCCGGGCGCTGGCAACTGCGCATTTCTGTCAGCGATGCAGGCAGGCAGTGGCGGCACGAGGTTCCGCTGCCGTGATCGCACAGCCATCCTCCGGCTCCGATCGGGGACACTGGCAGGAAACCGTGCTGGCAGTGCCGGGCATGCATTGCGCCGGGTGCATCAGCAAGATCGAACGCGGTCTGGCCGGGGTGCCGGGCATTGCCGATGCGCGGGTAAACCTGTCTGCGCGGCAAGTGACCGTGCATCATGACGCCGGGTTGAAGGCGCGCGATCTGGTAGAGGAACTGGCCCGTATCGGTTTTGAAGCGCAGCCGCGCAAGGGCGCCTTCGCCCGTTCTGAATCGCAGGTCAAACCGCTGCTGGCCCCGCTCGCCGTCGCGGCCTTCGCGGGCATGAATGTGATGCTGTTGTCCGTCAGCGTCTGGTCCGGCGCTGAAGGCAGCACGCGCAACCTGTTTCACTGGATTTCCGCCGCCATCGCGATCCCGGCGATCATTTTTGCGGGTCAGCCCTTTTTCCGTTCCGCATGGGCGGCGTTGCGGCGCGGGCGGACCAACATGGATGTCCCGATTTCCATCGGCGTCATTCTCGCCACCGCACTCAGCTTCCACGAAACGCTGGCCGGCGGTGCGGAGGCCTGGTTCGATGGCGCGCTGATGCTGCTCGCCTTCCTGCTGGCAGGCCGCGCGCTGGACGCGATGATGCGCGACAAGGCGCGCACCGGGGTGGATGCGCTGCTCAGCCAGGCAGCGCAGGGCGCTACGGTGATAGATGCGGACGGAGCCCTTTCGTGGCGCAAGGCGGATGAGCTGACGGCAGGCATGGTGATGCGGGTCGCCGCCGGGGAACGGCTTGCCGCAGACGGCGTGATCGTCAGCGGGACAAGCCGGTTTGACCAATCGCTGCTCACCGGGGAGAGTGCACCAGCCGCCGCTGGCGAAGGGACAAAGGTGCTGGCCGGAACGCTCAATCTCGATGCCCCCGTCGATGTACGGGTGCTGGCGATCGGCGCGGACACGACGCTGGCCGAAATCGCCCGGCTGATGGAAGCGGCGGCGCAGGACCGTTCGAAATATGTCCGCATCGCCGACCGCGCGGCACGGCTTTACGCCCCTGCCGTGCACACACTTGCCGCGCTGACCTTCGCGGGCTGGATGATCGCCGGGGCGGGCTGGTACCAGTCGCTGGTCATCGCCATCGCCGTGCTCATCATTACCTGCCCCTGCGCGCTCGGCCTTGCCGTGCCCGTGGCCCAGGTGGTGGCCAGCGCGGCGATGATGCGCGCCGGGATCATGGTCAAGGACGGTTCCGCACTGGAACGGCTGGCCAGGATCGACCGCGCCCTGCTGGACAAGACCGGCACCTTGACCATGGGCCGTCCGGTCCCGGACCCGGCGGTAATTGCCAGCCTGCCGCCAGCCGCCGCCGGGGTCGCTCTCGCCCTCGCCTCGCACAGCAAGCACCCGATCTCGCAGGCGCTCTCGGCGGCCCTTGCCGCGAAGGGGCATCGCGCCGCCGAACTGTCGCTGGTGGAAGAACGGCCGGGCGAAGGCGTCTTCGCCTGCTGGCAGGGGCGCAAGGTTGCGCTGCGCCGCCCGGACAGCGCGGGCGGCATGGCCGTGACGCTGTTTCTGGAAGGCGAACCGACCTGGGTTATCCCCTGTTCCGACCGGTTGCGACCCGACGCGAAGGAGGCCCTGCAGCGGCTGGCCCGGCTTGGCATCAGCGCCTCGATCCTGTCAGGCGACCGGCAGGACGCAGTGGAACGGGTGGCGCAGGAGCTTGGGCTGGACGGTCTGGGCGAAGCGGACCCGGCCCGCAAGCAGGCGGCAATCGCCGCACTGCAGGCCGCAGGCCACCGCGTGCTGATGGTGGGTGACGGGCTGAATGACGGACCGGCAATGGCCAAGGCCGATGCCTCCATGGCGCCGGGCTCGGCCAGCGATGTGGGCTTGCAGGCATCCGACCTCGTGTTCGTTCAGGATTCGCTGATTGCCCTGCCCCGTGCGGTCAACGCCGCGCGCGCCACCATGCGCGTGGTCAGACAGAACTTCGCGCTGGCCGTGGGATACAATATCTGCGCGGTGCCGCTGGCGATCGCCGGCTATGTCACCCCGATGATCGCCGCCATCGCCATGTCGACCAGTTCGCTGGTGGTGGTCGGCAATTCGTTGCGGCTGGCGCGGGCGGCACGGTGATCGCGCGATGAATGGCCTCGCATTCCTGATCCCGATTGCCCTGCTGCTGGGGCTGGCGGGCCTCGGCGGCTTCTTCTGGTCGCTCAGGACCGGCCAGTTCGACGATCTGGACGGCGCGGCACAGCGCATCCTGATTGACGAGGAGGACGAGGCGTGAGCCGGACCGGATCGCCCGGCCTTGCCATCATCGCCTTCATTCCGGCGATGGTGAACCCTGCGCTGCTGCCCGCACGCGACGCGATTGTGGTCAGCCTGTGCGGCGGACCGCAAGGGGCCAGCGTCGAAATCCCGCTGGGCGCACCGCTGCTGCCGGGCGAAAACGAACGTCTGTGCTGCGGCAAGGCGTGCCATTCTTCAGCGGAACGCAAGCGGCAATCGGGAAAGATTGATCCAAGGCAATGATCGCGGCGGCCAGCCATGGTCAATAGTGCTGCATGTGGCCTTATTTTCCCGAATTGCTGGCTGTGCCCGTGCCGCGATACACCAGCTATCCCACTGCCGCCGAATTTGGCGAAGGCGTGAATGCAGGCCATTTCACGCGGGCGCTCCAACGGGTGCAGGGCGACATCTCGCTTTATGTCCACATCCCCTTTTGCGAGAAGATCTGCTGGTACTGTGGCTGCAACACGGCGGCGGCCAATCACAAGAAACGGCTCGCCAGCTATCTTGATGCGCTTCACCGCGACATCGCGCTGACTGCGGCGCTGCTGCCGCCGGGCATTGCGGTGCGCCGCATCGCCTTTGGCGGTGGCAGCCCCAATGCCATCGCCCCGCATGATTTCGTGCGGTTGATGGATGCGCTGGTGCTCAACTTTCCGATCGCGGAGCCAGTCATTTCGGTGGAGCTCGACCCGCGCACGCTCACGCACAGCTGGCGCGATGTCATTGCCGGGGTCGGCGCAACGCACGCCAGCCTTGGCGTGCAGACCTTTGCCCCGCATCTGCAGACCGCCATCGGGCGCGAACAACCCGAAGCTGATATCCGGCGCAGCGTTGCCCTGCTGCGCGATGCGGGCATCAGCTCGCTCAACTTCGACCTGATGTACGGGTTGCCCGGACAGACGTTGAACGATCTGGAACAGAGCCTGCGGCTGTCAGCCGCTCTTGGCGCGGATCGCATCGCCCTGTTCGGCTATGCGCATGTGCCGCAACTGATCCCGCGCCAGCGCAAGATCGAAGCGGACGCACTGCCCGATCAGGAAGAACGCTTCAGGATGGCCGCGCTGGGCTATCGCCTGCTCAGCGATGAAGGCTATCAGCCGGTCGGTTTCGATCATTTCGCCCTGCCCGGCGATCCGCTGGCGCAGGCGGCGCTGTCAGGCCATCTGCATCGCAACTTCCAGGGCTTTACTGATGACGGCGCACCGGTGCTGATCGGGCTGGGAGCATCGTCGATCTGCGTCTTTCCGGATCTGCTGGTGCAGAAGGAAAAGAATGCCGGCCGTTACCGCATGCTGCTGTCGCAGGATCGCCACCCCGTCGAACGCGGCATCGCCCGCAGCCGGGATGACCGGACGCGCGGGGCGATCATCGAAAGCCTGCTGTGCAACGGGCAGGCGCGGGTTGGCGCGGCCATGCTGCAGGAGGCATTGCCCCGTCTCGCCCCCTTTGCCAGCCGTGGCCTGCTGCGCATGGCCGACGATGTGGTGATCATCACCGGTGCGGGCCTGCCCTATGCACGCAGCATCGCCGCGCAATTCGACGTCTATCGCAAGGATTCGCTGCGCCGGTTCAGTTCGGCGGTCTGAGCCGCCGCGCAGGCGTTTACCAGCGCAGGAATGCAGGCAGCGCGATCCGCCCCATGGCCCCTGCCAGCGCCACCGGCACGACATGCGCGATGCCCAGATGTGCAATCGTGTCGACCGGGCAGGACAGGCCATAGGCAACGCTGCCCAGCGCACCTGCGGCAATGCCGGTGTAAAGGCCCGCCGCAGGTGCCGATACCGGCGCCCCCTGGCGCAGCCACACGACCAGCGCAGCGGCGACCAGCGCCGCCGTGGCGAGCGACAGGGCGATGCAGTAGACTGCGTGCAGCCCGCCGATCGAATGATCCGCTGATCCGCTGCCAAGCAATGCGAATGCGGCAGCCACCGGCAGCACCATGACCATCGCCAGCGCCCATTTAGGGCCTTGATGCTGCGCCCCCACATTAGGGGATGCCATCGCGATCACCGCGCTCGCCCCGGCCAGACCGAGCAGCAGCAGCAGCCCGTTGGCGACCACGAAGAAGGCCGAAACATGCCCGTGCGCCACGCCCTCGCTCAGGCCGCGCAAGGCCACGACGGCGAGCGCGGCCATGGCAAACGCCGCCAGCGCCAGCGCCATGCCGGCCCGCCAGCGCAACGGGCGCACCGGTTGCAGTTCATTCGCCAGTTGCGCGATCAGCCCGTCCGTTGTCCGCTTCATCCTATTGTGCCTTTTCGATCAGCGCGGCCATTTTGCGGATGCCGCGAAATATGTTCACCTTGACGAGCGCCTCGCTCTGCCCGCAGCGTTGCGATGCCTCGCAAATACTGCGCCCTTCGATCTTCACCAGCTCGATCGCCCGGGCCTGGGCAGCAGGGAGCCGGGCGAACAGCCGGTCGAGGCTGATCCGGGCAAGCACCGCATCCTCGCTGCCTTCGTCCACCGCATCATTGTCCTGCAGCTCCTGGGTGGCGGCCCGATATTCACCGCGTAGCTGATCGACCCAGCGATAGCGGGCAATCGCCGCCAGCCAGGGCAGGAACGGGCGGGCAGGATCGTAGGTCGCGCGCTTGCGGTGCAGCGAAAGCAGCACCTCCTGCACCAGATCGTCAAGGTTCTGCGGTGCGACCCGCCGGGCAAAATACCGGCGCAGCCATCTGCCCGCCTGTTCCAGCAAGACGGCATAGGCCTGCCGGTCGCCCTGCTGGGCCGCGCCCATCAGCCGCGCCAGTGCCGCCTCATCCGCTGTCACGCGCGAAGTCTCGCGCCCAGCAGCGCATCGAGCGAGAACATGCCCGCCCCGCGCGAGATCAGGATGGCGGCCATCGCCACCCACAGCAGATGCACGCTCCACCACGCTTCGGGATAGACGAAGATCTGGATCACCATCGTCATGCCCAGCAGTGCCAGCGCGGCCAGGCGCGTGCCCAGCCCCAGCACCAGCAGAATGGGAAAAACATGTTCGGCAATGGTCGCCATCACCGCCGCGAAGGCGGGCGGCAGGGGGACCGCGCTATATTCCGTCTCGAACAGGAAGTAAGTGGACGGGCTGATCGCGAACCAGCTGTCTTCCACCAGCTTGCTCTGGCCCGAACGCCAGAACACGCCAGCCAGCGCGATCCGGGTGAGAAGCAGCGCCAGCCCTTCACCCCGGCGCCCCGCAAGGCAGGCGGCCGCGCGATCCCAGCGGGCAGAAATGGATTGCATCGCTGCTCTCCCCTGCTGGCGATCAGCGCTGGATCGGGGTCAGCGAACCCGGCCCCTTGGGGGTCTTGATCGCGGTGCAGCTGCCCTTGGCCACCAGTTTCCAGGCATTGCCCTGATAATCACGGGTGGAAGTACCCGCGCAGCTGGTGCCTGCGCCTGCCGCACAATCATTCTTGCCGGCCTTGGCGACGCCATAGCACTTTTCCATCGGCGCGCGGTCCGCCGCAACGGCGGACTGAACCGCGAGGCTTCCTGACATGGCCACGCCCGCAAGGGCGGCGATCGATCTGGTCTTCATCTTCATCTCCGGTCTGCGCCCCGGCAACGTCCAGGGCTGGCAGGCTATTCGCGGCGGGGGATGCACAGGTTACAATGCGAAAAAATTTTCCTGCCTGTAACCGTCGGCATCAATGGCGCGAATGGCACATAGCCGCACTGGCACCGATTACATATGGAGACTCCCGATGACCAAGACCCGTACCGCCACCATCGCTTCGGCCGCCGCCGCACTCGCCCTTTCCGCCGCCGCTTTTGCCGCAGATGCCCCGGCCGGCAGCAACGGCATCGCGGTGGGCGCAAACGACACGGTGCATTGCTATGGCGTCAACAGCTGCAAGGGCACGGCCGATTGCGCCACCGCCGAACATGCCTGCAAGGGCATGAACGCCTGCAAGGGCCACGGCTTCAAGGCAATGAAAGCGGGCGAATGCCTGACCAAGGGCGGCACGATCGGCGATCTCGGCTAAACCCGCAGCGCCGTTCACCTCCCCGTGGCCCGGCTTTCCCCTGCCCCCCTCCCGGAAGGCCGGGCCACACCCAGTTGCACGAGAACGCCCAGATGAACGAAATTGCCAGTTTTTCCGGTTTCGGCCTCGGTCTGCGCCGCCCCCATTTCGCCGAATTCGAGGCGGGCGGCGTGCCGGTCGATTTCGTGGAGGTGATTTCGGAAAACTACATAGTCGACGGCGGCAGGCCGCTGGCCTTGCTGGAGGCGGTGCGCCGCCATCACCCGGTGGCGCTGCACGGCGTGTCACTCTCGCCCGGCTCGGCGCATGGGGTGGACCAGGCCTATCTGCGGCGGCTGGCCGCGCTGGTTGAACGGATCGATCCGCTGTGGGTATCGGACCATCTGTGCTGGACCCGCACCAGCGCACACAACAGCCACGATCTGCTGCCCCTGCCTTATACGCAGGAGGCACTGGGGCTGGTCTGCACCAATGTTTGCGCCGCGCAGGACGCGCTCAGGCGCCCCATCCTGCTCGAAAACCCGTCTAGCTATCTCATCTTTCCCGAAAACGAGATGAGCGAGTGGGAATTTCTGGCCGAGGTCGTGCGGCGGACCGGCTGCTACCTGCTGCTGGACATCAACAACATCTATGTCAGCGCGTGCAATCACGGCTTTGCAGCGCAAGACTATCTGACCGGATTGCCGCTGGAACGGGTGCGCCAGGTTCACCTTGCCGGGCATCAGCCGGGCGAGATCATCATCGACACGCATGACCGCGCGGTGTGCGATGCGGTATGGGCGCTTTACCAGAGCGCCATGACGCAGCTTGGCCCCGTCGCCGTGATGATCGAACGTGACGATGCGATCCCGCCGCTTGATAGCCTGCTGGGCGAACTGGACATCGCGCGCCAGCTGGCCGCGGCCGCCACACTGGTGGCCGCATGAAGCTGGCCGACATGCAGGGCGCCTTCATGGCCGCATTGCTTGACGAGGAGGCGCCGCCGCCGGCGCAATGGAATGATCGCGAACAGGCAGGCCTGGCGATCTATCGCAACAATTATCGCAGCAGCCTGCTGGACGCGCTGACCGAAACCTACCCGCGCACGCTGCGCTGGGTTGGGCAGGAACCGTTCCATGCCGCCGGTGCGCATCACCTGATCTCCTGCCCGCCGAACGGATGGTCGCTTGACGATGCCGGGCGTGGCTTTGCCGAAACGCTGACCGGGCTCTTTCCCGGCGATCCCGAAGTGGCGGAACTGGCGTGGATTGAATGGGCAATGGCCTGTGCCTTTACCGCGGCGGACTGCGCCCCGTTCACGGCGCAGGATTTTGCCGCCGCCACCGCCGGCTTCAACGACGGCCAGTGGAACGATCTGCGCCTGCGCATGGCCCCCGGCCTCGCCCTGCGTGAAGTTGCGCACGACCTGCCGCCATTGTGGAATGCGCTGGCCGCAGATGAGCCATCGCTCGCGCAGGCGGTGCTGCGGCCTCTGCCCGCCCCGCATTATTGCACGGTCTGGCGCGAAGGCTGGCGCTCGACATTCATCCTGGTGGACGAGGATGAGGGGCTGGCGCTGCACCATCTGGCCACTGGCGGCAGCTATGGCGAAGCCTGCGCGCTGCTGCTGGAACGGATGGACGAAACGGCGGCGCTGGCGAAGGCCGGGACCATGCTGGGCAACTGGCTGGCCCTGGGGTTGATTACGGGCATCGCCACCATCTGATTTTATGCTGGCATCGCAATTGCGACATCCTTATTGTACCGAAAATTATTCGGATGAGAGGATCGTTTGCGATGCAGCTGGCAAAACCCCTTGCGGCCCTGGCCCTTGCCATATCCTGCCTTATGGCCGCTGCCTGTTCCGGGTCTGCCGGCAAGGAGGGGGACTGGACGCTTTACGGGCTGGACAGCAATGAGCAGCGTTACAGCCCGCTGGAACAGATCAATCCGGATACGGTCAGCCGCCTGGGCCTGGCGTGGAGCATGGAATTGCCCCCGCAGGCCCGATCAATGCAGGGCACACCGCTGGCGATTGACGGAACGCTCTATTTCTCCACCTCGCTGTCCAAACTTTATGCGGTCAATGCCAGTGACGGGAAGCTGCTGTGGGAATATGATCCGGAAGTCGGCAAGGAACACCCCCGCGCGCTGCGCACCACGCAGCAGGGCAGCCGCGGGATCGGCTATTTCGAGGGATCGATCCTGCTCGCCACTCTGGACGGGCGACTCGTTTCAGTGGACGCGAAGACCGGCAAGCCCAATTGGGTCGTTGACACGATCGAGGAAGAAAAGGGCGATACGCGCAAGACCATCACCGGCGCACCGCGCGTGTTCGACGGAAAGGTGATTGTGGGCAATTCCGGGGCGGATTTCGGCACGCGCGGCTATGTCACCACCTATGACGCGCGCACCGGCAAGCAACTGTGGCGCTTCTACACCGTGCCCGGCAATCCGGCCGACGGGTTCGAGGACGAAACCCAGGCGATGGCCGCAAAGACATGGAGCGGCGAATGGTGGCGCTGGGGCGGCGGCGGCACCGTATGGAACGGCATGACTTATGATGCCGAACTGAACCGAATCTACATCGGTGTCGGCAATTCCTCCAATTACGATCCGGCCCAGCGCAGCCCCGAAGGCGGGGACAATCTGTTCCTTGCGTCAATCGTCGCACTGGATGCCGATACCGGAAAATACATCTGGCATTACCAGCAAAACCCGCGCGAAGCCTGGGACTGGAAGGCCACCAATGAGATGATCCTGACCGACATGGACATCGGCGGGGAAAAACGCCCGGTGCTGATGCAGGCCGCGATCAACGGCTTCTTCTACATTCTTGACCGGCGCGACGGCAAACTGCTTTCCGCTGAAAAATACGCCAAGGCGACATGGGCCGAGAAGATCGATCTCAAGACCGGGCGACCGGTCGAGGTGGCCAATGCCCGCTATGAGAACGGCCCGGTCAGCTTCTACCCCTCGCAGCTGGGCGCTCATAACTGGCAGGCCATGTCCTACAACCCCAGGCTGGGCCTCGCCTTCATCCCGGTGCTGCAACAGCCCGGCAAGTACTGGACGACGCCGGAGAAGGTGAAGGAAGCCGAAGCTTTCACGCTCGGTTCGCGCCATTACGAATTTGCGCTGGGATCGCGCTTCAGCCTGGTCAAGCTGGACAAGGATGATGGCACGGGGGCCCTGCTGGCCTGGGATCCGGTCGCACAAAAAGCGCGCTGGACGGTGAAGTACAAGACCGGCTGGAACGGCGGGACCATGGCCACCGCATCCGGCCTTGTCTTTCAGGGCACCGCCGATGGCTGGTTCCACGCCTATGACGCGGCAAACGGCAAGGAATTGTGGAAGTTCAACGCGATGAACGGCATCCTCGCCCCGCCGATCACCTATCTGGCGGACGGCGAACAATATGTTACGCTGCTCGTCGGCTATGGCGCAGCCGCGCCGGACGATCCCGGCTGGCGGTTCGGCGTGCATATGCCGCGGGTGCTGACCTTCAAGCTCGACGGCAAGGCAAAACTTCCGTCTGCGCCGCCGCCGAGTTTTGACGTCACGCCAATTGACGACCCGTCGTTCAGGATCGATCAGGCATCGGCCGCGCGCGGACGCGAATTGTGGCTGCGCAATTGTTCGATCTGCCATGTACCTGGCGGTGCCAATGCCAATTACCCCGATCTCAGGCAATCGGCGATGGCGCAGGATCCTGAAATGTTGCGCAAGATCGTCAAGGAAGGGGCGCTGTCCGCGCTCGGCATGCCGCAGATTGACGAGTTGAGCGATCAGGACATCGCGGATATCAGCATGGCGGTGCGGGATTTCGCGCGCCGCGCGGCAAATGGCGACACCTCCGCGCCGCCCGGCTCGCGCCTCTTCTGAAGAGAATGGAAAATCGCGCGCGGGCCGGGGCAATCCCCCTGCCCGCCGCGCGTGCCAAATGCCGTGCGGTAAACCTTCAGGCTGCCATGGTCAGATCGAGGCCGGTCAGTTCCCGCAACTTTTCCAGCGTCAGGCCGTCGACCATCTCGATCACTTTCGCCCCATCAGGGCCAAGCTCGAAAATGGCAAGATCGCTGTATAGCCGCGAGACACAGGCCAGCCCGGTCAACGGATAGGTGCAGCGTTCGACCAGTTTGCATTCGCCCGTCTTGCTCAGCAGGTTCATCATGACAAACACTTGCTTGGCGCCCACCGCCAGGTCCATCGCCCCGCCCACGGCGGGGATCGCATCAGGCGCACCGGTGTGCCAGTTGGCGATATCGCCATGGACCGAGACCTGATAGGCGCCCATCACGCAGATATCGATATGGCCGCCGCGCATCATGGTGAAGCTGTCGCCATGATGGAAGAAGCACCCGCCGGTCAGCAGGGTGACCGGCTGCTTGCCCGCGTTGATCAGGTCCCAGTCGATATCCTCATCCGCCGGGGCCGGGCCCATGCCGAGGATGCCGTTCTCGCTGTGAAGAAAGAAATCGCCCTCCATCGGCAGGTAATTGGCAACCGTCGTCGGTTGCCCGATCCCGAGATTGACATAAGCCCCTTCGGGAATGTCGCGGGCGACCCGGGCGGCGAGCGTTTCCTTGTCCATGCGCTGCATCGTCTTTTCCCTTTTCCTCAGGCTGCGGCCGCAGATTTTCCCGGAACCGGGACGACCCGCTCCACGAAAATGCCCGGGGTCACGATCACTTCGGGATCAAGTTCGCCCAGCGGCACAATCTCGCTCACCTGCACGATCGTGTGCTTTGCCGCCATGGCCATGATCGGGCCGAAATTGCGGGCCGCCTTGCGAAACACCAGATTGCCCCAGCGATCGGCCTTCAAGGCCTTGACCAGCGCGAAATCGGCATGGATCGGATATTCCAGCACATAATTGCGCCCGTCAATTTCGCGCGTTTCCTTGCCTTCGGCCAGCATGGTGCCATAGCCGGTCGGCGTGAAGATCGCACCAAGGCCGGAACCCGCCGCCTGGATACGCGCGGCCAGATTGCCCTGCGGCACCAGTTCGAGTTCCAGATCGCCAGCACGATAGCGCGCTTCGAAATGCACCGATCCGGCCATGCGCGGATAGGATGCAATGACCTTGCGCACGCGATTGGCCTTGATCAGCGCCGCGATGCCCACATCGCCGGTCCCGGCATTGTTGGAGATGATGGTCAGGTCCGTTGCGCCATGATCGACAACCGCGTCGATCAGTTCAGCCGGAACCCCCGCCTCCCCGAATCCGCTGATCATGATGGCCGCGCCATCAAAAAGCCCGGAAACGGCCTCTTCAAGCGTTTGAACGGTCTTGTCGATCATTACAGCAATCCCCTCGCAGCCCTAGCCGCAAAAACAGAATTTTATTCGACATAGCGAATTTCGCCGCCCTGTCAAAGCCCGCAGCGCATCGTCGGGACTGCACCCAGGCCACACCCCGCCCCGCAAGCGCGTGATGCAGTTGCGGGGCGCAATCCCGAAAACAGGGGCGCGGGCGCGCGAGCATGCTGAACAGGGCATAGGGTAAGGAGGAAATGGTGCCGCTTAGAGGATTCGAACCTCTGACCCCATCATTACGAATGATGTGCTCTACCGACTGAGCTAAAGCGGCGTCCGGGGCGGCTCTCTAGTCAGCTTCGCCGCGCGGTGCAACGCTTTCTGTCGCACAAGGGCAAACTTCCTGCATGCACAGCGCCAACGGGCGAACAATTCAGGAAAAAGCTGGAGGCGTGAAGACCACTTTGATCGCCGGTCTCTTGGCCAAATTCCCGAGCAAACGGGAAAATAACGGGAGTTTGACGTCTGCATTCATGAGTGCAAATCGCGAGACCGCCGGGAGTCTGCGCACCTTAGCAAATTCAGCGACCGATATCTTGTGAATCGGACACGGGAAATCGCAAGTTGGGCAGAGGAGAAGGTCGAAGTCAGGTTGAGGCCTGTGGGGTCCACCGTGCTCGACTGCGGCACATATTTGTTGGCCGCGTTATAAGCCGTTGTCGTCGTCACGCTGTTCGCTGCGTCGATCTTGCTGGTGACCGAGGTCGGCATGGTGAAGGACGGCATGCCACCCGCGCCAGTGAAGCTGGTGTAGCTGACGGTCGTTTGCGGGCGCGTACCGCCGGACGTGGCCGCCGGTGCGGTGACAGAGGCCAGATCGCCGGTGACCGGATCGTAAGCGTAGTCGGTGACCTTCCCGCGCGCGTCCGTTGCGGTCAGAACCTTGTTGAAGCCCGGCTCATGCTTTTTTTCAGCAGGCGGTTCTCCAGCGTCAGGTCTGCCACGCATTCCTTCAGGGCGCGGGCTTCGCGGCGTAGATCCTGCACTTCGACGGTCGTTGCGGCACGGGTGGTGTCACCAGCCAGCCAGCGCTTGCCGGCCTCCATGAACTCCTTCGACCAGGTGTAAAACAGGCTCTGCGCGATGCCTTCCTTGCGGCACAGCTCGGCGATGCTGTCTTCGCCGCGCAGGCCTTCCAGCACAATGCGGATCTTGTCCTCGGCCGAGAAGTGGCGCCTGGTCTGCCGCCGGATGTCCTTTACCACCCGTTCCGCGGGGGCCTTGGTCGGCGATTTTGCATTGGAGGATTTGGGCTTCATCTTCGTTCCTTCGTCACTGCAACGAAGCCCAAATCCTCCTTAAATCACAACCTCAAATCTGTGCCATTGGTGCTGACGGGGGACAGGTGACCGTGTAAACGAGGTTGCCGCCTTCCGAAACAGTGGGCGCAGCCGATATCGCAAAGGATACAGGCGGCACATCGTTATCATTGATCGTGCCGGAGCCCTGCGCGGTCGAGATGGTCGACCCGGCCGTCGCCGTGCCATCAGCGGTGGCATAGCTGATGTTCGCGGCCACACTGCCCGTCTTGGTGACGGTATAGACGAGGTTTCCGCCCTCGGTGACCGAAGCATCGGAAATGGCGAAGCTGGTCGCGTCATTGTCGTTGATCGTAACCGTGCCAGTGGCCTGACCGATGGCCGAGCCCGCGCTGTTGCCGGACAGCGTCACGGTGAAGTTCTCGGTGTTTTCGATCAACAGATCGTCAGTGGTGGGAATGGCGATCGTCTTGCTGCTGTCGGAGGCGAGGAAGGTCAGCATCTGGGTGCTGGTTGCGGTATAATCCGATCCCGCGCTCGCGGTGCCGTCGGCGCTCGCGTAATTGACGGTGAGCGTGTCGATCGTCGCGCCGCCCTTGGTGACGGTCAGGATCGCGGTTCCGCCTTCGGTGACGGCTGTGCTGTCGATCGAAAAGGTCGGGAACGGCGAGCCGGTGACGGTGACGTTGGTGCGGTTGCCCGCTGCATCGAGGGTGTAGGTGCTGTCGGCAGTGCTGGTACCGTTGTTCTCCGAGCGTACGAGGCGGCCGAGCGCGTCATAGGTGTAGGTGACGGTACTCTGGGCGAACGCCGGCGCAAGCGGTGCCGCCATGGCCAGGAAGAACAACAGCAGTGCTTGTCCTATATGTTTCACGCGCCCACCCCACGATAGTTTCGGTTTTTAGGATCACGACCGCGCATTCGAAATAGGAACAAGCGGCAACAAAATAATGATTGGGAAATGGGCTATATCTTCCCAATACCCTGTATGGGACATGTTCTAAATAGAATATTACGATATGACTTCTCATGAATAGTGCCTTTTGACTTCACAAGTCCACGGGCCATTGCCTCGACAATTTCCTTGTTGTCACATACAGGAATTCCATGAAGCTGCATCCATTCAAAAACGACAATAGCACTACTAAGTTCCACAGGATCACTTGTGCCAGCCATCCTATTAGCAACATAGATCGCTGAAGGCATACCGCCCTTCCCCATCACCTCCGCCAAATGCAAAGGAGAAGGATGAAAGTTACGAACGCCCCACATGTAAATTTCATATTGTTTTTCAATAGGATATGCCGCGAACTCCTCAGCGCGCTCCTCACCCGGTTTCAAATAGAAATCCCGAAACTCTCGGTCAAAAGACGTGGATAAGCTGCAACCTGCAATGAAATATACAATCACAATGGAAAGTTTGAGTTTTTTCATATCAACAGCCTTTGGCAGCGCCACCTAGTGAGCAATACGTATATGTTATTAGATCAGCCACATCCTTTGCCTCTATCTCGTACGGATTATTCGCATATCCATTAATACTAGCTATTGCGTAACTACGATATGTCATTCCTGTGTCGAATTGGTAAGCATGATAGGACTCTTCAGCTAATAGCCTGATTCGATAGGTGCTTGTAGAGAAATCATCTATCCCGTCCCTAAAATAGATATGGTCATAAAGAGTGGTTGCCTCAGTACCAGCAGGGTCAAATCCCGGCGGAAGGCCATCGTGTAAGGTCAGGGAATTTAAGGTAGAACTTGGGATTTCAGTATTGAGTATCTCAAATTCTGCCTCATTCAGCGATCGAGTTGGGCCTGTGTTAAAGTCGCTCAGAGGCGGGATCAACGGCTGGTCCAGCGGCAGCGGGTCTAACAAACCCCGAGAGGCCGGAAATCCGATATCCGGTCCATATGTGGTCATCCCGGTCGGATCTATCAGATTGATAGGATCGTTCGCCACATAAGCATAGAGGTTGAGCTGGTCGCTCGTCCCAATCGGATCGGTCTGGAGGAAGCGGCCGAGATTGGGCGAGTACCAGCGGGCCTTGTAGTAGTAGAGGCCGCTGTCGGCATCGAGCCGCTGGCCGGTGTAGCGGAACGCGGGGCCGCCCTGCGTATTGGGCTCGCCATAATCGCCATAAGCGTAGATCGCGGTCGTCGTTCCCGCATCATTGGTCGTCGCGACGATCGAGCCCCTGAAGTCAGCCGCATACCACAGCCGCGTATACGTCCCGTCGCCCTGGCGGGTATATTCGACGATCGGACTGTCAACGCCAGTGCCATGGACATAGCGCTTGCCCTGCGGATTGGCGCCCGCGGCGTGTTCGGCGATCAGGCTCTGCCCGTCATACAGATAGTCGGTGGCAGTGGCGCTATTGAGCTGCCGCCGGTCCATCCGACCGAGGGCATTGTAACGATAGGCCAATGCCACGCCGGTCGCGCTGGCGCTGGTCAGCTGGTTTTCCGCATCATAGCCGAATGTCCAGGTCTGGTCTGAGATCAGATTACCATTGTCGTCATAGCCGAGCGTCTTCGTGCCCGATTGCGTATACTGGTTGAGCCCGTTCGCCGCATAGCCGCGATTGACATCGCTATAGCCGTTCCAGTCGAACGCCGCCCTGCTCGTGGTCACCGATGCGATCTGCGGGATCTGATTGTAGGCGAGCGTGTAGAGATTGTCGTTGGCCGCGCCCGCGCCGTCGAGATCCAGCGCCAGCGTACCCACGCTCGAATCCGGCCGGTAGGTCACCGTCCGGCTCGTGCCGTTGCCAAGCGCAACGAAGGTCGGCCGCGACAGCTCGTCGTAGCTGTATGACGCCAGCACGCCGATGCCCGAGGCCGCGCCATTCTCCCGCACCTTGGTAAGGCGGCCCAGCAGGTCATAGTCATAGGTGAGATGGAAGCCGTCGTTGGTCGGACTGCCGAGCAAGCCCTGGTGCGGGTAGCGGATCAGGGTGCGGTTGCCCGCCTGGTCATATTCATATTCGCTCGACCAGCCATCCTCCACCAGCTGAGTGACCCGACCCGCCTTGTCATAAGTGTAGGCCAGCGGGTGGAGCGCAAAGGCTCCAATAGATAGCTGCCGCGAACGTGCGGTCAGCTTTAGGCTCGCGCGCTGAACAGCTGCTTTCCACCTTATTTCGTTCAATAGCTGCAGGTCCGCAACCGGCCCAAATTTCGCCCGTGGTTGAATACCTGTGTGAACGGCAGGTTTCGAGATGAATGCTTGGCTCCATTTTCGACAGTATTGCATGGCGCAAGCCGCCCATCGCTTGTCCCTGCAGTCCAACCACCACAGAGAGCAGAGACGCGGGTAACGTCAAATCCGTCGATGCAGAAATCGCCGCAGAGACTTTACGCATTTGCGGCCCATTACCGAGCCAATACACGTCTCAGGAGAGACGGTTTCTGGTAAGATGATCTCGCGGAATGGCGCGGGGTTGCGCCACTCTGGGCGCCAATACCCGGAGACGCCTTTGCACCTCAATATGCATGGAGGCCCGAGCCGGAATCGAACCGGCGTATACGGATTTGCAGTCCGCTGCGTCACCACTCCGCCATCGGGCCTCTTGCGTCAGGACGCGGTGCAGCCGGGCACCTAGCGAAGCGATCGCGGCAAGGCAACGCTTCTTTGCCGCAGTCACGGGTCGATATAACGCGCAGCGCGCTTCTCCATCTGGCTGGCGACCGCCTCCAGCTGGTTGGGCGACCACATAAGCCCGGCCTGTGCCGTGCTTTCCGCCATCAGCAGTTCCGCCGCCGTTGCATCCAGCGTGCGATTGGCCAGCGCCTTGGCCGCGTGCACCGCATCGGGATTCTGCCCGGCAATCGCGCGGGCCATGGCAGTTGCGCGCGCCAGCGGGTCGGGATCGGTGATGGTAGCAAGCCCCAGGCTGAGCGCCTCCTCCCCGCTGAAGATGCGGTGGCTGAACAGCAGTTCGCGCAGGCTGTCGTCCCGCAGCAGCCCGCGCCACAGCACGAAACCCGCCATGTCCGGCACCAGCCCCCATTTCAGTTCGAGAATCGAAAGCTTCGCATCGGGCGCGACAATGCGGATATCCGCCCCGCTGGCCAGTTGCAGCCCCCCGCCAAGGCAGGCGCCGTGCACTGCGGCGATCACCGGCATTGGCAGACGCCGCCATTGCAGCGCCGCCTGCTGGAACAGATTGGCCTCGCCATGAGTGCGCACACACAGATCGGGCGCAGCCGCACCCTGCCAGCTCTGGAAATTGGCGAGATCGAAGCCGGCGCAAAAACAGGCGCCCTCCCCCGCCAGCACCACAGCACGAACGCCGCGACTGCGGGCCAGCGCATCGCCCGCTTCCACCAGCGCTTCGAACATGGCGATGTCGAGCGCGTTCATCTTGTCCGCCCGGGCAAGGCGCAGCTGCGCCACGCCGCACTCTTCCAGCTCGATCGTCACCCGGTCATTGTTTGTGAAGGGAATTGTCATCGCCCTGCCGCTCCTTGATCGGCGCAATGTCGCCGCGCCGCACATATTCGTCCAGTGCATTATGCGGATTGGCAAGGGGCAATGCCGAATCGCCCCGATCACCCGAATCGAGGCGATAGCCACCGCGCGGATCCGTCACCACCAGCTGACCAAGCCCCGCACCGGCCAGCTTCGCGCGCAGACGCGAGACATGTACCTCCACCCGGTTAGTTTCCGGATCGTGATTGAGCCGCCAGACATCGGCCAGCAGGCGGGCGCGGGTTACGCGGCTGCCGGGCAGTTCGGCCAGATGCCACAGCAGCGCGAATTCACGCGGATGCAGGCCCAGCCAGCGCCCGTCGATCTGCGCATCGCGGTGAAACAGGTCGAGCAGCAAGGGCCCGGCCGTGCGCTGGCGCGGCATGGCTGCGGCCTGCAGCAACACCCGCTCCGCCCGCTGGTCCAGTTCATCCAGCCCGACATCGCCCGGCAGGGCATCGGCAAACCTGGCGGCAAGCAGGCCCGCGCGTTCCAGCCCGCCATCCACCCCCAGCAACAGCATGCGCTGGCGGTGCTGGCGCAGCCCGGCCAGCTGTGCCGCGCTGACCCCCTGATAATCGCACAGGATGGGGAAGTGTTCGCGCCGTTCGGCCGCCGGGTCCGGCTCAGCCGCGTCCAGCCTCCAGCCGCGCAGGCGCAGATCCCACCCGTCGGGCAGAGCGGCCCGCTGCGATACCCAGCAGAATTGCTTCATCATGTCCCCGTTTGCTCGCGATGCAAGGCATCACAAACTCACCGGGCAATGCAACCAGAGTTTTATCGGGACAGGATCAAGCGAACAGGCAAAGCCGCAACTTCGCCCCGTTCATGCCGCCGTGGAATTGACACCCATGGACTGGAGATAACGCTTAACATTGCGCGCGGCCTGACGCAGCCGTTGTTCATTTTCGACCATCGCGATGCGCACGAAACCTTCGCCGTCCTCACCATAGCCGACGCCCGGCGCCACCGCCACTTCGGCATGAGTGAGCAATTGCTTGGAAAATTCGAGGCTGCCCATGTCCTTGAGCTGCGGAGGCAGAGGCGCCCAGCAGAACATCGATGCCTTGGCCGGGGGAATTTCCCATCCGGCCCGCCCGAAGCTTTCAACCAGCACGTCGCGGCGGCGATGATAGAGTTCGCGATTGCGTTCCACAATGTCCTGCGGCCCGTTGAGGGCGGCGCAGGCCGCCGCCTGGATCGGCGTGAAAGCTCCATAATCGATGTAACTCTTGACCCGCGTCAGCGCCGCGATGAGCTTGCGGTTGCCCACGGCAAAGCCCATCCGCCAGCCGGCCATCGAATAGGTCTTGCTGAGGGAGGTGAATTCCACCGCCACATCCTTCGCCCCCGGCACCTGCAGGATCGAGGGAGTCGGCTTGCCGTCATAATAAAGTTCGGAATAGGCAAGGTCGGACAGCACCCAGACCTTGTTCTCCTTCGCCCAGGCGACCAGCCGTTCGTAAAATGCCAGATCCACCACCTCGGCGGTGGGGTTGGACGGATAGTTGACGATCAGGATGCTGGGCCGCGGCACGGTGAAAGCCATCGCCTTGTCCAGCGATTCCCAGTAGCGATCGTCAGGCGTGGTCGGCACGGAGCGGATCGTGGCCCCTGCGATGATGAAACCGAAGGTATGAATCGGATAGCTGGGATTGGGCGCCAGCACAACATCGCCCGGCGCGGTGATCGCGGTGGCGAGCGTCGCCAGCCCTTCCTTCGAGCCGAGCGTGACGACCACTTCACTTTCGGGATCAAGCTCTACCCCGAACCGGCGGCCGTAATAATTCGCCTGGGCGCGGCGCAGGCCGGGTATGCCCTTGGACTGGGAATAGCCGTGCGCATCGGGCTTGCGCGCAACTTCGCACAGTTTTTCGATGACGTGATCGGGCGGCGGCAGATCGGGATTGCCCATGCCCAGGTCGATGATGTCACGGCCCGCATGGCGTGCCGCAGCGCGCATCGCGTTGACTTCGGCGATGACATAGGGCGGCAGGCGCTTGATGCGGTAAAATTCGTCTTCCATGACCTCTAACATTCCAAAGGGCGGTGACCGTCACCGCACTGCAACCAACTTTAGGCTATTATGGCCCTTTCGCAAATGCTGCTTATGCTATGCAATGGCTTTGATGAACGACTCATCCTGGCAATGGCGCGGGCGCGCCCCTCTAGAACCGGTGAAGCGATAATGGCAGACAAAACCGAAGACCCGACCGAAATGTTCCGGCGGCTGTGGAGCGAACAGGCAACGGCGCTTCAACAAATGCTGTCGCCATTGATGCCGGGCTTCGTCCCGCCGGGCCTGGACCCGCAGGAAATGACGGGCTGGCTGGAATCCTCCAGAAAGCTGCAGGGGCTGTGGCTGGATTT
Source organism: Novosphingobium sp. (assembly GCA_024236235.1). GTDB lineage: Bacteria > Pseudomonadota > Alphaproteobacteria > Sphingomonadales > Sphingomonadaceae > JACKKV01. The sequence goes on along the minus strand of JACKKV010000007.1, from coordinate 22,680 downwards.
TCAGCAGGAACTGGTCAACGAGGGCAAGGATCCGCACCCCTTTGCCAATGTCACCAAATGGCTCGACTATCTGGAGATGTTCTACGAACAATTGCCGCTGGGCAATGCCGATACGCGCCAGCGCCTGTGCGATGAAGGGCTGGCGCTGTGGGAAAATGTGCTGGCCCAGTACGGGATGGGGCCGAACGCGGGCGCCGGCAGCACGCCCGCCCTGCCGCGTTCCGACCGCCGCTTTGCCGATCCGCGCTGGCAGAACCAGCCCGCCTTTGCCATCCTGCACCAGACCTATCTGATGCTGTCCGATCAGGTCCAGGCCGCGATCGATGCGATGGAGGGGCTGAATGACGAAAAGCGCGACCAGCTCAGATTCGCGGCGCGCTGCATGGTGGAGGCGCTGAGCCCGGCCAATTTCCCCACCACCAATCCGGTGGTGATCGAACGCACGCTGGAAACGCGGGGCGAAAATCTGGTGCGCGGCATGGAACATCTGCTCTCGGACCTGCGCCACGGCCAATTGTCGCACACGGACAAATCCGCCTTCGAAGTGGGTCGCAACATCGCCGTCACCCCCGGCAAGGTGGTGTATGAAACGCCGCTGTTCCAACTGATCCAGTACAGCCCTACCACTGAAACAGTGCTGGAAACGCCGCTGGTGATCTTTCCGCCGTGGATCAACCGCTTCTACATCCTCGATCTCAACGCAAAGAAAAGCTTCGTGCGCTGGGCCGTCGAACAGGGGCTGACCACTTTCATGGTGTCCTGGAAATCGGCGGACGCATCCATGGCCGAGATCGAATGGGACGATTACATCCGCGCCCAGATCGAAGCGATCAATGTCGTCCGCGAGCGGCTGAAAGTGCCCGCCGTCCACGCCATCGGCTATTGCGTGGCAGGCACCACCCTTGCGGCGACCCTTTCCATCCTGGCCCGGCGCGGGCAGGCGGACAAGGTCGCCAGCGCGACCTTCTTCACCGCCCAGGTCGATTTCGAGAAATCCGGGGAGTTGAAATATTTCTGCGATGGCCCCGCGCTCACACTGGCCGATCAGCTGTCCGAAAAAGGTTATCTTGACGGTCGCTACATGGCGGCGACGTTCAACGCCCTGCGGGGCAAGGATCTGATCTGGAGCTATGTCATCAACAATTATCTGCTGGGCGAGGATTACCCTGCGTTCGACCTGCTGTTCTGGAACGGGGATTCGACCAACCTGCCTGCGCGCTGGCATCACAATTACACCCGCCAGCTTTATCGCGACAATCTGATGGTCGTGCCTGACCGGCTGGAAGCGGATGGCACGCCGATCGACCTTACCCGCATCGAAACGCCGTGCTTCATCCAGGCGGGGCGCGAAGATCACATCGCACCGCCCGAAAGCGTGTTTCGCGCCACCCGTCATTTCCGCGGGCCGACCCGTTTCATGCTGGCCGGGTCAGGCCATATCGCCGGGGTGGTCAACCCGCCTTCGCTGCACAAGTACCAGTACTGGACCAGCGAGCCGCCCTATACGACTTACGAGGATTTCGTGGCCGGGGCACGCGAACACCCCGGCAGCTGGTGGCCGTACTGGATCGAATGGCTGCACAGCTTCGGCACCGAAACAGTCCCGGCGAAGGGCAAGCGCGCACCGGGCGGCAAGGGCGACAAGGTGATCGAGGACGCGCCGGGCCGGTACGTAATGGAACATTAGCCCCGCCCATTCGCCCCGCCTCCCCGTCGAATTGTTACACTTTTGTGCAGTGCACAATTTTTCCTTGACATCGCAGGCGCACTCACTATTTGTGCAGTGCAACATACGCCTTTCCGGTATGGGAAAGCGCAATGCGAGGTACAGGACGAATGGCAGACAAGATCGAAAATGCGACGGGTGACGCAGCCGAGAAAGCCTATGAGGCAGCTGCCAGCACCGTCGCGGTAACCAAGCCCGCGCCGGTAACAGCGGCGCCCAAGGCCGAACCTGCCCCGGCAGTGGAAGCCCCTGCCGTCAAGGCAGTGGTCGCAGAAGCTCCGGCTCCGGCTCCCGTCGCGAAAACCCCGGCCGTGGCCAAGGCTCCGGCAAAGAAGCCCGTCGCCGCAAAGAAGCCGGCCACCCGCAAGGTGACGGCGAAAAAAGCCCCGGCGGCCAGCAAGCCTGCCGCCGCTCCGGCGAAAGCACCTGCGGCAAAGCCGGCCAGGCCCGCCGTCGCCAGGAAGGTGACCAAGCAGGCGGCCCCCGCCGCCGCAACCACGCTCAAGAGCAAGAACCCCGCCAAGGCTCCGGCCAAGGCAACAACCCCAACCCTACCCACTGTTTCGAATCTGAAGGAATTTTTCATGGCTACTGCAAGCAAGAAGACCGACTACACCAAGATGGTGACTGACACGATCGCCACCGTGAAGGACAAGGCCAAGACCGCTTACGAGAAGAGCTCGGCCGCCGTTGGCGAAGTCAGCGAAATCACCAAGGGCAACGTCGAAGCCGTTGTCGAATCGGGCAAGATCATCGCGTCGGGCGTCCAGGAACTGGGCCGCAACTACGTCGAAGAAACCAAGGGCGCGTTCGAAACCGCCACGGCTGACATGAAGAAGTTCGCCGCGATCAAGTCGCCGACCGAACTGTACCAGCTCCAGGGCGAACTGCTGCGTCGCAACTTCGACTCGGCCGTCGCGTTCGGTTCGAAGAGCAGCGAACAGCTGGTGAAGCTGGCCAACGAAGCCATCGCGCCGCTCTCCACGCGTTTCAGCGTCCTGGCCGAGAAGGTCTCGAAGGCCGCCTGAATCACCGCTTAGTCGGGGACCCCTACCCCCCGGCCGAACAAGGCGGGCCGGACAGTGCAGACTGTCCGGCCCGTTTTGCCGTTGACGCCATGGCTTCGGATTCCCCCGCTTTTCGAAGCTGCTTGCGCGCTCCGCCGCCAATGCGATATCCTGATCCGATGATTCCGTACGCCGAAGATATGCGCAAAGCCCCGCTGTGCGGGCCAAATATGAGTGATCCGGGCGACGATTCCGGGGGCGATGACGCACAGGTCGGCGTGGCCACCAAAACCCGCGCCAAGCCCAAGAAGCCCAGCCAGTTCAAGGTTCTGCTGCTGAATGACGATTACACCCCGATGGAATTCGTGGTGATGGTGCTCAAACGCTTTTTCAGCATGGACCTGGAACAGGCGACCCGGGTGATGCTGCATGTCCACCAGAAGGGCGTGGGCGTGTGCGGTATCTTTCCCTTCGAAATCGCCGAAACCAAGGTCAATCAGGTGATGGATTTCGCGCGGGCCAATCAGCACCCGCTGCAATGCACGCTGGAAAAGGCCTGACTTGGGCCGGTCGCGGAAATCCACTTGAGCGAGCCGCGCTTCCGTCCGCTGTTCACTGCGGAGTTTGAAACCACGCCCCAGCCGGTGGGAGATGTCCCGCAGGGTTATTTCCGGCAGAGCGGTATCATCCAGTCGGGCCGCTTTCATGGCGAACGCCTGAACGGCATTGCGCAGCCCGGCGGCGGCGACTGGTGGTTTCGCCGCCCGGACGGGGTCATTCATCTCGATGTTCGCGCCATGCTCGAAACCGATCAGGGTGAAATCATCTACATGACCTATTCCGGCCGCCTCAGGGGCCCCGGCGACATGATCGAACGGATGCAGGCCGGAGAGACGATCGCACCGGACGAGCTCTATTTCCGCACCGCCGCCCAGTTCGAAACCGCCGCCCCGCGGCTGGTCTGGCTGAATGATGTCATCGCCTTCGGGATCGGCCATCGGCGCCCGCAAGGACCGGTCTACGAGCTGTTCGAACTGCTCTGAAACGCGCCCGCCCCTGCCCCTGCCCGCCAATTGCAAAACGGGGCATGACCTGCCGCCCCCGGCGCGCTATAGGCCGGGACACGATCCCGCCACGACAAGACAGCGACGGCCAAGCGCTTGAAATCCTTAACTGCCATTGATCGCTATATTTTCCGCCTGACCTGGGTGCCGATGGTCGCCGTGTTCGTGATCGCCGCATCGCTGCTGCTGATGGAAAAGATGCTGCGCCTGTTTGACTTCGTGGCGGTCGAAGGCGGGCCGGTCAGCATCGTCTTCAAGATGCTCGCCAATCTCATCCCCGAATATGCCAGCCTGGCGATCCCGCTGGGGCTGCTGCTGGGCATCCTGCTGGCCTTTCGCAAGCTGGCGACCAGCAGCGAACTGGACGTGCTGCGCGCGGTGGGGATGGGTTACAACCGGCTGCTGCGCGTGCCCTATATGCTAACCATCGCGCTGGCCGCGCTCAACCTGCTGATCGTCGGCTTCCTCCAGCCCTATTCGCGCTATTATTACGAACAGATGGAATTCCAGCTGCGGTCCGGCGCGCTGGGCGCTTCGATCAAGGTGGGCGAATTCACCTCGCTCAAGGACCGGATGGCGTTGCAGATCGAAGAGAGCCGCAACAATGGCACGCAGCTGATCGGCATTTTCGCGCGCATCGCCAATCAGAAGGGGCAGGTCCTGTCGATATCCGCGCGCGAAGGCCGCTTTCTGGCGACTGAAGACAGCCGCGATACGGTGATCCTGCGGCTGGTGGATGGCACGATCATTCAGGAAACGGGCAAGCCGGGCGAAACGCCCCGCGTACTCAGCTTTTCCCAGCACGACTTGCCGATCGATCTGCCCAAGATCGAGGCGTTCCGCGCCCGCGGCCAGGCCGAACGGGAATATATCCTGCCTGAACTGCTCAAGATCGGCTGGAATGACCAGGTGCCCCTGGAAAAGCGCACGCAGAGCTGGGCCAGCCTGAATTACCGGCTGGTCGAAGTCGTGATGATGCTGCTGATGCCACTGCTGGCGGTGGCGCTGGCGATCCCGCCCAAACGATCAACCTCGGCGCTGGGCGTATTCGTCTCGATCGTCATGGTCGTCTCCTATCACAAGGTGAACCAGTATGCGCAGGATGTCGCCAGTCTCGGCCTGCTCAATCCCGTGATCGGGCTGTGGGGGCCGTTCCTGATCTTTGCCGGGCTGATCCTGTGGATGTATTACCGCGTCGCCTTCATTCCCGGCGGGCAGGCGATCGGTGCGCTGGAAGCCGTTTTTGCACGCATCGGGCGCAAGATCAGGCTGCTTTCACGAAGCCATCGCCGCGCCCGCAACCTGCGGAAGGCCACCGATGCAGCTTGATTTCTTTCCTTCGCGCACGGTCACCTTCTACCTCGCAAGGCTGTTCATCACCCGCGTGCTGGCGGTGCTGGTCATGCTGGTCCTGGTGCTGCAGACGCTCGACCTCCTGAGCGAGAGCGGTTCGATCATGGAATATCCCGGCAACGGGCAGGCGGAACTGTGGCGCTATGTTTCGCTGCGCCTGCCCCAGCTTGTCTCGCGCTTCCTGCCCTATTCGGTCCTCCTGGCCACGATCATCACCCTGGCCACGCTCAACCAGAACAGCGAAGTGATCGCGATGAAGGCGGCGGGCATGTCTGCTCATCAGGTGCTGGCGCCGCTGCTGCTGACGGCCATGGCGGTGTCCGTGGTCAATTTCGCGTTCAACGAACGGGTGGTGACAAGGGCCAACGCCACGCTCAAGACCTGGGAAAAGAACGATTACGGGCCCCTGCCCCGCAATTCGGGCACCCGCAACAATGTCTATCTGCGCGACGGGCCGAATGTCCTCGCCGCAGCCAGCCTGTCGCACACACCCGAAGGACGGCTGATGGAAGGGGTGACCTGGTACCGGCGCGACGCCAGCGGAATTATCCTGGAAAAGATCCAGTCTCCCCGCGCGACATACGCCAACCCCGGCTGGAAGCTGGAGGCCCCGGTGTCATTCGACGTGCAGACGACCAGCCTTCGTCCGCTCAAGCCATTCGTGGTCGGCAAGGAGCTGACGCTGGCGCGAGTCGATACAACCGGTGTGGAAGCTGACAACAGGAGCATCGTGGAACTGTCGCACGCGATCCGGCTGATGGAAGCCACGGGCCGCCAGACTGGGGAACTGCGCGCCGCCTGGTGGCACAAGATTTCCGGCCCGCTGTCCTCTGTGCTGATGCCCCTGCTGGGCGCAGTCGCCGCCTTCGGTCTGGCGCGTTCGGGCCAGCTGTTCGTCCGTTCCGTGGCCGGGATGGCGCTGGGCTTTGCCTATTTCGTGGTTGACAACGCCGCGCTCGCCATGGGCAGCTTCGGCGGATATCCGCCCTTCCTCGCCGCCTGGGCGCCGTTTTTCCTGTTCGCTCTGCTGGGCGAAGCGGTGCTGATCAGGACCGAAGAATAAGGCAGTTCGGCCGGTTCAGCGCCTGACCATGGTGCTGCGTGCGATCCGCGCGACCAGCATGGCCATGCCCGGATAGCTGGCCCTGGCATAGGTCGATCCCGCGCCCAGATGCGCGCTGAGGCGGCGATGCGCCTCCCCCAGCGAGTGATAGGGCAGGCTGGGCAGCAGATGATGCAATGCGTGATAGCGCAAGCCCACCGGCGCCCACAGCCCGGCAGCAATGCCGGGCGGCGGCACATTGACCGAATCGAGATACTGGGCAGTCACGCTCATCGCGGCACCGTCATTCTGCCACAGATGCGCCACCAGCGTGCGCAGCTGGTTAAGCACGGCGACGGCCGAGAGCACGCACATTGCGACCAGCAGCGGGCGCCAGCCGAGCGCGAAAATGCTGGCGATCAGCGCGAAGGCCCAGAGCGAGGCGCCCGCTTCCTGCCAGAACACCATGCGCCGCAAATCCCCTTCGGGAGGACGGCGGCGAAAGCCGGGATTGATCGACAGGGCCGAAAACCGCGCCCAGACGAAACGGCGCAGCGGCGGAAAGATTGCGCCCAGCGGCACCAGCACCGCGCTGCGGATCAGCAATGCAGGCGGCGCCAGCAGCGCGATCAGGATAAACGCGGGCAGCGACCATGGCTTCATCAGTGCCAACGGGAGATATTCGGGATCCTCCGCCGTGCCATACCGGGTGCGCGCGTGATGCAGCGTATGCACCCCTTCATACATGAAAGAGGGCGTCAGCATCGGTATCCCGACCAGCAGGTTCCATCCCAGCCGGAAGCCAGGCAGCGCATCGCGGTGAATATGCGTCAGCTCGTGAATGAACAGCAGCGCGCGATAGAGCGCCAGCGTTGCCAGCACGCCCAGCGCAACGCTCATCCAGCCAGCCGACACCAGGATCGTCCCGGCCAGCGCGGCATAGCCGATCAGCGCCGATCCGAGCATGTCCGGCCAGTAGATCGCAGGGCGCGCTTCGGCAATGTCGCGCGACAGTTCTACCGCAGCGCGCAGCATGGCCATATCGTCCGCCAGCGGCGCTGTGGCGGCGGGCGGATCGTTTTCTATCGGGGTCTGGACAGTCATAGGCAATTTCCGGCCCGGTCCCTGCTCTTCAATCGTGGCAGCAAAATGTCCGCCCCGCCCGCTCAACCCCTGCTTGACAGGACGATGGCAGCCAACGCAGTGCTGGCAACTTCCCGAACAAAGGCGTCTTCGCAGTGAACCCTGAACTAGTGATCTCCCCCGTCTCCAGCAAGGCGGACTTCAAGGAATTTGTCGATATCGCCTATCGCCTGAACGGCGGCGATCCCAACTGGGTGCCATACATCCGGGGCGAGATGGTGGAACTGCTGACGCCGGGGAAAAACCCCTTCTTCGATCATGCCGATGTGCAATTCTTCCTGGCGCGCCGCGCCGACCGCACCGTGGGCCGCATTTCTGCGCATATCGACCGCCTCGCGCTGGCTCAGCCGGTTGAACAGGGCATGGGGCCGGGGACCGGGAACTGGGGCCTGTTCGAGGCGGAAGACGCGCCAACCGCGCATGCGTTGATCGAGCGCGCCGAAGCCTGGCTGCGCGAACAGGGCATGACCCGGGTGCTCGCGCCGATGAGCATGTCAGTCTGGGAAGAACCCGGCCTGCTGGTCAAGGGCCACGATCATCCGCCCACCATCATGATGGGCCACGATCCGGCGCATTATCAGGGCTGGATCGAGAGTGAGGGCTATACCACTGCCAAGCGCCTGTTCACCTATGACCTCGATGTGACCAAACCCTTTCCGCCGCTGATCCAGCGGATCGTGCAATCGGGCGAGCGCAACGAGCGTATCCGCATCCGCGAGGTCGATCTGAAGCGGTTTGACGAAGAAGCGGCAACGATCCTGCATATTCTGAACGATGCCTGGTCGGACAATTGGGGCTTTGTCCCCTTCACCGAACGCGAAATTGCCTATACCTCGAAGAAGCTCAAGCCGCTGGTTCGCCCGGACCTCATCCGTATCGCCGAATATGACGGAGAGCCGGTAGCGTTCATGATGACCCTGCCAGACGTCAATCAGGTGATTCACAAGCTGCGCGGCAGGCTGTTGCCCTTTGGCTGGGCACGACTGCTGTGGTGGCTGAGGAAGCCCACGGACGCGCAGATGCGCGTCCCGCTGATGGGGGTTCTGAAACGCCTGCAAGCCTCGCGCATGGCCAGCCAGCTGGCCTTCATGATGATTGAATATATCCGTCGCGACGCCACCGCCCGGTACGGTTCGAAGCGCGGCGAGATCGGCTGGATCCTCGAAGACAATCAGGGCATGATCGCCATCGCCGATGCGATCGACAGCAAGGTCAACAAGGAATACCGGATTTACGAAAAACCGCTCTGATCTGCGCCGTCAGTCAGCCGGGGCCAACAATCACCCCGGATAGGTCCAGGCCGAGCCGCGCGCCAGATTTTCCGCCGCGAAACCCCAGTTGATCCGCTGTGCGATCAGCGCCTGCAGATAAGCGCCGCGATCATTGCGATGATCGATGTAATAGGCATGCTCCCACAGATCTATGACCAGCAACGGGTTCATGGCGCTGTCAGCCAGCGTATCCCCGTCATGCGTTTCTTCGATGCACAGCGCGCCGCCCTGTTCGGCCAGCCAGACCCAGCCCGAGGCGAAATGCCCGCCGCCCCGGCTGGCCAGTTCGCCCGCCAGCGCCTTTACGGAACCGAAAGACGCCTCGATCGCGTCAAGCAGGGCGCCTGCGGGCGCGGCGGCATCAGCGGCCAGCGAATGCCAGTAGAACCCGTGATTCCAGGATTGGGCGGCATTGTTGAACAGACCCTGGTCACTGCCGCGCGCGGCGGAAATGACCTGTTCCAGCGCGACGTCGTCCATCGGCGTGCCTTCGATGGCGGCGTTCACCTTCTTGATATAGCCCGCGTGATGCTTGCCATGATGATAATCCAGCGTTTCGGCGGAAATGACCGGCGCAAGCGCTTCCTTTCCATAAGGAAGATCAATCAGCTTGAAAGGCATGGAAAACTCCGTTTGGCGAATGAGAGGAACCAGCCTTGTAACGCCTCATGCCTTGCAGGGGTGCATGGGGAATTCCGATCAGCCTTATTAAGCAATGCGATGAGTTTGGCGATGCAAGCAGTGCGAAGCTTTGCTAACCACCCGTCGGCAACGAATAATACAGAGGCACCGCAAGGCATCATGGCGCGCAGATATTTCGGAACGGACGGCATTCGCGGACGCGCCAATGACGGGGTGATGAGCGCGGAAACCGCAATGAAAGTGGGCCAGGCGGCGGGTCGCCACTTCCTGCGCGGCGATCATCGCCACCGGGTGGTGATTGGCAAGGATACGCGCCTGTCGGGTTATATGATGGAAAATGCGCTGGTCGCCGGATTTACCAGCGTGGGCATGGACGTGGTCCTGCTAGGCCCCATGCCGACCCCGGCGGTCGCCCTGCTGACGCGCGAGATGCGCGCCGATCTGGGGGTCATGATTTCCGCCAGCCATAATCCCTTCGACGACAATGGCATCAAGCTGTTCGGGCCGGACGGGTTCAAGCTGTCCGATGCGGATGAGCTGGCGATCGAACAGGCGATGAGCGAAGCCCCCGTGCTGGCCAAGGGATCCGCGGTTGGCCGGGCGCGCCGGATCGACGATGCGCGCGGCCGCTATATCCACGCAATCAAGCAGAGCCTGCCCGACGATGTGCGGCTGGACGGGCTGAAGATAGTGGTCGATTGCGCCAATGGCGCGGCGTACAATGTCGCGCCCAGCGCCATCTGGGAACTGGGCGCGGATGTGATTGCCATTGGCGTTGAACCCAATGGCACCAACATCAATGACGGTGTCGGATCGACCTCGCTCGGAACGCTGAAGGAACGGGTGCTGGCCGAAGGCGCGGACATCGGCATCGCGCTGGATGGCGATGCCGACCGGCTGATCGTGGTCGATGAACAGGGCGAAACGGTCGATGGGGACCAGATCATGGCGCTGATCGGCAGCCGCTATGCCGAAGCCGGCCTGCTCAAGGGCGGCGGCGTGGTGGCGACGGTGATGTCCAATCTCGGCCTCGAACGCTTCCTCAACGGGATCGGGCTGGAACTGGTGCGGGCCAAGGTGGGGGACCGTTACGTTCTGGAAGCGATGCGCGCGGGCGGATACAATGTCGGCGGGGAACAGTCCGGCCATATGATCCTGCTCGATCATGCCACCACCGGCGATGGCTGCATCGCCGCGCTGCAGGTATTGGGCGCGCTGGTCCAGTCCGGCAAGCGGGCGAGTGAACTGCTGCACCTGTTCGACCCGGTGCCGCAACTGCTGAAAAATGTGCGCTTTTCCGGCGGCAAGCCGCTGGACGATGCGCGGGTGCAGGCAGCCATTGCCGATGCAGAAAAAACGCTCGACGGGCGCGGGCGGCTGGTCATCCGTCCCTCGGGCACCGAACCGGTGATCCGTGTCATGGCCGAAGGCGACGATGCCGCCGAGGTTCAGCGCGTGGTCGAGGATATCTGCGCAGCGGTGGCCGAAGCGGCCTGAGCGTGAGCATGGCCGCTCTTCCCCCGCGTATCCTCACCATCGCCGGGTCGGACAGTTCGGGCGGCGCGGGGGTTCAGGCCGACATCAAGACCATCACCATGCTGGGCGGCTATGCGATGAGCGCGATCACCGCCATCACCGCGCAGGACACCACCGGCGTTCATGCGGTGGAAGTGCTGAGCCCGGCCCTGGTCACCGCCCAGATTGACGCCTGCATCGGCGATATCGGGGTGGACGCAGTGAAAATCGGCATGCTCGGCTCTGCTGCCATCGCCGATGCCGTGGCGGACCGGTTGCAAGGGCTGGAAGTGCCGGTGGTCTTCGATCCGGTCATGGTCGCGACCAGCGGCGCGGCGCTGGCCGACGCGGCGACGATCGCCGCGTTTGAGCGGCTCATGGCGCTGGCCACGCTGACCACGCCCAATGTGCCTGAGCTGATGGCGCTGGGGGGCGATGCGGCCATGACCATGCGCGCCGTCGCCTATCTGGCCAAGGGCGGCGACGCGGAGGGGGAAATGGTGGAAGACATCCTCGTCCGCCCGGGGTGCAATGACGTGCTCTGGCACGATCCGCGCCTCTCCACCCGCCACACGCACGGCACCGGCTGCACGCTGGCCAGCGCGATCGCGACCTTCCTGGGCATGGGGCTGGATCTGGCCGATGCGGTGGCGCGTGCACGCGCCTTCGTGCGCGCCTCACTGCTGGCCGCACCGGGATTTGGCAAGGGCAATGGCCCGCTGGGCCATGCGCAGGTTCACTCGCAGGGAATGTCGTAGAATGCGGTGATGTGCCGCCAGGCTTCCTCGGCAGTTTCGCACCAGTGGAACAGGTCCAGATCCTCGCGATTGATCGTGCCCTCCTCGGCCAGCGCGTCGAAATTGATGACCCGGGTCCAGAACTCCTTGCCGAACAGCAGCACGGGAATGGGCTTCATCTTGCCGGTCTGGATCAGAGTCAGCAGTTCGAGGAATTCGTCCAGCGTTCCGAAGCCGCCGGGAAACACCGCCACGGCCCGGGCGCGCAGCAGGAAATGCATCTTGCGCAGCGCGAAATAGTGAAACTGGAAAGAGAGGTATGGCGTGACATAGCGATTGGGCGCCTGTTCATGCGGCAGCACGATGTTAAGGCCGATCGATTCGACACCGGCTTCCGATGCCCCCCGGTTGGCCGCTTCCATGATGGAGGGGCCACCGCCCGAACAGACCACGAATTGCCGTTTGCCATGTTCGATCGGCGCGCAGGAGCCGGCGGTGAAGGCAAGCTTGCGCGCTTCCTCGTAATAGCGGGCCTTGGCGGCCAGACGTTCCGCCACCGCGCGCTGTTCGGGCGCGGCGTTCGCCACCATGTCCTGCGCCATTTCGGGCGAGGGGATGCGCGCCGAACCATACATGACCAGGGTCGATCCGACCCCCGCTTCATCCAGCAGCATTTCGGGCTTAAGCAGTTCAAGCTGGAAGCGCACTGGCCGCAATTCGTCCCGCAGCAGGAAATCGCGATCCTGAAAGGCCAGCCGATAGGCGGGGTGTTCAGTCTGCGGGGTGACGGTGGGTGAGGCCTCGGTAAAGGCGGCTTCCTGGCGGGCTTCGTAGAATTTGCGGCGGGCCAGTTCACGATCCGGCGCGGCCGGTTCGCCATGGGGGCCGGGAACGCCCGGTTCGCTGGGTGGATCGCTGGCGATGCTCATTTCACTCCCCGAATTGCGTAAATGCTTGTGGCACCGGACTAAAGCCATGACCGGGAAGGAGCAAGGGTAGTGAACGGAAGGATGGATGCCCCGCGATCATCCAATTATAACATTTAGTAATCTGTTTTTATTCTATTTAATGTATACGCATGATATTTGCTCCCACATTATCTCCCACATTGAGATCGGAAACGCCCCCTCGCAGCGCCTCGAATCGCTCGCCAACCTTCCGCCACATCGCCACCCCGTCTAAGTCACCTTCGGCCAGGAGGCGGTCCTGCTGCTGGGCTATGTGGAGCCTTCCGTTTTCTCCGTGATGTTTCTCCACCCACAGGGCGACGGCCCACAGTTCCTGTTCGCGAGATACTACCATGCCCGCCAGAGCGTCAGCAAAGCGACGATCAGTGTCGCGACCGCCAATCCGCTCATAGTGCGCCCCCACCACTGCCGTCTGCGAAGCCGTTCACTGCTTATTGCCTCGAAGACAGTTGGCACAGCAGCATTCCGCTCCGCATGTCCCCAGACCAATTCTAATGCCCGGTCATCAAGCTTCGGCGCGAGGATTTCAATTTGAGTGCGGAGGACAGCGGCGGTGTTTACGTTCCGCTGGGTTTCCATCAAGCGACACCGCTCTACTTCCAGAAGCCTGAGATAAGTCTCATAGGTGATCTTCCTCATTGGCATTCCTAGAACTTCCGCTCCACTGGACGAGGCTGCGGTATGCCGCAGGTGCCAAAGAGAACGCCCGTCTTGCCAGACAGTCTGAATTTTCCAGTGTAGCGATCAATGCTGAACTTCGGATTGTTCACTGCGCTTATGGCCACCTTGCCACTGATCTCATCGTCGGTGACGGACAGTTTCTTCAGCTTAAACCAGCCGTTATCGCCACCATGCAAGCGGGGAACAATGGCCTTGGGTACGTGCATGCGGCCATCGTCCCCTTCTACCCAAAGCAGGACTTGATCCTGGAGCGCTACGGGCATCTGGCCCATGACTGTTCCATACTCGGTCTGACCGTCTTCGCCGCGATTGGTCACGGTGCCAACAGTGCCCTGGATTGCTGAACCTGACACATCGCATTCAAGATCAATGCGCCCTCGCATTCCCTGCGCATCGGCGCTGCTGGAAATCATCACCAAAGTTAGGGCTGCCTTGAACATTCCGTCCCCTGAATTGCAGTCACCAAGGCTAGCTGCGACGATATCCCAAGTCCACTTGGGCCTCTACGCAGGCAACATATACGTCCGCAATATAACATTGTCCTCGCCAACAGGCCCATGCTCGGCCTCATAGGCGGCAATCGCATCCTCCTCAGTCTGGCCGACATCAACCGCGACCCTGTGCCATGGTCTGAGCGCCGATCCGATTGAATGCTCAAGTGCTTCCACGCGTGCAGTCAGTTTCATTACGCCACATCCTTCCTTGGAACGCCCGTGCAGATAAACATCGCCGGGCCGTTGATTGGCCCATGGGCTGATTCATATCCTGTCATCGCCATGGCTTCCGTTTCGCCGGGATCTACAACAATCAGGGTGCCCGGGGCGCTGTGCCGCTCCAGATCAGCAAGCCTTTGCGCAATCCTTTTCATCTGGCCTTATTCTCCAACGCAGTGATCCGGACTTCCAGATCGCCTGTTTCAACCATGGCCTTGTGGGATGTCAGCAGCGCCATGACCCGCCCTGCTTCGTCCGGGGTTACGTCACCATCAGCAACCGCAGCCAGCAGGGCAGACGAGGCTTCCACCGCATCAGCAACCGACTTGATTGGGGGCAGTTCGAATGACACCGGCGCATCCTTGCGGGGCGGCGCTATCCGGTCGAGACAAAGCCGCAGGGCAGCCGTGTCGCCCTCCAGCGCCTTTGAGATGGCAGCCTGCGTCAGGGCTTCGTGCTGGCCATCAAGCAGGGCCTCCACGGCAAGCGTCGTCTTGTTGCGCGCGCCCTGCGTGCGACCACCGAGCTTGTTGCCTGGAGCGAACTTCCCGTCCGATTCCCGGCCGTTTGTATTCGGTTCGTCGCTCATCGCGCATCCAGTGTAAATCCGGGGGGTGGCGGCGGCATTCCCTCAAGTGGATTATTCAATCCTGCGCCCTTTGCCTCACCCAGAACGGGTGCACCGAAATAGCCCGGAAACGTTGCATGCAGGTGCCCGTCATGGATCAGTATTCGCGCATCAGGGTAGAGATCGCGCACCCGTTTGCGCAGCCATGCCATGGTCTTTCCTTCAGGCGGAAGCATATCGAGTGCAGAGCCGTCGAGGTGCGCGCTGTTGACCGCTGGCTTGTAACCGCGTGCGCGCATCTGCGCCTGGTATTCAGGGGTGCGGAAGCCGGACGTAAACCGGACGCCGGGAATGGCATCGCGCAGCTTTCCAAAGACATTCACCCCGCCGCTTTCGCCTTCGATCCGGTAGCCCGGAGGGGCTGGAGGAACAGAATTGCCCCTTGGGACACTAGGGACATTAGGGACATTAGGCGCAACCCCTTTGGCAGGCAGTGAATAGGCCGGATCATCAATCAGGTCGCGGGCCGTCTTGCGCGCTGATGCAATGGCCCTGGCAGCCGCCTTGCGCTTGGCGTTGTCCTCCAGTTTTGCATATTCATCGGAACCGACCAGCGCGAGCAGCTGGTTGTAGGTCAATCGGCCCGCAATCTCGTGATAGCGGTCATATTCCTCCGGGCTGTAATCCAGCCGTTCCCCGTCTTCGCTGTATTGCTTGCCGGGGGCGCTCAGGCTCTTTTCGATCCGCAGCATCTCGGCAACGACCGGATCATTCTTCGCCATCGACTGCCAGAACGGCGACACGAAGTCCGGCCCCAGGCTGTCATTCTGGATAGCTTCGCCGAACACATCGCGGCGAGGCATGAGGTCTTGCGACATGCCGGGAATGCGCGCCTTGATGGCATCACCAATGCTTTCGCGTTTGCGCGAGACAGGATCGATCGCACGGGCGACACCTGCAACACCGGCAGGCACGGCAAAGGCACTTACCGTTCGTTCCAGCCAGTCCCCCGCATAACGACCCGGATCAGCGAGGCCTTCGACAAATGCCGATGCACCCGACAGCCACGTCTTGCTCGCAAGATTGCCCATGATCGAGGCAACGAGGATGGTGGCCTGGTCTTCCTTCTGCCGGTCACTCAGGCCGCTTGGCAGCGTGGCCATGTCAGCAGCCACCCCAACGGTGGTGGAGAGTGGATCGAGCCGCGAATAGCTGACGTAGCGATCCCCTATCTTGACCGAGTAAGGCTGCCATCCGTCCGCATAGAGCAGCCTTGCCTTGGCTGGATCGGGAGGAACCGCCCCTGTGATCGTGCCGTCCAGTGCCGCTTGGTAGATGATGGTGGCAAAACCCGTTCCCAGCATCATCCTGGCAATTGCAAGGTCGCGTCGTTCACCGCCAGCCATGAAATCCGTGCGCCATTCCTTGAGCAGCGGCGCAGCGGGAGATCGTTCGGTTGCAAACTTCATCAGGTTGATCGGCGTGCGCACGAACGGCACCACGACCTTGGCAAGCAGGTTGCTTCCGGTTGCGCTGGAAATGGCCTGCCCGAACGGGCCAAGCTTGCGCTGGAAGGTCAGGTAACGCCCGTAGTCCAGAGACCGCTCGAATATTTCATCGGTCGGATTGGCCACCAGTTCGGCCACCCGCTTGTCTAAGGCTTCTCCCTTCACGCCTTCCCGGTTTGCAATCCGCACGGCCTGCGCGTTCAGCTCCATCCTGCGGGCGATACCTTTGAACAACTCGTCCTCAGCCGTGAGCAGGCGGGTAGGAATGCGGATGATCTCACCCTTGAGGCCAGCGATGGCCTTGTATTGCTCGCCCTCTACCTTTGAGGCGAAGTCAGAAGCATCACCTGTGCGCAGTGCATTCGCAAACAGCCGGGCACCCTCTTTTGCTCCCTGAACCAGTCCGAAGGTTCGCGCGCCGACTTCGCTTGCGGTGATGCGTTCCTTTGCCTTGTCGCGCAGCAGCGCCTTGCGGCCCGCGCCGATGATGGAGGCGGTCGCGTATTCAGGAATCTGCGCCATCGCGGTCAGAGTGTTCGAAACGGTGTTCACGACATGCGTGGGCGGGTTTGACAGCAGGAAGTTGATGTAAAGTTCGCTGACCTTGTTGTGCCACCTGGGCTTGCTCAGTGCCTTCGCCAGCGCATTGAACTTGCCCGGCTCCAATTCAACGGCATCAAGCAGGGCATTAGCGGCGTCCTGCAAATCATGCTTCCCGCCACCGGCACTGACCAGTGAACCAAGCACTTCGCCACGCACAGCCCGGCTGTCCGCTGCCATCCTGAACTGAGCCAGCGCGCGGCCTGCTTCCGCCGTTGCACCTGCCACCTGTTCCTGAATCGCGACATGGCGCATCCATTTCTGCCGGAAGTCCGCGAGCGCTTCCGATCCCGGATCATCGCCGAGCGCGCGCAGGCGTTTTGCGGCATTGACCAGTTCGTTGCCTGACTTCGCCAGTATCTGCCGGGCTGCCAGCGCCTCCTCGGCATTGAAGGCCTGCCCCTTGCGGCGCGACAGAAGGACAGCAGGCGTCATGCCCAGTTCGGAAGCCAGTCGTTCGGTTTCCGCCTGTGTCACCCGGCCACGGGTTGCGGCATCGAAGCCGACCCGCCTCTCGGTCTGCGACAACGCGCGGGCAATGTCCTGTGGGCTTTCCATCTTCGCAAGGTTGATGTTGCCTGCAAAGTCATGACCACCGGCAGGCCATTCCTCATAGGCCTGCACGGGCGGGAACGGCTGCTCATCGGCCGGGAGCGATCGGTCCTCGAACACCGGCCCGTCCTGCATCTGGCGCTCAAGGTCCAGACGTTCGGCCTGTGCCCCATAGAAGCGCTCCACCTCCGGCATATCATAGGGCAGGAAGCGGCGGCTGCGCCCCTCATAAGTATCGCGCAGCGCGTCCAGAAACTCGTTCACGCTCGGGCGCTCGGCATGGTCGGGGAAATAGCCCGCTTCCCATGCCCGCATGACCGCATCGTCCAGCGTCATGCCCCTATCATTCACGAGCGGGCCAAAGCGCTGCTCCTGCCCCACGAAGTCCATGCCTTTGCGCGAAGCGTTGTTCAGCCCCATGTGCGACAGTTCGCCGCCCTGATCGGCCATGCCACCATTGAGGCGCAGCCAGCCCACCATGTCGATGGGGCCGACCTTCGGCACAGGCTGGCCCATGTAATTCGTAACGGTCTGGCGCGTCAGTTCCCCGCGCTCGCTCACCGGCCTGGCTTCCACGATCCGGCCCGCATCCTTAGCAGCGGCTTCTTCCGCATCGGCCACCATGTTGGAGGGGAGCGGCAGAACGTCGCCGGGGCTGATATTATCCGCAGCAGCGCGCAACTGAGCCTCTGTCAGTGGTTGATCGACCGGACGCGGACGTTGTGCCCCCATGTCGAGGTAATCGCGCACACGTTCGCCCGATGTCGCAATCTCCACATCGGTTTGGGGAGCATCCAGCACATAGCCGTCAGGGGGCGGGGGTGCTTCTGATACAGCATTGCCGGTCAGGCGGTTCCAGCCCTTCGCGACATAAGGCTCTGCCGCCTGCAAAGCCTTGCCGACAGCAACGCCGCCAATCGTCCCTATGCCGGAGCCTATGACCGTATTGGGCAGGCGTTCGGTTACACTGCCATCGCCTGCGCCAAACCCTGCCAGACCGCCATAGATACCACCCACGGTTGCCAGTTCGGTTGCTGTCTTCGCCTTTGCGCCAAAGGGAACAGCCAGTCCCCCGGCCAGTTCGCCTCCCAGCGTGGCATAGGGGTGCGCCATCTCGTCATAACCAAGGATGGACGCATTCTGCTGCTGGTTGTTGAACCAGATGTCGGCCCAGCGCCGGTCGCTGTTCCAGATATTCTCCCGGCCCCGCGTCAGTCCGATTGAATCCGGCACCGCGCCCAGCTCATCGAGAAGGTTAGGCAAGACCCCGTTGCCGATCCCGCGAACAGCTGCACCTGTTGCCCCGTCGCCGGGATCGGTCAGGGGGCGGGTGGCATCAGCATAGGCAAAGGTGATCGGTTTGCCGGACCCGGCCCATTTTTCCCTTACCTCGCGCAGCTGATCGACATTGATCTGAAAACCCCGTTCCCGCGCCCATGCATCCACCTCTTCAGGGGAGACAGACGTGTCATTGAGCAGCTTGAGATAGGTTTGCTCGTCTTCCGCCTTCATGCCTGCATTCGGCGTTGGCGTGTCCCAGAACCGCGCCACGGTTTCGCGGGGGATGACCGGCTGCGGATCGCGGCGATATTCAGCAGGCGGCTGATAATAGGTGTCATGCATGCCGAGGCCGTTCTGACGGGCCAGTCGTTCGGCCTGGAGATAATCATACCGGCGATTTGAATCAGACCCGAGGAAGTCAGGCGCGGCCAGTGCATTGCCGCCACGGATCATGGATTGCCCGACATCGAGATTGCCAATCGTCAGGGGCGCGACCATCCGCCCGTAACTGCGGCCCTGGAGACTGCCGATTGTCGGGTTGCGGTTGACGGTAATCTCTTCCAGCGCCCGCTTTGACATCTCACCGATGGAGACGGGCTTGCCCTGACGATTCCAGCCCTGCTGGCGCAGTTCCGGCGCGTCTGCACCCCACAGGCGCAGCGAGCCGCCCGAAAGCAGGCGCATCGTGTCACCATCAACCGGGATCGTTGTCCGGTCGCGATTGACAGTGATTGCTTCAGGCGCAGGCTTGCTGGACTTGTCGAGCGAGAAGCCGGGCGGAGGCGGTGGCACACCTTCCGCCTTGCGCTGCTGATCGAGCCTGAAACCCGGAGGAGGGGGCGGAGGATTGCTCACCTGACGGGAACCCATTCCTTCCCGTTCCACATGATCTTCTCGCCATTGGGTCCGGTTGCCGTTGGACCGGCAGAACGGCGTGGCGGCGTCCCATGCGTGTCCCTGTATGTGGGCAACTGGCGCAGCGTCATGCGGTTGCGGAAGCGCGTGCCTTCTGCCTTCAGGTCATTTCCTGTCCGGTAGTCGTCAAGCGTTTTACTGCGTTCCAGCGCTGTGGGACCGTGCCCCCGCAGAACGTAGTCCTCAACCGCCTTGAAATACTCATCGCTCCCCGGCTTTAGGTTTAGTGTGTCGGCGTAGCTTTCGAAGTCCTGATGGCCTTTGTAGAGCGTTTCAATCTGGCTGGTGTCAGGATTCCAGCGCAGCCGATCCCGACCCGATGAGAACGGTGCGGCATCACGCAGCCTCGCCTGATTGTCCTGCTTGGCCCTGGTCAGTGCATAATTACGCTGCAAGTCCTCGAACTGGTCCTTGGCCTTGTTCACGCCCCCCCAGTAATTCGCATCACCACCGCCGAACGCGGACATGGCGTCGAAGATCGAGCCCAGAACATCGCGCCACGGTTCGCGCTTCTTCGGACGCTGAGCCTCCAGATAGTCAGGAAGCGGGGGAGGTTGCCTGTCACGCTGGGGCGGCGCATCAAACATGATCGGAGCGCGCTGGACAGGCGTTTTGGGGACCATCTGCCCGCCTTCGACATCCCAAGTGCCGCCGCCATAACCGCCGATGGTGCCGGGCAGTGGAATGCGGGCCAATGGAAGTGAATTGCCGATAGTTTTCATGGCTGGGATTATCCTTTCGGGGATGTCAATGCACTGCGGGCGCGTAGCCGGTGTCGGAAGCGCCAAGCTGGTTTGCGATGTAGGCAACAAGGGCCGTCCAGCCCTGTGGACTATCGAGGAAACAAAGCGTGTTCTCTGGAAGATCAGCCAGCGCCTCCATTGCTTCCATGGGGGTCACGCCCAGCGCGCCGCTGGCCTGCCTGCTCAACTCGAAAGCGGCCTGACGTGTGCACGCGAGGGCATACTCCCGCTCTATAGCGGCCAAACCATCTTCTATTTCGGCAATGGCGTCAGCGGCTTCCTGTGCGGCAAGTTCCGCAAGATTTTCAGGGGAGGAGTGGCAAGGCCCGATCATTGGAGGCCGACCTTCTCGCGCACCACAGCGCGCAGGTATTCAGAAACGCTGCAACCGGATTTCTGAGCCCGTTCGGCCAAGGCGGCAACCAACCGGTCATTGGCACGGAAACTGACGTGCGCACACTGCATAAAACCCCCTCAGTCGTCACGACGATGGTGTGTTCCGCGCGTAGCACAAAGGGGCTGAAAAGTCAAGGAATCTGGAGGATTTTAGCAGTTATGTTCTATTTACGTTCTGGTAGTGGTAAGCCGCCGATGCGTCGTTTCAGCAGTTAAACAAAGTTTGTTGCAGTCGCTTAAATCCAATATGTCCTTAGTCATTTGCAGCTTGGGGGCATCTATGCGGTTTATCTGGTACGCGGTTCTTCTCACTGTTGCCTTTGCGGTCATACCGTCAGCCGAGGCTAAATCGGTTCGAAAAGAGTTTACCGAGGCGTGGGTGGCACGGCAGGATCGATACGCGGGCGACGTAGAGAGAGCCACGAATGAGCTCAAAGATGCTTTGAATCCCAAGACACCTGAGCCTGACCTGGATGAAGATGCAGCAAAGGTCCGTATATCGGCCATTCTCGAAAAGACCCGACAGATGGGATATAGCGCAGGACGAGCAGACGTATTATTTCGGCTACTTGCGTTGATGAAAGAAAAGCCGTCGTCCGCCCGCGCGGAGATGTGGTTTCAGGAAGAAGCGGACCACGTAAAGCAGGAATCCGCAAAGGCTGATGATCGGCTGAACGCCGCAAAAGCAATCAAGATTGGTGAGGGGGGCGTAACTCCCAAGCAGGCCTTCACTGAAGCCGGGCAAACTATGTTCTGGCTCGGCACGGTTCAGGGCACAGTGGACGAACTTGCACTTGTAAGCACAAACCTTGCCTCGTTCTACGAGGCCAAAAGCGTCGAGGATCAACGCAGGCGACAAGCGTGGGCGAATGCTCTCAGTTCAATCGGTAACAGTCTCCAAAATTCCGCGCAGCAAAATCAGGGTTTCATGATGAACTGCACGACAACTGGCCCGTTCACGAATTGCATGGGCCACTAGTAGCAGTCCTCCACATCTAACCCACCCTGATAGCCACCATACGCAGTATCTGCCGCAGTGCTTCGGGCCTGCTTATAGCGGGGCCGTTCTCGCGTATCCATAAGTCGAGCAATTCAAGATCATCAGGCTGAAGGCGGACACCAACCATCGTTCCGGTTTGCTCCGCCCGATTCTTTTTCGTGTAAACGCGAATTGACTTAGCCATGCTTTCGCGATAACACTAAAGCGAGCCGAGTGGAAGCACCAACTTCCAACCCGGCTCTGATCGCAAACCCATACCGTGGAAGGGTCACGACTATGAACATCACTAGCACAAGTGCGTCCATCGCGAACAGCGATCCCGATGCAGCAATCTTCAACGCGTGGAATCGCCGCCAGGCTGCTTCCCGTGATTACAACGCCTTGCCGTTCGCTGACTATGAAGACTGCCATGGCGCTTATACGCCAGAAGAACAGGCGGTTCTGGATATCATCGACGCGGCGGAGGAGGAAATCCGCAGCAGCATTGCCGCCACCCCACAAGGCATTGCTCTCCAGTTGTGGGTGGCGCTTCATGCCCTCGTCACGCAGCGAGACGACGACAGGGCCGCAAACGAAGCCGATCTGGAATATTTCGAACATAAGGGTGAAGAAGCTGACTGGAATGTCCGCATGATCGTCGCCGCGATCAGGTCTCTCCAGAACATGGAGGCATGACATGGGCAGGATCGAGACATTCCCATCCATCGCCCCAATGCCTGCCGTGGCGCGTATCCTTGCCCGTTATGACCGGGCGAAGCTGGAAGCCTTCCTGTCCGTCGCCATAGACCTGCTGGACACACTGGATGGCGAGCCAGACATTGAGGATGATGATCCGCCGGAGGACAGCGATGTTTCGGAGGACGACGACCCGCGAGAAACTGACGATGTGCGCGAACACACCCTCCAGCCAACAACGCTCAATTCCATCTGATCGTTGAGCAAATCAACTTCATGGCCCCGCTTCGGCGGGGCTATACAATCGCGCAGAAGCATATTGACAATGCGGTCAAAAAATCTCCTTTTCAAGATACCGCAAAGACGGGGGAAAGACATATGTCGGCACCGCTTAGAGCCGCCACAGCTGAGTGCTGCAGATGTCATTACATCTTTTTAAAACCCGAAATGTATCAGGTGAATAGGTCCGTTGGGGGCGGGTATTCACCTAGCAGGCAAACAATTCGTTATGATAAGCACGGCAGGCGCTCCGGCCATTCAATAAGTGAAGGGTATCGTCGCCCTGGTCGCAACGTGATCG
>JACKKV010000006.1 GCA_024236235.1 Novosphingobium sp. | reverse complement strand
CACAGGCGCGCCGCAAACCGGACAACGGGCATTGGGGATGGTGACGGACATCCGCACGGTCGGCCAATCATTATTGAACAGCCGCATGGCCGGTGCTTTGGCCCAGGTGCGCCCTGTCCCGCCGCCCGTATCGCCGCCCCAACCGCAGTCACAGTTCGGCGGATGATTCCACGCGTTGCACCCCATCGCAGCGACTCCGCACCCCTTCATCGAGAATTAGGCTCGGCAACCGAAAAACGAGCATCTGCCGTAACAGGCTATAGAGTTAGGTTTTTGCTGCACCGAAGCAACGAAATTTGCGGAAATCAGGCGGCTAAGTTTGCAGCGATCAAGTTGAATATCGTAAGGTAGGGCACTTCCCCCGTGGCTCGGGCATCTTTTGCCCTGTTATCATTCGATGTCCGGGCCTCCACGTGCATAACTCCATTCAATGTTTGAATGTATGGATTGTCCTGCGCGCGATCAGAGGAAGCACGCGCCTGCCGTGTAGGAAATCATAATATGGCCGCGCGCGCCGCCGCCGCCGCCGCCGCCGAAATCGCCGCTGATAGAACCGCGCTGCCCGCCACCCCCCACAGTCGCAGCACCAGAACCATATGCGCCACCACCTAAGGCTGGCGTTGGGTTGCCTGCGTTCTTACCGCTACATTGTGCCGAGCAGGACGAGCCTGTTCCGCCAGCGCCGCCTTCAAACGCGTCTTGAACACTGACACCACCAGTATTGCTGGTGCTGCCATATCCGCCGCCGCCGCCGCCGGATGCGACATAGCCGCCGCCGCCGCCCTCACCGGAACCGCTCGTGCCGGGATTTGTGCCGCTGGGCGAGCCAGTATTCACACCATTTGACCCATTCGCGCCCGAGTTGCCATAGCGACCGCCGCCAGCCCCGCCGCCGCCGCCGCCAATCCTGAATAACAATGTTTGTCCGGCATTGACTGTTACGCTTCCACTCGTCGACGATCCGTCGCCCCCACCATTGCCAGGCGCACCAGAAATAGATGTTCCGCCCGCTCCGCCTGCCGCACTGGCAACAGATGATCCATTCACAACGATCTCCGATGCCGCACCGTTGCCGCCAGTGCCACCCTGAACGCCGCCGTAATTCGTGACATCTCCGCCTGAGCCACCGCCTCCTCCACCAACAAGAGTATAATAGAGAGTGACGGTCTGCGGGAGTGTTACTTGAGTGTGCTGGACGCTGAATGTTTTCAAGCATGGTATCGTACCGACAGCTCCGGAACCTGTCGTTACCCTTTGCCAGACCAGCGCGGCATCGGCGGGCACGGCCATGAGCGGAATGAAGGCGGAGAGGATCAGTGCGGTTTTGATGCGTTTTCTCATTGGCCGTCATCCACGCAAATTGAAACATCGCCATCGGTATCGCGGGCGATCATACCCGCCTTCGAGCAATCGGCGCCGTCTTTGACCGCTTTCTTGGTTTTCGGGGCTGCGCCCGCCTCAATCGGTTCGAACGCGGTGCCGAGGATCGGCCCTTCGACGATGAAACCACGATCATTCAGGTGCGCCATGCGCTCGCCATGGATGAAGAAATCGATACGCTCTCCGTCCGGGCTGGCGGCGACGTAGGTGCCGTGTGGATTATGCGCCGCGCAGGCGCTTAACAATAAAACTGCTGAAAGGGCGATTATCTTTTTCATTATTATATTTTGCAGTAATTTTGGTTAATTTTTAGATAATTTTTCGGTTTTTATAAGTTATCCACACGCACAATTTTGAAGTTTCAATATTCACCTGCGAATAACGTCGCTTCACGATTTCTTACTTTTGATTTGGATTACTCGGTCAAACTGGCGCGCGCCCTTCTCTTAATGACAATTTGAAGGGCGGACGCGCAGCGTCGCGGCACCGCCGATGTGCAGTCGCGCCAGCATGAGATGCGGTTAGAATAAACTCATCTGACGATTGGCGGGATCGGGAATGCGATAGTGTGTTCGCGCCATGGCCACAGTGGCCGCGCCCTGAATGATCGGGTCTTCAATGACATGGTTGTGGATGTGCCAGCTCGCCCAGATTTTTAGGCCAGCGCCTTGCCAGGTGATGTGCAAGCGCCCCGGCGCGGCGCATCCTGCGAAGATGCCCATGGTATCGCGCAATGCGGCTGCGATCTGGTCGTCGGTCATGGGTGCGGGATCACCTTCACCGAGTTTGCGGGCGAAGCTGGCGGTGGCGACCTTGAAGGCCGCCACCTTGTCGGTTTCACTGAGCGCGATGAGATGATCGGGGCGGCTCATACGAGCCTCCCCTGATCGGCGTCTTTCGCCTTGATTTCGCGCATGACGAGGCGGCCTTGGAGTGGCAGCGCATCGACGTTGAGGTTCATGCCTTTGCCATCGCTGTGGCTCCAGCCTGCGCCGATGGGTCGCCAGATGGCTTTGTCACCTTCGCCGGTGACGATGTAGAGTCGGTGGGTCGGTTTCTTGCCGCTGGCTTGTTCGCCGGTCTGAGTGTTGGCGTTGGTCATTGGTTGCTCCTTTCGTTGCCTGAGGGACAATTCCCTCTTCGAAGTTCCGCCCGCGCCGGGCGGCTTCATGGGAACGATTGAGGGACGGAGCATCAGGCGCGCGCTTCAAACACGTCTGCCCGCGAAGCGGCGCGGAGCTGCACAAGCCGAAATGCAATGAGGCGCGGAAACGAGCGGTGTTGAAGGGACGCCGCTCCGGCCCAACGCTTCCCGAATGAAAAGCCGCTGGGCCTGGGTGGATGAAGGTGGGGGGAGTCCACGGCGGAAGAGTATAGCTCCCGCACGCCACACTCCTTAACGGGGAATGCAGCGTTAAATAGGCTTCACCAACTCACAGCTAGTTATGAATAGGCGAGAGTTAAATACTTAGACGAACGATATATAAGCGCTGCGCTCGGACGAGCCGCGATGGTCGCATGGCGTTTGCCTCAAAATTTCCATTATTATTGAAGGGCGTAAACGTGCTCGTTTGAAACGCCGTGCCAGCGTCACTAGCTTTTCGTTTAAGCAAATGGCGGGCTTCTGGATCACTTTAAGTAGCTCAACCGTTTGCCATTGAGGTCAATCAACCCAAACCGGAAGTGAGCATTTCCGGACAGTCAATCGAAGAGCGTTCGCTTTTCGAAGCGGGATCGCTTGCGCCGCAGCATGGAAGGAAGAGCCTATGAATGATTTTTGCACCCCCTGCTTTCTTGCTGGCGGCTGTCGTACGAATCGCGTTCGTGCGGTTTTTCCTGCTGACCTGATATCGGAGTTGATCCGCGATGTGCGCGAATTCACCTCGAAGATGAGCCGCGAGGAATGCATCACGGACGCTGAATGGCCTGAGCTGCTGGTGAACTGGTATCGCGATATCTGCGCCAAATTCATCGACCGGCGCGGGCGGTCCGTCTTTGTGGACACCGAGGCACTCTACCGCCGTGACCGGAAAGGCGTCATCTTGTCAGAGGAGGTGATCAAATGGATGGATCGCAGCGATTATGAGGGCTTCGGTGAATACGAAGACCCTTCCCATTGGCGCACATGGTACAGGGATAATCTAATGAAGCCTGCTGGGAAGCGTGTGCGTATCGACAATCCTGAGCGCTGGGCTGTCGTGATCAATATTCTGAAGATCGCCTACCCTGGCCCGGCTTTGATGTGGGGCGTCCGTCCGGCCAACGACAATCCTCCGTTCCCGGTACGCCGACCGCAGGTCTAAAGTCGCCTGCACAACTGACATTTCGCCCCGCCGGAAACGGCGGGGCTTCTTCTATCCCCCCGTTTGTCGTCGCCCATGCCTGTATCGCCCACGGCCATGAAGTTCGTCCGCTCGTGGACGGACAATCCTAGTCGGAGCGAAAACATGTTCGGAAATGAACAGAGCCGCGAAGCGGGCAAGGGCATCTTCATGGGCTCGGTGGCGGGCTTTGCCAATGTCGCCTCCTTCCTCATCGCATTCCTGCTGACGCCGAAGGTCTATGGCTGGTCGGTCGAATGGGTCGTTGGCTATGTGACCAATGCCTATGGCGAAATCATCGGCGAGCTGACCTACGTGATCTGGGGTGGCACCACGTTTCTTGCCATTCTCTTCCTCAGCCGCGCAACGGTCGGCACCACCATCATGCTCGGCGGTGCGACCATCGCCATCCGATTGATGTGATCGATGGCAGAGCAGATCTCAATACGCCCCGCTTCGGCGGGGCGTTTCTTTTTTGCAGCCTTATCCCCCCGGCGCGAGTGCGGGGGCGTGAGAGAACCACTTTCAGAAAGCGCACCAATGGTGGGTCGCTCATCAAGCAAGGAGGCAACGCCATGACTAAGCCTGGTCGTCATCTTGGCCACGTCGATGTCTACGAGCCCGCGCCGGAAGGCGGCGGCGGCTGGATCGTTGTCGTGATCGTCGTGGTGATCGCGCTCGCGGTCATCTTCTGATCCGACAAAACCCAACACCTACGGGGAGCCTCACGGCTCCCCTTTTTGTTTTCGGAGAACGTGAATGATCAACCACGAAGAATTCCGGTTCGGCTCAGCCGGATGGGAAGTCGAGGAAGGGATAGGCCGCGCCGGTCTGATCGAGGAGCAGGGAACGCCTATCGGCTTTTGGCAGCAACGGATGATACGCCTTGAAGGCGACGCATCATCGATCATCTTCGGCGGCGCAGGCACGGGCAAGCTGCGCGATATTCTGGCTTATGATCTTTGCCTAAATGGACATGAGAACCGAGTCGTGCTCGACCCACGCGGGGAACTGGCATCCATCTCGATGTGGAATCTCATCCGCTTCGGCTCACACGGATGGTGTTTCAATCCATTCGGCATTCCCGGCCTGCCGCAGCACTGCATCAACCCGCTAGAAATTCTTACTCCGCGCAGCCCAACGCTTCACGCGGATGCAACGCTCATCGCCAAGGCTCTGATCGTCAGCAAGGGCACAGGTGAAAGCGACACATATTTCATCCCACGCGCACATCAATATCTGACCGAGATTCTGAAATCCGCCACCCTTCGTTTCGGCGCGCCGCATTTCGGGCTGGTCTATGAGATCATCGCTTCCATCGAAAGCGATCATTCCGCATGGGCTGACCATATTGAATTCATGCTTTCGGCGGGCGACGTGTCGATGCGCCGCGCAGCGGGTGAGATGCTCACCAAGCAGCAAGATACGCCGAAAGAATTTGGCGGCATCATGGGCACGATCTACGGCGGATTGTCCTGCCTCGACGATCCAAACGTGCGCGCGGCGCTCTCGCGTTCAGACTTTTCGTTCGCCGATTTTGCGAGCGGTAAAACGCGCGGCACACTTTACCTCAATCCACCTGCTGAATTTTTGCCGCAGCTCGCACCGATCCTGCGTGTGATCTTCGAGGTCGCGATGATCCTCAAAAATCGCGCGCCCGATGCACCGCGTATGAACTTCATCATCGATGAAGCCGGACAGATGGGGCGCTTCGACACCATCAAGCGCGTGGCGACCTACGGACGTGGCATGGGTGTGCGCGGTCGATTCTTTTTCCAAGACCCCGGCCAGGTGATGCTGAACTTCGGTCGCGAAGGATTGCAGAGTTTTATGAACTCCTGCCAGCTCCGCGCTTTCCTGCCGCCGCGCGATCTGAACACAGCCCAACTCATCTCTGCGATGCTCGGCAATGAAACGCTGAGCTATGACGATGTGCTCGCGCAAAATGAAATGCGCCATCGCAGCAAGACGGCGGCGATGGATTTTCTGTTCGGCGGCGATCCCTTTCGCGCCGCGCTCGATCACAGGCATTTCAAGCAGGCCTCTAAAAACAGGGTGAAGCAAGCACGCTCATTGATGACGCCGGACGAGTTGCTGGCGTTGCCCGATGATCGCTGCATCCTGTTCATCTCGGGCAAGAACCTCAAACCGATCTTGGCAAACAAATACCCCTACTACTCGCGGCCAGAGATGGCCGGGATGTATCTGAACAATCCCTATCACCCACCGGAGGATCGGGTGCTCATCACCACGCGCAGGGGAGAACGCTGGGCGCGCATCGTGACCGAGCGCATTCCCCCCGCGCTGGCGCACTACCCACAGTATCAGGACGGCTATGTCCGGTACGTTGAGGGCTACCGGCCATTCTGATCAAGGAGAACACGAATGTCCGACGACAATGAAAACACCAACAAGCAGCCGACGCTTTATTTCTATCAGGTGACCCAAACCCGCGACGGGAAAGCCTACGAAAATTATCTTGGTGCTGGAAGTCGGAAGGAATCTGGCATCGGCAGCGACATACGCCTCAACGCACAAACGGTCGATGGGCGCATGACGATGTACACGGCAGAGGAACGTATTGCCCTGCTGAAACAAAGGCGCGAGCGCAGCGCTGCCGAACGGCAGGCTGAGCCGCAGAAAGAGCAGGAACGCGAGGCGTGAGCCAGTATCGCGACCTGATGGCGGCTCCGCCGCAGATCGCCACCCGCGCCGAGTTGGATCAACGCCTCTCGGCGCGGGCTGTGCCGGAGCCACAGCGCGCGCCCGCGCCAAGTCTCGGTGAGCGGCTGGAAATGCTACGCGCCACTGAGCAAACCAACGAAGAGCGTATCGCCGATCTCACTCGCGTGCTGGATGATGCAGGACGCAACCTCAGCCACGATTACGCACAGTCATCGCTCAAAGGCCGCGCCTGCGTTGATTTCGAGCAGAGCCGATAGCGTGACGCAGTTGCTGAAATTTGCATAACACCAACTGCTGGTGGTAAAATGTAAGAATAGGCAAGTGCGGTTGAATTCGTTCCCGCCCGCCTGATTTTTCCGGCCCTATCCCCCCGCTCAAGCGGCTCGATTGCCGGATACGGAATTCATCTGAAACCTGAAAATTCGCTCACCGATACGCGCTGTCGGTGACGGGAGTGTATTGCGTGTCTGACCTCTCATTCGATCCATCGCCTTACCGTCAGGATGTAGCTGGCATTGATCTGCCGCTGCATGAGGTCGACGATATGATCGTCGAATTGCATGCCCGGATTTCACTGATGGTCGATCTGCTTTTCGGTGACGATCCAACGCACCTTGCCTGTGAGAAAAACCAAGAAATGCTTGGCGGAACAGACGCGGAACGTGCTAAGCTTCGTGGCATATCAGCCAATCAAGAAAGTGGAACAAGAAAGACCTGCGAAAGGCAGGCTGAAGACGATTCCAAGGAGACCTGATCTATGAGCACCAAGGCCGTAATTTATGCCCGCGTTTCCTCGACGAAGCAGAGGACGGAAGGTGACGGCCTTGCTTCTCAGGAAGTGCGCTGCCGGGAATATGCGCGCATGAAAGGCTATGAGGTCGTCTATGTGTTCAGCGACGATGCCTCGGGCGGTCTGATCGACAGGCCAGCCATGCAGGCCATGCTTGGCTTTCTTCGTGGCAACAGGCGCGATCCTCATGTCGTCATTATCGATGACATTTCGCGCCTTGCGCGTGGCCTCGAAGCGCATTTGCAGCTTCGCGCCGCGATCAACAAGGCGGGAGGGGTTTTGGAATCCCCCTCCATCGAATTTGGCGAGGATAGCGATAGCCAGCTCGTCGAAAATCTGCTCGCCAGCGTGTCGCAGCACCAGCGCCAGAAGAATGGGGAGCAAACGCGGAACCGTATGCGCGGACGGTTGCTGAATGGCTATTGGGTGTTCGCCGCTCCGGTTGGCTACAAATACGAACGCGTATCAGGGCACGGCAAGATGCTGGTACGCAGCGAACCGCTCGCCACTATCGTGCAAAAGGCTCTCGAAGGCTTTGCCTCGGGCATGCTCACCAGCAAGGCCGAAGTTGCTCGTTTCCTTGCGGCCCATCCGCCATTCCCGACGAACAAGCGCAGCGAAGTGCCAATCGAGCGCATTACAGAGCTGTTTGGACGGATCACCTATGCCGGGCACATCGATATGCCGGAATGGGACGTGCCGCTCCGCAAGGGGCATCACGAGGGACTGATAAGCCTCGAAACCTGGCACCGCATTCAAGAGCGGCTGAACGGCAAGCCTGTCGCCCCCGCGCGCCTAGATACCACGCAGGATTTTCCGCTGCGCGGCTTCGTCCTGTGTTCGTGTTGCCATCAGCCGCTCACCGCTAACTGGTCGAAGGGTCGTTCGACGACATATCCGTATTATCTGTGCCGTCATCGTGGATGCCCTGAGAATGGGAAATCCATCCCGCGTTCACGGATAGAAGGCGAGTTTGAGGAACTCCTCACACAGCTCGCGCCGTCGCCACAATTGCTCAAGCTGGCAGCGCATCTGTTCCGCGATCTCTGGGATCAGAAGATAGCAGCGGGTAGAGATCGCAAGCGAGCATTGACGGCGCAACTTTCGCAAATTGAGCGAAAGATCGAGCAGCTTCTCGATCTTCTGATCGAATCCGACCGCGCAACCGATACCGAGATGTTCAAGAAACGCATGCGTGAACAGGAGCAGCAGAAGGCGCTTGTCGAGGACAAGATTGCCCGATGCGGCACTCCGCTCGCCCCCTTCGACGAAAGTTTTCGAACCGCTCTCGATTTCATCGGAAACCCGCAGAAAATGTGGGATTCTGACCACCTCGAAGACAAGCGAGCACTGCTCAAACTCGCGTTCAGTGGTAATCTGATCTATGCCCGAAACGAGGGCTTTCGAACCGCCGATTTCTCCTTCCCCTTCAAGGTATTAGGGGAGGAAAAACCGTCAGAAAAGTTAATGGTGCACCCGACAGGATTCGAACCTGTGGCCTCTGCCTTCGGAGGGCAGCGCTCTATCCAGCTGAGCTACGGGTGCCCAAAATGCCTCGGGCGGTGGGCGCAGTTAGCAGCGCATTGCGCACCATACCAGTGCTTTTCGAAACCATCCCGCCGGATCGCATCCCGGGCGGCGAATTAGCGATTTGGCAATCAACCCGCGTTAGAAATGGCGCATGAACGCGATTCCGCCGTCCTTTACCCGCTCTGACGCCGCCCGGTCGGAAGGGCTACTGCCCGGTTCGGGCCGAGCCGCCTTTGGCCAGGGCGCAGCCAATGCGATGAGCATGAAATGGGCTGCCCTGCAGGACGCGGCTGGCGCGGTTGCCGCGCTGGCGGGCTGCGCGCTCGACAGGCCCGGTGCCGAGGTTCGCAATTTTCCGGCACAGATTCGCAACGCCTCTGGCTGGCGCCGGCAACAGGCGGAAAACGGGGTGACCGATCTGGCGGCGATCATGGAAGCGGGGCTTGCGGCCTTGCTTTCCGTCAATGCCCGGGGCGCGGACGCCGCGCCGGCCGCAAGCGCCCTGCTGCGCGAATTCATCGCAGCGCGCGATGCGCTGCTGGCAATGGCGCCACCGTCTGGCGCACTTGGCCCGCATCGCAGCGCCTGACGGAATATTCGGCGGACTTGACCAGGTTCGCTTTATGTTCTTACCATCTCCGGATGGTAGCCGCCCCTCACACCGATTCACCTGAGGCATCTTTACCGGTGCTTTCGCCCGATGCCCTGTCCGTGGCGCGGGGGATCGCCCGGCTGTTTGCCCGCAATGACATATGGTGCCTGCCCGAAATGCCGCTGCGCAACGGCCGCCGCGCTGACCTGATGGGGATCGACGGCAAGGGGCGGGTGGTTATCGTGGAGATCAAGGTGGCGAAGGCCGATTTGCTGAGTGACGGCAAATGGCAGGACTATCTTGAATATTGCGACCGGTTTTTCTGGGGCCTGTCCCCCGTGCTTGATCGCGCCTGCCTGGAAGAGGCGCATTTTCTGCCCGACTGCTGCGGGGTGATCGTGGCCGACAATTACGATGCGGAGATTCTGCGCCCGGCGCCCATGCGTGCGCTTGCCCCGGCGCGCCGCAAGGTCGAGGTGGAGCGGCTGGCCCGTGCGGCCTTGCGCAGACAGGCGCTGAACGGCGACTGGGGCCTGACCGGTCCGCCCGCCCTGTAACGGGCAGGGCAGGCGACCCGGCCCCGGCGTGATGACGTCACGCCTTCGCACCCGCGCGTTCCTGCCGCTCCTGCGTCGCGGGCACCGTCGGGTCCATTTTGACGCCAATGAGGAAATCGGGCGCAACTTTACGGTTTGTTTACCATGTCGCGCCAAAAGTGCTGCTGACTTGGAGACGAACTGGGGGCTTTCAGTCGATGGACACGTTCAGAGGCTATTTTTCGAGCGACGCCGATTACGGCGACGACGCGGCCTATCTGGAGCGCGGCGAGGAGGAAATGGGCCACGATGGTCCGCCTGCCTCGATCGGACGCGACGAACGCCGGATGCAGGTGCGCGCCTATAACCACTGGGCCAGCCTGCTGGGTGACCGCAACTTCCCCTGCATCGAAGACCTCGATCCCGAAAACCTCCCCGATTTCGGGCCATACAGTGTGCTGCTGGACTTTACCTCGGGCATTGAAAATCCGGGCATTGCCTATCTGGGCGACATGCTGGCCACCGAATGCGGCGCGCAGGACGGGATTGCGCAGCTTTCCGATATTCCCAGCCGCTCATTGCTGTCACGCATCACTGATCACTACATGCAGATCCTGGCGAACCAGGCGCCGATCGGTTTCGAAGCCGAATTCGTCAACCAGCTGGGCAAGTCGATCGCCTATCGCGGCATCCTGCTGCCATTTTCGACTGACGACGATTCGATCGATTTCATTTATGGCGTCATCAACTGGAAAGAGCTGGCTGATCAGCTGACCACTGACGAACTGCTGCTGGAAATCGACCAGGCGCTGGAGCGCGACACTGATGAACCTGCCGCGCGCGCGGATGATACGCCGCTGACGGACTGGGCTGACGGACCGGTCACGGAAGAGGCAGCGCAGATCGACCCGGATGAGGACATTCTCGACCTGACTGACGCATTCGGCGGAGACCATGACGCAGACGTATCTGCTGGGCACCTGCCCGCCCCGTCCTTCGGTGAGGCCGCTGGCTTCATGAGCGATTATGACGCCGGGTCCATCGACGATGAGGATGATGGCGACGCGGGTGATGGCGCCTGGGCCGCGCATCATGAGGGCGATGCGCCGGCTGATAGCCCCAAGGGGCCGGTCTATGGGTCGCTGCTTGCCAAGTTCAGCGCGGTGGAGCCGGAAACCGACGAATATGAAGAATATGATGCTGAAGAGGATGACGAAGCAGGCTCCGATTGGGCGGATGAAGAGGGCGACGATCCCGAGGTGACGCAAGACGTCACTACGCCTCACGAATATGAGCCGGACCAGCACCACACCGGTCTGGCGACCGCGGATGCGGGCGAGCCGATTGCGCTTGCCATGCCGGAAGAGGACGAGATGGAGCTGGGCGACTGGCTGGCCTCGGCCCGCGAACTGGCCATGGCCGCGCGCAGCAGCGAAGACCGTTCGCGCCAGGCGCTCTATGCCGCCATTGGCCGGGCTTACGATTTTTCCATCGCCGCCGCCGACCAGCCGGAAGATTTTGCCGAACTAGTTACTGACTCGGGGCTGACCATCCAGGATCGCGCACCCATGACGCCAGTGGTCAAGCTGGTGTTCGGCGCCGATTACGACAAGACCCGCCTGACCGAATATGCCGCCGCGCTCAGCCATGGGCACCGGCTTGGCGTCGAACGCGGCGGAATGGAGGATTTCCTCTGCACCGCCAAGGGCGGCCTCAAGGGCGTGGTCAATGCCGAACGCCGCCTGCGCCGCGAAGAGGCTGGACAGACGGTGGAGCCGGAAGGCGCCCCGCGCGAACGGCTGGCGCGCAAGCTGCGCAAGCTCGAACCCCAGGATTTCGCCTCGATTGACCCGAGCGGCAGCGAATTCGCCCTGGTCATGATCCGTCGCCTGACGACGGGCGAGGTGGTGATGCTGGGCGAAGTGCCAGAGGATGTCCCACTGCTCGAACGCGCGGCGCGCAAGCTGCTGGGCTGACCGCCAGGCGGCATGGCCGCGCCCATGGTTGCACGAAAACGGGAAGCGTCGGCATCTTCAGTTCCGGTTCAGCCGCAAACAGGCTAGCACGGTCGGCATGCAATTGCTGCTTCGCCTGCTGGCCATCCTTGCCCTGGCCGTCATGTCGGTTCGCCCGGCCATGGCGCAATCGGTCTTGCGCGATGCCGAAACCGAAGCGCTGTTCCAGGATATGGCCGCGCCGCTGGTGGCGGCTGCGGGGCTGGCGCCGGGCAATGTCGACATCGTTCTGCTCAACGATCCGTCGATCAACGCCTTTGTCGCGGGTGGGCAGGCGATCTATGTGCACAGCGGACTGATTAACGAGGCGAGTTCGGCAGAAGAAGTCCAGGGCGTCATTGCGCATGAACTGGGCCATATCACCGGCGGGCACATCATCCGCTTCGACGAAGGGATGAAAGGCGCCACCAGCATTACCATCCTGTCCTTGCTGATCGGCGTGGCAGCGGCTGCCGCAGGCAGTCCGGATGCCGCCATGGGCGCGCTTGCCGCCGGGCAGCAGGCCGCGATGGGCAAGCTGCTGGCGTTCACCCGCGTGCAGGAATCCTCGGCCGATGCCGCCGGCGCCCAGTATCTCTCAAGCGCCGGCATATCGGGGCGCGGCTCTTTGGAATTCTTCGAGAAGCTCCAGAACCTGGAGTTCCGGCGCGGCATCCGCCAGGATGACGAGGCAACCTTTGGCCGCACACACCCCATGACCGGGGACCGGATCGCGACCCTGCGCGAAACCTATGAAAGGGATCCCGCCTGGACCCGCCCGGTCGATCCGCAGCTGCAGGAGCGCTTCCTGCGGATCAGGGCCAAGCTTTATGGCTATATTGCCGAGCCGGAACAGACGCTTGTCGCTTTCCCGCCTACGGACAATTCGATCCCGGCCCATTATGCGCGCGCCTATGCCTATCACAAGCAGGCTTTCACGGACAAAGCGCTGGCCGAAGCCGCCGCGTTGATCGCGACTGAACCGGACAACCCCTATTTCCTTGAACTGAAAGGGCAGGTTCTGCTCGAATCGGGTCGGCCCGATGAAGCGCTGCCCGCATTGCGCCGCGCGACGCAACTGACCGGCAACAACGGCCTGATCGCGACAATCTTCGGCCATGCGCTGATCGCCACCGAGGATGAAGCCAATTATGCCGAAGCTGAGAGGGTGCTGAAGGCTGCGGTCGCACGTGACCGCGAAAACCCCTTTGCCTGGCACCAGCTGGGTGTGATCTATGCGGCGCGCGGCGATCTGGCCCGGGCCAAGCTGGCCAGTGCGGAACAACAGGTGATGGAGCGGCGCTATCGCGATGCGTTGATGAGCGCGCAGGCGGCAGTGGCCTCATTGCCGCGCGATACGCCGGACTGGCTGCGCGCGCGCGATATAGAAATGCAGGCGCAGGCCGAGCTTGACCGCGACAAGAAGGAAAAGAAGAAGAGCAAGGATGGATAATGGGGCAAAGCGAAACATGATCGGATATGGCGTGGCCGCCATGCTCGGCGCGGGGGCCATGGGCCTTGCCGGGGGCTGGGCATCGGTGCAATTCGGCCTTGCCGGGGAAGCGACCGGCGCAGCCGTGCGCAGCTATATCCTCGAACATCCCGAAATCCTTCCCGAAGCGATGGAGCGGCTCGAAGCGCGTGAGGCGGCGAGCCGCCTTGCTCCAATGGCGGATGCGGTGCGCGCGCCCTTCCCCGGTGCGGTGCTGGGCAACCCCAAAGGCTCGGTCGTGCTGGTGGAATTCAGCGATTACGCCTGCGGCTATTGCCGCCACAGCGTGGCCGAGGTCGATGCGCTGATCGCAACGAACCCCGATCTGAAAGTGGTGATCCGCGAATATCCGATCCTTTCGGAACAGAGTGCGGCCGCCGCGCGGATGGCGCTGGCCGCAGCCGAACAGGGACGATTTGCCGCCTTCCACAAGGCCATGTTTGCCGCCGGGCGGCCTTCGCCAACGACAATCGAGGCCGCCGCCCGCAAGGCGGGGCTCGATCTGGAACGGGCGCGCAAATTCGCTGCATCCGCCGCCGTTGCCCGCGAGTTGCAGTCCAATCACGCCCTTGCCAACCAGCTGGGCTTTAACGGTACGCCCAGCTGGGTCGCAGGGGATCAGGCCTTTTCCGGCGCTGTTCCGGGCGATGTGCTGGCGCGCGCGCTGGCCCGGCCGGCTGATCCTGCCAAGGGCGTGTGAAGGCGCTGGCTGCACCGGCCTTCAGCGCCCTGTTGCTGCTGACCGCACCAGCCGGAGCGCAAGGACCATTGGCGGTCAGTGCGGCATCGGCGCTGGCTGCCAACCAGTTGCATGACGGGCGGCTGCTTGACGCAGGCTGGCGGCTGGCAACCGGCAATGCGCCCTTCTGTGCTTCCACCTCCCCGCAAATCGGCTTGTTGCTGCAGGATGTGATGCTGTTCGATCAACCCGCGCTGGCAAGGCGCACGCTGGGCATGGCCGGGGATTTCACGATCGCGGCAGTGGCACAGGATTCGCCTGCTGCGCTGGCCCGGCTTGTGCCGGGTCAGGAAGTTGTCGCCGTCGGCAACCAGGCGCTTGCGGCCTTGCCCGCCGGGCAACCGGGCGATTTCAGGCGGCTGGGCAAAGTGGAAGCGCTGATGGAGAGCACGCTGGCGAAGCACGGCACAGTCGACCTGACATTGCGCGAGGCAGACGGTTCGCTGAGCCAGCGGAGCATCACCGGGGTGCGCGCCTGCCGGGGCCGCTTCGAATTGCGCAATTCAGGGGCACGGGCAGAGGCAGACGGGGAACGCATCCTGATCGGACGCGACTTTGCCGCGCATCTGCCCGCAGCAGACTGGCTGAGTGAGGCCGAATTCGCCGGAATCGTCGCTCATGAATTCGCGCATGTCATCCTGGCGCATGGCGCATGGCTTGACCGGGCCGGGCGCGACGATGCCGAAATCCGCCGCACCGAACGCGAAGCGGACCGGCTGGCCATCTGGTTGCTGGCCAACGCCGGATATGATCCTGTTCCCTTCGCGCAGTTGTTGGGTGACTGGGGCAGGCGCGGCCGCAACGGCCCGCCGCAGTCTCCCACGCATGACGAATGGGCAGCTCGCGCCGCACAGGCCCGCACGGAAGTGGCCGCGATGCGCGCGGCGCTGCTGGCGCGCGGCGTGGCTGACTGGTCGCGCGATTTCCACCGGGAATGAGGGCCGGGATGGCGCCGGTGCGCAAAAAGTCTGACGAAACGGCGCAAATCGGATAAGAGGCCCCGCATGGCCGTGCTGCCTTTTCGACCGACACCGTTTTTCGCCAACAAGAACCGCGCATTCTGGCAGTTGCAGATCGCTGGTTGGGGCGGGGCAATGGTGCTGCGCGCCATCACCAGCCTCGCCAATGAAAAGCCCGCGTCCTTCCTGCTGCTGGTGGTCATCTCCACCATCACCGGCTTTTCGCTGAGCCTGATCCTCTCCGTCATTTATCGCCGCCTGATCAACGCCCGGCCGCTGGTGACCTGGGGCGTGACTGCACCGGTCCTCGCCATCGCGGTCAGCATTTCCGCCTTCGTCAACGGCTGGGTGATCAGCCTCTATCAGGCTGGCAGCGAAGCCAGTTTTGCCCAGCTCTTCCTTGGCATCTTCTATATCGACCTGACCCTGCTGGGCGCATGGTCCGCGCTCTATTACGCCATCAATTTCTACCTCCAGGTGGAAGAACAGGCTGACCGGCTGATGCGGCTGGAAACGCAGGCTACCAGCGCGCAGCTGGCGATGCTGCGCTATCAGCTCAACCCCCATTTCCTGTTCAACACGCTCAATTCCATTTCCACCCTGGTGCTGCTGAAGCAGACCGAACCGGCCAACGCCATGCTGACCCGGCTTTCGGCCTTTCTGCGCCACACGCTGATCAACGAAGCGGGCACCAAAGTGTCGGTTGCCGAAGAAGTGGAAACGCTGAAACTCTATCTCGACATCGAACGGATGCGCTTCGAGGAGCGGCTGCGCACGGAATTCAGGATCCAGCCCGAAGCAGCCAGCGCCCTGCTGCCTTCGCTGCTGCTGCAACCGCTGGTCGAAAATGCCATCAAATACGGGGTGTCTCCGCTGGAGGAAGGCGCACAGATCAGCGTCGCGGCACGGCTGGTCGGGCAGAACCTTCGCATCACCGTCTCCGACACCGGGCCGGGATTGCAAAATCGCCCGCAACGGCCACAGTTTCCCGCAGCGATGCCGGGCGGGCACGGCACCGTTTCAACGGGTGTCGGCCTGGCCAACATCCGCGATCGCCTGGCCCAGGCCTATGGCGACCAGCACCGTTTCGAGATTCGCACGCCTGCCGAAGGAGGGTTCGTCGTTACCATCGAAATTCCTTTCGAACCTGAACAATCCGCCGAAGCCGCGCTTGTCGGCAGGCAGGACGCCGCCCGTGCCGTACCCTTTACCCCTGCCATCCCCGCCGCTGAAACGCGCACTCTGGAACCCGGATCATGACCATTCGCACCATCCTCGTCGATGACGAAAAACTCGCCATACAGGGGCTTCAGCTGCGCCTGGAAGCGTTCCCCGATGTGGAGGTGATCGACACCTGCTCGAACGGGCGTGAAGCCATCCGCAAGATCAAGACGGAAAAGCCCGATCTGGTCTTTCTCGACATTGAAATGCCCGGATTCGATGGCTTTTCAGTGGTGAAAGGTGTGATGGACATCGAACCGCCGCTGATCGTCTTCGTCACCGCCTATCAGGAACACGCGATCCGCGCCTTTGAAGCCAATGCGATCAACTATCTGATGAAGCCGGTCGATACGGCCAGGCTGGCGGACACGCTGGAACGGGTGCGGGTCCGGCTGGCGGAGAAGAAATCCGCCGAAGAAGCTGAAAAACTGAAGGAAGTTCTGGCCGAAGTCGCGCCGGATGCGATGGACAACATGCCCGACGAGGAAGAGACGGCGGGCCGCTACGAAAAGCTCATCAACATCAAGGATCGCGGCCAGATCTTTCGCGTGGATGTCGACTCGATCGAGCATATCGAGGCGGCTGGCGATTACATGTGCATTTACACTGGCGACAACTCGCTGATCCTGCGCGAGACGATGAAGGATCTGGAGCGCAGGCTCGATCCGCGTCTATTCCAGCGGGTGCATCGGTCCACCATCGTCAATCTCGACAAGGTGCGGCAGGTCAAGCCGCATACCAATGGCGAATGTTTCCTGATGCTGGAAAGCGGCGCACAGGTGAAGGTCAGCCGCAGCTATCGCGACGTGGTGGCGCGCTTCGTGCATTGAGCTGGATCATGTGAAGGCTGGAAATTCCGGTTCAATCCCCCTTCGTCACCCTGAACTTGTTTCAGGGTCCATTTGTCCTCCCGAGCCAATCGCACTGGAGGAGTGATCGATGCTGAACCAAGTTCAGCATGACGAATTTGTAGTAGGAGGGGGCACCACTTCTCTTGCACTCAACCCATCACTAGGCAAAACGCTTGGTTTATGAGCACATTCACCCTGCCCGGTTTCGACCTGTCCGCTTTCGTCTGCGCCACGCTGGCTGAGGATCTTGGCGTCGGCCTGCCCGGCGGCGGCCATGATGTGACCGCCGAAAGCGTAATCCCCGCCGATGCCCGTTTTTCAGGGGTGATGGACAGCCGCGATGCGACCACTGTCTGCGGTCTGCCCATCGCTGCCGCCTTTTTCCGCCAGCTCGACCCCGCGATGGAGATCGAAATTCTGGCGGGCGAGGGCAGCGAAGTCCCCGCGGGCACCGATCTGATGCGCCTCTCCGGCAATGCGCGGGCCATGCTGACGGCGGAGCGGAGCGCGCTGAACACGGTGCAGCACCTGTCCGGCATCGCCACCCTGACCCGCCGCTATGTCGATGCGATGCAGGGCAAAGCCATTCTGCTTGACACGCGCAAGACCATCCCCGGCCTCAGGTATCTGGAAAAATACGCAACCCGCATGGGCGGGGCGCAAAATCACCGCATGGGATTGTGGGATGCGGCGATGATCAAGGACAATCACGTGGCTGTCGCGGGCGATGTGGCCGAGGCGGTACGCCGCGCACGCGCGGCAGGCGTGAGCAGCATCATCTGCGAGGTGGACCGGATTGAACAGATCGAACCCGCGCTGGCCGCCGGGGCCAGCCATCTGCTGCTCGACAATATGGATGTGCCGACCCTGCGCGCCGCGGTCAGCCAGGTGGCGGGCCGGGTTCCGACCGAAGCATCAGGCGGGATCGATCTGGATACGATCGGGCCGAAAGCGGCCACCGGCGTGACGTATGTTTCCGTGGGCCGCCTGACGCAAAGTGCGCCTGCCGCCGATATCGGGCTGGATTTCACACCGGCCTGATGTTGCGCGCAGCCACCATCGTGCTGGCCGGTCTGGGCATGTGTGCCACGGCTCATGCACAGCCCTTCCAATGCCGTGCCCCGCAAGGCCCGCTCTCCATTCCCGCGATCGCCCCGGACGGACCGGAGCGGCGCGTGGCAATCAGCGGCTATTCGCTGGCGCTCAGCTGGTCGCCCGAATTCTGCCGCAGCCGCGCCAGCCAGCCCGAACACCGGATACAATGCGCGGGCCGCAACGGGCGGTTCGGGCTGGTCGTTCACGGATTGTGGCCCGAAGGGGCGGCCGGGCGCTGGCCGCAATGGTGTGCAGCCCGGCGCCGGCTGGATGAACGCACGGCGCGCGCTCATCTGTGCATGATGCCTTCGCCCCGGCTGATGGCGCATGAATGGGCCAAGCATGGCAGCTGCATGGTCCGCACCCCGGAGAGCTATCTCAAGGTCACGGCGATTCTCTGG
Source organism: Novosphingobium sp. (assembly GCA_024236235.1). Classification (GTDB taxonomy): domain Bacteria; phylum Pseudomonadota; class Alphaproteobacteria; order Sphingomonadales; family Sphingomonadaceae; genus JACKKV01. The sequence goes on along the minus strand of JACKKV010000006.1, from coordinate 108,635 downwards.
AACAGCCTGCGCCTGCCCGATCTTGACCGGCTTTCGCGACAGGAAGGACTGACCGCAGGCGCGGTCCGCACTGCCTTTGCCGATGCCAACGGCCCGCACTGGACCCCTGCGATGGTGGGAATCGAGACCAGCCGCTACGGCTGGCTGAAGGAATTGCGGCTCTGTTATGGGCGGGACTTCATGCCCGCCACCTGCGACCGGCGCCGGATCGGCCCGCCGGATTCCGCCCCCCTGAAGATCTGGCGCGGGCTCTGATCAGCGCCGTTCGCGGAAGAAATCGCGCAGCAGCTCCGCCGCCTCAGCCTCGCCCATGCCGGAATAGACTTCGGGCCGGTGCAGGCATTGCGCCTGATCGAACACCCGCGCGCCATGTTCCACAGCGCCGCCCTTGGGGTCAGGCGCGGCATAATAGAGGCGAGCGATCCGGGCATGCGCGATTGCGCCAGCGCACATGGCGCAAGGTTCCAGCGTCACCCATAATTCGCAATCGTCCAGCCGTTCCTGCCCCAGCGCCTGCGCTGCAGCGCGAATCGCCAGTATTTCGGCATGAGCAGTCGGATCGCCGAGCCGACGCGGCGCATTATGCGCGTTGGCGATCACCTGCCCGGCGCGCACAATCACCGCACCAACCGGCACTTCGCCCGCCTGCGCCGCCGCGCGCGCGGCCTGAAGGGCGGCAGCCATGGGTTCGGGCAGGGGCCAGCGGGTCATCGCCTGCTGCGCTAATATGCATTGCGCCGTGCCGCAATGGCGCGCGTTCGCTTGACGATTTGTCCGTGCGCCGCTATGCGCCCCGCTTTCCGGGGTCACCCCCACCGCTTTTCAAACGAGAGATTTCCCATGTCGCGCATCTGCGAACTGACCGGCAAGGGCCGCCAGATCGGCCACAATGTGAGCCACGCCAACAACAAGACCAAACGCGTCTTTCTGCCGAATCTGCAGAATGTCACGCTGTTGAGCGAAAAGCTGGACCGCAGCTTCAAGTTCCGCGTTTCGACGCAGGGCCTGCGTTCGGTGGAACATAATGGCGGGCTCGACAACTGGCTGCTGAAGACATCCGATTCGAAGCTGTCCCCGCGCGCCCTCAAGGTGAAGCGCGAACTGGCAAAGGCACAGGCAGCCGCCTGAACTTCCGGCTTCGGCCAGGCATCATCGAGGCGCGGGGTTCTCCTCCGCGCCTTTTTTGCGCGCTGCGCCCCGCCAGTCCAGCCTGAGCAGGATGGTCCGCTGGCTGAGCGCATTGTTATCATCCGAAATGATCCAGACCGAATTCTGTCCCCCAGGCTCGCGCCGGACGGCAAGGCCTTCGAAATTGTCGACCGGGACAGGTGCGGCAAAACGCACCACTTCCCTGCCTTCCCAGACCCGCCCGGGCCTGATGTCGCGCGGATCGGCAATCAGCAGGCGGGCGGAGAAGCGCGCCGGAACCGGCCATAGCAGCCGCCGCACAAGGATCAGCACGCGCCCGTCAGGCAATGCGGCCATCGCGGTCGGCCGGAAAAAGCGCGGCGCGCGAAAACTGAAGCTGACCGGTACCGCACCTTCCACCGGATCGTCCGGAAACAGCAGGGCTGGCCCGGACGTATCAAACCAGCCATGGCCCGATTCGGACAGGACAATGAAGCGGCCATCCGCAAGCCGGGTCATCGCCTCGGGCCCGCGATTGTCGGGCCAGTCCCGCATCGCCGGAGGGCGCACCGTGTGCGGACCGGTGCGATCCGCCCCAACCCGGACGATGGCGTTGCGCTGTTCATAGGACACCCACAACATGCCCCGGGCGGGATCGAGCGTGCTGTCCTCTATATCCACCGCGCGCTTGTCCTGCGTGTCGGCGGCAAGAAACCAGCCCATCCGCGCCAGCGGTGAGCCGAGGGACGGATCGCTGAAGATCAGCAGCCTGCCGCGATCGCTCAACGCCAGGAAATGCCCGGTCGGCAGCACCTCCAGCGCCGAATATCCGCCAAAATCGTCGCCATTACTGGCCAGCACCCATGCCCCGGCCACCGCGAATTGCGAGCCTGGTGTGGGCGGCATTGCGCTTACATCAAGCGCGGTGAAACGAACCGTCTCGTCATGATTCTGCGAGGGCAGGGCGCTGCGCCACCAGCTCAGCGCCAGCAATATCGCACAAAGGGCAAGGATCGCGGCGCGGCGCATGGCCACATAGCTAGTCGAAACTGGCTGCCGTTCGATAGCCTATTTCATCGGGCCGGTGAAAAGCAGCGGATCGAGCCGGGCATCGCGCCACTTCATGCCCCAGTGCAGATGCGGGCCGGTGGCCCGCCCGGTCGCGCCGATCTTCCCGATGGGCTGGCCCTGCGCCACCCGGTCCCCTTCCTTCACCAGCAATTGCGAGCAATGGAGAAAGGCGCTGTTCAGGCCATTGCCATGATCGATCATCAGCAAATGCCCCTCCAGCGTGAAGGGGGTCTGCGCCGCAAGGATGACCACGCCATCTGCCGGGGCGACAAAGGTCGTGCCACTGGTGCCGGTGGTGATATCAATGCCGGAATGATAGCTGCCCGGTTCGCCGCGATAGATGCGTTGCGAGCCAAACCGGCCGGAAATTCGCCCGGTAACGGGCCAGACGAAGCGCTGCCGCCAGCCGTCACTGCCCGAATCGATCGCCCGGGCGGCATTGATACGGGCCAGTTCGGGCTCACGCAGCTTCATGAAGGCTTCGGTCGCGCCGCCGGGCCGACGGGCCGCGTTGATATGTTCGATGTTCCATGCGCGCGGCGCGATGGAGAGCGCACGCGTAATTTCTTCACCATTGCTCCCGAGCGCAACCAGCGTAGCGGCAGCCCCTGCATCGCGATCGAAAGCCGCGAAGAATTCGCCATCCTCAGCCAGGGAAAGTTCCACCCCGTCCAGCGTGACCTTCACCACATCGGCAGAGGCCCGCCCCTTGATCCAGCCGCCCTGAGTCAGTTCACCGGCAAAGTCGATCTGCCCGGCCGGGGACGACGCAGGTTCATCCGGGCGCGGCGGGATGCCACCGCCGGTATCCACCGTTGCTGCCGTGGCTTCATTGCCGCGCGGCATGTTGCATCCGGCGAGCACCAGTAGCACCGCGCCCGCAAGTTGCCACAACCGGCCCCTGTGCTGCTTCATCACGCCTGCCCCATCAGGCGACGGGTCGCTATCTCCGGGCTGGCATAGGCTTCCTGACGGACCACGCACCAATAGCGCAGTTCTTCCAGCGCAACGGGCTGGCCGGTCACGGCGCAAACTACATGGTTTCCGGGTCGCAACACGCGAAACCCGTTGGGACCATATTCGAGAATTGCGGCGGCATCAGGCGAAGACATCAGCATGGCCGAAGGAATAGCAGGGAAGCCTCAGCCAAACAAATCATCCTGACGCGGTGCTCCCCCATCCCGTCGTGAGCGCGCACGACGGGGGGCTGTGCCGCCCTCCACCGGAACCACATCCAGCCGCCCATCACTGAATTCAAGGGCAAGCGCGGGTTGTGCAGCAGCGGTTGCGCGATTTTTGACCATTGTTCCGTCAGGCGCGACAACCAGCACATAACCGCGGGCAAGTGGCGCTCTCGGGTCAAGCTGGCGCCGCAGCCGGTCAAGCGCATCCAGCCGGTCCTTGCCCGTCGCGATTCGCTGAGTGACCAGGGCGGGGCCGATGCGCACTGCATCCAGCCGGTCCTGCGCGCGTTGGACCCGAAGTTGCAGCAGCACAATGGACAGCCGGGCCGGATCGGCCTGCAACCGGTCCTTCGCGCGGGCCGCCCGGTCTGCCAGCCCGCGCCGCAGCCGTTCGGAAAGCTCGTCCAGCTTCTGCGCGGGCGGTTGCAGCAAGGCCTCGCCACGCGGCAGGCGGCGCACCCGCGCCTCCAGTCGTTCCCGACCCAGCGATACCGGGCGCAGGATGGCGCGGCGCTTGCGCGCGGCCAGTTCGCTTAGCAGGGCCAGCAGATCGGCACGCACCGGAACCGCCATTTCCGCGGCTGCCGTGGGGGTCGGTGCGCGCCGGTCCGCCGCGAAATCGGCCAGTGTCGTATCCGTTTCATGGCCGACCGCTGAAATGACCGGAATGGTGGATTCGGCGATGGCGCGCACCACCTCCTCCTCATTGAAGCCCCACAGATCCTCGATCGAGCCGCCGCCGCGCGCCACGATCACCAGATCTGGACGCGGCACCACACCATCAGGCGCCAGCGCCGAAAAACCGCGCACCGCCGCCGCCACCTGCTCGGCGCTGCCCTGGCCCTGGACCAGCACCGGCCAGACCAGCACATGGCTGGGGAAACGATCGGCCAGGCGATGCAAAATATCGCGGATCACCGCGCCGGTGGGCGATGTCACCACCCCGATCACGCGTGGCAGATATGGCAGGGGCCGCTTGCGTTCCTCCGCAAACAGCCCTTCGGCGGCCAGTCGCGCCCGGGTCTTCTCCAGCAGGGCGAGCAGGGCGCCTTCGCCGGCTATCTCCATCCGTTCGATCACGATCTGGTAGCTCGACCGCCCGGCGTAAGTCGTCAGCTTGCCGCTGGCGATCACTTCCAGCCCGTCTTCCGGCGCAAAGGGCAGGCGATCAGCCTGGCCGCGCCACATGACCCCGTCGATCCGCGCCTTGTCATCCTTGAGGCTGCAATAGAGGTGGCCCGAGGCCGCGCGTTTCACACCGGAAAGTTCGCCGCGCAAGCGCACAAAGCCGAAGCGGTCCTCCACCGTGCGCTTGAGCAGCGCGGAAATTTCACTGATCGAGAGCGGTGCGGCGTTGTCGCCGGGCGCACCCTTCGCTACCAGCCCGCCAGCGGCATCATTATCGTCAGTGAAGGGACCGGGCATGAATATCCTCTTGGCAGGATCGGGCGGGCGCGAACATGCGCTGGCGTGGAAACTTTCGCAATCCCGCCTGCTCTCCGCTGTGGAAGACAAGCTCTATGCCACCCCCGGCAATCCCGGCATCGCACAACTGGCCGAACTGGTCAGCCTTGACCTTGCCGATCATGCCGCCGTCGCGCAATTCTGCTCGGACAAGCGCATCGGGCTGGTGGTGATCGGCCCCGAAGCCCCGCTGGTTGACGGGCTGGCGGATTCGCTGCGGGCAGAGGGGATCGCCGTGTTCGGCCCGTCGCGGGCGGCGGCACAACTCGAAGGCAGCAAGGGCTATACCAAGGATCTGTGCGAACGCGCCGGCATCCCCACCGCAGGGTATGTCCGCACCCGTTCACTGGAAGAGGCGCAGGCCGCACTCGCCCGCTTTGCCTCGCCTTATGTGCTGAAGGCTGACGGGCTGGCGGCGGGCAAGGGCGTGGTGATCGCCGAAACGCTGGCCGAAGCGGAAGCGGCGCTGATCGACATGTTCGGCGGCCGGTTCGGCAGTGCCGGGGCCGAAGTGGTGATCGAGGAGTTCATGGAAGGGGAAGAGGCCAGCTTCTTCGCCCTGACTGACGGCGCCACGATCATGCCGTTTGGCAGCGCGCAGGATCACAAGCGCGTTGGCGAAGGCGATACTGGCCCCAATACCGGCGGCATGGGCGCCTACAGTCCCGCCCCGGTGCTGAGCGCGCTGCTGGAAGGCGAAGTGCTGGAACGGATCATCGCCCCCACCGTGCGGACCATGGCGAATGAAGGCACGCCCTATTCCGGCGTGCTCTATGCCGGACTGATGCTGACCGCGACAGGGCCGAAACTGATCGAATACAATTGCCGTTTCGGCGATCCTGAGTGCCAGGTGCTGATGATGCGGCTGGAGAGCGATCTCGGAGAATTACTGCTGGCCTGCGCGGAGAACCGGCTGGCTTCGCAGCCCCAGCCGCGATTTTCATGCGATACCGCGCTGACCGTGGTGATGGCGGCCAGGGGCTATCCCGAAACGCCTGAAAAAGGCGGCCGGATCCATGGGCTGGACACCGCCGAAGCCACCGGGGCCAGAGTGTTCCTCGCCGGAACCGCGCTGGATGCCTCTGGCACGCTGGTAGCGAACGGTGGTCGCGTGCTGAACGTGACCGCGCGCGGACGCAATGTGACCGAGGCGCAGGCCGCTGCTTATCGCGCCGTGGACGCGGTGGATTTCCCTTCCGGCTTCTGCCGCCGTGATATCGGCTGGCGGGAGGTGGGGCGCGAACGCGACCAGTCCTAACCCAGCTTTTCCGCGATCAACGCCTTAAGGTCGGCTTCGGGCCGTGCGCCATAGTGGCTGATAATCTCCGCCGCCGCGACCGCGCCCATGGCCAGGCAGCGGTGAATCGACGCCTTCCTTGCATAGCCTGCCAGAAAACCGGCGGCGAAGAGATCCCCCGCGCCGGTGGTGTCCACCACATGGCTAACCGTTTCGGCCGCAACTTCATGCCGTTCGCCATGCGCGATAGCGACCGCGCCGTCTTCGCTGCGAGTCACGACCAGAACGGGCACCTTGGGCGCCAGCGCGGCCAGCCCTGCGTCAAAATCGGGCTTGCCGGTCAGAGCGGCCAGTTCCACCTTGTTGGCAAAGAGAATGTCGATCTGCCCCGCTTCGATCAGGGCGCGAAAATCATCCCCGTGCCGCTCGATCACGAAAGCATCTGACAGGGTGAAGGCCACCTTGCGCCCGGCGGCACGCGCAGCAGCGATCGCTTTGCGCATCGCCGCACGCGGCTCTTCCGGATCCCACAGATAGCCTTCGAGATAGAGCACGGCGGCGCTGGCGATCAGCTGTTCGTCGAGCGCCTGGGCGGGGAGAAACTGCGAGGCGCCGAGATAGGTATTCATCGTGCGTTGGCCGTCAGGCGTCACGAAAATCAGGCAGCGCGCGGTGGACGGCGGGCCAGGCCGGGCGGGAGTGTCGAAATCGATTCCCACCGCGTGAATGTCATGCGCGAACACTTCGCCCAGCTGATCGTCAGCCACCTGGCCGATGAAGGCGCATTGCAGGCCAAGCGCGGACAGGCCTGCCAGCGTATTGGCCGCCGACCCGCCCGAAATCTCGCGCGCGGGCCCCATTGCGTCATAGAGTTCATGCGCGCGTTCGGTATCGACCAGCATCATCCCGCCACGCGCCAGGCCCAGTTCCTCGATCAGCTCATCCTCGCAAGGGGACATGACATCGACAATCGCATTGCCGATGGCGAGAACGTCGTAACGGGGTTGGCTCATGGTGGTCCTTGCAGCTTGATGCGAGACGGCTTGTCGCGCGGTGGCCGCGCCTTAGCCTGCCATAGCCGCCTCGCCAAGCGACCGGCGTTGACTTGGCGCAAGCAGCAGCGCATTTGCCGCCCCAGACATGGCGCTGGCTTCCCTTTCCTCACTCGCCCGGATGCAGTGGCTGGCGCTGGCGCTGGCGCTGATGCCGCTGCTGGCCGCCTGCGGCGCAGGCCCGACCGCCAGTCAGGGGGGCGTGCAAAGCACCAGGGCCGCCCGCGTCCCGCCGACCAGCCCGCAACGACCCGTACAGGGTTTCCGCGCGGCGAAAGTCATGAACTTGCCAGGGCTGGAAGCAATCATCGGCAATAATGCGGCCGGGTTGGCGCGCCAGTTGGGCGAACCAAGGCTGGACGTGATCGAGGGCGACGCCCGCAAACTGCAGTTCACCGGCAAGGCCTGCGTGCTGGACGTCTATCTTTATCCCTCGCGACCGGGGGCGGAACCGACCGCCGCCTATGTCGACGCGCGGCGCGAAAGCGATGGGCTGGACGTGGACCGGGCGGCCTGCGTTGCGGCGCTGGCGAAGCGCTAGGCGGCGATCCAGGGTCGGCAATCGAGGGTAACGGCCCATTAACGGAAACTCCGCATAAGCATCTGCAATCGTGGGGGAGATTTCCGGGATGTCAGTGCATTTCCGCAAGGTTGAGGCTGCTGACGGTGCGCAACAGGTGGTCGGCAAGTCCGCCATCGAACAATTGCGCCGCTCAGTCTGGTCGGACGCCCCGATCACCCGGGTGGAGGCGGATACGCTGTTCCTGGCCAATGATCAGCTGCGCGGCGGCGATCCGGAATGGGGCGTGTTCTTTACCGAAGCACTGGTTGAATATCTGGTCGATGCAGGGACGCGCGCGGGCCATATCGACGATTCCCGGGCACGCTGGCTGAAAGCCCGCATCCTGTTCGATGGCCGCATAGCCGAACGGGACGAGCTGGAGGTGTTGCTGCGCGCACTCGAACGGGCGCATTCCGCCCCTGGCTGGCTGCGCAATCTGGCACTGGAGGAAGTCGAACAGGCTGTCATCCAGGGCTCCGGTTGCACCCGGCCCGACAACAATACGCCTGCCGGCTCCATCAATGCTGGCGAAGTGAAATCGCTGCGCCGCATCCTGTTCGCGCATGGTGGCCCGGCGATCAGCCGGGCTGATGTGGAAGTGCTGTTCCGCATCAAGGCCGCCACGCTGCATGGAGACAATGATCCTTCGTGGGAAGCGCTGTTCGTCGATAGCACAGCCGCATATCTGCTCGGCTTCGGCGGTATCTACAATCTCTCAGACGAACGCAGCGGCGAACTGGAAGATTTCCTTACGCACACCGGCGCGGCGATAGGCGATTTCCTGAATCGGGCGATGCGCATGGCAATCGCGGAAAGCGACCTTTATGGCCTGCTCGAAGCCGATGAGACCCTTGATCCGCTGGAAAAGACGCTGGTCGCCTTCCTTGCCAGCCGGCATTGAGGCGGCCCGCGCTCAGACGGTAAAGCTTTCCCCGCAGCCGCACGAACCCTTGGCATTGGGGTTCTGGAACACGAAACCGGCGGTAAAATCATCCTCCACCCAGTCCATCGTGCTGCCGATCAGGTACAGCACGCTGGCCCCGTCAATGAAGAATGTCCCGCCCGGCGTCTCGATCCGTTCGTCCATCACATTCGCTTCGCTGACATAGTCGACCGAATAGGCAAGGCCCGAACAACCCCTGCGCGGCGTCGACAGCTTGACCCCGATCGCATCCGCGGGCGCACGCGCCATCAGCTCGGCCACGCGCTGCTGGGCCGATTGCGTCAGGATGACGGCGGCCGGGCGCTCGCGCTGTTGCATTTCAACCATCACAGCATCCCCAGTTCCAGTCTGGCCTCGTCACTCATCTTCGCGGGGTCCCAGGGCGGGTCCCAGACCAGATTGACTTCGGCATCGCGTATCCCAGGCACGGAACTGACGCGCAGTTCCACCTCGCCCGGCATGCTTTCGGCGACCGGGCAGTGTGGCGTCGTCAGGGTCATGGTGACAACCGCATCAGCCTCGTCCGAGACTTCGACCGCATAGATCAGGCCAAGGTCATAGATGTTGACCGGAATTTCCGGATCGTAAATTTCGCGCAGGGCGGCAATGACGCTTTCGTACAGGTCACCGCCCGGCTCCCCCGGCGATGCGGCGGCAGGCTTTTGCTGAAGGAAGCCTTCGAGATAATCCTTCTTGCGTTCGAGCTTGTCCGCCGCAGTTTCGCCGGAGGCGTCCCCCGAGGTGTCAGGCGTATCATCCACGCGCGCGCGCGGCGGCGCGGCCACTGCCGACACTTCTTCCACCGCAAAGGGCTTGGCCGGGTCTTCGTTCATCCGAAAATCCTCCTCGTGCGTTCGATACCCTGCACCAGGGCGTCGATATCGCTGTCATCGCTGTACAGGCCAAAGCTGGCCCGCGCCGTGGCGGCAACACCCAGATGATCCATCAGCGGCTGGGCACAATGATGCCCCGCGCGGATCGCCACATTTTCCTCATCCAATATGGTGCCAAGGTCGTGCGGATGAACCCCGTCCATCGCGAAACTGACGATTCCGGCCGAATCCTGCGGCCCGAACAGACTGATATCGTTCATGCGCTGCAGTTCCGTGCGCAATCGCCCGACCAGCCGCGTTTCATGCGCGTGAATCGCGTCCAGCCCGACGGCAGCGACGTAATCGATCGCGGCATGCAGCGCGATCGCTTCCACAATGGCGGGCGTGCCAGCCTCAAAGCGTTGCGGCGGCGGGGCGTAGGTGGTGTGCGCAAAGGTGACCCGGTCAATCATCGATCCGCCGCCCTGCCATGGCGGCATGCCGGCGAGAATCTCCGCCCGCGCCCAGAGCGCGCCGATCCCGGTCGGCCCATAAAGCTTGTGCGCCGAGAAGACGTAGAAATCGCAATCCAGCGTGGCCACATCCACCGGCAGGCGGGGCACGGCCTGGCAGCCGTCAATCAGGAGCTTCGCGCCCACGCCATGCACCATCTCTGCGGCGCGGCGCACATCGAGGACGGAGCCAAGCACATTGGACACATGAGCAAAGGCCACCAGCCGGTGCCGGGGGGTCAGCATCGCCTGCGCCGCATCAAGGTCGATCTGCCCGTCCGCCGTCAGCGGGCAGACATCAATTTCGATCCCGACCCGATCGCGCAGCAGCTGCCAGGGCACGATGTTGGAATGATGTTCCAGCACGGACAGCAGGATACGGTCGCCCGCCTTGAGGTTCTGCCGCCCCCAGCTTTGCGCGACAAGGTTGATCGCCTCGGTCGCACCGCGCGTGAAGACCACCTCGTCCTCGGCCCCGCCGATGAAGCTGGCCACCCGCCGCCGCGCCGCCTCGAACGCCAGCGTCATTTCGGCCGAGCGCGCATAGACGCCGCGATGGACCGTCGCATAATCAGCGCCCATGGCGCGCGCCGCCGCATCAATCACCTGCTGTGGCTTCTGCGCGGTCGCCCCGCTGTCCAGATAATGCCACGGCTGGCCTGTGCCGGTCACCAGGCCCGGAAAGTCTGCCCGAAGTGCGGGGCTGAGCGCGAGGGCGAGCGTGCTCACAGCCTGCTCCCTTCAAGCCGGGCAACCGCCTGTTCCAGCAGATCGTCGCGCTGCGCCTCGTCCTCCAGCGCGACAAAGGCATCGGCGATGAAAGCGCGCACCAGCAACCTGCGCGCGACCTCGGGCGGAATGCCGCGCGCGGCCATGTAGAAACCCGCCGTATCGTCAAGCGCGCCGATGGCCGCGCCATGCGCGCATTTCACATCGTCCGCGAAGATTTCCAGTTCCGGCTTGGCATTGGCGCTCGCGCCCTTTTCGAGCAGAATCGCCCGAAAATTCTGCGCCGCATCTGTCTTTTGCGCATCGCGGGCGACATGAACCGCGCCTAGGAAATTGCCGGTCGCCCGGCCCCAGTGCACGCTGCGCACCACCTGATTGCTCGTCGCCTCAGGCTCTGCGTGAATGACGCGGGTGACGAATTCGCGCGTCGCCTCACCGCCGCCAACCGTTACCCCGCCGAACTCAAAATGCGCCCCGCGCGCCAGCCGCACCTCCACCTCCAGCCGCGTATAGGCGCTGGCCGAAGCGATGGCGAACATGGCGCCGCGCGCGCCTTGTGCAAGCGTCAGGCGCAGTCGCTGAACACCGGGGCTGGCATCGTCGAGCACCAGTACCCTGCAGGTTGCCTCGCCCGGGGCAAGCGTGATGTCGCGCCACTGATCCAGCTCGCCCGCGTCCAGCGCGGCAAGCGCGGCGGGATCGGCATAGCGCCACGCCTCGTCATGAGTGGTAGGCAGGGCGAGCACCTGGTTCACGCGGCCACCGCCTCATATCCTTCCGCTTCCAGCTGCAACGCCAGTTCCGGTCCGCCGCTCTTCACGATGCGCCCGCCAGCCAGCACATGAACGAAGTCCGGCTTCACATAATCGAGCAGCCGCTGGTAATGCGTGATCAGCAGCACCGCCTTGTCCGGCCCGCCGTCCTGCTGGCGCATGATGGCATTGATCCCTTCGCCCACCACGCGCAGCGCATCGATATCGAGGCCGCTGTCCGTCTCGTCGAGAATGGCAAGCGCGGGATCGAGAATTCCCATCTGGACCATCTCGGCCCGTTTCTTCTCACCGCCCGAAAAGCCGACGTTCACCGGACGCTTCAGCATCTCCATGTCGAGTTTGAGCAACCCCGCCTTCGCGCGCGCCAGTTTCAGGAACTCACCGCCTGACAGCGATTCCTCGCCCCGCGTCCTGCGCTGCGCGTTCAGCGCCTCGCGCAGGAACTGGACGAAGGACACGCCCGGAATCTCGACCGGATACTGGAAGCCCAGGAACAATCCGGTGGCGGCGCGTTCATGCGGGTCCAGCGCCAGCAGATCCTGCCCGCGAAACGTCACCGTTCCGCCCGTCACCTCATAACCGGGCCGCCCGCCCAGCACATAACCCAGCGTGGATTTGCCCGCGCCATTGGGGCCCATGATGGCGTGCACCTCGCCCGGATTGAGGGTGAGCGAAAGCCCTTTCAGGATTTCCTTGCCGCCGACAGTGGCGTGGAGATTATCGATTCTGAGCATGCGGTTTCCTGCTGGTGCGCGGGGCGTTCTGGCGCGGATGGCTGGCGTGATGTTCGCGACGCGCGGCCTGTTTGTCGGCGATGCGCATGCGCATCCCGGCGGTAATGCGGGCAAGCACATCATCCATGTTATCGAGTATGTCGGCCGCCTTGATGCGCATCACCCGGATGCCGATGGCCGTCAGGCTCTTGTCGCGACGGGTGGCGATGGCTGGATCGACCCCCTCCTCATCAATGGCGATGGCCATGCCAAGGCTGTGGCAACCGAAATCGACTATGGCCGATCCGATCACCATATGGCGGGTGAACTTGTGGCGGCCAAGATCGGCCTTTGCGAAACGTTCCGCCAGCGCCTTGTGCGCCGGGGTCGAATGCCGCCGCATCTCGCGCGCGCGTTCGTGCAGCGCATCAAGGCGCTTTTCCGAGATTTCCCAGCCGCGACCCTTCTTCTTGATGACGGGCGCGGACGTATCAGCGGCTGCGCGGAGCTGGAGGGTCTTTCGGTCAGTCACCCCACGCTCCCCTCAAGCGAAATGCCGAGCAGTTTCTGCGCTTCCACCGCGAATTCCATCGGTAGCTGCTGCAGCACTTCCCTGGCGAAGCCGTTGACGATCAGCGCCACCGCCTGTTCCGTGTCCAGCCCGCGTTGCTGCGCATAGAACAGCTGGTCATCGCTGATCTTGCTGGTCGTCGCCTCATGCTCGATCTGGGCGGTGGGGTTCTTCACCTCGATGTAAGGCACCGTATGCGCACCGCACCGGTCGCCCAGGAGCAGCGAATCGCACTGGGTAAAATTGCGCACCCCGTCAGCATTCGCGCTCACGCGCACCAGCCCGCGATAGGTGTTGTTCGACTTGCCCGCGCTGATCCCCTTGGAAATGATGGTCGAGCGCGAGCCCTTGCCATTGTGGATCATCTTGGTGCCGGTATCGGCCTGCTGGTGATTGTTGGTGACTGCAACGGAATAGAATTCGCCAACCGAATCTTCGCCATTGAGCACGCAGCTGGGATATTTCCAGGTCACTGCAGAGCCGGTTTCGACCTGCGTCCAGCTGATCTTGGACCGCGCGCCCTGGCACAATCCGCGCTTGGTCACGAAATTGTAGATCCCGCCCTTGCCTTCGGCATCACCGGGATACCAGTTCTGCACGGTCGAATATTTGATTTCCGCATCTTCCAGCGCAACCAGTTCCACAACCGCTGCGTGAAGCTGGTTCTCATCGCGCTGCGGCGCGGTGCAGCCTTCCAGATAGGAAACATAGCTGCCCTTTTCGGCCACGATCAGGGTGCGTTCGAACTGGCCCGTGTTTTCCGCATTGATCCGGAAATAGGTGGAAAGTTCCATCGGACAGCGCACCCCTTCGGGGATGTAGACGAAGGTGCCATCGGAAAAGACCGCGCAATTGAGTGCGGCGAAATAATTGTCCTGCACAGGCACGACCTTGCCCAGCCAGCGCCTGACCAGATCGGGATATTCGCGGATCGCTTCGGAAATCGAACGGAAGATGACCCCCGCCGCCTCCAGTTCCTTGCGGAAGGTAGTGGCAACGGAAACGCTGTCGAACACTGCATCGACCGCGACCTTGCGTGCGCCTTCGACGCCTGCGAGCACTTCCTGCTCCGCCAGCGGGATACCCAGCTTGTCATAGACCGCCTTGATCTCGGGATCGAGCTCGTCAAGCGAGCCGAGCGAGGGCTTCTTCTTCGGTTCAGCGTAGTAATAGGCGTCCTGATAATCGATCGGAGGGATATTCAGCTTCGCCCATTCCGGCGATGTCATGGTCTGCCAGTGGCGGAAGGCCTTGAGCCGCCATTCCAGCATCCATTCCGGCTCGTTCTTCTTGGCCGAAATAAAGCGCACCGTATCTTCATTGAGTCCCTTGGGCGCGAAATCCTGCTCGATATCGCTTGACCAGCCATGCTCATACTCGGCGGCGCGGGCCGCCGCCTCGCGCGCCTGCTGATCCTGGACCGGCGTATCTTCGATCACGATTGCGCCCCCGCCGGCAGCGCCGCAAGGCTGGTCAGCGAGACACCCGCCAGCGCGCCGCGCAACGTGTCATTGACCACGGTCCAATGCGGACGGACCGAGCAGCATGCCTCAAGCCCGCAGTCATGCCGCCCGTCATCGACGCAGGACGTCAACGCGATCGGCCCTTCGACCGCTTCGACAATATCGGCCAGATTGATGGCGGCGGCAGGTCGCGCAAGCTGCAGCCCGCCACCCGCACCACGCACCGAACGCAGCAGGCCGGCAGCGGTGAGGCGGCTGACGAGTTTCTGCACCGTGGGCACCGGCAGGCCTGTTTCTTCGGCCAGTTGCGCCGCGGAAATGCGCGCGCGTTTCCGGCCGTCGGCATCGACCAGCGATGCACTGCCGCAATGGCGCGCAGCGGCACTCATCGTGACGACGGCATAATCGGCCATGCTGGACAGACGCATAGGACAGGCCCCGGTTAAATCAGACTGATTCGTTCCGCTTTCACGTAATGCCCGGACCGCAGCGATTCAATGCCAAATCCGGCGCATGACGAAAAAAGGCGGCCCGCTGTGGAGGCGGGCCGCCTTGGAGTTGAGGAACTCGTTGCAAAAAAGCGCCGAGCCCTTCGGGTCGCAAGGCCTGTTTATGCCGCAGCGCGGCATGTCGCTTGTAAGAAAGCGACATGCCCCAAAGGAATTTCTTGTATGAATCCGACATTTTCGCGCGTCGACAGCCGCCGCGCCCTTTGCCATAGGCTGCAGTCATGCTGTTCCCGCTGATCCGCCCCGCCCTGTTTGCCCTGTCTCCCGAAACGGCGCATGGGCTGGCCCTGCGCGCCCTGAAACTGCAACGGCAGGCTGCCGCGCCCGTTCCTGGCGGTCCGCTCGCCACCCGGATCGCGGGCCTCGATTTTCCCAATCCGCTGGGCATGGCGGCAGGTTTCGACAAGGATGGCGAAGTACCTGACGCACTGCTTGGGCTTGGCTTCGGCTTTGCCGAAGTGGGATCGATCACTCCCCTGCCCCAAGCCGGCAATCCGCGCCCGCGCCTGTTCCGGCTGACCGAGGATCGCGCGGTAATCAACCGCATGGGCTTCAATAATGGCGGTGCGCAGACGGCGGCGCAGCGGCTGGCGGCGCGGCGCCATCGCGACGGCATCATCGGCATCAATATCGGCGCGAACAAGGATTCGGCGGACCGGATCGCCGATTACGCGAAGATGACGCGGATCATGGCCCCGCTCGCCTCCTATCTCGCGGTCAATATCTCCAGCCCCAATACGCCGGGCCTGCGCGCGCTACAGGATGAAGGCGCGCTGACCGCGCTGCTGGAGGCGGTGATCGCGGCACGCGAAGAAGTATGCGCGGATGGCGGGCCGCCGGTCTTCCTCAAGGTCGCGCCAGACCTCGAACCGGTGGATATTGACGCGATCGCCCGGATCGCGATCGATGCGAGGCTGGGGGCACTGATCGTATCGAACACCACCATCAGCCGCCCGCCCCTGCGCTCGCCTCATGCAGGCGAAACCGGCGGCCTTTCCGGCGCACCGCTGCGCGATCTGGCGCAGCAACGGCTGTGCGATTTCCGCAAGGCGACGGGCGGCGCGATCCCGCTGGTCGGGGTTGGCGGAATTGCCAATGCCGATGATGCGTGGTCACGCATCCGCGCGGGCGCCAGCCTGATCCAGCTTTACAGCGCCATGGTCTATGAAGGACCGGGTATCGCCCGTGCGATCCTGCGCGGGCTGGAAGAGCGGATGCGCCGCGATGGATTTGCCACCATTGCCGATGCTGTGGGAAGCGCATAGCCTGTCATGCAATGCTGAGCCACCTTTTCCGCCTCCTGCTTGCCAGCTTGCTGCTGGCCGCCGCGCCGCTGGCGGCAAAGGCAGAAGCTGAAACCGGTGATACACCCGGCCTCGTCAGCGCGGCTGATCCGCGTGCGGCCGAAGCGGGCGCCGAAATGCTGCGCCGGGGCGGAAGCGCCACGGATGCGGCGATCGCCACCATGCTGGCACTTACCGTGGTCGAACCGCAAAGCTCCGGCATTGGCGGTGGCGGCTTTTTCCTGCGCGGGACGGCGGATGGCGATGTCATCTCGCTGGATGGCCGCGAAACCGCACCGGCCAGCGCGCGCCCGGACTGGTTCAGCCGGGACGGCAAGCCAGTGCCTTATATGGATGCGGTCCTTTCCGGACTGAGCGTGGGCGTTCCCGGCAATGTCGCCCTGGCGGCAGAGGCGCATCGCCGCTTCGGCAGGCTCGATTGGGCCGAACTGTTTGCCCCCGCCATCACCCTGGCGCGCGACGGGTTTCGCATCAGCCCGCGGCTGCATGATTTCCTGACCCGCTATGCCAGCCGCGCAGGACATGAGGCCGAGGGACGCGCGCTCTATTATGACGCGACAGGTGCCGCCCTGCCCGCCGGAACGCTGGTGCTCAATCCCGCGCTCGCACAGACATTCGAGGAGATCGCACGGCACGGTCCTTCCGCTTTTTATACCGGTCGACTCGCGGAAAGCCTGGCGGCGAAGGTCAAGGCAAAGACCCCGCGGGCGCGCGGGATGGAAGCGTCCGATCTCGCCACCTATCGCGCGATCGAGCGCCCGCCGGTCTGCGGCCTTTATCGCCTCTACCGAATCTGCGGGATGGGACCGCCGTCATCCGGGGCAACCACCGTGTTTGCGATCCTCAAGCAGCTGGAACCCTTCGATCTGGCCGCGCTTGGCTCCACCTCGCCGATCGCCTGGCACCTGATCGCCGAGTCCGAACGGCTCGCTTATGCGGACCGCGAACTCTATCTGGCGGACAGTGATTTCGTGCCGGTGCCGGTCGCAGGGCTGACTGATGCGGCCTATCTCGCCATGCGCGGCGCGCTGATCTCGCCGGTGACGGCGATGCAGGACGTCGTGGCGGGCATTCCGCCCGGCGCAGCGCGCCCCGGCGCCGATGGCGACGAGGCCGAGGAACACGGCACGTCGCATTTCGTGGCGATCGACCGGCAGGGCAACGTGGCGAGCTATACTTCCACCATCGAAGGTCCGTTCGGATCGGGGCTGATGGTCGGCGGATTCTTCCTCAACAACGAACTGACCGATTTCAGCTTCAGCAGCGAGCAGAACGGCCTGCCCGTGGCGAACCGCGTGGAAGGCGGCAAGCGCCCGCGCAGTTCCATGTCGCCCACGCTTGTCTATGGCCCGGACGGAAGGCTGGCGATGGCGCTGGGCGCGGCGGGCGGGTCGACCATCCCGGTGCAGGTCGTGCGGGCGCTGATCGGGCTGATTGACTGGAAGCTGACGGCCGAACAGGCACTGGCCCTGCCGGTGCTCTATGCTCCGGGCGACACGCTCTATCTGGAACAGGGCAGCGCGCTGGAGGCGATGGCACCCAGCCTTGTCGAACTGGGCCATGCCAGCGTCACGGCGCGTGAATTGCCGCTCAAGACCAATGCCGCTGTGCGCACGGACGCGGGCTGGACCGGCGCGGCTGACCCGCGCAGCGAAGGCGCCGTAGCCGCAGAGTGAGGCTTGCCGCAAGGCACGGTGCGGCCTAGACATTACGCTTGGGTGAAGGCGAGTGGTCGCCGCCTTGCCGCGAAGAAGGGACGAGGGCGCCGGTTTGGATATTTCCGACTTCGACAGTGCGAACAATCTCGTCAGCCTGTTCCTGACGCGGGCAGACGAGCGGGGGGATGCCCCCTTCCTGTGGGCGAAGCTGGGCGGACAATGGCGATCGCTGAGCTGGGCCGAAGTCGCGCGGCAGGTCTGCCAGATTGCGGAAAATCTGCGCGGCCTGGGTCTGGTCGATGGCGACAGGGTGGTGCTGCTGTCCGAGAACCGGCCCGAATGGTGCATTGCCGACCTTGCGATCATGGCCGCTGGCTGCATCACCGTGCCCGCCTATACGACCAACACCGAGAGCGATCACCAGCACATACTGGACAATTCCGGCGCGCGGGCAGTGATCGTTTCGAGCGACCGGCTGGCCACGCCGCTGTTTCCCGCAATCCTGCGCAGCGGCATGGTGGAACAGGTAATCGGCATGACCGCGCTCAACCATTGTCCCGGGCCGGATTTCACCTGCCACGCCTGGGACGCGGTCTGCGCCGGCGATCCGCAGGCCGCCCGCGCGGCGGTGGAGCAGCGCATTGCCGCCATCGGCCGGGCTGACACGGCCTGCATCGTCTATACCAGCGGCACGGGCGGGGCACCGCGCGGCGTTCCGCAGCATCACGGGGCGATCCTGTGCAATGTCGCGGGCTGCGCACAGATCATCGCCGAAGATTTCGGTTGGGATGACGATGAGGTATTCCTCTCCTTCCTGCCGCTCAGCCACGCCTATGAGCACACTGGCGGCCAGTTCCTGCCGATCGGCCTGGGCGCGCAGATCTACTATGCCGACGGGCTGGATAAGCTCGCCAGCACGATCGAGGAAGTGCGACCCACGGTGATGATCGTGGTGCCGCGCCTGTTCGAGGTGCTGCGCGCGCGCATCCTCAAGCAGGTGGAAAAGCAGGGCCGCTTCGCCAATTTCCTGATGGATCGGGCGCTGGCGGTCGGCACCGTGCGGCGATTGCATCAGTTGCCTCTCAACCTGCTGCTGGACCGGACCCTGCGCCCGAAGATTCGCCAGCGGTTCGGCGGGCGGATCAAGGCGCTGGTTTCAGGTGGTGCGCCGCTCAATCCCGATGTCGGCACCTTTTTCGGGGCGATGGGGATGACCTTGCTGCAAGGTTATGGCCAGACCGAAGCGGGGCCGGTCATCAGTTGCAACCGCCCCGGCGCGGGGGTGAGGATGGATACGGTTGGCCCGCCGATGCGCAATGTCGAAGTGAAGATTGCAGAGGATGGGGAGATCCTGTGCCGGGGCGAACTGGTGATGCATGGCTATTGGCAGAACCCGGGGCAAACTGCGAAAGTGCTGCAGGATGGCTGGTTGCATACCGGCGACATCGGTCATTTTGACGAAGCGGGCCGAATCGTCATCACTGACCGCAAGAAGGATATGATCGTCAATGACAAGGGCGACAACATCTCGCCCCAGCGGATCGAAGGGATGCTGACCCTGCAACCCGAAATCGCGCAGGCGATGGTGTCGGGCGACCGGCGACCCTATCTGGTCGCGCTGATCGTGCCGGATGCCGAATGGGCGCTGGAATGGGCGCAGGCCAATGACGAGAAGTTTGACCTAGCGCGGCTGCAGGATCTGCCCGCCTTCCGCACGGCGGTGCGCGAGGCGGTGGACCGCGTGAATCGTGACCTGTCCGTGATCGAAAAGGTGCGCCAGTTCGTCTTCGCGGACGAAGGCTTCACCATCGAGAATGAGGAATTGACGCCGAGCATGAAGATCCGCCGCCACATGATCCGCGCTCGCTATGGCGAACGGCTGGACGGATTGTACAAGGCCTGACGCAATTTCGTTTTTCCAGCCTCAAGCCGCTTCCTTCTCGACATATTCGGGATAGAAGCTCGGCGCGCGGTCGGACCAGCCAGGGGCCGTCGCGGCCGCTTCGCTGAGCGACTGCAGCAGCATCTTGCGCCGTTCGGGGCGAATCTGCGGCAGTGCCGCCGCGCCGCAAAATGCAGAAGGCAGCCAGGCCCGGACCCAGGGGCCGAGCAACCGTTCGTACAAAAAGCGGTAAGCCGAGAAACAGGACAGCCTTTCCTGCGCCAGATCGAAGGCCGTCACCCGGATCAGCTTGCCCACGAAATCCTCGATCCCGTCGAGCGAGAATTCATCAGGGCGCGCCGAGCGCAGGCCCTTCAATTCCTGATAGGCCACATACTGACTGCGAATCGCGGCGCTTTCATGCGCATCGCGCGCCCACAGCTTGAACGCATCCTGCCGCCCCAGCCCGATATCCAGACTGCGCCTTATATAACGCTGCTCCGCAGCGTCGAAGCCTGCGAATTCCCGCAGTTCCGCGATGGTCAGCGTTGCCGTGCCCGTGTCGCTCATCAGCTTGCCCCCTGTAGCGCCGCCCGTTGCGGCGCGTTGAGGGGACAATCACCCGAACATGGTTAGCATCCGGTAAACGATGGAGGCTAAATCATCCCGGCCAGCGGGCTGCTGGGATCAGCATAGCGGCGGGTGGCCATACGGCCCGCCAGCCAGGCATCGCGCCCGGCTGCCACCGCCAGCTTCATCGCCCGGGCCATGCGCACCGGCTGCTTCGCTTCGGCAATGGCGGTGTTCATCAGCACGCCGGTGCAACCCAGTTCCATCGCAATGGCCGCATCGCTGGCCGTACCGACCCCGGCATCGACCAGCACTGGCAGGCTGGTTCCTTCCACGATCAGGCGGATGGTGACCTTGTTCTGGATGCCCAGCCCGGAACCGATGGGTGCGCCCAGCGGCATGATCGCCACCGCGCCCGCCTCTTCCAGCTGCCTCGCCGCGATCGGATCATCCACGCAATAGACCATCGGCAGGAAACCCTCCTTCGCGAGCGTTTCCGTCGCCCGCAGGGTTTCACGCATGTCGGGATAAAGCGTGCGCGCCTCGCCCAGCACCTCCAGCTTGACCAGATCCCAGCCGCCCGCCTCGCGCGCCAGGCGCAAGGTGCGGATCGCCTCTTCCGCCGTGAAGCAACCGGCCGTGTTTGGCAGATAGGTCACCTTCTTCGGGTCAATGAAGTCGGTCAGCATCGGCGCCTTGGGATCAGACAGGTTGACCCGGCGCACGGCCACGGTCACGATTTCCGCCCCGCTGGCCTCCAGCGCGGCAGCGTTCTCCGCAAAATCCCGGTATTTGCCGGTGCCGATGATCAGGCGGGAGGTAAAGCGCCGACCGGCCACCTCCCAGCTGTCATCCGCGCTGGCATCGCCACCGCCCACGAAGTGGACGATTTCCAGCGCGTCGCCATCGGCCAGGGCGACGTCCGCAAGCGTGGAACGCGGCACGATCACGCCGTTGCGTTCCACCGCGACCTTTGCCGGGGATAGTTCAAGTTCTTCCACCAGCGCGGCGATGGTAAGGGCGGAACTGCGGAGCGGTTCGCCGTTGACGAGCAGATTCAGGATGGAGTTCATCCCCGCCAGATAGCGTTCAGCACGTCTGGCGCAAGTTCAACAGATGCGCGCCGGCCACCAGCAACACCCCGCAGACCGTAAATGCCGCTTCTGCCGGACCATGACTGACAAACAATCCGGCCGTCATCAGTGCCAGGCCCACCGTCGCAAACCCCAGCGGCGCAAGCTGCCCATGACGCAGCACGCCGATGCCGATGGTCAGAATGCCGACCACAATGGCCAGCGCCAGCCCGATGCGGTGGATTTCAGGGGCGAGCAGGACGCCGCCGCCAAGGCCAAGCCCGGCAACGATCAGCAATCCGGCCAGGCAATGCACCACGCACAGGCCCGAAACCAGAATGCCGAACCGGTCCAGCCGATCCCGAATCGAAGTGAGCAGCCTGCGCATGCCGTCTGGTTTATGTTATGTTGTAACATCATTCAAGGGTGAGTCCTCCGCTGGCAGCGCTCTTGCACTTTGATGGCGCGGCGCGCAAAAGGCGCGCCATGGGCGTTGCCATTCGCGAGGGTCGGACTTTGCCAGAAGATTCGGGCGGAACGGCCCGGCCATTGCTGCTTTCAGGCTGGCTGTTCACCATCGCTGCATTGATCGTGTTGATGGTCGTGGTCGGCGGCATCACCCGGCTCACTGAATCCGGCCTTTCGATCACCGAATGGAAGCCGGTCACAGGCGCGCTGCCACCGCTGTCCGACGTGCAATGGCAGGCGGAATTCGCCGCTTACAAGCAGATCGGCGAATATCAGCAGGTCAATGGCCCGGCGGGCATGACGCTGGCCGATTACAAGTTCATCTATTACTGGGAATGGTCACACCGGCTGCTGGGGCGAGTGATCGGACTGGCGTTCTTTTTGCCGCTCCTGTTCTTCTGGCTGAAACGCGCGATTCCCCCGGGTTACAAGCCCCGGCTGGTGGCGCTGTTCGCGCTGGGCGGGCTGCAGGGTGTGTTTGGCTGGTATATGGTGCGTTCCGGCCTTTCGACGCAGGTCACTGACGTCAGCCACCTGTGGCTGTCGATTCACCTGCTGACCGCTCTCGTAACCCTGTCAGGCTGCGTCTGGACCGCCCTGGATTTGCGCAGCGTCGAGCGCGAACCGCTGAGCCCTTTTGCGCGGCTGACTCCGCTGGCGGCACTGACGCTTGCCGCCCTGTTTGTTCAGCTCCTGCTCGGCGCATGGGTCGCCGGGCTGAACGCCGGGCTGGTTTCGGACAGCTGGCCGCTGATGCAAGGGCGGCTGGTGCCGGAAGTCGACTGGAGCAGGGGAGTGCTGTGGAACGCATCGCATGATCCCTTTCTCATCCATTTCCTGCATCGCTGGTGGGCATGGGTCGCGGTTCTGGCGCTGATCGTGCTGGCGCGGGCAGCGCGGCGGCGCGGGGTGCGCGCGGCTTCCATCGCCATCCATTCGGCCTTCGGTACGCAGATACTGCTCGGCATCGCTACCGTCATGGCGGGGATGCCGATCTGGCTGGCCGGGCTGCACCAGCTGGTCGGCGCGTTGCTGGTGTGGGCCAGCGTTTGGGGCGCGCATGTGCTGGGACGGGCTGAATGAGCGCAGGGGAAGCGGCGTTGATCTGGTGCCCTATGCCTGACGAGGGCAGCGCGGCGAACGCCGTTTCCACCCTGCCGGACGAACGACTGGCGGCAGAGCGGCTGTGACGGCACCGCTCGACCGGCGCGGGGCGTTGGGGCTGTTCGCCGCGCTCGCCAGTTTCCCGGTCCTCGCAACTCGTCTGCGCGCGCAGGAACTCAAGCTGCCACAGACGCGCTTTCAACCACCTGCCGGGCCGATGCTGTTCCGCCGCGTGCTGGTGCGCGAACTGCCTGACGGCAAGGCAATCGAGGTGTCACGTTCGTTCCGCGTCCGCTTCCTGCGCGAAGGCGACGGATTCCGGGTCGAAGGCACGCAGGTGGCAAGCCAGGTCAACGCCCCTGAACAGTTGCAGGCACTTGCCCGGATGGAAGAGGAGCGCGTGGAAAGCGGCCTCTTCCCCATGCTTCTCGACGCACACGGCATCGTCATCGCCGGGCCGCAAGGGAGCGTTCCCGCCGACATCAGCGGCGCGGTGAAAGAAGCGCTGGCGCAGATCGCCGATTCGGGCGGGTCAGGCCTGCGCCAGGCGAGCGGGCGCGAATTCGTGCTGGGGCTGCAATTCGTGGCGACACGGATCACCAGCCTGGTCCCGCCCAACCTCTTCGTCGGACTGGAGGAAATCTGGTTCGACGAACACGAATTGCCGCTGCCTGATGGCGGGCGCGGCACGGTCAGCGTGCGCTTCGAGGATCGCGTCAATCCCGCCAGCGGGCTGCTGGACCGTGCCACACGCGAAGTGGTCACCCGGGTCGGCAATTCGAGCCGCCGTTCGATCGAGGAATGGACTCTCGCACCCTATCCCGAAGGCGGGCGATAGAGCCTTGAGGGCCGGGAGGTATTATTTTACCATCTCCGCAACCCCTGGAAACGCTTGACTTGGAGGCGATTTGCCAACAAAGGGGCGCCCACTTCGCGTGGCGGTTCCGCAAGGTTTCGCCATTGCGGAATTCACGATCTTTACCAAGGAACGAAAGCCCATGAAGGCGCTCAGCAAGGTCACCCGGTCGATCAAGCCGGCCGAGGTGGAAAAGAAGTGGCACATGATCGATGCCGATGGCCTGGTCGTCGGCCGTCTCGCCGTGATCGTCGCCAACATCCTGCGCGGCAAACACAAGCCGAGCTATACCCCCCATGTCGATTGCGGCGACCATGTCGTGGTCATCAACGCTGACAAGGTCCGTTTCACCGGCAACAAGCTGAAGCAGAAGACCTATTACAAGCACACCGGCCACCCCGGCGGGATCAAGGGCGTGACCGCCGGCAAGGTGCTGGATGGCCGCTTCCCCGAACGCGTCCTGGAAAAGGCTGTGGAACGCATGATTCCGCGCGGGCCGCTTGGCCGTGCGCAGATGAGGGCGCTGCACCTCTATGCCGGGACGGACCATCCGCACGAAGGCCAGAAGCCCGAGCTGATCGACGTCGCATCGCTGAACCGCAAGAACAAGGCTGCTGCATAATGGCCGATAACAACTCTCTTTCCGATCTCGCCGACCTGAAGGACATCGCCGGCGAAGCCGTCGAAACCATCGGCGCCCCCCTCGCCCCGAAAGCACCTGCCGCACCGCTGCGCGAACAGGAACTGGACGCGCATGGCCGCGCCTATGCGACTGGCCGCCGCAAGGATGCGGTCGCCCGCGTCTGGCTCAAGCCCGGCACTGGTAAAGTCACCGTCAACGGTCGCGACCAGGAAGTCTATTTCGCGCGCCCGACGCTGCGCCTCGTTATTGACCAGCCGTTCCAGATTGCGGATCGCGCGGGCCAGTATGACGTAGTCGCCACGGTCAAGGGCGGCGGCCTGTCCGGCCAGGCCGGGGCAGTCAAGCATGGCATCGCCCAGGCGCTGGCCAAGTTCGAACCGGCGCTGCGCACCACGGTCAAGGCAGCCGGCTTTCTTACCCGCGACAGCCGCGTGGTCGAACGCAAGAAATATGGCCGCGCCAAGGCTCGCCGCAGCTTCCAGTTCTCGAAGCGCTAAGAGCCCCGGTGGCAACACACCAGGAATATGGGCGGTCCGGCAACGGGCCGCCCTTTTTCTATGCGGCGATTTCACCCTCAAACACGCGATGCCAGGCGGTGAGGCCACCGGCCTGCGTCACCTCCAGCGCCGTATAGCTTGGCCGGGTGGAGCGCAGCCGACGCGACAGCGTTCCCGTGCCGATCATCCGCAGGCTGCGCCCTTCCGCTTCGCGTGTGAAATCGAACGGATCGTGGACATGCCCTGACAGCACCACCTGGGCGCCGGCCCTGGCCAGCGCCAGCACCGCCTCGTCCCCGCCAATGGTGGGGTTGGGCCGCGCAGGGTCGCGAGTGACCAGCGGGTGATGGCAGGCGATGATTTTCAGGCGCCGGTCGCCCTGATGCCGCTCAAGCTCCGTCAGGCATGCGCTCAACGCCCTTTGCGTGATCACCCCGTCCGACCAGGGAAAGCGCCGCTGCGCCCGCACGGTGGTGCGCAGCGGAATCACAATCAATTGCGGCATGTGCAGATCGCAATGCACGCTGGCCGCCAGTGTCTCGAACCTGCGGAACGGGGTCAGGAACCGTTCCGCCAGATTGTAATAGGGCAGGTCGTGATTGCCCGGTTCGACGAACACCGGCACGCCCAGTTCTTTCAACCAACGGGTTGCGGCGGCATATTCGCTGTGTTTTGCCCGCTGCGTGAGATCGCCGGTGCAGATGACCGCATCGGGGCGTTCCTGCGCCACGGCAGCAGCGAACCATGCATGCGCGCGCTGGTCCTCAATCCCGAAGTGAATGTCGCTGACATGAAAAAGAGTGGTCGATCCAGTCATCGCTCATTCCGGGGCTGGACGCCCGTGCCGGCCTCCGCAATCATCGCCGCCATCAGATGCGCCGCGTCACGATCAGCCAGGCCGCCAGTGCGTTGACCGAACTGTAGGCAAAATAGGCGACTCCCCAGCCGCCGTGGCCATTCGCCACCAGCAGCATCGCAGCCAGCAGGATCAGGAATTCGCTGGCCAGGCTGACGCGCCCGCCCAGCATATGCACATACCAGGGCATTTGCCCCAGCAACGGATGCCGACTTTCCAGCACCGCCTTGTGCATGGCGAAATTTCCGATACCCAGCATGAAGATCACAAGAATGGCCACCGGCGCATTCTGCGCCAGCCGCGCTCAACTTCCAAACGGAAATCGGCACGCGGTTCAGGCGCCCTGGAGCAGCCCCTCCCTGGCGATCCGGTCTTTCCATTCCGCCGGGGCGAGCGTGTGAACATTGTTGCCATCACTGTCCACCGCCACCGTCACCGGCATGTTTTCGACCTTGAATTCATAGATCGCCTCCATGCCCAGATCCTCGAAACCCACCACCCTGGCTTCGCGAATCGCGCGCGCCACCAGATAAGCCGCACCGCCGACCGCCATCAGATAGGCAACTTTGTGCCGGGCGATTTCCTGCACCGCGCCCTGTCCGCGTTCAGCCTTGCCGATCATCGCCAGCAGGCCAAGTTCCAGCATCGTATCCGTGAACTTGTCCATCCGCGTCGCGGTGGTGGGGCCGGCCGGCCCAACCACTTCGCCCATGACCGGGTCAACCGGGCCAACATAATAGATCGCGCGACCCTTGAAGCTGACCGGCAGCTCTTCACCCTTCGCCAGCATGTCCTGAATGCGCTTGTGTGCCGCATCGCGCCCGGTCAGCATATTGCCGTTCAGCAACAGGCGGTCGCCCGCTTTCCAGCTCTGCACTTCTGCGGGCGTAAGATTGTCGAGATCGACCTTCTTGGCCGCGCTGTCAGGCGCCCAGTGAACATCGGGCCATTCGTCCAGCTTGGGCGTTTCCAGAAAGCTTGGTCCTGATCCGTCCAGCGTGAAATGGGCATGCCGCGTGGCGGCGCAGTTGGGAATCATCGCCACCGGCTTGCCTGCCGCATGGCAGGGCCAGTCCTTGATCTTGACGTCGAGAATGGTGGAAAGCCCGCCCAGCCCTTGCGCGCCGATACCCAGCGCGTTGACCTTGTCGAAAATCTCGATTCGCAGCTTCTCGATATCATTCTGCGGCCCGCGTGCCTTGAGCTGACCCATGTCGATCGGGTCCATCAGCGCTTCCTTGGCCAGTTTCACGCAATGTTCAGCCGTGCCGCCGATACCGATGCCCAGCATGCCCGGCGGGCACCAGCCCGCGCCCATCTGCGGCAGCATCTCCAGCACCCATTCGACAATATTGTCACTGGGGTTCATCATCTTGAACTTGGATTTGTTCTCGCTGCCGCCGCCTTTGGCCGCAACGTCAATCGAGACCGTGCGGCCCGGGACCATCTCCACACTCAGCACGCAAGGCGTGTTGTCCTTCGTGTTGCGACGGGTGAAAGCGGGATCGGCCAGGATCGAGGCGCGCAGTTTGTTTTCGGGATTATTATAGGCCCGGCGCACCCCTTCGTCGACCACCTCCTGCAGGCTCTGCTTCGAATCGAGGCGACATTCCTGCCCCCATTTGATGAAGACATTGACGATGCCCGTGTCCTGGCAGATCGGACGATGGCCTTCTGCGCACATGCGACTGTTAGTCAGGATCTGTGCAATCGCATCCTTGGCCGCCGGGCCCTGTTCCGCCTCATAGGCTTCCCCCAGCGCGCGAATGTAATCCATGGGGTGATAATACGAAATATATTGCAGTGCGTCGGCGACACTGTCGATCAGGTCAGCCTCGCGAATCGTTACCATATCGGCCATGGGCTGGGCGCTCCTCAAACTGAATGCGCGCCCGCCATAGGCGCGGGCAGGCCATGCCGTCAAAGCCCTTGGCGCGCGGGACGCTGTCGCCTAAAGCAAAGGACAAAGCACCGGCCGCCCGCATTGCGGGCAAGTGGCGGAAAGGGTTTGAAAATGACGATGGTGGATGAGCGGCCTGCCGAAAGCTTTGCCGCAGCCCGGCGGGCGATGATTGACTGCCAGCTGCGGGTAAGCGGGGTCAATCAGGATTTCGTCCTTGCGGCGATGGCGCGTGTCCCGCGCGAAAAGCATGTCGCAGAAAATGCGGCGGCGCTGGCCTATATCGACCGGGCGGTGCCCCTGCCCAGCGGCGCCTTTCTGGCCGCACCCTTGTTTTATGGTCGCCTGCTTGGCGAAGCGGCGCCGGGCGCGGCGGACAAGGTGCTGGTGGTGGATGCGGGCAGCGGCTATCTCGCCGCCCTGGCCAAGGAACTGGCGCTGGAAGTCGAGGTGACCGATCCTGCCAGCGCCGCCGCGAAAAGCCGCAAGCGCGGCGATTTCACCCTGTTGCTGATTGATGGCGCGATCGAGGAACTGCCCGCATCGCTCGCCGCGCGCCTTGCCGAAGGCGGCCGCGTGGTAACGGGCCTGGTCACGCGCGGCGTCACCCGGCTGGCCGCGGGGCGCAAGGTCGGCGGTGAAGTGGCCCTGATGCCGCTTGCCGAAATGGGCATTCCGATCCTGCCTGACTTCGCGCTTGCGCGGGGGTGGAGCTTTTAGAATGGCGTATCGGCACTGGCTGATCGCCTTGCCAGCACTGGCGTTGCTGGCCGCTCATCCGGCCAGCGCTGACACTCTGCGCGATGCGCTGACCAGTGCATACAATACCAATCCCGCTCTGCAGGCCGCCCGCGCCAATCAACGCGCGGTCGATGAAAATGTCGTGATCGAACAGGCCAGCGGCCTGCCATCGGTCGGCGCCAGCGCCAATTACACGGAAAATTTCTACGACAGCACGGCCAGTATCTTCACGCCCGACAGCCAGTATGGCGCCAGCGTGGAACTGGCCGTGCCGATCTATTCCGGCGGGGGGGTGAAAAACGCCGTGCGCGCGGCCAAGACGCGGGTTGAAGCCGGACAGGCCGATCTGCGCGCCACCGAATCGGCAATCTTCAGCCAGGTCGTCGCGACTTACATGGACGTCATCCAGAATGAGGCGATCGTGCGGCTTTCGGCGAACAATGTCGATGTGCTTGGCGTCAACCTCCAGGCGACGAGTGACCGCTTCGAGATCGGCAGCCTGACCCGCACGGACGTTGCGCAATCCTCATCCCGGCTCGAACTGGCGCGCGGCGATCTGCGCGGTGCGCGCGCCAATCTGGTCGCGGCGCGCGAACGCTATATCCAGCTGGTCGGGCGCGAACCCGGCGCGCTGGCGCCGCCGCCGCCTCTGCCCGGCCTGCCCGGCACCGTTGATGAGGCAGTGGCGATCGCGCTTGAGAACAATCCCGACCTGATCGCCGCGCGCGAACGCGCCAGCGCCGCCGATTATGACATTGACGCGGCTGGTTCCGCCCGGCTGCCAAAGATCGAACTGTTCACGAATGGCAGTTATCGCCATTCAGAATATGGTTCGGCCGCAACTGCGGCGGTCGCCGGTTCCGCTCTGGAAGACAATCTGAACTCGACCGCAAAGGCCGCCACAGCTGGTGTGCGCGCCACCATCCCCATTTTCCAGGGCGGGCGCCCCGCTGCGCTGGAACGCCAGGCCCAGGCCCGGGCCGCCGCCGCGCTGGAACAGGAAGTGGCCGCCGAACGCGATGCCATCGCCCAGGTGCGCGCCGCCTGGTCCAGCTGGCAGGCCGCCAGCGCGATCATCGAATCGACGCAGAGTGCGATTTCCGCCGCCGAACTCAGCCTGGAAGGTGTGCGCGCGGAAAACACCGTGGGCAATCGCACGATCCTCGACATTCTCGATGCGGAGCAGGAACTGCTGCGCGCCCGTGTGCAACTGGTCACCGCGCGGCGCAACGCCTATGTCGCCGGTTTCACGCTGCTCGCGGCGATGGGCAAGGCCGAAGCGCGCGACCTCAATCTCGACACGGGCGGCCCGCTTTACGATCCGCAGCTCAATTACGAACGCGTGCGTGGCAGGATTTTCGACTGGAGCTTCGATCCCGATCCCGAGGCCCAGTCCACGCGCACCGTTGACACGGCGGCCCAGACGGGCGAGATTCCGCCGTCAGAGTGAGTGGGGGGCTGATTATGCAGCATGAAGGCGAACCTTCGGTCGAGGAAATCCTCGCATCGATCAAGAAGGTGATTGCCCGCGACAATCGCGAAGAGGCCGCTGAATTGCGCCGCAAGCGCAACGAAGACCGGGTTTCGCGCAGCGAAGAGGTGCTGGAACTCGACGAGGCCGCAGCGCTTGCCGACGACGGTGAAGACGCGGACAGCGATGGCCCGCTGATTCGCAAAGAATCGCTCAACTCGATGCAATCCTCGCTCGAAGCACTGGCCATGCTGGCTGAACCGGGCGCGCGGCCGCAAATCGTCCGCTCAGGCGAAACCTCGCTGGAAGGGCTGGTGCGCGAAATGCTCCGTCCGATGCTGGCCACCTGGCTCGATGACAATCTGCCGCCCATGGTTGAACGGCTGGTCGCCGCAGAAATTGCGCGGATTGCGGGTAAACGCGGCTGAATTTGTCTGAAACACCCGACATCGCCCTCGCGGAGCGGGCACTTTCCCTGATCGGCGGAGAGCGCCTTTCGCGCCATATTTTTCTCTGCGCCGAATCCGACAAGGGCGAATGCTGTTCACGCGAAGCCGGCTCGGCATCCTGGGCCTATCTCAAGCGGCGGCTGTCAGAACTCGGCTTGTCCGGGAAGGGCGGCATCGCCCGCACCAAGGCGGACTGCCTGCGCATCTGCACGGCGGGGCCGGTCGCCGTCGTCTGGCCGGATGGCGTCTGGTATCACAGCTGCGCCCCCGAAGTGCTCGAACGCATCATTCAGGAGCATCTGATCGGTGGCAGCCCGGTCGAGGAATTTCGCCTCATTCCCCGGCTTTAAGGCTCGCCATCCTCTCTGGCTGTATCGTCTGCATCTTTCAGCGGATCGATTATCGCATCGTCATGGCCAGTTCCGCTGGAGAGGAACACCAGCCCCATCAGGGCTGACATCAGCAGCATGGCAAAGCTGATCCCGATGGCGGTGGCGATGTAAAAGTGAATCGAGACGAAGCCATTACTGCGATAAAGCAGGGCGATGGCGATAATCACCACCGCAAGCGTCACCCCCAGCATGAAGCGCATCAACCGTTTGTAACGCGCCCAGGCGTGAGCCGCATTTTCAGGATCATCGAGGGGCGAGCGGGGGATCATTCACCCCCTGTGCCCGGCGCCCGCGATAATGGCAAATGACGATTAGAGAGACTGGTCAATTTAGGCGCCGCATGGCATGATGTGAGCGCAAAACAGAAATGGGAGACCGTCCATATGAAAATCGCGCAACTCATCGAAAGTCGCGGGGGCGAAATCCATTCCTGCAACGCTGATCTGGGCGTTGCCGCAGCCGCAAAGCTGCTCGCCGAAAGGCGCATTGGTGCCTTGCCCGTGGTCAATGGCGATGAGGTGATCGGCATATTCTCCGAGCGCGATCTGCTCTGCGCCGTCGCGGGCGAAGGCGCTTCCGCGCTTGAGAGGACGGTTGGTGAAGTCATGACCGCCCCAGCCGTCACGATCACTGCCGACACACATGTGCTTGAAGCGCTGTCACTGATGACGAGGCGACGGTTCCGGCACTTGCCAGTGGTTGACGGGAAGCGGATGACGGGATTTGTCTCGATCGGCGATCTGGTCAAGCAGCGCGTTGAACTGGCCGAATCCGAAGCCCGGGCAATGCGGGAATATATCCAGACCGCTTGAACGCAGGGATGGCAGGATGAGCGCTTGTCCTCGGCGGGCAGGCCCCCTACATTCGGGGTATGGCTTCATCCATTCCCCTGTTGACCCCGGCCGCGGCCGCGCGCGTTGCCGCAATCGCGCAGAAGCAAGCCAGCCCGGCCATGCTCCGCCTGTCCGTTGAAGGCGGCGGCTGCTCCGGCTTTCAGTACAAGTTCGATCTGGCCGGGGAGGCGGATGAAGGGGATGCAATCAGCGAAACGGACGGGGTCAAACTGCTGGTGGATCCGGTCAGTCTCGATCTCGTGGCAGGAGCCACGGTGGATTATGTTGAATCCCTTGGCGGTTCGGCGTTCCGTGTCGAAAATCCCAATGCCGCTGCCGGGTGCGGGTGCGGTTCCAGCTTCGGCATCTGACGCGCGGCGTGCGGATCGCCAGTTTCAATATCAACGGCATCAAGGCGCGCTTGCCGCGCCTGCTCGAATGGCTGGAGGAAACCCGCCCGGCCGTCGCCTGTCTGCAGGAGATCAAGAGCCAGGACGAAAACTTTCCGGCCGATGAGTTCGAAAAGATCGGTTATCAGGCAATCTGGCACGGGCAGAAGAGCTTTAACGGCGTTGCCATTCTGGCCGATGGGCAGGAACCGACGGAGATCCGGCGTGAGCTGCCTGGCGATGCGGATGACGATCACGCCCGCTATCTGGAAGCCGAAGTGAAAGGCGTGCGCATCGCCTGTATCTATCTGCCCAACGGAAATCCGCAGCCTGGCCCCAAATTCGATTACAAGCTGCGCTGGATGGAGCGGCTGCGCCAGCACATGGCCACCATCGCGCAGGAGGAAGTGCCAGCCATCGTGCTGGGCGATTATAATGTCATTCCGGAAGACAAGGACGTCTGGTCAACGGCCGCCATGGCAACGGATGCTCTGATGCAGCCCGCAGCGCGCGATGCCTATCGCCGTCTGCTCAACGATGGCTGGACTGACGCGATCGATGTTCTCAATCCGCGCGGCGGGGTCTGGACCTATTGGGACTATCAGGCGGGTGCATGGCAGCGCGACCACGGATTTCGCATCGATCATGCGCTGCTCTCGCCGGAGCTGGCTGACCGGCTTGTCGCGGCTGGCGTCGACAAGGCCTACCGCGGACGCGAGAAGGCCAGCGATCACGCACCCGTCTGGGTGGAACTGCGCGACGGCTGACGGATCAGCCCAGTTTGTCCTGCCCGCAGAGCAGGTCGGCAATAACCGGATCAGCGGTAGAATATGTGATTCTGCACCTGGGCGACGCGGGTCAGGCGCCAGCCGGGCGAAACATAGCGCGCGTGGAAGAACAGGGCGCCTTTGGCCGGGCTTTCCCAGCTTCCTTCATCGGCGATCCGGGCAATGGCCTGCGCCTTTTGCCAGGCAGCGGATCGGGTGTTGATCGCAGGCATGCGCCCGCCGCGCACGAAACTGAATTGCGAACGCTGATACACAACGCCGCAATAGGTCGAAGGGAAACGGCCCGAAAGCGCGCGATTGACGATCACGCGACCAACCGCCAGCTGGCCTTCCAGCGGCTCTCCCTTGGATTCGAAATAGATTGCGCCGGCCAGACAATGCATGTCCTTCGACATGGGTTCGTCAATCGATGTGGCGGCGACCAGTTCGGCAAGGCTTGCCGGATTGGTGGGTGCAGCCGTCGTCTGAGGAAGCGGCTGGACCACGGCATCGGAACTGTAAGAGATTGTTTCACCGGATTCGACAGCTTCGACATCAAGCGAGCCATCAACCCGGACTTCGGCCAAACCGGCCTCTGCCATCATGCCCGGCACTGCGTCCTGGGCGAAGGCGCCGGAACTTTCGGCGCCGAAGATAACCGTCAACAGTGTTGCAGCCAGGGACATGGCGCTGGCCGCGCGCATCTTGATGCTCATTCAATCCGTCAAATCGGGCGGTGGACGCGCTCAGACGCAGGCTGACAACCGGAATATATCAAACGCACAAGGCGGGTTGTCCAAAACAGGCCTGCCGGCCGCCCCCCGTCTGCGTGCTAACCCTGAGGGGCCGAAACGCCACCCCTGGCCGCCTGCGCATTGGAAGTTGCGGCGCATTTATTTTGCAGTGCAACAAAGTCAACTGATTTATCAACGAAACCCGATGAAGCGTTCACCATCTGCGATATCCAGTTCGACGATCCACAGATCGCCGTCCTGATGCTTGCGACGCGTCAGATATTCCTGAAATTCTTCTTTTTTATCAATGTTTTCTACTTTTGAAAGCACCCATTCCCGGCCACCGTCAAGCGATGGCATGCGTTCGAAAATGCGCGCAGGGCGCGATTGTTCGCAACAAACGACAAGGATCGTGCCGGCCTGACGTTCACCTTTTGCGAGAACAGTGGCGAATCCGCCAGATGCCTCGACTGCGCGAATCAGCCCGCCGACTTCAAGCTGCGCAGGCAGGCGTTCGTCCACCGGTCAACCCGTCGGAATCTTGTAGCCGGGCAGTCCCGAAAGCGGAATGTGCGAACGCATGAAGGTGCCGGTCCCGCGGCCGACCTCTTCCCCCTCTTCATCGACCAGATGTGCTTCGGCCACCAGCACCCGCCGTCGCCCGCTGACCCACCGGCCTTCCGCCACCAGCCGTCCCTGCTTTACCGGTTTGGTGAAATGCAGGTTGAACGAGGTGGTGAGCAGGAAACGATCGCTGACCAGCGTGTTGGCGGCGTAGAAAGCTGCATCGTCAAGCATCTTGAAATAGATTGTGCCATGCGCCGCGCCAGCCGCATGAAAGCAGCCTTCATCGACATCGAACGCGATGCGCGAGGTGCCTTCACCTGTTATTGAAAGGGTGGACCGGAACAGCCGATTGACCGGGGCAGAGGCATACAGCGCTTCCAGTGCACGCCAGTGCAGCGCCGCACCGCTATGCGCTTCCTCAGGCGGCATCCAGGTCCGAGACATTCGTCAAAAGCGCATAGATCGCATCCGCTCCGGGGGCTTCGGCCAGCGCCTGATGCGTATTTTCATCGCGCACGATCCGCGAAATGGCCGCGAGCGCGCGCAAATGCATCGCGCCCGCGTTTTCGGGCGAAAGCAAACCAAAGACGAGATCGACCGGCAAGCCGTCAGCCGCATCGAAATCCACCGGATGTTCGAGGCGGAGAAGGGCGGCGACCGGACAGCGCAGGCCCGCCACGCGGGCATGCGGGATCGCCACCCCGCGACCGAAACCGGTGCTGCCCAGCTTTTCCCGTTCATCCAGCCGCTCCAGGATTTCAGCGGCATCGAGATTATAAACCGAGGCGAAACGTTCGGCCAGCAGCGCCAGTATCGCGTGCCGGTCATCGGCCCGCGCGGTGCCGACGGCTTCTGGACGAAGGGAAAAGAAGCTGTTCATCATTCAGTCGGTTTCGTCACACGATCATCCTGCCAGCCCGCGCCCATCACGCGGCAGAGCGATTGCCCCTTGCCCGCAGAACATGGTGCAGAACTTGGGCTGCTTGCGCCGCGCGTCTTGCCGCACGGCCCGGTTCAGGACGGTTCGACCCAGCCGATCGACCCATCGGGGCGGCGATAGACCATATTATGTCGTCCGGTGCCAGCGTTTTTGAAGAAAAGTGCGTTGGTATTGCGCAGGTCGAGCATCATGACGGCATCCGAAACGGTTGTCTCCGGAATATCGACGCGCGTTTCGGCAATCACCGGCGGTGCATCGACCAGTACTTCTTCTTCCGTCTCGTCCTGCGCAAAAATCCGGTAAGCCGCGTCTTCCTCGCGCTGGGCATGAGTTGCCTGCTCGTGCCGGTCCTTCAACCGGCGTTTGTAGCGCCGCAACTGCTTGTCGATCTTTTCGGCCGCCTGATCGAGCGCCTGATGCGCATCATGCGCATTGGCATGCCCCTTCAGGATCAGTCCATGCGTTACATGCGTGACAATGTCGCAGCTGAACGCCCCTGCCGGTGCCTTGCCGAAAGTGACATGCGAGGAGAGCGCGCGGCTGAAATATTTGTCAATGATGCCGGTAAGCCGATCGGATGCATGCGTCTGAAGTGCAGCGCCGGTTTCGATCTGGTGGCCAGACACGCGAATGTCCATGGGACGTTTCTCCTGGTTATGGCCCTGGCCGGACTAGTTTTGTGACCAGAGCGGGGAAGTCAGTGTTTCCAAAAATGCCTTGTGCGCAGCGCGCTCCGCCTCACTCGGCTGATGCGGGCGCGGCGCCCGAAAAACCCGTTTACGGTTCACGACCTGCGTGACGCTGATTTCACGGGTTTCGACCGTTTCGGCGAGCTCAAGCCCGATCTGCCGCCCGCCGGTCAGCTCGACATAGACCTGCGCCAGCAATTCGGCGTCAAGCAAGGCCCCGTGCAGCGTGCGGTGACTGCGATCGATGCCATAGCGCGTACATAGCGCATCGAGTGACAGCTTGGCACCGGGATGCCTCACCCGGGCGAGTGCGACCGTGTCGATCATCCGGCTTTTGCAGACCGGCTCCATCCCGCAAATGGCGAGTTCCGCATTGAGAAAACCGAAGTCGAAGCCCGCATTATGCGCGACCAGCGGTGCATCGCCCAGAAACTCCAGCAGCTCGGTCGCCTTGTCACCAAAGCGCGGCTTGTCCGACAGGAAAGTTTCAGAAAGGCCGTGAACCGCTTCCGCCTCGGCGGGCATGGAACGGTCCGGATTGAAATAGCAGTGAAAGCTGCGGTCAGTGGTCACCCGGTTGACCATTTCGATACATCCGATTTCCACCATCCGGTCACCCTTTGCAGGATCGAGGCCAGTAGTTTCGGTGTCGAAGATGATCTCACGCATCGTTAGTTCAATATCCACCCGCAGGCGGGCTGACGCAAGCTAAATAGCGCGATCGCGCAAGCTTTTGATAAGCATTTTAACCGCTGCGCGCGTCTCTTCCAGGCTGCAGCCCGTATCAATGACATGATCGGCCCGCGCGCGCTTTTCGGCATCAGGCACCTGAATGTCGAGAATGCGGCTGAATTTAGCCGGATCCATGCCCGGGCGCGCCAGCACGCGCTGGCGCTGCACCCCGGCCGGGGCAGAGACAACCAGCACCGCATCGACATTCTGGAAGCCACCTTTCTCGAACAGCAGCGGAACATCGAAGACCACCAGATCCATGCCTGCATGTTCCAGCAGAAACGCTTCGCGCAGCTGCGCAACCGCCGGATGCACGATCGATTCAAGCCGCGCCAGCGCATCGGGATCGCCGAAAACCTTTGCCCCCAGCGCCGCCCGGTCCACCCCCTGCGGCCCGGTCGTGCCGGGAAACGCCGCCTCGATCTGCGGCAGCAATGCGCCGCCTGGGCCCTGCAGCCGGTGAACCGCCGCATCCGCATCGAACACGGGCACGCCTTCCGCCATGATCATTTCAGCCACAGTCGATTTGCCCATGCCGATCGAACCGGTCAGGCCAAGGACAAAGGGGCGGGTCATGTCGTCAGTCTCCTGAACAGTTCCGCATCATCGCCAGGGTCGGGCACGGCGCCAAAAAAGCGGGTAAAGGCGGTGCGCGCCTGGCCCACCAGCATGGTCAGCCCATGGCTGGTCGCGCGCCCAAGCGCGCTGGCCCGCTGCAACAGCTGCGTCTCAAGCGGGGCATAGACCATGTCGAAAACCAGGCAATCCGGTGCGGTATCGGCCAACTGATCCAGAACGAATTGCGGAATCGGCGTCTGGCCCGCCATGCCCAGTTGCGTGGCGTTGATGACCAGCGCCGCATCGGCAAGGCCCGCCCCGCCGGGTTCGAACGGGCAAAGCGCAACAGGAAGATCAAAATCCTTCAGCGTGTCACGCGCTTTCGCGTGATTGCGCGCCAGCACCCGCACACTGACGCAACCAAGCGCTTCCAGATAAGCAAATGCAGCGCGCGCAGCCCCGCCCGCGCCGATAACCACGGCCGGGCGTCCGCCAGGATCGCTCGCACGCAACGCCTCCTTCACCCCGTCAACATCCGTATTAGTCGCGTGCAATCGGCCTTTGCCATCTGGCCAGACGGTGTTGATTGCCCCCACTTTCGCGCCAGCAGCCTCCAGCCCGTCCATGAAGGGCGCGACTTGTTCCTTGTGCGGGATCGTCACATTGCATCCGCGCCAGGCAGGATCGCGCCGGCGGCGCGCGAAATAATCCGCCAGTTCTTCCGGCTTCACATGGCAGGCGCGATAGTCCGCATTGATCCCCAGCTTCCCCAGCCAGAAATTGTGAATCACCGGTGATTTCGATTGCGCGATCGGATCGCCGATCACCTCGGCATAGGGCGTCACGCGACCAGCTCCCCCGCTTCGCGCAGGGCCGCCAGCACGGGCAGCAATGGCATGCCAAGCACTGTAAAATAATCGCCTTCGATGTATTCGAACAGGTGCGGGCCAAGCGCCTCAATCCGGAACACGCCCACACTGCCTGCAACGGCGGGCCACTCCTGTTCAAGATACCAGGTGATGAAAGCATCGCTGAGCGGCCTGACGCGCAGTCGCGCCACATCGGCATGGGACCAGACAATCCTGCCATCGCGGGCCAGCGCAGCGGCGCTGTGCAAATGCATGGTCCGGCCGGAGAAGAACTGCAGGTGCCGGGTCGCATCCGCGCGGCTTTCCGGTTTGTCGAACCGGCGTCCGTCAACCTCTACCAGCGAATCGCTGCCCAGGACCAGATTCGCGTCTGCCTCGATCGCCAGAGCCTTGGCATGGGCAAGGGCCAGCGCGATCTCTGCGGGTTCCGCCGCGCCCAGCCCCGCCTCGACAGCACGCTCGTCAAGCAGCGCCGGGCGCGCCTCAAACGCCACACCGGCCGCAGCCAGCATGGCCTTGCGCGAGGCGCTTTGCGAAGCAAGGATCAGCATAATTGCGCCATCAGATCGGCTTTGTGCCTTGTGCCTGTGCGGTTCTTTGTGCCTTGAATTCACCATACAGCCGCAGCACCGCAGCCGCCGCTTCCTCGATCGAGCGGCGGGTGACATCAATCACCGGCCAGTTGTTGTCCGCGAACATGCGGTTGGCGAACTGCAGTTCTGCCTGAACACGGTCATTATCGACATAGGCGGTTTCCGTGCTTTCATTCAATGAGAGCAAACGGTTGCGCCGGACCTGCACCAGCCGGGAGGCAGCAGTGGTCAGGCCCACGACCAGCGGGCGGCGCAGGCCGAACAGTGCAGGCGGGGGCGGGCTTTCAACCACGATCGGAATATTGGCGACCTTGTAGCCGCGATTGGCCAGGTAAATGCTGGTTGGCGTTTTGGAAGTACGCGACACGCCCGCCAGCACGATGTCCGCTTCCTCCCAATCTTCCCAGCCCACGCCATCGTCATGCGCAATGGTATAATGAATTGCCGCCACTCGCGCGAAATAGGCATCGTCCATCATGTGCTGGCGGCCGGGACGGCCGCGCGCGGCGCGCCCCAGCTGGCTTTCGAGCGCGCTGGTCACCGCGTCCAGCGCCGGAACAGCCGGAATCGACATGTCGCGGCATTTTTCTTCCAGCGCGCTGCGGATCTCGGGATTGACCAGCGTGAACAGCACCAGTCCGCGATTGGCTGCAATATCGGCCATGATCCGTTCGAGATGCTGATGCGATCGAACCATGGGCCAGAAGTGACGCGTGACCTCCGCATCCTCAAACTGGGCAAGCGCAGCCTTGGCGACCATTTCCAGCGTTTCGCCGGTGGAATCGGACAGAAGATGCAGATGAAGCCTGGTCATGCCAGATCGGAAACCTGATATCTGGGCCGCGTGACAGCGCCCGACGGCGCGGCCAGATGGCTGTGGATGAATGGCTGCATAAACCACGGCATGAAGCGGCGGACAAGTTCGGCATGGGATTCCATGCCAGCTATCATGACACCAGTGCTGATTTTCTCGACATGGGAGAGGGGATATCGACAGGCTGGGGATTGCGTGGACAGCTTTGGCTTGACCGTGCCGTGCCGCGATTCGATCGCTTGCCAGCCCTGTTCATCTCGGGAAAATTCAGGCAAGGGCCACTTATCCCCGTTATCCACGTCCCAACAGACTCCTACATCCATATATAAAGATATTAATTTAGTTGGATTGCCTCCCCGATGCCCGGTCCTCTCCTCGATACGCTTTGCGGTCAGAACATTTTTCCCCGCCCGGTCTGGCTGATGCGCCAGGCAGGCCGTTACCTGCCTGAATACCGGGCATTGCGCACGCAAAAGGGGGGTTTTCTCGAACTTGTCTATGACAGCGATGCGGCTGCGGAAATCACGCTGCAACCAATCCGCCGTTTCGGGTTTGACGGCGCGATCCTGTTTTCGGACATTCTGATCGTGCCCTATGCGATGGGCCAGAAGCTCGAATTTCTGGCTGGCGAAGGCCCGAGGCTTTCTCCCCCGCTGGTCGACAGCGCGTTGGCGGTGCTGGCCAGCGCAACAGAACGGTTCGATCCGATTTACGAGACTGTGCGCAAGGTGCGCAGCCAGCTTGACCCGCAGACAACGCTGCTGGGTTTTGCCGGCAGCCCATGGACCGTCGCGACCTATATGGTCGCTGGCGAAGGCAGCCGTGACCAGCATGTAACGCGCGCAATGGCCTATCGCGATCCGGCGGCGTTCCAGGCGATCATTGATGCCATCACGGCGCTGACGGTCGATTATCTGGCCGGGCAGATCGAAGCGGGTGCTGAAGCGGTACAGCTGTTCGACAGCTGGGCGGGGAGCCTTTCTCCCGCACAATTCGGCCGCTGGGTGATTGCGCCCAACGCGGCGATCGTGAGCGCGCTGAAAGCGCGTTTCCCGGAGATTGCGATCATCGGCTTTCCCAAGGGTGCGGGCGAAAAATTGCCGGCCTATGCGGATGAGACCGGGGTCGATGCGCTGGGGCTGGACGAAACAATCGATCCTGTCTGGGCTGCACGGGCCCTGCCGCAAGGGCTTCCGGTACAGGGCAATTTCGATCCGCTGCTGCTGGAAGCGGGCGGCGCTGAGCTCGAACAGGCAGCGTTGCACATTCTGGAAGCTTTTGTGGATCGCCCGCATGTCTTCAACCTTGGACATGGCATTGGCCAGCATACGCCGCTAGACCATGTCGAGCGCCTGCTGGCGGCGGTGCGCGGCTGGAAGGGCTGACGGGCAGGAAGCGTGCCATGAACGAGGTGCTGTCCATGATCTACTATTGGCTCAAGGCCGGACACATCATTTTTGTCATCTTCTGGATGGCCGGGTTGTTCATGCTGCCCCGCCAGCTGATCTACATGCACGGCGCCGCGCCGGGGTCGGAGGAAGAAGCGCTCTGGGCGAGGCGCAGCCGCCTGCTGGGCAAAGTGATTCTCGGGCCCAGCCTGATTGCGGTCTGGGGCCTTGGCCTTGCTCTGGTCGCCACCATTAGTGCCTGGACGCAAGGCTGGTTCCTTGCCAAATTCGCGTTGGTCCTGGGGCTGAGCGCCTATCACGGCTGGATGGCGGCGACGGCCCGCAAAATGGCTGGGGGCGGGCGGCCGCTGACTGAACGCACGCTGCGGCTGGTCAACGAAGTGCCGGGTATTGCTGCGGCGCTGATCGTCGTGCTGGTGGTGGTGAAGCCGTTCTGACGGGCAATATGCGCGCCGGGCCGTGGCGGAAGTGCTGTTTTCCGAATTGACGGATGTGCTGGTCCGGCCTATTTCCCCGCACATCTTCCGGTAATGGTTGCCCGTCCTGTGCGACCCGGTCCGCTTTCCCCAAGCCCGATTGACCTGCCGGCCCCCTAGTTTCGGAACAGCTGACCGATGCATTTGAAAGAACTAAAAAAGAAGACCCCGGCTGAACTGGTTGAAATGGCCGAGGAATTCGAGGTCGAAGGCGCATCCACCATGCGCCGCCAGGATCTGATGTTTGCGATCCTGAAGGAAGTTGCCGAAGATGGAGAAGAGATCCTGGGCATCGGCACGATTGAGGTGCTGCAGGACGGTTTCGGATTCCTGCGCAGCCCGGAAGCCAATTATCTAGCCGGTCCGGACGATATCTATGTCTCGCCCAACCAGATCCGCAAATGGGGTCTGCGCACCGGAGATACGGTGGAAGGCGAAATTCGTGCGCCCAAGGATGGGGAACGCTATTTCGCGCTGACCAAGCTGACCAGCGTCAATTTCGATGATCCCGACGCCGTGCGCCATCGTACCAATTTCGACAATCTGACGCCGCTTTACCCTGACGAAAAGCTGGTTCTCGACACTGTCGATCCCACGGTGAAGGACAAGAGCGCGCGGGTGATCGACATCATCGCCCCGCAGGGCAAAGGTCAGCGCGCGCTGATCGTTGCGCCGCCACGCACCGGCAAGACGGTGCTGTTGCAGAACATCGCCAAGGCGATCACTGACAATCATCCCGAAGTGTTCCTGATCGTCCTGCTGGTTGACGAACGGCCTGAGGAAGTGACCGACATGCAGCGCAGCGTGAAGGGTGAGGTGATCTCCTCGACCTTTGACGAACCAGCCAGCCGCCATGTCCAGGTTGCCGAGATGGTGATCGAGAAGGCCAAGCGGCTGGTGGAACACAAGAAGGACGTAGTGATCCTGCTCGATTCGATCACGCGTCTTGGCCGTGCCTACAACACAGTGGTGCCGAGTTCGGGCAAGGTTCTGACCGGTGGTGTCGATGCCAATGCGCTGCAGCGGCCCAAGCGCTTCTTCGGTGCGGCCCGCAACATCGAGGAAGGAGGTTCCCTGTCCATCATTGCCACCGCGCTGATCGATACCGGCAGCCGCATGGATGAGGTGATTTTCGAAGAGTTCAAGGGCACCGGCAACAGCGAAATCGTGCTGGATCGCAAGGTTGCGGACAAGCGCATCTTTCCGGCGC
The DNA here is from genome assembly GCA_024236235.1 of Novosphingobium sp. Classification (GTDB taxonomy): domain Bacteria; phylum Pseudomonadota; class Alphaproteobacteria; order Sphingomonadales; family Sphingomonadaceae; genus JACKKV01. The sequence continues at coordinate 66,468 of JACKKV010000006.1, read as the reverse complement.
TGGATGTCGGCAAGTCCGGCACCCGCAAGGAAGAACTGCTGGTTGGCAAGGATCAGCTCAGCAAGATGTGGGTGCTGCGCCGCATCCTGATGCAGATGGGCACGATCGACGCCATGGAATTCCTGCTCGACAAGATGAAGGATTCCAAGACGAATGAAGACTTCTTCGCGACGATGAATCAGTAACGCACCGGCTCGGCCGTATTCAGCCGGGCTGGTGGTTTGCTGTCTTCATGAAACGCGCCTGAAGCTGTCAGGACGGGCCATTGCCCAGTAGCGCGCCAACGGCGTTCCTTCCGGCCCTTCGATCAACGCACCGGGCGGAACGAAGTAGTGAATGCGGTCTACCGCGCTCGTTTCCGCCGAATTGACCCGCTCACGCATGTCCATCGGGCTGATCTGCCACGGATTGTCGAGACCCATGGCGACGATGATCTCGCGCAGGCTGTGCAGCGTCTGGCGCTGGAACCGGGTTACGCGCCGGGCCTTGTCTTCAACCACCAGTCCACGTTCGCGCCAGGCCGATTGTGTGGCGATGCCGGTGGGGCAGGCGCCCGTGTGGCATTTCATCGACTGGATGCAGCCCAGCGAAAACATGAAGGCGCGCGCCGCATTGCACCAGTCCGCGCCCAGACCGAAGGCTTCCGCCATGCCGGCGCCTGAATGAATCTTGCCCGAAGCGGCGATCCTGACCCGGTCTTTCAGATTTGTCCCGACCAGTGCGTTGCGCACCGTCACCAGCCCTTCGCGCAGCGGCATGCCCACGCTGTTGGTCAGTTCCAGCGGAGCGGCACCGGTGCCGCCTTCCGCCCCGTCAACCGTGATGAAATCGGGGGTGATGCCGGTCAGCACCATGGCCTTGGCCAGCGCGAAGATCTCGTGCGGCTGACCGACACACAGCTTGATTCCCACCGGCTTGCCGCCCGATGCCTCGCGCATTCGCGCAATCCATTCCAGCAGTTCGGGCGGGGTGGAAAAGGCTGAATGAGCGGCGGGTGAGATAACGTCCTGGCCTATCGGCACGCCGCGCGCCTCGGCAATTTCGGCGGTTACCTTCGCGCCGGGCAACATCCCGCCATGGCCGGGCTTTGCGCCCTGGCTGAGCTTGATCTCGATCATCCTGACCTGATCGTCCTGCGCGCGTTCGGCAAAGCGGGCCGGGTCGAAACCGCCATCGCTGGCGCGGCAACCGAAATAGCCGCTGCCGATTTCCCAGATCAGATCGCCGCCATGTTTGCGATGATAGCGCGAAATCGATCCCTCGCCCGTGTCATGCGCGAAATTGCCGCGCTTTGCCCCGAGATTGAGTGCCTCGATCGCCCGGCCTGACAGTGAGCCGAAGCTCATCGCCGAAATATTGAGCAGGGCGGCGCTATAGGGTTGTGCGCAATCCGGCCCACCGATGGACAGGCGCCATTCTTCGGGGGCCGCCGAATTGGGCTGGATTGAGTGTCCAAGCCACTGATATTCATCGGAATATACATCAAGCTCGGTCCCCATCGGGTGAGTGTCAAGCTGGCCCTTGGCGCGGGCATAGACCAGGGCGCGCTCATCGTGATTGAAGGGGAATCCTTCGAGATCGCCTTCCACGAAATAGGACCGGACGAAGGGGCGCAAATCTTCCGAAAGCCAGCGCATACGGGCAAGCAGCGGATAGTTGCGGCGCAGCGTATGGCGCGATTGCAGGAAATCCCACAATGCGATCGCCAGCAGCGGAAGGACCGCCCACAGCGCGCTGTGAAATGCGGGAATGGCTGCTGCCGCTGCCGTTGCAGCCAGCAGGACCAGCGGAATGATGTAGCGGGTTGCCGGATCCATGAGCGGGCGCTGCTAGCCCAGATGCTCCGCGAAGAAGGCTTCGGTTCGCCCGTCTGCCAGTTGTGCGCCCGCTTCGTCGCGGCGATTGCCCATCGCTGCAGCAAAACCATGATCGAGCCCCTCGTAATCATGCAGCGTCACGCGCGGGTGATCGTCCAGCCCGGCATGAATGGCCTGCTGAGCCTCTGGCGGCACAAAGCCGTCTGCCGTCGGGATATGCAGCATCAGCGGCCTTGCGATGGCATGTTTTTCACTCAGCATCTGATCGATCATCACGCCGTAATAGCCAACGCTCGCATCGATATCGGTGCGGGCTGCGGCCAGATAGGCCATGCGCCCGCCGAGGCAAAAGCCGACCAGCCCGACCCTGGCCACGCCCTGCTCGCGCCGGATCCAGTGAATCAGGGCTTCGATATCCTTGACGCCCAGATCCGCGTCGTACTGGCCGAAATAGCCGAAGGCCTCGTTCAGCTGCGCCTCGATATCCGGATTGAGTTCGACGCCGGGTGCGAAGCGCCAGAAGATATCAGGAGCGGCCGCCAGATAGCCTTTTGCCGCCCAGTCATCGCATTTCTGGCGGATGCCGGGATTCACGCCGAAGATTTCGGGAATGACGATGATGGCAGCGCGCGGCTCGCCTGCGGGCGTGGCGACATAGACGGGAATCTGGCCGTCGCCGTCCAGATCGGGGATTTTGTGAGTCGCGGACATGAGATGAGTCTCCTCGGCTTGTGAACCGATGTTAGAGGGGGATGATGGACTTTGCCAAGCGCGTGTGACAGGTTTACGTGTTTCTCCTGCGGGGTTCGCTCATGAAAGTGAATGTAGAAGTCGATTGCACACCCGATGAAGCGCGTCGTTTCCTCGGCCTTCCCGATGTCTCCTCCGTCAACGAGGCCTATGTCGAGAATTTGAAGAATGCGATGCAGGGCGCGACCAGCCTTGAACAGATGGAACAGCTTTCCCGCCAGTTCGCGCCAATGGGGCAGATGGGCCTGCAGCTTTTCCAGAAATTCATGGAAAGCGGTGCGGCCTTCGCCTCGGGGGCGAGCAGTTCGAAGAAGGGGTAAGGGCGCACCATTCATCGCCCGCGCCCGCCCGGCCGCATGATTGACACGATCTTTGCCCTGTCCAGTGGCTCGCCGCCCGCCGCCATTGCCGTCATGCGCGTGTCGGGGCCGGCGGCGAAGGACGCGCTGATGGCGCTTGCGGGGCGGGTTCCCTCGCCGCGCAGCGTCAGCCTCGGCCTGTTACGCGGGGCGGACGGTGCAGAGCTGGATCGGGCGCTGGTGCTGTTCCTGCCTGGCCCTCGCAGCCCGACCGGCGAGGATTGCGCGGAATTTCACCTGCACGGGGGCAGGGCGGTAGTGGCCGCGGTCGAACGGGCGCTTGGTGCCTTGCCCGGACTGCGCCCCGCGCAGGCGGGCGAGTTCACCCGGCGCGCCTTCGCCAATGGCCGGATCGACCTTGCCGAAGCGGAAGGGCTGGCCGATCTGCTGGCAGCGGAAACCGAACTGCAACGCCGCGCCGCGCAGGCCATGGCTGGCGGGGCGTTTTCGCACCTGGCCGAAAGCTGGCGTGCCACACTGCTTGAGCTTTCCGCCGAGGTTGAAACCGTGCTGGATTTCGCGGACGAGGATGATGCGATCAGCAACCTTTCCCCGCAATTCGGGGCGAGGTTGAGCGCACTGGCACAGGAAGTTGCGGGCTGGCTGGCACGCCCGCATGCGCAGGTCCTGAAAGAAGGCTTCCGGGTCGTGCTCGCAGGGCCACCGAATGCAGGAAAATCGACACTTTTCAATGCATTGGTTGAGAGTGAGGCGGCGATCACCTCTCCGGTTGCGGGTACGACCCGCGATGTCATCCTGCGCTCAGTCGCGCTGGACGGCATCCCGTTCAGCTTTGTCGATACCGCGGGCCTGCGCGAGGCCAGTGCGGATGCGATTGAGCAAATTGGAATCGAACGCGCCAATCAGGAGCTGCTTCGCGCCGATCTGGTGCTGTGGCTCGGCCCCGAGGGCGCAGGGCCGGACGGTTCCTGGGAGATTGAAGCGCAGATCGACAATGCGGGGCATGCGCACAAGGCCAATCCGGCGTTTCGCCTGTCAGCCCTGAGCGGCGAAGGGATGGATGCGCTGCGCCAGGCGATGGTCCAGGCGGCGCGTCGGGTTATGCCAGGGCCGGGGGAGGCGGCGCTCAATGCACGCCAGCACGCGCGCCTCTCTGAACTGGCAGAGGCATTGAACGAAGCCCGTATGCAGACTGATCCCCTGCTTGTGGCGGAGGGTTTGCGGCGCGGCAGGCTCGCGCTGGATCGGCTGATTGGCCGGGCGACGACCGAGGATATGCTCGATGCTTTGTTCGGGCGCTTCTGCATCGGCAAGTGAGGGTTTGGTGACCGCATGTTTCACGTGAAACATCGCAGTTTCTTTGACCGGAATCCACTGCGCGGGTAAGGGCCGCGCATGAATCGCTTCGATATCCTGGTTGTAGGTGGCGGGCACGCCGGTTGCGAGGCTGCCGCCGTCGCCGCGCGCATGGGCGCCCGCACCGGGTTGGTGAGCTTCGATCTTGCGACCATCGGAGCGATGAGCTGCAACCCGGCGATCGGCGGTTTGGGTAAGGGCCACCTTGTTCGTGAAGTCGATGCGTTTGACGGGCTGATCGGTCGCGCTGCGGACGCCGCCGCAATTCACTACCGGATGCTCAACCGCTCGAAGGGCAGCGCAGTCTGGGGTCCGCGTGTGCAGGCTGACCGCACTCTGTTCAAGCGGGCGATCCAGCGCATGTTGCATGCGCAGCCGGGGCTCGATCTGATTGAGGGCGAGGCTGCCCGGTTGATCCTGCAGGGTGAGCGAGTGAGCGGGCTGGTTCTGGCCGATGGCACCGAATTGCATGCCGGTGCGGTGATCCTGTGTACAGGCACTTTCCTCGGTGGCACGCTGTTTCGTGGCGAGGAGCGGATCACCGGCGGACGTATTGGTGAAGCGTCGGCCCAGCAGCTTGCGCAGCAGCTGCGCGCGGCAGAACTGCCCATGGCTCGCCTCAAGACGGGAACTCCGCCGCGCCTTGATGGTCGCACGATCCACTGGGCCCGGCTGGAAGAGCAGCCATCCGACGTGGAGCCCTGGTGCATGTCCGCGCTCAGTGAGAAACGCGTGAATCCGCAGTTGTTCTGTGCGATCACTCGCACCAATCCGCGCAGCCATGACATCATACGGGCAAACCTGCATCGTTCACCCTTGTTCACCGGCGCGATTGACGCGCGCGGTCCGCGTTATTGCCCGTCCATCGAAGACAAGATTCACCGTTTCGCCGATCGGGATGGACACCAGATCTTTCTCGAACCTGAAGGGCTGGACACGCATCTGGTCTATCCCAACGGGATCAGCACCTCATTGCCCGCTGATGTCCAGCTCGCCATGCTGCGGTCAATGGACGGGCTGGAGCAGGTGGAAATGGACGTTGCGGGCTATGCCGTTGAATATGATCATATCGACCCGCGTGCCCTGCGCCCGACGCTGGAGCTGCGCGCAATGCCGGGACTTTACTGCGCCGGGCAGATCAACGGGACGACCGGCTATGAGGAGGCGGCGGCCCAGGGCCTGATTGCGGGGATGCATGCGGCTGCGACGGTGCTGGGTCGAGCGCCTGCCCCGCTGGATCGCGCCAACAGCTATATGGCGGTGATGATTGACGATCTGACGCTGCATGGCGTCAGTGAGCCCTATCGCATGCTGACCGCGCGGGCCGAATATCGTCTGCGCTTGCGCGCCAACAATGCGACATCGCGGCTTACGCCACTGGCGCTGGCAGCCTCTTGTCTAGGGGAGGAGCGTGCGGAATGGTTCCAGAACCGGGAAGAGCAGCGTGGAGGGCTTGAATGCGCGCTCGAACGCCCGGTCGCCGGTGCGGAACTGGCAGATGTCGGCCTGCCGGTGCGCCGGGATGTTCCCCGCCAGGCTTTGAGCGAATGGTTGCGTTACGGCGGGATCGGTCTTGATGTGCTGGCGCCGTGGTTGCCGGCAGAGCTAGATTGGGGCGGGGCGCTTGCGGCCGAACTGGCCGAGGATGCGGCTTACGCGCCTTACCTCGCGCGGCAGGACGCGGAACTGCGCGACTTGCGAGCCAGCGAAGAGGTGGCGCTGGACGATGATTTTCCCTTTGCCGCCGTCCCCGGCCTGTCTCGTGAAATGGTTGAGCGGCTGGAGGCCGCACGCCCGTCGAGCCTTGCTGCTGCGGGTCGTGTGCCCGGCATCACGCCGGCGGCACTGGCGGCGCTGCTGGTGCATGCTCGGCGCAGGCTGGCCGCGGCATGATTGCGGACGAGACCGAAGCGCGCGCCTTTGTCGCCGGTCTGTGCGACGGTGCGGCGATGGAGCGGCTGGAACGCTTCTGTGCGTTGCTTGCCGCGGAAAACGAGCGGCAGAACCTCATCGCGCGCGCGACCGTCCCGGAACTCTGGCGCCGCCACATTGCCGACAGCGCGCAGTTGTTGTTGCTGGTTCCACGTGAAACAGGGCCATGGCTTGACCTTGGCACCGGTGCAGGCTTTCCGGGCCTGGTGATCGCCATGATGCAGCCTGATCGCGATGTTCGGCTGGTCGAATCCCGCAGGCGGCGGGTTGAATGGCTGCAGAGCGTGACTGAAGCGCTCGATCTGCAGCGATGCGTTGTGCTGGGCGCGCGACTGGAACAGATTCCTTCCTTTTCTGCCAGTGTCATTTCGGGACGCGCGTTTGCGCCCTTGCCACGGCTTCTCAGCCTGTCCGCACGCTTTTCCACAAGCGACACGATCTGGCTGTTGCCCAAAGGGCGTTCGGCCAAGCAAGAATTGGAAGAGCTTCCGGTGAGTCGCCGGAAGATGTTTCACGTGAAACAGTCGCTGACTGATCCGGAATCGGGCATTCTGGTGAGCGATCCGGCCAGAACTGCAACCGCCAAGGCGAGGTGACACCATGATCTGCGTAGCGATTGCGAATCAGAAGGGCGGTGTGGGCAAGACCACCACCGCGATCAATATTGCGACAGCGATGGCGGCAACCGGCTGGAAAACGTTGCTGATCGACCTCGATCCGCAGGGCAATGCGTCAACCGGTATCGGCATTCACTCGGCTGATCGTCATCGGACCAGCTACGATCTGCTGGTCGATCAGGCGCCGCTCGCCCAGTGTGCCGTGCCCAGCGCGATCCCGGGACTGGATGTGGTCACCGCAACACAGGATCTGACCGGGGCAGAAGTGGAACTTGTCTCCGTGGAGGACCGCAGCGGCCGTCTGCGCAGCGCATTGGCAGGTCAATCGAGCTACGACATCTGCTTCATTGATTGTCCGCCATCGCTGGGCCTGCTTACACTTAACGCGCTGGCAGCTGCCGACACGTTGCTGGTGCCGCTGCAGTGCGAGTTTTTCGCTCTGGAGGGCCTGAGTCAGTTGTTGCAGACGGTGGAGCGCGTGCAGCAGCGGTTCAACCCCGATCTTGGCATCATCGGCGTGGCCTTGACCATGTTCGACCGGCGCAACCGGCTGACAGACCAGGTCGCGGACGATGTGCGCGACTGCCTGGGCTCGCTGGTGTTCGAAGCGGTCATTCCCCGCAATGTGCGCCTGTCCGAGGCGCCCAGCCACGGCCTGCCCGCACTGGTTTATGATCACGCCTGTTCCGGCAGCCGTGCCTATATGGCGCTCGCCCGCGAATTGATCGGGCGTTTGCCTGAAAGAAGGAAAGCTGCATGAGCGAATTGACTGATCCAGCCAAGGCCGGGCAGCTCGCCAAATCCGCGCCTAAGCGACTTGGGCGGGGACTGGGCGCGCTGTTGGGCGAGGTGAAGCGGGAAGAGCCGCTGGTGCGACATAATCCGGGACCGGCAGCGGAACGGACTACGGGTGATGAGGCGCTTGCAGATGGCGCTGGCTCCGCGCCTGACGGTCTGGCCATGCTGCCTGTTTCGGCAATCGTGCCGCACCCAGATCAGCCCCGGCGCCATTTCGACGAGGCGGCGCTGGAAGAGCTGGCCGCTTCCATCGCCGCGCGCGGGGTCATTCAGCCAGTCATCGTCCGTCGTCAGGGGAGTGGGCAATATCAGCTCGTCGCGGGCGAACGGCGCTGGCGCGCTGCACAGAAGGCGCGGCTGCATGAAATCCCGGCCCTTGTCCGCGACCTGGCAGAGCGGGACGTGCTGGCGCTGGCTCTGATCGAGAATATCCAGCGCGAAGATCTCAACCCGATCGAGGAGGCGCGCGCCTACCACCGCCTGGCTCAGGTTGAAGGGCTGACTCAGGCGGAAATCGCGGAAATCGTTGACAAGTCGCGCAGTCATGTCGCCAATTTCCAGCGTTTGCTGAGCCTGCCCGAAGGGGTGCTGGAACTGGTCGAGACAGGCCAGCTCTCAATGGGGCATGCCCGCGCGCTGGTTGGCCATGAAGGTGCCGAAGTGCTGGCCCGCGAGGCCGTGGCGCGCGGCTGGTCGGTGCGCGACATGGAAAGGCAGGCGCGAAAACCGGGCGGGGAAGGCAAGGACAAAGGACGGCGTACCGCGCGCGCGCCGGGCGAGGCGGCGCAGGATGCCGATATCGCAGCCGTCCAGAATCATCTGGAGGAATTTCTCGGCATGGCGGTGCGAATCAATGCCGACGCTGATCCCCGATCGGGCGCGGTAACCATCCGCTATCGCACGCTCGACCAGCTCGACATGATCTGCCAGCGCCTGACCGGCGGAGCGATCTAGGCGGCGTGGACAAATTCCGCGCGGCCACGGCCGGAGGCCAGAAACGTCAGTTTAAGGAGTGAGGACGAAGGACATGCTGGCATATTCAAGGACGAACGACGCAGAAATGGCGTTTTTGGGTCCGGCCCCTGCGGGGTTCGGCCCAATTGGACGCCGGCCGCGTTGCTCAACCTTGAAAGAGAACCACTCTTCCTTCGGCTTCGCGCCTTACCAGCGCCCAATTGGGCATCGAACCGTGGTTCGCGTGGAATTTGTCCACGCCGCCTAGGCGTTCCTGCGCACTTTGCTGCGATTCAGGGGACAAGCGCCGGTGTGGGAACGTTGATTCATTCTTACAATATTAACCACGTTTGCCAGCAATCATTGAACGAACCCTGCGTAAAAGCCCTGATGTGAACTGCCGATCCGGTTCGCATCTTGGGGTGCCAGGGGGGTGCCTCACGGACGTTTTCGCCTGAAAGAGGGACCAGACCTTCATGACCAAGATTCTTCGCAATGCGGTTCTTTCGACCGCCACTATCGCCGCTTTTGTCGGCATGTCGACTTCCGCGCATGCGGCTACCGAGGCCACCGCGACCGCGCAGGCCGAAATCCTTACCGCCCTGTCCGTCGCCGTCGATACGGCCGATGACACGCTGGACTTCGGCACGCTGGCCGATGGCGGTATCACGACCTCGACGGACGTGGTTCTGGGTGCAAATGGCGCGATCGCAACCTGCCCGGCTAACATCGTATGCGGCGGGACCACGGATTCGCCGACTTTCAACATCTCCGGCCTGGCCGCATCGGTTGTTGACATCTCGTTCAAGAATGCGACCGAAACGCTTTCGCATACCGGCGTCAGCACGGATGCCATCACACTCAAGGACTTCACCACCAGCGCGGCCAGCAATCAGGTCACGCTGAACGGCTCTGGTGCTGGCAGCTTCACAATCGGCGGTACGCTGGTCGCGACTTCGGGCCTCGATGCGGATGTCTATGATGGCACGGTTACCGTCCAGGTTGCTATAACTGGAGCCAGATCGTCTGCATGCCCGGCGCATGCTGGCGGCATACGGAAGGGGCCGTCCGGAATGTTTCGGGCGGCCGTTTTTCAGCCTTGCGCCACCATGTTTAACGAAAATTAACCCTGATTTCCTAAGGCTTGCTGGTGACCCTGGTTTTCACCTGCGCGTCGATTAACGCGGAGGGATTTCATGTATCGTTGCAACGTCGTCAGCCGGATCGCCGGACGCGCCATGCTGACCGCCCTGTGCCTGCCAGCCTTGCTGACTGCGCCGCCTGCATCAGCGCAGGGTGATCTCCTGATCGCACCAACGCGGCTGGTGCTTGACGGCGTCAGGGCAGCGAGGTCATCCTCAACAATATCGGCGGCAAGGAAGCAACCTATCGCATCACGCTGGAGCTGCAGGATGACCCCGGACGGAGATCTGGAAGAAGTTGCGAAAGAAGATGCCAATGCGACTGAGCAGGCCGCGCACATGGTGCGCTACGCACCGCCGGGTCATTCTGCCGCCGGGTTGCCCCAGTCGATCCGGTCAGCGCGGCGCACCGCTGAACTGCCGGATGGCGAATATCGTGCATGTCGTTCAACGCCATTCCAGATACCCAGGCGGTGGAAGAGCGGCCGCGGGCGCTCCTGATCCGGCTTTCGATCGCTGACGCCGATCTATGGCATCACCATGCCGGTCATCGCGCAAAGGGCGCAGTCCAGGCGACGGCTTCACTGGCCAATCCAGCTTGGCGCGGATCGCGACGGTCCAGTGTTCAGCATCGACATGATCCGCAACGGCAATGCCTCAGTCTATGGCGATCTAAAGGTTTCGCGGCCTGGCAGCGGCGATCCTGTGCTGCTGGTGCGCGGCATCGGGGTCTATCCGAGATCGGCCAGCGCCACGCACGCTTCAATGTAACGCCCGAACAGGCGGCACTCCTGCGCGGGCCGTTGCATATCGAGTTTACCGAACCGGCGGACAAGGGCGGGGCTACGCTGGCTACGCTCGATGCGACCCTGCCGTGACCGGACGCTGACGAGGCACTGCCAGAGCATCGCATGCATCTCTCCTGCGTTTGAAACAAAGCGCCGCCGCAGTCCTTGCGGCGGCGCTTCCGTCCGGGTCAGGCGCATATGCAGGCTCGGCCGAGATGCTGGCAGCCTGGCGATGATGATTTTCTGCTGCTGCAGATCCGGGTCGGCAAGTTCAAGCTGCTGAACGTATGCGCAGTTATCAGACTCCGGGCGGCGCCTCGTGGATCTGGCTGACGTCATTCAGTCACTCGACCTGCCAATCCGCCTCGATCGAAAGTCGCGCCGCGCAACTGGCTGGTTCTTCGCGGAAGACCAGACCTTCACCTTTGACCGTGACTCAAACACGGTACAAAACATGAACAAGACAGCGCAGCTCGCGTCTGGAGACCTTTATGACACGGATGAGGGCTGGTGTGTCGATCTTGCCGCCCTTCAAATGGACCGGCGCGACTTCCGGCTGACATGTATGACTCCGCGATCGTCCTGGAAAGCGAAAGCCGCTTCCTTCATCGAGGCCATCCAGCGTAAAGCTGCGCCGCGCGACTTCGCCTGAAACGAACCGTTTCGACTGCAGGCTTCCGCAAGCCGAAATGCCCTATCGCGCCTGGCGTACCCCGGCGGTAGACGCCAGCATCCGCTCGGTTTTCAGGACCGCGCGCGTGGCAGCGGGCAATCGACCTTCAAGTATGAATTCTGCAGCACAGGCGAGATTGCTTCCGCCAGCGTCAACGCGCGTCTGGCATCGGACAATATGGGCAGGCCAGAATCGCTGCGGGTGCGCGCCTTCCGCTTCGATCCGGATGCCGAACTGCTCGGGCCCGCTCAAGGCCACGCAGGTGGTGTTGGGCGACGTTGAGCGTTTTCCAGCCAGCTTCTGGCGGCGGCGGGTGGAGCGCGGTGTGTCGATCAGCAACCGCCCTCAATCGCCCTGATCGTTTCGCATCGACCACGTTGCGCGGGGCGATGCCGATCGGTTAGAAGCGGAGTTCATCGCAATGGCCAGCTCGCCTTCAGGACGAGCGTGCAGACGGGCGCTATGAATTCGATATCAACCTGCTCTACGGTGCGAATGATCTGGAGGTCGTGCTACGGCCCCCAGGGCCAGATTCGCCGCGATGCCATGTCCATGCCGGTGGGGCGAACAGTCTCAAACCGGGCCAGACCGAATATTGGGTCGCTGCGCTGGAACAGAATCACGACCTGATCAGCTTTTTCAACAATCCGACGCTGACTGAGAGTGGCTGGCGCTATGGGGTCGGGGTTGAGCGCGGGCTTGACCGACGAACCAGCGCAGGGGCGAGCCTGCACAGCCTCATCTTTGAAGGCAGACGCGAAACCTATGCCGAACTCAGCCTGCGCCGTGCGCTGGGCCCGATGCTGTTCGACCTGTCGGCTGCGCAGCAGTTCGGCCAGGGCCGCGCTTATCGCCTCGAAACGCTGGGCAGGCTTGGAAAGATCAATTTCCAGGCCGAAACGGTGTGGATTGATGGCGGATATTCGAGTTCGCTGGTCGATAATGACCTGCGGCGCGAACATCGCCTGCGGTTCGACAGCTCGCTCAAGCTGGGCAAGATGGCCGTGCCGTTCCAGGCCGCGTTCCACCAGATGGCGCGGCGCGACGGACGAAAGGTTAACGAAATGTCAACGCGCGCCTCGCTGGTGATGCGGGGGCTGTCGTTGACCGGCGAACTTTCCTATCGCCAGACCACTGGTGGCCCGCCCAATGCGCGTCCTGATGACAAGGATGGTGCGCGTGCTTCGCTGCTGGCGAATACGCGCATCGCGGGCATGCCGGTGCGCGGCGAGGCTCGCTTCCGCCTGAGCGGTGCGAAGCGCGGTTTCGAATATGCGCGGCTTTCGATCGAGAAGAACCTCAGCAACAATGCCGACGCGAAATTCGAGATGGAGCATGACGAGGAGGAACGCCGTACCCGCTTCGCGCTGGGCGTGACGCGCCAGTTCAGCAAGTTCGCGCTGGAGGGCGAGGGCAATTATTCAAGCGATGGCAGTTTCGGCCTTGGGCTCAACCTGACTTTCAGCTTCGGCCCCAACCCGAATGGCGGCGGCGTGCGCTTTTCCAATCAGAAACTCGCACGTACCGGCCAGGCGGGTGTTTCGGTGTTCCTCGACAATGATGGCGACGGCCGTTTCTCGGCAGGCGACAAGGCGCTGCCGGATATCGGCATCACCGCCGGTTACGATTCGGCCAGAGCGCCGACTGACGAGAGCGGGCGAACCATTGTCGAAGGGCTGCGCCCCTATCAGCCGGTGCTGGTGGCGATTGACGAAACCAGCCTGCCCGATCCCTTTCTGCGCGCCAGCGGCAAGGGGGTGGTGATTACGCCGCGCCCGGGCGTCGCCACCAAGGTTCAGCTGGCCGTGACGCCGACCGGTGAAGTGGAGGGCGTGCTCTATGGGCTCTCGCTCACTCCGCGTGATGGCGTGGTGCTCGAACTGCTGGACCAGGCGGGCAAGCCGGTGGCCACCGCCATGACCGAATATGACGGCTTCTTCCTGTTCCAGCAGGTACCCTATGGCACATACAGCCTGCGCGTAACGCGTGAGAGCGCCGAGGTGCTGGGCGTCCGTCGGGAACTGGCCAGCGACCTCCAGCTCAAAAGCGGGGCTGATCTCGTCCGGATGGGCAAGGTCCAGCTGGACGCGCGCCCGGGCTCGATCGCCAACGCAGACGCAGCCCGGACTGGCGCCCCAGACGGCTGATGCCGCCTGTGCCTATTTGGAGTATTTCAGCGTCTTTGTCTTGATCGGAACCGTCTTGGTGGGGACGATCTTCACGCGCTTGTCAGGGGCCGGCACGTAGCGCGTGATCACTTTCTCCTCGACCACCTCTTCGGTCACGACCTGCTTCTTCTTGCAATTGCGCCCGGGCATCATCACCGGCACCATCATCACCGGGCCGTATGCCTGCGGGTAATAGGCGGGCTGGCAGCAGCCGCCAGCGGGCGCAGGATAGGCCTGCATCGGATAGGCGCCGGGATAGCCATAGCCATAAGGCTGAGGGTAGCCATAAGCGGGCTGCTGCTGGGTCGAACGGGCGAGATAATCCTCGCACCAGGCGATGGCCTCATCTTCGTCGCGATTGCCCGAGCGCCCGGCCAGGCTGCCCAGGGCCGCGCCGGCAACGCCGCCGACACCCGCGCCGATCAGCGTCCCGGCCAGCCTGCTGCCCTTGTCGTCAATCCGGTTGCCGGCAAAGCCGCCCACTACCGCCCCGATGAGTCCGCCGATCAGGCCGCCGTTGCGGTCGCGCTTGTGCTCTGCGCGATAACGCGTCACGCAAGTGTCAATCCATTCGGCCCGCGCGCGCTGATAATCCGCGGGATAAGCGGGCGCGGCGGGCATCGGCACGGCGCCAGGATTTTCAGGAACCGGCGGCAGAGCGTTGCTTTCGGCAATCTCCGGCAGATCCTGGGCCAGCGCGGGTGCGGCGGCCCCGGCCAGCAAGGCGGCGGCGCTGAAGGTGGCAAGGCGGCGCAATTTCATTTCTGTCATCCCCTGTCGGCGAGCCGGAGCGATGCCCCCATCGGGCGATTCCCGGCGTTAACGTGAAATTTAGCATCGGGAAGCGCGCAAAACCAAGCAATTGGCACGGGCAAATCAGTGCCTGTCCCGTTTCGGGGCGAAAGCCGGTGGTTGCGCCTGGCCGCTAAAGTGCCGCAAAAGAAGGGCCAGCACCATTGCCCGCAGCGCCGCCTGCGCCTATTTCCGGTGCGATGGACACCAAGCGCAAGAATCTTCTCATCGTCATCGCCGTTCTCGCTGCGATAGGCCTCTTCCTGTTCTGGCTGTTGCGGGGCGACACGGCGGATCAGCCGATGGACAAGGTCACCGGCACGGACCCGTTCCTGGAAGAGGAATTCGACACCGAAACGATCCCCACCGTCGCGATTGCCGAAACCATCGGCTGGGCCAAGGGCCAGGCCCCCAAAGCCGCGCCGGGGTTGCGCGTGACACGCTTTGCCGAAGGGCTGGATCACCCGCGCACGATGCTCACCCTGCCCAATGGCGATGTCATCGTGGCCCTGACCAATTCGCCCCAGCGCACCGGGCCGGGTGGCATCACCGGCCTGCTCATGGGCTATTTCCTGGACAAGGCCGGGGCAGGCGATCCCTCGCCTGACAGGCTGGTTCTGCTGCGCGACAGGGATGGCGATGGCCGTGCCGAACAGCCGGTCATCCTCAGGGAAGGGCTCCATTCGCCATCCGGCCTCGCCTGGGCGGACGGGCGGCTTTATGTCGCGGATCATGACGCCCTGCTGTCGTTCCCGTTCAAACCGGGCGCGACCCGGCTGGAAGGCGAACCCGACAAGCTGATGGACCTGCCTGCAGGCGGCGATCACTGGATGCGCAACATCATCCTCAGCCCCGATGGCAAGCATATCTATATCGCCGTCGGATCGGCCACCAATATCGCTGACGAGGGGCTGGAGGCCGAACAGGGCCGGGCGATGATCTGGGAATATGATGTCAAGGCCAGGAGTCGGCGACCGTTCGCGCTGGGGCTGCGCAACCCCAACGGCCTCGCCTGGAATCCCCTGACGCAGGAATTGTGGACCACGGTGAACGAGCGCGACATGCTGGGCTCCGATCTGGTGCCGGATTACCTCACCAATGTGCCGGTCGGTGCGCATTACGGCTGGCCGTGGGTCTATTGGCGCAAGATCGAGGATGCTCGGGTGAAGTGGGCGATGCCCGAATTCCTCACCGAATATGCGCGCAAGCCCGAATATGCGCTCGGCCCGCATGTCGCGGCGCTGGGCCTGGTATTTGCGGGCGAAGGGCATCGTCTGGGCGGCGGCTTCGGCAATGGCGCCTTCGTCGCGCGCCACGGCTCGTGGAACCGCAAGCCGATGTCAGGCTATGACGTGGTGTTCATTCGCTTTGATGAACGCGGCAATCCCAAAGGCTTGCCGGTGCCGGTGCTGACCGGATTCCTGACCGGCGATGGCGATACGCATGGCCGCCCGACCTGGCTGGCGTGGGACCAGGGCGGTGCATTGCTGGTCAGCGACGATACGGCGGGGATCATCTGGCGGGTGATCGACCCGCAGGCGCAACCGGGGGCGAAGCTGGTGCTGCCCAAATACAAGTCGCTCCCCCCGCAGAAGGAACTGAAGGGCGACCCGCCCGAGGCCTTCAAGGAAGGCTTCAAGTTTTAGGGTTGCGTGGGGCCGAGCCCTGAGCAGCTGTCATCAGCGCATGCGATTGGATTGGCTGATGCAGATCAGGACAGTGGCATCGGACGATCATGCGGGCAGGGTCTGCCCCGCCCGCCCCGCGATTTCGGTGATATATTGCCAGGCGGTACGGCCGGACCTGGCGCCGCGCCGCTTGGCCCATTCCAGCGCTTCGCCTTCGTCCCACTCCAGCCCGAATTCATCGGCATAGCCCGCAATGATCGCCAGGTAATCGTCCTGCGTGCAATTGTGAAAGCCGATGGACAGGCCGAACCGGTCCGCCAGCGCCAGCCGATCGTCCACCGCGTCGCGCGGGTTGATCGGATCATCCTGTTCCGCACCGTGGCGCGGCACGATCGCGCGGCGGTTGGAAGTGACGGCAAGACGGACATTGGCGGGGCGCGCTTCCACCCCGCCTTCCAGCCAGCTGCGCAGCTGGCGCGGCCCGGCGCTGTCATCTTCGGCAAAGCCCAGATCGTCAATATAGGTCAGGAAGTTGCGCTGCTGGCGGCCCAGCTCGCCAAACAGCCTGGCCAGCCCGCCCAGCGCTTCGGCGACGACCTGCACCAGCGCGATGCCGGCCGGGGCACCAAGCTGCGCGGCGCGCACGCTGGCGCGGATCAGCGCCGATTTTCCCATCCCGCGCGCGCCCCACAGCAGCATGTCATGCGCGGCATGGCCCGCGGCCAGCCGCTGCACATTGTCGACCACCTGCTGCTTCTGCCGGTCCACCCCGCGCAGCAGGGGCAGGGCCGGGGCGGCCAGCGCAGGGATGGCGCGCGCCTCGCGTCCGTCCCAGACATAGGCGGGATGCGCCATCCAGTCGACCGGCGCGGGCGGGGGGCTGATCCGTTCCAGCGCGTCAGCGATGCGGGCCAGCGGATCGTCCTGATTCGCGCTCATCGCGTCAGCTCCTCCGCGCTCAACGCATAGAACATCTGCGCCCCGGCGCGCGCGCCTGCCTCAAGTCCCGCGGCTTCGGCCACAATCTGGTCCAGGAAATAGGCGGTCGTCACGCGCTTTGCCGGTGCCAGCGCGGGGGCCGCACCCTGATCGACCGCGCGCCGTTCGTGCAGCATCATCCATCCGGCCACCGTCACTGCGCACATGCTGCAGAAGGGTACGCTGCCGGCCAGGCGGTCATCCAGGCTGGCATCGGCCAGCATCCAGTCTGCAATGGCGCTGCATCGCTGAGCCAGCGCGGCGAGCGATGGCGCATCCGTGCCGGCGTCAGCCGCGACATCAGCCAGCAGGGCTTTCAAAACACCGCCATTGTCCATGCCCAGCTTGCGGGTGACAAGGTCCGCCGCCTGAATGCCGTTCGTGCCTTCGTAAATCGGGGGGATGCGCGAATCCCGGAAATGCTGGGCCGCGCCGGTTTCCTCGACAAAGCCCATGCCGCCATGCACCTGAATGCCCATGCTGGTGACTTCCATCGCCGCATCAGTCGCCCAGGCCTTGAGCAGTGGCACCAGCACCTCGGCGCGCGCGCCTGCCGCCTCGTTCCCTGCCGTCGCGCGGTCCACCTGGCCCGTGGTGTAATAGAGCAGCGCCCGCGCCGCTTCGGTCAGCGCGCGCATCCGTACCAGCATGCGGCGCACATCGGGATGTTCGATAATCGCGACCGGATCCTTGCTGGCCGCCCCCGCGCGTGGTGACTGGATCCGCTCTGCCGCAAAGGCCAGCGCTTGCTGCAGCGCGCGCTCGGCAATCTGGACGCCCTGATTGCCGACATTGATCCGCGCATTGTTCATCATCGTGAACATGGCGCGCAGCCCTTCATTTTCCCGGCCGACCAGCTCGCCAATGCATTGTCCGTTCTCGCCAAAGCTCATCACGCAGGTGGGTGAGGCATGAATGCCCAGCTTCTTCTCAATCGCGATGCATTTGAGATCGTTGCGCGCGCCCGGTTCGCCATCCGGACCGATGAGATATTTGGGGACGATGAACAAGGAAATGCCGCGGCTGCCCTCAGGTGCGCCAGGAATGCGCGCCAACACCAGATGAATGATGTTGCCTGTCAGATCATGCTCACCCCAGGTGATGAAGATCTTCTGGCCGGAAATGCGGAACTTCCCGGCATGCTCGCCCCGCTCGATCGGGGTGGCCATGGTGCGCAGCGCGCCCAGGTCGCTGCCCGCCTGCGGTTCGGTGAGATTCATGGTGCCGGACCATTTGCCGCTCACCAGCCGGGGCAGATACGTGTCCTTTTGCGCCGGGCTGGCATGCTTTTCCAGCGCCTCGATCGCGCCGGTCGTCAGCAACGGAAGGAGGGTGAAGGCCAGATTGGCCGTGCCCAGATTTTCCAGCACATTACTGCCCAGCGTGAATGGCAGGCCCTGCCCGCCATGCTGCGAAGGCGGCACCACCGTGTTCCAGCCCTGTTCGACATAGGCCGCATAAGCCTCGGCAAAACCCGCGGGCAACCGGATCACCCCGTCAGCCAGCTGTGCGCCCTGCTGGTCGCCAATGCGGTTGAGCGGAGCCCATTCACCGGCAGCAAAGGCACCTGCGCCATCCGCGATCGCTTCCACCATGTCCGCGGTTGCGGCGGAGAAACGTTCCAATCCGGCCAGCTCGTCAATGCCGGCGGCCACGCGCATGGCAAGCAACTGGTCATCAACTGCGGGTCTGAAGTGGGTCACGTTGCTTTTCCTTGGCGATTTGCTTTGCACCCTATAGCGCAGGCGGCATGAGCGACAAGCAGCCCGCACAGGTCCAGCCTGCCGATGACGGCGCCATTGCGCGCGCCGTGCATGTGTTGCGCTCAGGCGGGCTGGTCGCCGTGCCGACCGAAACGGTCTATGGGCTGGCCGCGCGGGCAGACTGCACGGACGCGGTGGCGGCAATCTACGCAGCCAAGGGGCGCCCCGATTTCAACCCGCTGATCGTCCATGTAGCAGACGTGGAGCAGGCGCGTGAACTGGCCCTGTTCGACGACAGGGCGGAATTGCTTGCGCGTCATTTCTGGCCAGGCCCGCTCACGCTTGTCCTGCCGCTACGCCCCGCTGCAAGGCTTGCCCCGGCGGTGACCGCAGGCCTGCCGACAATCGCGCTGCGCATGCCCGCTCATCCGGTGATGCGCGCGCTTCTGTGCGAAGCGGGCGTTCCACTGGCGGCGCCTTCGGCCAATCGCAGTGGTGCGGTCAGCCCGACCAGCGCCGCACATGTGGCAGGCTCACTCGGTAATGCGGTGCCCCTGATCCTTGATGGCGGACCCTGCGCGCGCGGGGTTGAATCGACCATCGTTGCGCTGCGGGCCGATGGCGGATGGAAACTGCTGCGCCCCGGCCCGGTCAGCGCGGCCGAAATCGATGCACTTCTGGGTGATGCCGCACCGGGCGACAATGATACGATCGAGGCGCCGGGTCAGCTGGCCAGCCATTATGCGCCGGGCAAGCCGGTTCGTCTTAACGCGGCGCGGGGCGCGCCAGATGAATTCATGATCGGGTTTGGTGATATCGGCGGAGACTGCACCCTGTCCGCGCGCGGCGATCTGACCGAGGCGGCAGCGCGGCTTTACGCCTGCCTTCACGAAGCCGCAGCCTCCGCAAAGCCGCGCGTCGCGATTGCGGCAGTGCCGGAAACCGGCATTGGCGTGGCGATCAATGACCGGTTGCGCCGCGCTGCCGCCTGAAACGAAAAGGGCCGCCCCGCAGGGCGGCCCGGGCGGGGTGCCGGTCTGACGTAAATCAGGCCGTTTCGGCGCTTTCGTAATATTTCGGCGCATGTTCGTTCAGCACGTCCAGGATCTTCTGGAGCGCGGCCGGTTCGTCCGTCTTTTCCATTGCGGCAAGTTCGCGCGCCAGACGGCTGGATGCGGCTTCGAAGATCTGCCGTTCCGAATAGCTCTGCTCGGGCTGGTCATCGGGACGGAACAGGTCGCGCGTGACTTCCGCAATCGAAACCAGGTCGCCGGAATTGATCTTCGCCTCATATTCCTGAGCGCGGCGCGACCACATGGTGCGCTTGACCTTGGGCTTGCCTTTGAGCGTTTCCATGGCTTCCTTCAGCGTCTTGTCGCTGGACAGCTTGCGCATGCCGATCGATTCGACCTTGTTGACCGGAACCCGCAGCGTCATCCGTTCCTTTTCGAAACGAAGCACATAAAGATCCAGCTGCATGCCAGCGATTTCCTGGCTCTGCAGTTCGATCACGCGGCCAACGCCATGCTTGGGATAAACAACATAATCACCAACATCGAAGGCGGGTGCCTTGTCTGCCATGTATCGACCTTTCCTTCTGGCCGGTCCCGTTTTTGCAGAGAGGCGTAGCGGCGACCGTGCCGGCTGGACACGGTCGATAGTTTGCTATCCTGTCTGCTGGGGTCCCTGCCTGTCTCTATTCACACGCTGCCCGACAGAGAATCTGCCCGGGAGTGAGCGCTTGTATAGCGGAATTGCGCGAAAAAAGCCAGCCCCGGCGATTCGCAGGCGAATCCCGGTCTGAAACGGCATGGCATAGCGATGATCGCAGGCGGTGCGACCACACCGCCCGGCGCGTGATCAGTCGCCTTCGCCGGGTTCGGGCGAGAAGAACTTCTCGAACTTCCCGTCCTGCCCCTTGTATTCGTCAGCATCGGCCGGCGAATCCTTCTTCGTGGTCAGATTGGGCCATTCTGCCGAATATTTGGCGTTCAGCTCAAGCCATTGCTCCAGCCCCGATTCGGTATCGGGCAGGATCGCCTCGGCCGGGCATTCCGGTTCGCATACACCGCAGTCGATGCACTCGCTGGGGTTGATCACCAGCATGTTTTCGCCTTCGTAAAAGCAATCGACCGGGCAGACCTCGACGCAATCCATGTATTTGCAGCGAATGCATGCGTCGGTGACAACATAGGTCATGGGTGGTGTTTCCCTCCAGGCAATGGTTCTTGTGCCGGTGCTATGGCGAAGTTCGCCCGCCCGTCAAGCACCCGATAGCAGCTTTGCGCCTCCGCTGCCGGGCCGCGCCGGGCGGGCAGTGTCACGATCTCGATCACGCGCACCCCGCCATGCAGCGGCAGGGTCAGCACATCACCGACGCTTACCGCTGCACTCGCGCGGTCAACCCGCTGCCCGTTAAGCCGCATATACCCCTCGCCGATCCAACGCTGGGCGATGGCGCGCGTCTTTGCAAAGCGCAGGAAACACAGGAGCTTGTCGATCCGCATCGCGCGACCTAGGCGGCGTGGACAAATTCCACGCGAACCACGGTTCGATGCCCAATTGGGCGCTGGTAAGGCGCGAAGCCGAAGGAAGAGTGGTTCTCTTTCAAGGTTGAGCAACGCGGCCGGCGTCCAATTGGGCCGAACCCCGCAGGGGCCGGACCCAAAAACGCCATTTCTGCGTCGTTCGTCCTTGAATATGCCAGCATGTCCTTCGTCCTCACTCCTTAAACTGACGTTTCTGGCCTCCGGCCGTGGCCGCGCGGAATTTGTCCACGCCGCCTAGCGCATCAGCCCGGCAAGCGCGGCAAAGGCGCTGCCTTCCACCGGGACTGATGTTGCAGGCGGCGGCGTCCGGCTCTTGCGCTGGGGCCGCCACTCCCACAGCTCCGGCGCGGGCGGCCCGAAAGCACCCGCAGTCAGAACCCGCGCTTGGCGTTGGCGAAAGCCTGCCTCGCGCAGCAACAGCGCGAAGGAGGCGGGCGCAAGCCCCATTGAAGTCGCTAGCGCCGGATCAATCGCGAAGCGGCGGCTCTTCGCGACCTCACGCCCGGCATGTGCCGCGCGCAGCAGTTTTTCGGCCATGTCGACCCGGATCGCCTGCCTGCCCAGTTTGCGGTATCCGGCAGGCGTGGCTTTGCGCGCGGCGATCACCGGCTCCATCGTATCCTGCAGCGCCCTGCGATCGAGCCCGATTTCGCACAACATTCGCCGCGCCGCAGGCTTGAGCAGGGCGGGAACGAAAATATCCAGCGCGCCAATCATGACGCCAAGCCGCTTGAGCAAGCTGCGCCGGTCAGGCGGAAGGCGATCGAGGCCCACCCGTTCGCGCGCGACAACCCCATTCGCATCGGTCAACGCCAGCAGCAGGGCGCGCAGCTCCGGGCCGCTATCCAGATCCTGCGCGGCGGTCTCGATCTGGCGCAGCGCCGCGATGGGCGCCAGCTGGCGTTCCAGCCAGAGTTCCAAGGCCTGAGTCAGCCTGGCCCGGTGTGCGGCGGCCAGCGGCGCCATCTCGCGGGCGAGTTCGATCCGTGGCGAGCTGCGCAGGCGCCCGGGCCGCAGCATCGCCACAGCTTGTCCGGCGCGGCAGATTTGCCCCTTCTCGATCGCCAGTTCGCCCAGTTCGCTGGCGATCATCGCCTCGGCCTTCTGCGCCAGGAGCTGGGGCATATGCTTTTCCGCTGCCGCCAGCAGCAGCTTGCGGTCCGCATGCCTGGCTCCCGCATCGACTACGAAACGGAACCCTTCGAGGTGGCCGATTGCCTGCCCTTCGACGCTGACCGTGCCATCATCGCCCAGCAGGCCCGCATCCTTGCCCATGCTTTTCATCAGCACCGCACTGCGACGGTTGACAAACCGTTCGGTCAGCCGACCGTGCAGCGCATCGGACAGGCGCGCCTCTGCTGCGCGCGCGCGCTCCGCCATGTCCTCGCGCGCCATGATCCAGTCAGGCCGCTGCGCGATATAGGCCCAGCTGCGGATTGCGGCGATCCGCCCCTGCAGCGTGTCGATATCGCCAGCAGGATTGTCAAGTTCCGCAATCCGGGCGGATGCGAACCCGGCATCTAGCGGGCCGCTGCGCAGATCCTGCCACAGCCGGGCGACGAAGCGGGCGTGCGTTTCTGCCCCGTGCTGGCGGAAGTCCGGCAGCGAACAGACATCCCAGAAGCGGGCGACCTGTTCAGGCCGGTTGACGCTGGCCGCGATGTCGCTGTCTTCCGCCAGACGCTTGAGCACGGCAAGGTCGATCGCTTCGGGAGCGGGCGAGAGCGCCGGGTCGTCCGGCTTTTCTTCAAGATCGGCGATCAGCGTCGTCAGATCGTCGCAGCGCGGATCGCCGTCGCGCCAGTAGAGGCGTGTCAGCGGGGCAAAGCGATGCTCCTCGATCGCATGGACTTCTTCATCCGTGAAGGCGGTGGGGGTGCCCTTGCCGCCTGCCAGCATGCCGAAGGTGCCGTCCTGCTGATGCCGTCCTGCACGACCGGCGATCTGGGCCATTTCGGCAGGTGTCAGCCGCCGCTGGCGCACGCCGTCGAATTTGCTCAATCCGGCGAAGGCGACATGAGTGACGTCAAGGTTGAGGCCCATGCCGATCGCATCGGTGGCGACGATATAATCCACCTCGCGCGACTGGAACAGATCGACCTGCGCGTTGCGTGTCTGCGGGCTGAGTGCGCCCATCACCACTGCCGCTCCGCCCCTGAAACGGCGCAGCATTTCCGCCACCGCATAAACCTGTTCGGCGGAAAAGGCGACGATGGCGCTGCGCGGCGGCAGGCGGGAAAGCTTGGCGATGCCCGCGTGCCGGAGGGTGGAGAAGCGGGGGCGGCTGACGATTTCCGCTTCCGGCACGAGCGCCCTGACCATCGGCTCCAGCGTGGCGGAACCCAGGATCATCGTCTCTTCGCGGCCCCGTGCATTGAGCAGCCGGTCTGTGAAGATATGCCCGCGCTCGCGATCAGCGGCCAGCTGCGCTTCGTCGAGCGCCACGAAAGCGCGATCACCGCCATCCCGTGGCATCGCCTCCACCGTGCACAGCAACCAGCGCGCATTGGGTGGCTCGATCCGCTCCTCGCCGGTGATGAGCGCGACCTGGCCGTCGCCCTTGATCGCGCGCACCCGATCATACACCTCCCGCGCGAGCAGGCGCAGTGGAAAACCGATCGCACCGCTGGAATGAGCACACAGCCGTTCGATCGCCAGATGCGTCTTGCCGGTGTTGGTGGGACCGAGCACGGCCTTGACGGTCGCGGATGAGGAAGGGGGCGGACGAAGGCGGCTCACGCTGTCAATCTGGCCCGCTCCACGGCCCTGTGCAAGCATATGCTCCTGCGATATCCGCCATGGCGTCGCAACTGGCCGCGCCGGAGACTCACTTTACCGCTCTTAGCTGAAGATTAACTTTGTCTGGTTTAGGATTTCCGCCAGAGAGCCAGCGGGACCGGGTCGCGGTCCTGCGCCTGGCTGGGCGGCCATTCAGGAGGGGCGCGCTTGTTCAGATCGCGCGAAATTTTCGGGGCCGGACAATTCTTCGGCGAAAGCGGCGGTTCCCATGCGGGAACGGTCGCGCTTTCGCGCGGCCAGATACTCGATCAGGTGCAGCGCGGCGTGCATAGCCGTCAGCGCCCCTGGAGCGAACGCGTCGCCGAATGGCGCGAGCGTCTGTACAGTCAGGTCGAGGCCATCGATTTCGCCCCCGACCTCGCTCAGGACATCGGCAGCGCGCGCTGGTTTCGCGGGCTGGGCACACTGCTCGGGCTGACCGCGTTCAGTCTTGCCCTCTGGCCCGACTTTGCTCCGCTCGAAGCCGCGCCAGCCATGCATATCGATGAAGGCGCGCGCGATGAATTTCGCAGCCAGATGATCCTGCCCCTGGCGCTGGGCGCGGACAGCGGACGCCACATGGGCGCCACCGCTGCGGTCGTGCCACTGAAGTCCGCGCCCGAACGTCCGCGGATCGAAATGGTGGCAACGCTGGCCCAGGGCGACAGTTTCGGGCGCATGTTGCAGCGCGCAGGGGTGGGTGCCGGGGATGCCGCGCGAGTGAGCGAGATGGTGGCGGGCACCGTTCCGCTCAGCGAAATTCCCGCCGGCACCCGCATCGACATCGTGCTTGGCCGCCGCGAGGCAAGCGGACAGCCGCGCCCGCTGGATTCGCTATCCTTCCGCGCGCGTTTCGATCTGGAACTGGCGCTTAACCGGCGTGACGGGCGGCTGGTGCTCGACCCGCGCCCGATCCGGGTGGACGCAACGCCGTTGCGCATTCGCGGTGTCGTGGGGACGAGCCTTTATCGCGCCGCGCGCAATGCCGGCGCTCCGCCCAAGGCGGTGCAGCAATATCTGCGCGCGCTGGGCGAACAGCTGGATCTGGAAAGCGCCCTGGGCGCATCCGATACTTTTGACCTGATCGTTGCCTACAAGCGGGCGGAAACCGGCGAAACCGAACTGGGCGATCTGCTCTATGCCGGGGTCGACCGGGGCGGCAAGCCGAAGGTTCAGCTGATGCGCTGGGGCCGCGAGGGCCGCTTTTTCGAGGCGTCGGGCGTGGGCGAAACCCGCAGCGGGCTGTTTTCGCCGGTCAATGGCCGGATCACCTCCGGCTTCGGTATGCGCCGCCACCCGATTCTCGGTTACAAGCGCATGCACAAGGGGCTGGATTTCAAGGCTTCCTATGGCGCGCCGATCTACGCGGTCAGCGATGGCCGGGTTGAATTTGCCGGGCGCCATGGCGGGCATGGCAATTTCGTGAAGCTCAATCATGGCGGGAGTCTGGCGACGGGCTATGCACATATGAGCCGGATCGCGGTGTCGCCGGGCACCAGCGTGCGGCGCGGGCAGGTAATCGGCTATGTCGGTTCCACCGGCCTCTCCACCGGGCCACATCTGCATTATGAAATGTATCGCAACGGGGCGACGATCAACCCTGCCGGGGTGCAGTTCACCACGCGCGCGCAGCTAAGCGGTGAAGAGCTGGCCCGTTTCAAGGCGCAGCTGGCAACGCTGAAGCAGGTGGAGCCGGGCGCTGCGCTGGCCAGCCTGGCACCAAGTGGCGCGAGTGCGGCGGTGCCCGCCCGCGAGATTGACCGGATTGATCGGCCGCAGCGCCTGCCTTGAGCGTGACGGATTGATGCCCTGCCGATTTTCCGGCAGGGAACGGACATGATCGCTTCCTATCCCGCCCTGCGCATGCGCCGCAGCCGCAGTTCCGGCTGGAGCCGGGCATTGCATCGCGAAACGGTGCTGACCCCGGCCGATCTCATCTGGCCGCTGTTCGTGACCGAAGGCGCAGGGGTGGAAGAGCCGGTCGTATCACTGCCGGGCGTGTTGCGCTGGTCCGTCGATCTGGTGGCAGAGCGCGCGCGCGAGGCGCTGGCGCTGGGTATTCCCTGTCTCGCGCTCTTTCCCAACACGCAGCCGGGCCGCCGCAGCGATGACGGGATGGAGGCGCTGAATCCCGACAATCTGATGTGCCGCGCGATCCGCGCGATCAAGGATGCCTGCGGGGATGCGATCGGCGTGCTGACTGATGTTGCACTTGATCCCTACACCGCGCATGGCCAGGATGGGCTGCTGGATGAAACCGGCTATGTCGTCAATGATGCCACGGTGGACATGCTGATCGGGCAAAGCCTGAACCAGGCGGCGGCTGGCGCTGACATCATTGCTCCGTCGGACATGATGGATGGTCGCATCGGTGCGATTCGCGAGGCGCTGGAGGAAGAAGGCCACGCGAACATCCAGATCATGAGCTACGCGGCCAAATATGCTTCCGCCTTCTATGGGCCGTTCCGCGATGCCGTGGGCTCGGGCGGTCTGCTCAAAGGCGACAAGAAAACCTATCAGATGGACCCAGCCAACGGGGAAGAGGCGCTGCGCGAGGTTGCGCTGGATATTGCAGAGGGGGCCGACAGTGTGATGGTCAAACCCGGCCTGCCCTATCTCGACATCGTGCGCCGGGTGAAGGAACGCTTCGAAGTGCCGGTGTTTGCCTATCAGGTCAGCGGCGAATATGCGATGATAGAAGCCGCCGTGGCTGCTGGCGCGGGGGACCGCGAGGCGCTGGTGCTCGAAACACTTACCTCGTTCAAGCGCGCTGGCTGCTCGGGTGTGCTGACCTATCACGCGCCTCTGGCCGCAAAACTGCTCGGAGCCTGAATCATGCCTGCCTCTCCCCCCGGAACCACGATCTTGCCCGTCTATGGCAAGATTCCGCGCATTCACGACAGCGCCTTTATCGCGCCGGGATGCAGGATCATGGGCGATGTCGAAATCGGACCTGACGTGAGCATCTGGTACAATTGCGTAATCAGGGGCGACATCAACCGGATCGTGGTCGGCGCGCGCAGCAATATCCAGGACGGCACCGTCGTTCATTGCGACAAGCCGAAACCGAACAGGCCCGAGGGCCATCCCACGATCATCGGCGAAGATGTGCTGATCGGCCATATGGCGATGGTGCATGGCTGCACGCTGCACGATCGCGCCTTCATCGGCCTTGGCTCCATCATCATGGACGGCTGCGTGGTGGAAAGCGACGGGATGCTGGCCGCCGGGGCCATGCTCTCGCCCGGCAAGCACATTGAATCGCGCCAGCTGTGGATGGGCCGCCCGGCCAAATATGCACGCGATCTGACTGATGCGGCCCTGGCTGACATGCAGGCCGGCGTTGCAGGCTATGTCGAAAACGGCCGGATTCATCGCGCGGCGGTGGATGGCGCGGCCCAGGGCTGAATTTCCGCCCGCCCAGGCAATACTGGCGCTGGCCGATGCCGAGGGGCGGCTGGCGCTGCGCGTCATCCCCGGCGCACGGGTGGAAGGGGTCGCGATTGACGGTGACCGGCTCGTCGTAAAGGTCCGGGCGAAGCCCAGGGACGGGGAAGCCAACGCGGCGGTGCTGGAAATCCTGAGTGCCGCGCTGGGGCTCGCGACGTCACGACTGCACATGTTGCGCGGCGCGACTGGCCGCGACAAGCTGGTCAGGATCGAGCGCTAACCCGTTCGTGCCGGACAATATTCGCAGCGAATGCGGCAAGGGCCAAGGCGAGTGCTGCCGCGAGCCAGAGCGGATTTTCAAGATAGCTGACGCTGAGGATCGCCCCCGCCACTCCGCCCAGGGCCAGACTGCTCCACAGGGCGAGTGACGCGCCCCAGCCTGCGGCCAGAGGTTTCCCCGCCAGCCTGGCGCCAAGCGCCTGTCCCAGTCGGACCAGCGCGCCGGTCATGTAGGTAAGCCCGACCGCAACCTCGCCATCGCGCCGGAATGTGTTGTTGAGCACGCCCATCGCCAGCACCATGGGGAGAAGGGATGCTGTCGTCAGCCCTTCCCAGCGCAGCTGCGCAGCAATCAGCAACAGGGCGCCGCTGCTGCCCAGAACCGCCGGTTTCCTCCAGCTCCCACTGGCTTCGGCCAGCAGTGCGCCGCCCGCCACCCCCGCAACAAAGCCGATGATGATGAGCGCGGGGATCACTGCGCCATGCGGGTCGATCGCCAGGTCAACCGCCAGCCGGGTGGTGTTGCCGGACATGAAGGAGACGAAATAGCCATCCGCCGAGAGGAATCCGACCGCATCGACAAATCCGGCCAGCGCCGCAGCGAGCAGTGCAATCGTCTGGCGCGAACGGTCAAGCTGTTCCATCGAACGCCGAGCCTAGCGCCGGTTGGCGCTTTTGGGAACGGAGCAATCAGTCGCGGGCCATGCCCATGGCCAGCTGTGACAGGATTTTCGCCAGGGCATCGCCCAGTTCGCGGCTTTCCGGCCCGCAATCCGCAATGGCGCGCTGCATGGCTTCGGCCCATTGCGCTGCGGTCTTCTGCGAAATCGCAAAGCCGCCGTGCGCGCTCATCATGCATTTCCCGGGATTTTGCTCGAACCAGTCGCGCGGGCCACCAGACCAGCCCGCCAGGAAACTGGCCAGCGATTCGCGCATCGGCGCCAGATCAGGCGCATGCATGGCCCGCAATTCGGCATAGGCGGGCTCGCTGTCCATCAGGTCATAGAAACGATTGACCACGCGCCGGATCGTGTCGTGGCCGCCCATCGCCTCGAAAGCGGTTTTCGTTTCATTTGCCTGACCGGCCATCGCCTGCACAACTCCCGCGCGGTTTCATCCAGACCCGCATATGGTCCCAATGCGGAGCCAGCACCTTGATCCAGCGCAAGCTTGCCACCCTTGGCATAAAACCAAAATAATATTTCAAATCAATAGTTTAAATCTGAAACTGGCATATTCAGCCCTCACCGTCGCCGTCACTGTCCCTGCTTTCTCCGGCGGGGGCCTGAGGCTTTCTGGACGCCACTTTCCCGCTGGCGGGTTTCTTGCGTGCCTTGGTCCTTGCCACCTTGGGCGCAGCGGGCGTCAGTTCGAAGGCCAGCTTGTCATCTTTCAGGCTGACATGGACTTCGCCGCCGTTGGCAAGCTTGCCGAACAGCAGTTCCTCCGCCAGCGGTTGCTTGACCTTTTCCTGGATCAGGCGGCCCATCGGCCGGGCGCCGTAAAGCTTGTCATAGCCGCGTTTGGCCAGCCAGCTGCGCGCGTCGCCATCGAACTGGATATGCACGTTCTGTTCGGCCAGCTGCAGTTCGAGTTCGAGGATGAACTTGTCGACCACGCGGCTGACCACTTCCGTGCCGAGATAGGAAAAGGGCACGATTGCATCCAGCCGGTTGCGGAATTCGGGGGTGAACATGCGCTTCACGGCTTCTTCGCCCGCGTCCTCCTTGGACACATCGCCAAAGCCGATGCCCTGGCGCGCCATGTCGCTGGCCCCGGCATTGGTGGTCATGATCAGCACGACATTGCGGAAGTCCACGGTCTTGCCGTGATGATCGGTCAGCCGCCCGTTATCCATCACTTGCAACAGGATGTTGAACAGGTCCGGATGCGCCTTCTCGATTTCGTCGAGCAACAGCACGCAATGCGGCTGCTGGTCCACCGCGTCAGTCAGCAACCCGCCCTGATCGTAGCCGACATAGCCGGGAGGCGCACCGATCAACCGCGATACGCTGTGCCGTTCCATATATTCCGACATGTCGAAGCGCTGCAACGGAATGCCCATGATGCTGGCCAGCTGGCGCGCGACTTCGGTCTTGCCGACGCCGGTCGGGCCGGAAAACAGGAAATTGCCGATCGGCTTGTCCGGATCGCGCAGCCCCGCGCGGGAGAGCTTCATCGCGCTCGACAGCACCTCGATCGCCTTGTCCTGCCCAAAGACCACACGCTTGAGATCGCGGTCGAGATTTTCGAGCGCCTTCTTGTCGTCCGAACTGACCGATTTGGGCGGGATGCGCGCCATGGTGGCGATCACCGCCTCGATCTCGCGCGCGGTGATCGTCTTGCGGCGCTTGCTGGGCGGGACCAGCATCTGCATCGCGCCCACTTCGTCAATCACGTCAATCGCCTTGTCCGGCAATTTGCGGTCATTGATGTAGCGCGCGGACAGCTCAACCGCGGTCTTGATCGCATCGGGGGTGTATTTGACCTTGTGGTGTTCTTCGAAGGCCGAGCGCAGTCCCT
Source organism: Novosphingobium sp. (assembly GCA_024236235.1). Classification (GTDB taxonomy): domain Bacteria; phylum Pseudomonadota; class Alphaproteobacteria; order Sphingomonadales; family Sphingomonadaceae; genus JACKKV01. The sequence continues at coordinate 36,533 of JACKKV010000006.1, read as the reverse complement.
TGAGGATCTTTACCGTATCCTCGATCGTCGGTTCGTTCACGTCGATCTTCTGGAAGCGGCGCAGCAGGGCGCGGTCCTTTTCGAAGTGATTGCGGAACTCCTTGTAAGTGGTGGAACCGATGCAGCGGATCGCACCGCTGGAAAGCGCGGGCTTGAGCAGGTTGGAGGCGTCCATCGCCCCGCCACTGGTCGCCCCGGCGCCGATCACCGTGTGGATTTCGTCAATGAACAGAATGGCTTCCGGCATCTTCTCAAGTTCGGACACAACCTGCTTGAGCCGTTCCTCGAAATCGCCGCGATAGCGCGTACCGGCCAGCAGGCTGCCCATGTCGAGCGAATAGATCACTGCATCCTCGAGCACTTCGGGAACATCGCCTTCCACGATCTTGCGCGCCAGCCCCTCGGCGATTGCGGTCTTGCCGACGCCCGGATCGCCCACATAGAGCGGGTTATTCTTGGAGCGGCGGCAGAGAATCTGGATGGTCCGGTCCACTTCCGGCCCGCGCCCGATCAGCGGATCGACCTTTCCGGCGAGCGCCTTTTCGTTGAGATTGACGCAGAACTGGTCAAGCGCGGTTTCCTTGCCCGAAGGCTTGCTTTCGCTCTTTTCCTCAGGCTGCGCGCTTTCTTCCGCGCCGCTCGGCGTGTGGCTTTCGATCTGGCGCCCGCCCTTGCCGATGCCATGGCTGATGTAGCTGACCGCATCGAGCCTGCTCATATCCTGCTGCTGCAGGAAATAGACGGCATAGCTGTCGCGCTCCGAAAACAGGGCGACCAGCACATTGGCGCCGGTTACCGTGTCCTTGCCCGATGACTGGACATGCAGGATGGCACGCTGGATCACGCGCTGGAACCCGGCGGTCGGCTGCGGATCGGCCTTGTCCTCGGTCTTGAGGGACTGATACTCCTGATCGAGATACTGCTTCACCACCTCGCTCAGGTCGCCCAGATCGACGCCACAGGCGCTCATCACCTCGGCCGCGTCCGGATCTTCGATCAATGCCAGCAGCAGATGTTCCAGCGTCGCATATTCGTGCCGCCGGTCCGAAGCGTTGGCGAGCGCGGAGTGAAGCGTCTTTTCGAGATTCGCGGCAAAGCTTGGCATTCACTTGTCCTTGTTGGGCAGGGCATGGTCGGCACTGCCAATGGAATATGGAATGATAAAATTAACCAACCCTATATGGCCCCGTGCGGCAAAAAAGGGAGGGGGCGTATGCATCAGCTGTCCGTTCGGGGCCTGAACAGCGCGTCGGCCGCATGGCGATGCGCGGCGGCCTTGAGCCGGTGCGATTCGACCCGGGCGATTTCGGCTTCGAGCAAGGAAATCCGCACATCCAGTTCGTCCAGCGAATAGCTGTCCAGACTCTCGGCAGAGAGTTTCTCGGCGGCATCGCCACGCAGCCGGGGGCGATCATCATCTTCCATTGCGACGCAGCATTCCGTTTCTGCGCCTTGCTGTCAATGGCCGGGCCGCTATATCCCCACCGGGCTCAGGACAAGACGGTGATGGCGATGGTGCTTCCGGACATGATGACGGCGGTCAATTTCGACGCGCCGGGCGGGCCCGAAGTGCTGCATCCGGTACGCCTTGCGGTGCCCCGGCCCGGCCCTGGCGAACTGCTGGTCAAGGTCGCCTGCGCCGGGGTCAACCGGCCCGACGCCGTCCAGCGGCAGGGCCATTATCCGCCGCCGCCGGGCGCTTCGCCTGTACCCGGCCTGGAAATATCAGGCGAAGTGGTGATGCTGGGCGAAGGGGTTGATCCTGTGCTGCCTGGCCAGCGGGTGTGCGCGCTGGTTTCAGGCGGTGGCTATGCTGAATATTGCCTCGCCCGGGCCGATCACTGTCTCCCCGTTCCCGACGGGCTGGCCATGGACGAGGCAGCAGCCCTGCCCGAAACCCTGTTTACCGTGTGGCACAACGTGTTCGAACGCGGCTGGGCATGCGAGGGCGAGACGCTGCTGGTTCATGGCGGCACAAGCGGTATCGGGACCATGGCGATCATGCTGGGCCGCCTGTTCGGGCTGAATGTGATCGTCACTTGCGGGTCGGACGAAAAATGCGCTGCAGCGCTGGCGATTGGCGCGGCACATGCGATCAATTACCGGACCGGCGATTTCGTTTCCGAAGTCGCCCGGATCACTGCCGGTGCCGGGGTGCAGATCGTGCTGGACATGGTGTCGGGCGACTATGTCGCGCGCAATCTCAAATGCCTGGCGGACGATGGCCGCCATGTCACCATTGCCGTGCAGGGCGGGACAAGGGCCGAAATCAACATGGCGCAGGTGATGATGCGCCGCCTGACGCTGACCGGATCGACGCTGCGCCCGCGCTCCGACACGTTCAAGGCGCTGCTGGCGCAGGAAATCGCGCGCGAGGTCTGGCCATTGGTGGAGGCGGGCGAATTGCGCCCGGTCATGGACCGCACCTTTCCGCTGGCGGAGGCGGCCGCCGCGCATGCCAGGATGGAGGCCGGCAGCCATGTCGGCAAGATCGTGCTGCGTGTCTGAGGCTTCACAAAAGGGTCACAAATCTGTGAAGCGCACGTAACATTGAACTGTCATTGACGCCCCATCATGGGGGTTGAACCGATTATCGAGCGCAAGCGGAATGAACGGTCGGTCTTTTCCGGCCTCGTTCCCGACCTGTCCAGGCCGCCCGCGCGCGCAGAGCCCGGACCGGACCATCGCCGCCGCTTCCGCACAATCTGGATTTCAGATGTCCATCTGGGCACGCGCGGCTGCAATGCCGACATGCTGATCGATTTCCTCGACAGCGTCGACAGCGAGGTGATGTATCTGGTGGGCGACATCATCGATGGCTGGCGCCTGAAGAAGAAATTCTACTGGCCAGCCGCGCATAATGACATCGTCTGGCGGATATTGAAGCGGGCCAAGCGTGGCACGCGGATTGTCTATATTCCCGGCAATCACGACGAAATGTTCCGCCAGTTTACCGGCCTGAATTTCGGCGGGGTCGAAATCCGCCGCGCAGCGTTCCACACCACGGCTGACGGCCGCCGCCTGATGGTGCTGCATGGCGATGAATTCGACACGGTCATGCTGGCGCACCGCTGGCTCGCCTTTGTGGGCGATGCCGCCTATCACCTGCTGATGGGGCTCAATCGCTGGGTCAATGCGATCCGCAACCGGTTCGATCTGCCCTATTGGTCGCTCAGCAAGATGGCCAAGCACAAGGTCAAGAACGCGGTCGAATTCATCTCCCGCTATGAAGAGGTCGTTTCCCGCGCCGCCGCCGAACGCGGGGTCGACGGGGTGGTCTGCGGCCACATTCATACCGCCGAAATTCGTGAGTTTGACGGCATCGAATATTACAATGACGGTGACTGGGTGGAAGGCTGCACGGCGCTGGTCGAACATTTCGACGGGCGGATGGAGGTGCTGCACTGGGCTGATGAAATGCGCCGTCGTGACGAAGCGCAAGCCATGCAGGCCGCAGCGGCACCCCCGCGCGAGATGGCGGGCGCAGCGTGAACGGGCTGTCCATCGCGCTGGTGACGGATGCCTGGGCCCCGCAGGTCAACGGGGTGGTGCGCACGCTGACCGCAGTTACTTCCATTCTTGAAGCATGGGGGCATCGGGTCACGATCATTTCGCCGGACCAGTATCGTTCGCTCCCTTGCCCGAGCTACCCGGAAATCCGCCTCGCGCTGACCGGACGCAATACGGTGGGGCGCAGGCTGGACGCGCTTTCCCCCGATGCGATTCACATTGCCACGGAGGGTCCGCTCGGCCTTGCCGCGCGCCGTCACTGCCTTGCGCGCGGGCTTGCCTTCACCACTGCCTATCATACGCAGTTCCCCGATTATCTGGCCCGCCGCACCGGCCTGCCAGCAGCAACCTTCTGGCCCTATATTCGCTGGTTCCACCGGCCGGCGCGCGGCATCATGGTGGCGACAGACACGGTCCGGGCGCAATTGCGCGCGCAGGGGCTGATCAATCTGCGACACTGGAGCCGGGGTGTCGACCTGTCCGCTTTCTCGCCGCTGACCGAACCGCCCGAACTGTTCCTCAACCTGCCGCGCCCGATTCAGCTTTATGTCGGGCGGGTCGCGGTGGAAAAGAATGTCGAGGCGTTTCTCGAATCGCGTCATCAAGGCTCCAAGGTGGTTGTGGGCGATGGCCCGGCGCTTGACCGGCTCGAACAGTCATACCCGGACGCACATTTCCTGGGCAGCAAGACGGGGCGGGATCTGGCCGCCTGCTATGCCGGCGCGGATGTCTTTGTCTTTCCAAGCAAAACCGATACTTTCGGCCTGGTGATGATCGAGGCGCTGGCCTGCGGCACGCCGGTTGCGGCATATCCGGTCCAGGGCCCGCTGGATATTCTGACGCCGCAAACCGGCGTCATGGCGAACAGTCTGGAGGAAGCCATTGCTGCGGCCTTGCGGCTGAATCGCGACGATTGCGCGGCGCATGGTGCAGGCTTCACCTGGGAAGCGAGCGCGCGGCAGTTCCTGGCCGCCCTGGCCTGCGAAACCGCCGGGGCGATTGCGGCCTGATTCAACAAACTTGCCGAACCGGCAGCCATGGCCTAGATAAAGTGCAGCAAGGCCGCTCCGTAAGGGGCGGCCCTTATATTTTTTGCCGGAGAAACCCCGTGTCCCAAGTTACACCGCTGATGCCTCATGCCACGGCATCCTGGCTGGTCGACAATACCGCGCTCAGCTTCTCGCAGATCGCTGAATTCTGCGGCCTGCACATTCTTGAAGTGCAGGCGATGGCTGACGATCTGGCCAGCTCCAAATATACCGGGCGCGATCCGATTCATTCGGGCGAGCTGACGCATGATGAAATCGAACGTGGCCAGGCCGATCCCGATTACGTGCTGCAGATGCAGAAGGCGCCGACCTCGGTCAGCCGCACCAAGGGGCCGCGTTACACGCCGGTGTCCAAGCGGCAGGACAAGCCCGATGGCATCGCCTGGCTGCTGCGCAATCACCCTGAAATTTCCGATGCGCAGATCGGCAAGCTGATCGGCACCACACGCAACACCATCGCTGCAGTGCGGGACCGCACGCACTGGAACATCCAGAACATCCAGCCCAAGGATCCGGTCACGCTTGGCCTGTGCTCGCAGCGCGAACTTGATGCGATCGTCGCCAAGGCCGCCAAGAAGGCGGGCGTTACCGATGCGGTCGAAGTGGATGTCGAACTGGGCGATGACAAGGAAGCGCTGATCGAGGAACTGCGCGCCGAGCGTGAGGAAGCGGTTCGCGCCGCTGCCGAAGCCGCGCAGGAAGCCGAGGCGGAAGCCTGGCTGGCGGCAAAACGTGCCGCTGAGGCCGAAGGGGCTGACCAGGCCTGATTTTGGCCGTTTCGTGCGTCCCGGTGAAGTTGGGGCTTGCCGCGCGCGCGCCCGCGCGGCACCTTCGCTGATGTGGGACATGGAGAGGATCTGAATCGCGCGCACGGGATCGTGCCCGGACATTACGCGCATCCGTGCGGCTGGACGATCGATCTGCCGCCGATGAGCTTGCCGGCCATGCTGGAAGCGGCAGCGGCAGATTGCCCGGATCAGCCTCTGGCCGATTTCCTCGGACGCAGCTTCACTTATCGGCAGATTCTGGCCGAAGCCCGCGCCTTTGCCGCAGGCCTGCGGCGCATGGGCGTCGCCAGCGGAGACCGGATCGGCCTGTTCCTGCCCAATGTGCCGCTTTATCCCGCCGCCTATTACGGGGCGCTGATGGCCGGGGCGACGCTGGTCAATTTCTCGCCGCTCTATTCGGCCGAAGAACTGGAAGCGCAGGTCGCTGATTCGGGCACGAAGATTCTGGTCACGATCGATGCGGCAGCACTGTTGCCGGTCGCGGTGGAGGTGCTGGACAATTCACCACTCGAAACGCTGATCGTCGGGCGGCTGGCGGCCATGCTGCCGCCGGTCAAATCATGGTTGCTGCGCCTCACCCGCAAGGGTCTGGCGCGTATCCCTGCCCGTCACGACATTGTGCGCTGGACTGACTGTCTCAGTTCCGCGGCGGCGCAGCAGGCGTGCAACCTCGATCCCGATGCGCTGGCCCTGCTGCAATACACCGGCGGCACCACTGGCACGCCCAAGGGGGCGATGCTCACTCATCAGAACCTCACCGCCAACGCACGGCAGGTGCGGGCAATCGATCCGGACAAGGGACGGCGCGACGTGGTGCTGGGCGTGCTGCCGCTGTTTCATGTGTTCGCCAACACCTGCGTCCTTAACCGCACCATCGTCAATCGCGGCTGCATCGCCATGCTGCCGCGCTTCGATGCGGGCCAGGCGCTGCAAACGATAGAGCGCACGCGGCCCACCTCGATTTTCGGCGTGCCGACCATGTACCAGGCAATGATCGATCACCCCCGCTGCGCCCGCACCGATTTTTCATCGCTGAGGGAATGTATTTCGGGCGGGGCGCCATTGCCGCTTTCGCTGAAGGAACGGTTCGAACAGGCGACCGGGGTCAAGGTGATCGAAGGCTATGGGCTGACTGAAAGCAGCGGTGTGGTCTCGACCAATCCGTTACAGGGCGAAAATCGCGCCGGGACGATCGGCCAGCCGTTGCCGCTGACCCGGATTCGCCTGCTCGACAAGGAAGACGCGGCGCTGGATGCCGCGGCAGGTGAACCGGGCGAACTGGCCGTGTGCGGCCCGCAGGTAATGCAGGGATACTGGAACCGGCCCGATGCAGCGGCCAAAGCCTTTGCCAGGCGGGACGGGGAAAACTGGCTGCGGACCGGCGATATTGCGACGATTGATGATCACGGTTTCATTCACATCGTCGATCGCAGCAAGGACATGATCAATGTCGGCGGCTTCAAGGTCTTCCCGAGCCGGGTGGAAAAAGTGCTGCTGGAGCATCCGGCAGTCAAGGAAGCGCTGGTGATCGGCGTGCCCGATGATTACCGCGGGGAAAGCCCGATGGCCTATGTGGCGCTGGAAAGCGATGCACCGCCCGTTAGCGGGGAAGATCTGCTGGAGTGGCTGTTGCCGCATATCGGCAAGCATGAACGGCCGAATGCCGTGGTGATCCGCGCCAGCCTGCCCAAGACGCAGATCGGCAAGCTTGACCGCAAGGCCTTGAAAGCAGAAGTGCTCGGCGAGCCGGGCTGAGCCTAGTTGGCCAGGGTCAGCTTGGGTTCGGCCCCACCGTCATCGCCCGGGGCGATGGCGGTTTTCTCGTCCTTCGCCTTGCTGGTCATGCGGTGAGAGAAGCGGCCTTCGACCTCTGCCCCCTGCTCGATCGTCAGCGCATCGTAATGAACGTCACCTTCAATCCTTGCGGTCTTGAGCACGACGAGGTCGCGCGCATGAATCGAGCCGATGACGTGCCCCGCCAGACGGGCGGTTTCCGCCTCGATCGCGCCCATTACTGAACTGGATTCGCCCTGGACCAGCGCGGCGCAGGCGATGTCGCCTTCCACGCGCCCGTCGACATGCAGGTCAGCCGAGGCATGAATATCGCCCTTGATGACGACATCGGCACCGATGACGGAAAAGGTGGAGGAGCCGGCCACGGGCCTAGGGGCGCTGATCCGCGTTTGCGGCGCGGGCTTCTTCGAGAACATGGGGGGCTGCCTCCAGAAACGGGCGCGGATTGACCGCGCGGTCATTGATCCGCACTTCGAAGTGAAGATGCGGCCCGGTCGAACGACCGGTGTTGCCAATCGCGCCAATCACGTCGCCAGCGGCGACCTGCTGCCCCACAGTGGCGCGGAACTTGGACATATGAGCGTAACGGGTAACGAGCCCGTTGCCATGGCTGATTTCGATGCAATTGCCGTAACCCGCCTTGCGCCCGGCAAAGCTGATCCGCCCATTGGCCGCCGCATAGATGGGCGAGCCTACAGGGCCGCGGAAATCGAGCCCGGCATGCATCGCACCGTGGCCGGTGAAGGGATCGCGGCGATAGCCGAAGCCGGAGGAAATCATGCTGAGGCTGGCTGGCAGCACCTGGGGAATTCCCTGAAGTCCGCGTTCCAGCGCTTCCATGCGGGCAAGGCTGAGGCCAAGCCGTTCGAAGCGCGGGTCAGTAGAGCCATCGCGATCCGTGCTGAGCAGTTCCAGCGGACCGCCCTGTGCCTCGCGGGAAAAGCGGACCATGCTGGCCGGGTCAAGGCCGAGCTTGCGGATCGCGGCGGCGGCACGGGCGGCGCGGCGGTCTGCAAAAAGGGTCAGCTTTTCGACGAATGCGATCTGGCGGGCTTCGATCTGCGCGAGCGCTGAAGCTTCGGGAATGGATGCGCTGACCTTTTCGACTGTCTTGGCGGTTTCGTCGCTGCTGTTTGAAACGGTTTCATGCGCCTTGGCGTCATCGGGCAGGCTGTCGACCATTTCCTCGATAAAGGACTGGCGTTTTTCAAGGTCGCTGGCCACGGCATTGAGATCGTCACGATAGGCCGAAACGCGGCTTTCGGCGGTTTCCACCTTGGCTTCGCGTTCGAGCAGGGCGAGCCGGTCAGCGCGCGCGGAATATTGGCTGATCGCCATGGCCGCCATGCTGATCGCCCAGAACAGCAATGCCCCGGCAACGATTGCGGCCAGTCCGATCTGCACCCTGGAGGTGATTTTGATAAAACGGACCTGACCCTGCGACCGCATGAAAAATTCGCGATCCGGGAACCAATCCGCAAGGCGGGCGCTCAGCCCACCTGCAGCCTGCTTTTTCAACGACGACCCCTCAACCCGCTCGGATGTGAACGGGCGCGTGGCTAGCATGGAGAGGTTAACGCTTGAAACCGCCGCGCATGGTTAAAGGGGCAGGGCGGTGGAGTCGCACGACGAGTCGTTGGCTCGCGTCTCATCCCGGGACAGATGGGCGGACCCGCCTGCGGCAAATGCGCGGCATGCCATGACCGGTTGGCGAATCGCCTCCTGACAAGCGCGGCGCGTGGTGCTAACCGCATGCGCCATGTCAGATGAACCTACGATTGATCCGAATGTCGAACCCCGCCAGCTCGTTGCGGCGCTGGCGCGCGCCGGTCGCCTTGCGCAACGCGAGCTTGCCCGCATGCCAAGTGCCGCCAAGGCTGCCGCGCTGCACCGCGCGGCCAGCGCGCTGCGCGATGCGGAAGGGGAAATTCTTGCCGCCAATGCGCAGGATATCGCCGCTGCCGAAGCCAACGGGCTGACGCCGGCGATGATTGACCGGCTGCGGCTGGACCCGGCGCGGCTTGCCGGCATTGCCGATGCGGTGGACGCGGTGGCGGATCTGCCCGATCCGGTTGGCGAGGTGATCGATCGCAGCACCCGCCCTAACGGGATGGAACTGCGCCGGGTGCGGGTGCCGATCGGGATGATCGGGATCATTTATGAAAGCCGCCCCAATGTGACGGCCGATGCGGCGGCGCTGTGCGTGCGGGCGGGCAATGCCGCACTTCTGCGTGGCGGCAGCGAGGCGGTCCATTCCAATCATGCAATTCATGCCGCCATGGTGCGCGGGCTTGTGGCGGGCGGCGTTCCTGCCGCCGCCGTGCAGCTGGTGCCGACGCAGGATCGCGCGGCGGTGGGGGCGATGCTGGCCGCAGCAGGCGAGATCGACATGATCGTGCCGCGCGGGGGCAAGGGGCTGGTCGCGCGGGTGCAGGCCGATGCGCGCGTGCCCGTGCTCGCTCATCTCGACGGTATCTGCCACACCTATGTTCATGCCGCCGCCGATCCCGACATGGCCATTGCGGTCGCGCATAATGCCAAGTTGCGGCGCACCGGCATTTGCGGGGCGATGGAAACGCTGCTGATCGACGCGGCCTTTCCGGCGGCGCAGCGGCTGGTCGCTGATCTGCTGGATGCGGGCTGTGAGTTGCGCGGCGATGCGCGCGCGCAGGCGCTGGATGCGCGGATCGGAGCGGCCAGCGCGGAAGACTGGGATACCGAATATCTCGACGCGATTCTCTCGGTCGCGGTGGTCGATGGCCTTGATTGCGCGCTGGAACATATCGCCCGGCACAGCTCGGCGCATACAGATGCGATCGTGACCGGCGACGAGGCGGTGGCGGAACGGTTTCTGGATGAGGTCGACAGCGCCATCGTCATGGTCAATGCCTCCAGCCAGTTCGCCGATGGCGGCGAATTCGGGCTGGGTGCGGAAATCGGCATTGCCACGGGACGGCTGCATGCGCGCGGTCCGGTGGCGCTGGAAGGGCTCACCACTTACAAGTGGCAGGTGCGCGGTTCGGGCCAGACCCGGCCGTGAGGCGCGGCGGGCTGCGGGTCGGCCTGCTGGGCGGCAGCTTCAATCCGGCCCATGGCGGACACCGGCGCGTCTCGCTGTTCACGCTTGCCGCGCTTGGTCTTGACGAGATGTGGTGGCTGGTTTCGCCCGGCAATCCGCTTAAACCGGCGAACGGCATGGCCCCGCTGCCCGCGCGTTTCCGATCTGCGGCGGCGATGGCGCGGCGCGCGCCGATCCGCGTGTCCGCGATTGAGCGCGAATTCGGCTCTGCCTATACGGTCGATACGCTGCGCGCCCTTGCCCGGCGCTGGCCCCGGCACCGCTTCGTGTGGGTCATGGGGTCGGATAATCTCACGCAGTTCCATCGCTGGAAGGACTGGCGCCGGATCGCCCGCACGATGCCGATTGCGGTGATCGCCCGGCCCGGCTATGATGCACATGCTGTTGCGAACCCCGCGATGGCCTGGCTGCGGCGATACCGTGTCAAAGCCGCCAGTTTTCGTAACCGGGACAATTGGAGCGCACCGGCTCTGATCGCATTGCGTTTTGACCCCGATCCGCGTTCGGCAACAGGCATTCGCCGCGCGGATCCCCAATGGGCCTCCCGTTTCGAGGGTGCGGCCTGCCGGGATCAATTGACGCATCATCTCATTGATGGCCATCCCGGGGCGGAGCGCGCATGAGGCGCCATCTGTCCCTGGCGCTTTCCATTCCCGTTAACAGGAGCGAAACTTGCTGCGATGAATCAGGCGCAGATACAGTCGGCCGTGGCCGGCAACACCGCTGGAGGGGCCATGCCCATGTCCGGCACTGATCCCGACGCTGGATCGCTTTACAGCCTTGTGATGTCCTCGCTTGAGGAGGATCAGGCGCAGGATGTCGTCGCGATTCCGTTGCAGGGCAAATCCAGCGTGGCCGATTACATGGTCATCGCATCTGGCCGTTCGACCCGGCAGGTGGCGGCGATCGCCCAGAAGCTGGCTGAACGGATCAAGCAGGCCGGGCACGGTCCGGTCCGGCTGGAAGGGCTTCCGGCGGCGGATTGGGTGCTGATCGACGCGGGTGATGTGGTGGTGCATCTGTTCCGTCCCGAAGTGCGCAGTTTCTATAATCTCGAACGGATGTGGGGCTTTGGCGATCTCGCCCCGGTCCCCGCGGCCGGTCAGGCTTAGACAAGCGGGGCCAATCGGGGCATAGGGCGGAGCATGCGCCTGCATGTGATCGCCCGCGGCAAGATTGGCCGCTCGCCCGAAGCCGAACTGGCTGCCCGCTATGCCCGGCGCATTGCCTGGCCGCTGGCCATGACCGAATTGCCCGAACGTGGCGGTCGCCTTCCCGAACCGCTCACCCCGCACCGCCAGGTGGTGCTGGACGAGCGCGGCAAACAGCTTTCATCAGAGGATTTCGCCGCGCTGCTGGGGCGCTGGCGCGACGATGGCGTGCGCGAGACGCGCTTCCTGCTGGGCGCGGCGGACGGGCATGATCAGGCCGAACGCGACGGGGCCGACCTGCTGCTGGCCTTTGGCGCGGCGACCTGGCCGCATCTGCTGGCCCGGGCCATGCTGATGGAGCAATTGTTCCGGGCGACCAGCATTCTCGCCGGTCACCCCTACCATCGCGCCGGATGATCGGGCAGGGTGGGGCCATGATACGCGGTTTTATCGGCTGGCCCCTGCTTGTGCCGCTGGCCCTGCTGGCGGGATCGGGCGCGGCCCAGTCCGGCCCGCGCCCGGCTGACCCCGGATCAGCGCGCACCGCGCTGCAACAGGCGCTGGCCGCGCAGCGCGAGGCGGAGGCGCGCGGCGCGCGGCTGGAGGCGGAGGCGACCCGGGCGAACGAGGCGGTGGAAAAAACCGCGCGCGAAGCTGCCGCGCTGGCTGCGCGCATTCAGCAATCCGAAGCCGCCATCGCGGCGAGCGAGGCGCGCCTGCGCATCGTGGCGCGGGAGCGGGCGATTCAGCGCCAGCGCCTTGCCCGGATGCAGCGCCCGCTGGTGCGTCTGACTGCGGCATTGCAGAAATTGTCCCGCCGCCCCATGGCGCTGTCCGTGCTCAGGCCCGGTTCGCTGCAGGATTTGGTCTATATGCGGGCCGTGCTGGCTGCGGCTATCCCGCAGGTTGAGCGGCGCACGGCCAGCCTGCGCGCGGAAATCGCGAAGAATCGCCAGCTGGCGCAGCGTGCAACTGCGCTGATTGATCGCCGCCGCGCGGATGAGGCCGGGCTGGAAGTGCGGCGCAGGCAGCTCGCGGCTCTGGAGACCCGCCAGCGACTGGCCCAGCGCCAGGCCAGCGGGACCGCTGCGCGCGAGGCGGAACGCGCGCTGGCGCTGGGCGAACAGGCGCGCGATCTCGATACGCTGATCGGGCAGCTCGATGAAATCGGCAACCTGCGCCAACGGCTGGCCGCCCTGCCCGGCCCGATCATGCGTCCGCCGCGCCCCGCCGAATCCGAGGTGATGAATGCCCCCTCCGCCCCCGCAGTGGCGGGTGCTGATCGCCCGCCGGGCGCCTATCAACTGCCCGTGGCAGGGCGCACGATTGCCGGTTTCGGCGCGATTCGCGGTGGCGGCACGCAAAGCGCCGGGATCACGCTGGCGCCGCGCGCCAGTGCACAGATCATTGCCCCGGCGGGTGGCCGCGTCGCCTTTGCCGGTCCCTATCGCGGCTATGGGCGGATCGTCATCATCGAACACGGCGGCGGCTGGACCAGCCTGGTCACCGGGCTGGGCCGGGTTGATGTGCAGGTGGGCCAGCAACTGGTCAGTGGATCGCCGCTCGGGATTGCGGCCGCGCGCAACCCTGCCGTCACACTGGAACTGCGGCGGGCGGGCGAGCCGGTCAACCCGCTGGAAGTCATGAGCTGATCCGTGCTCGGGTAATGGTGCAATCGTCATCTGGTATTCAGCCGCGCTGCGCGATAGAAGCGCGCCATGAAAATTGCGCCGCTCATGCGTTCCGCCGCTCTGGTGACTGCCGTCGCCATGCTTCCCCTCGCCACTGCCGGGCTGGCTGCGGTCGACGCGCGCAGCGCCCCCCAGTTCGGCAAGCTGTTCGCCACTTACCAGCGGATCAAGGCCAGCTATGTCGAAGAGGTGGATGACGAAGTGCTGGTGCGCGGCGCGATTGACGGGATGCTGGCCGCGCTCGACCCGCATTCATCCTATCTCGACGGGTCTGATCTCGAACGGCTCGAAACCTTGATGGACGGCAATTATCAGGGGCTTGGCCTGTCTGTCACCAGCGATGATGGCGCGGTCAAGGTCATTTCGCCCATGCGCGGCAGCCCGGCTGAAAAGGCGGGGGTGAAGGCAGGCGATTTCGTGACGCACCTTGATGGCAAGCTGATCTACGGGCTGGAGCTGGACGAGGCGGTGGCCCAGATGCGCGGCCCCGCCGGAACCAGCATCCGCCTCACCATCTTCCGCCCGGGCCGCGATGAGCCGCTGGATATCACCGTGGTGCGCGGGGTGATTGAATTGCAGCCGGTTACCTCCGAACTGCAGCAGGGCAAGATCGGCGTGGTGACCGTCAATGAATTTTCACGCGATGTCGGCGAGGATGTGCGCAGTGAAGTGCGCAAGCTGCGGCGCGAGGCGGGCGGGACACTCAAGGGATTGCTGCTTGACCTGCGCTCCAATCCCGGCGGATCGCTGGACGAGGCGGTGGCCCTGTCCGACCTGTTCCTGACTGATGGCGATATCGTGTCCCAGCGCGGCCGGGTGAAAAGCGAGAATATCTATTACCGCTCGGAAAGCGTTTATCGCGGCGAAGCGGCCCCGGGCGTGCCGATGGTGGTGCTGATCGATGCGGGTTCCGCCTCTGCGTCCGAAATCGTTGCGGGCGCCCTGCAAGATCACAAGCGCGCCCTGATCATGGGCGAACGCAGCTTCGGCAAGGGCAGCGTGCAGACGCTGCTGCCGCTCACGCAGGACAGCGCGCTCAAGCTGACGACGGCCCGCTATTTCACCCCGTCGGGCCGGTCCGTGCAGGAGGGCGGGATCGAACCCGATATCGCCGTGCCGCAATTGTCCGATCCGGATCGCGCGAAGCGGGCCAAGCTGCGTTATCGCGAATCCGATCTGCGCGGCCATCTGGTGAACGAGATCAACCTCGACGACAAGGAACTGGAAGGCGACACCAAGGAGGATCCGCGCTTCACCGCCACGCCGGAAGAGCTGGAAAAGCAGGGGATCAAGGATTTCCAGCTGCATTATGCGCTGGAAACGCTGCGCCGTGCCGGTGGCACCGCGCTGCTGGCGCAGCGGCGCTGACGATGACGGACCGTTACGGTTTCGCGCGCCTGCTGGCGCTGGCGGTACCGGCCTTCCTGCTGGCGGGCGCATATATCGGGCAATATGCGTTTGGCCTTTACCCTTGCGAAATGTGCTGGTGGCAGCGTTATCCCCATTTCGCCGCTATCGGGCTGGCCGCGCTTGGCTTTGTCATCCCGCCGCAGAAGGTCTGGACCGCGCTGGCCGCGCTGGCGATTCTTGCCTCCGGGTTGATCGGCGCCTTTCATGCCGGGGTCGAATATGGCTGGTGGGAGGGGCTGAGCGCCTGTTCCAATCCGGTGGCGACCGGCTCTGCCGATCCGCTCGAGGCGGTGTTCGCCGCGCCGCTGGTGCGCTGCGACGAAGTACAGTGGAGCCTGTTCTCCATCTCGCTGGCAGGGTGGAATTTCCTGATCTCGACGGTATCGGCACTGACGGTTCTGGTCCTGACGGCCAGGAAAAGCGCATGACGGGCCCCGATACCAGCCGCATGATCCGGGTCGATCACGCCGGCGAATTCGGCGCGACGCGCATCTATGCGGGGCAATTGGCGGTGCTGGGGCGCAGCGGGCCGCATGCGGCGGAAATCGCAGGGATGGCCCGGCAGGAAGACGCGCATCTTGCCCGCTTCGACGCGCTGATTGCCGACCGCGGGGTGCGCCCGACACTGCTGCAACCACTGTGGTCTGTCGCCGGCTTTGCTCTGGGGGCGGCCACTGCGCTGATTGGGCCGGAGGCGGCGATGGCCTGCACCGCTGCGGTGGAAGAAGAGATCGACCGGCATTATTCGCGCCAGCTGGAAGAGCTGGACGAGGCAGGCAACGATGCCGAATTGCGCGGTGTCGTCGCCGAATTTCGCGAGGACGAACGCGCGCACCGCGATGCCGCGCTGGCGGCGGGCGCGGAACAGGCGCCTGCGTATCCCCTCCTGCACGGGGCGATCCGTCTCGGCTGCCGTCTGGCCATCCGCCTGTCAGAACGGATTTGACCGCGCGCATTGATGCGCGACAAGGTGCGGCATATTTTACTGGCTTAATCGCCAATTCAGCCGGTAAGTTGCCAGATGTGTTCACGGCGGGACCGCCCGCCCCGGAGAATAGAGCCAATGCGTATCATCAGTTCCGCCGCCCTCGCCACCTTCGCCCTTGCGCTTGGCCTTGCCGCACCTGTCGCCGCGCAGGAGGATGAAGCTGCGGGCGATTATCGCGTCAATCAGCTGATCATCTATGGCGATGACGAATGCCCGGTCTCGACCGCTGCGGAAATCACGGTCTGCGCGCGCAAGGACGAAGGCGAACGCTATCGTATCCCCGAAGACCTGCGATTGAGCGAAGATCCGGCCAACAGCGCCTGGACCGAGCGGGTGCTGGCTTATGAAACCGTCGGCAACACCGGCATCAATTCCTGCTCGCCGGTCGGCGGCGGGGGCGAGCTGGGCTGTACGCAGCAGCTGATCGACAAGGCTGCGGCGGAGCGCAAGGAAAGTTCTTCGATCCGGTTCAGCGAACTGATCGCCAAGGCGCGCGAGGAACGCATGTCTGGCGTGGATGCCGAAGCCGCCGCCGCGCAGGCCCGGGTCGAGGAAGAGGAGGCCGCTTATTTTGAACGCAAGGCCGCCGAAGATGCCGCCGGCCCGGTTGAACTGCCCGCTGACGAGGGTGCTGGCACTGCCGCTTACGAACCCGCCGAATAGGCCGGGATATATCGCCAATGCGCCTTTAACCATTTGGCGCTAAAGCGCCCGCCATGGCCCTGAAAATCCTCACCGTCTTCGGAACCCGTCCCGAAGCGATCAAGCTGTTTCCGCTGGTCCATGCGCTGGGCGGCGATGCGCGCTTCATTTCGCGCATCTGTGTTTCGGGGCAGCATCGCGCCATGCTGGACCAGGTGCTGGACATCGCGGGCGTCATACCTGACCATGATCTCGACGTCATGCAGCCTGACCAGACGCTGGACGGGCTCACCGCCGGCCTGCTGACCGGGCTTGGCCGGGTGATGGATGAAGAACGGCCTGACCGGGTGGTGGTGCAGGGCGATACGGCCACCGCCATGTGCGGCGCGCTGGCGGCCTATTATCGCAAGATTCCGGTGGGCCATGTCGAGGCGGGGTTGCGCAGCGGCGATATCTACCACCCCTGGCCTGAAGAGGTGAACCGCAAGGTGATCGGCACGATCGCCCGGCAGCACTTCGCCCCCACTGCAACGGCGGCGGCGGCATTGCGGGCGGAAAATGTCGATCCCGCCGCGATTCACGTCACCGGCAATACGGTGATTGATGCGCTGCACTGGGTGACCGCAGAAATTGCGCGCAGGCCCGCGCTGGCGGCAGGGCTGGCAGAGGTGGAAGCGCGATTTGCAGGCAAGCGGATCATTGGCGTCACCAGTCACCGGCGCGAGAATTTCGGCGAAGGCATGGATCATATCGCCGGCGCCATCCGCCAGCTCGCGGCCCGGCCCGATGTGGCGGTGATTTTCCCCGTTCATCTCAACCCCAATGTGCGCAGGGTGATGATGGCGGCGCTGGGCGGGCTGGATAATGTCGCGCTGATCGAACCGCTCGACTATCCCGGCTTCGCCCGGTTGCTTGATATCTCTACCCTGATACTAACGGACAGCGGCGGCGTGCAGGAAGAAGCGCCCGCGTTGGGCAAGCCGGTTCTGGTCATGCGTTCCACCACCGAACGGCCCGAAGGGGTCCAAGCGGGCACGGCGCGCCTGGTCGGCACGGATGCTGCGCGGATCGTTGCCGAATCGACCCGCCTGCTTGACGATCCCGCCGCCTATGCCGCCATGGCCCGGGCGCATAATCCGTTCGGCGACGGGAACAGCGCGGGCCGTATCGTGGAATTGCTCGCGACGGGCTGAATGCGCCGCGAAAACGGTTTAGCGTTACCGCAATATTTACCCCTTTGCGCCATGCCGGGCCTTGCATTCCTGCAGGGGACCAGAAAGCATGCACACATCGCAAATGCCGGACGTCTGTGTTGTCGGGCTTGGCTATATCGGCCTTCCCACCGCCGCCATCATTGCCCGTTCCGGCGCGAGGGTGCTGGGGGTGGACGTTTCGCGGGAGGTCGTGGCCACCATCAATCGCGGCGAAATCCACATCGAGGAGGTCGATCTGGACGGGCTGGTGCGCGGTGTGGTCCAGCGTGGCCTGCTGGTCGCGACGGAAACGGTCCAGCCTGCCGATGCCTTCGTGATCGCGGTGCCGACGCCTTTTGCCCGCGATGGCAAGCATACGCCAGACATCTCCTATGTGCTGTCTGCAGCGCAGGAAGTTGCGCGTGTGCTGCGTCCGGGCAACATAATTATCCTTGAATCCACCTCGCCGGTGGGCACGACCGAGCAGATGCGCGACCTCATCGCCAGCCTCCGGCCCGACCTCAAACTGCCCGGCCTGACGCGCGAGACGCCGGATATCGCCATCGCCTATTGCCCGGAACGCGTGCTGCCCGGCCGGATTCTGGAAGAGCTGGCGAATAATGACCGCTCGATCGGCGGCATCACCCCGCGCTGCGCACGCAAGGCACTGTCCTTCTACAAGCGTTTCGTGCGGGGCACCTGCGTCACCACTGATGCGCGTTCAGCCGAAATGACCAAGCTGGTCGAAAACGCCTATCGTGATGTCAACATCGCCTTTGCCAATGAGCTGTCAATCATCGCCGATGCGATGGGCCTCGATGTGTGGGAGGTGATCCGCCTCGCCAATCGCCATCCGCGCGTCAATATCCTGCAGCCCGGCCCGGGCGTGGGCGGACATTGCATCGCGGTCGATCCCTGGTTCATCGTTCATGGCGCGCCCGAACAGGCGCCGCTGATCCGCACCGCGCGCGGGGTGAATGACAGCAAGATTCACCATGCCATCGCGCGCGCGACCGAACTTGTCGAATCCGCGCCCGGCGCAAAGGTTGCCTGCCTCGGCCTCGCCTTCAAGGCCAATATCGACGATTTTCGCGAAAGCCCGGCGCGGCTGGTGGCCGCCACGCTGGCGCGCCGCTTCGGCGAGCGGATCCATGTCGTCGAACCCCATGCGGCGCAGCTGCCCATGGAATTTACTGATACGGGTGCGCAGCTGATCGATATCGATGCCGCCCTGGAAGATTGCGACGTGCTGATCGTGCTGGTCGATCATGACGTGTTCAAGGCGGTGCCGCTGGCCGAGCGGGCGGACAAGCTGGTCTACGATACGCGCGGCATCTGGCCGGACCAGCCCGTGCCTGCGACCATCGCTGGCGAAATGCGCAAGGCGGGCTGAAGCCCCGCCCCGCCGCTGCCCTTCTTCAGGCGAGTGCGATGTCCGGCGCGTCTTCCTGCTTCATGCCGACCAGGTGATAGCCTGCATCGACATGATGCACCTCACCGGTCACGCCCGATGAAAGGTCTGACAGCATGTAGAGGCCGGCGCCGCCGACATCGTCAATCGTGACATTGCGGCGCAGCGGCGCGTTCAGTTCGTTCCATTTGAGGATATAGCGGAAATCGCCGATCCCGCTGGCCGCCAGCGTCTTGATCGGCCCCGCCGAAATCGCGTTGACGCGGATATTTTCCGGCCCGAGGTCGTTTGCCAGATATTTGACGCTGGTTTCCAGCGCGGCTTTGGCCACACCCATGACATTGTAATGGGGGACAACCTTTTCCGCCCCGTAATAGGTCAGTGTAAGGATGGAGCCGCCATCGGGCATCATGGCGCGCGCGCGCTTGGCCACGGACACCAGGCTGTAAGCGGAAATGTTCATGGTCATCAGGAAATTTTCGAGACTGGTGTCCACGAACTGGCCGCGCAGCTCGTTCTTGTCGGAAAAGCCGATCGCGTGAACCACGAAATCCAGCGTTTCCCAACGCGCCCTGATCGTGTCGAAAGCCGTGTCGAGCGCATCCATGTTCGATACGTCGCATTCGATCAGGAAATCCGACCCAAGCGATTCGGCCAGGGGGCGCACACGCTTTTCCAGCGCATCGCCCTGATAGGAAAAGGCCAGCTCCGCACCATGTTCGGCCAGCTTGCGGGCGATGCCCCATGCCAGCGACTTGTCATTGGCCAGACCCATGATGAGTCCGCGCTTGCCTGCCATAAGACCGCTCATTCGCTTGCGTCTCCCTGGTTGCGCATCTGCTCTGTCCCGGCGTCGATCCGCTCATGCATTTCGTGTTCCTCAGGCGTTACTGCCAGTGCGGCATTCAGTTCCGCCCCGATAACCATTCCTAGTCCGACCAGCCAGAAAAAGAAAAGGGCGATCATCACCCCGGCCAGACTGCCATAGGTCAGATTATAGGCGAAAATCGTACGCAGCAGCGGCGGCAGGCCGAAACTCACCCCCATCCACCAGACAGTCACCAGCACGGCGCCGGGCCACTTCGGATAGGAAGGCGCGCGGTAAGCTGCGGGGGTCAGCGTATAGAACAGGGTGTAGATCGAGCCGAACAGCGCCAGAGCCGGAAGGATGCGGGAGATCGAGAGGTGTGCCAGGAGCGGCGCCAGCTGCGGCATCTGTGCGTCAATGAGTTCCTGAGCCGTGCCGATCAACACCTGCACGATGAAGGATGCGATCAGCAGGATCACCGCGCCAACAATCAGTGCCACTGATGACAGGCGGTGGTGCCAGAAGCCGAGCGTTCGTTCAGTGCCATAGGCGCGCCGCAGGATGTCGCGCAGCGTTTCGATCAGGCTGCTGACCGTCCACAGCCCCACTGCGGCACCTGCCCACAGCAGCCATCCGGTGCGCGCCGCGATGACATTTTTTGCGACAGGCGCGATGACATTGCCGACTACGGGCGGCATGGCGACGATGATCGCGCGGACGATCCTGTCCGGATCCCAGCCGCCGCCTAACAGGGTCAGGATGGCTGCGCCCAGGATGAAAAAGGGAAAAATCGCCAGGATCGCCATATAGGCAAGATTGCCGGCGTGAATGAAACCGTCATTCCATGTGCCGACCGCCACCCGCACCAGCCCTGCGCGCAGGCGTGCGCCCGGTATGAACGCCTGGCGCACCGCGCCGCGAAATCCCAGTCTCTGTACCTGCGCCTGCCGGGCATGAATCGCCGCGCGCCTGCGGGCTTCGGGTGAATAATCGTGCAATGGCCACCCCCGCGCAGTGATATCGCTGGCAGACGGAGGCGAGGGTTTTGGCCGGTGGTCCATCAGACCCCGAACTTGACCCTCAGCGCGCGCGAATCCCGCCATCCTTCCAGCCGCCGCGCCAGATCCTCGTCCTGCTGCGGCAGGTCGATCTCCAGGCTGACCAGCTGGTCCCCGCGGTTGCCATCCTTTTTCGTGAATCCCTTGCCCTTGAGGCGCAGCACCTTGCCCGCGCTGGTGCAGGGGGCGATGGTCAGCATCACCGCGCCTTCGACAGTCGGCACCTTGACCTTGGCGCCGTTAACCGCCTCGTCCAGCGAGATCGGCAGGTCCAGCCGCACGTCATCGCCATCACGTTTGAAGAATGGGTGGGATTCAATCGCGATCGTCACCAGTGCATCGCCCGCGCCGCCGGGGCCCTGCTCGCCCTTGCCCTTGAGGCGCATCTGCGTGCCATCTTCGACCCCGGCCGGCAGCTTGAGGTCGATTGTCTTGCCATCCGACAAGGTGATGCGCTGGTCCTTGCGCACCGCAGCTTCAGCGAAGGGTACCTTGAGCCGGTACTGGACATTGGCGCCGCGTGGCGGCGCCGCGCGGCGTCCGCCAAATCCGCCGCCCATTCCGGCGCTGGCGCGCCCCCCGCGCCCGCCCATGCCGCCGAAAATTCCGCCGAGCAGATCGTCAAGGTCAACCGCGTCCCCGCCGCCGAACCCCTCGAAACCTCCGCCGAAACCGCGCTGGCTGCCCGCTGCGCCGCGACTCCCGCCCATTCCGGCGAAAGGGTTGGCGGGGTTTCCGTCCGCGTCAATTTCGCCCCGGTCGAACTGGGCGCGCTTGTCCTTGTCGGACAGCAGATCGTAAGCGCGGGTCACTTCGGCAAAGCGGTCCGCTGCCTTGGGGTTGTCCTTGTTCCGGTCGGGATGCAGCTCCTTGGCGAGCTTGCGATAGGCGGATTTGATGTCCTTTTCGGTCGCGCCGCGCGCCACGCCAAGAGTGGAATAGGGATCAGCCATGCCGACTAGCTAGGGACGGTTGCGCACATCAGCAAGAGCAAGACTTTCCTTGGCGCGTCGAGGGCGGTAGGGGCAGGGCATGAGCGATGACCGCCAAGCTGGCCAGGACGCCATCCCGCATGGCGATCCGTTTGCCATATTCGATGACTGGTACGCCGAGGCGCGGATCAGCGAACCCAATGATTCCAACGCGATGGCGCTGGCCACGGCCACGCCCGATGGTGCGCCATCAGTGCGCATGGTGCTGCTCAAGGGCCATGGGCCCGACGGATTTGTCTTTTACACTAACAGCCGCAGCCGCAAGGGCGCGGAATTGCAGGCCAATCCGCAGGCGGCGCTGCTGTTTCACTGGAAGAGCTTGCGCCGCCAGATTCGCATCGAAGGCCCGCTCGAACAGGTAAGCCAGGCAGAGGCGGACGCCTATTTCGCCAGCCGCCACCGGGATTCGCAACTGGGCGCGGTGGCCTCGGACCAGTCTGCCGTGCTCGATTCGCGGGCCACCTTCCTCGCACGGTACGAAGCGGCCCGTGCGCGTTACGCCGGGGGCGAGGTGGAGCGCCCGGCGCATTGGTTCGGCTTCCGCCTGCGGCCCCGGAGGATCGAATTCTGGATCGATCGCGCACATCGCCTGCATGAACGGCGCCAGTTTACCCGCTCGGGCGATGGCTGGGCCAGTACGCTGCTGTTCCCATGAGCGGTACTGAAACCTCCCGCGCCGCTCTCACGCGCAGCGCCGCACTGGCCAGCATCGCGGTCGCCTTGCTGCTGATCGGGCTCAAGGCCTGGGCCGCGCTGTCCACCGGGTCGACTGCGATGCTCGGCAGCCTAGCCGATACAGCGCTGGACTTTATCGCCAGCGTGGCGACGCTCATGGGCGTATGGGTGGCCGCGCAGCCCGCGGACCGCGAACACCGCTTCGGGCATGGCAAGGCAGAAGCGCTGGCCGCCATGTTCCAGGTGGTGCTGATCTCGCTCTCGGCCTTGACGCTTGCCTTTCGCTCGATCTCGCAATTCATCGCTGGCGCCCGCACCGAGGCGGCGGATGAGGGCATTGCTGTTTCAGTGATCGCACTGGTCGCCACCTTCGGCCTGCTGGCCTGGCAGCGCCATGTCATCCGCAAGACGGGCAGCATCGCGATTGCGACGGATCATTTGCATTACAAATCCGATGTTTTGCTCAATCTCGCAGTGATCGCCGCGCTGACGCTGGATCAGTATGCGGGCCTTACCGGGGCGGATCCGGTGTTCGGTTTCGGCATTGCGTTGTGGCTGGGCTGGGGCGCATGGAATGCCTCCAGCGAGGCGATCGACCAGTTGCTGGATCGCGAATGGCCGGAAGAGAAGCGCGAACGCTTCATCCAGGTGCTGGGCCGTCACCCGGAATTGCGCGGGGTGCATGATCTGCGCACGCGCACGTCAGGCAACCGGGATTTCGTGCAGTTTCACGTCTGGGTTGATGGCCGGATGACCGTGACCGAGGCGCACCGGGTCATGGACGAGATCGAATACAAGCTCCTCAAGGAATTTCCTGGCGTGGAAATTCTCATTCATCCGGATCCGGAGGGCCATGTGGACGAAACCGGGATGGCGGCCGAGGATGTTCTCGCAGCGGTTGATGAATCGGGGAACGAGCCTTCCCGAAGCTGAACGGCGCGCCGTTCAGCGCAGCGGATAGAGCGCAAATATGCCGGCGATGCCCCTGACCACCTCGCGCTGATGTTCTTCATCAGTCATGCCCAGGCGCACCACGGTCAGCCGCTGGCGTGGCGAGACGATCACATACTGGCCCAGATGCCCGGCCATGCCGAAGGCATCAGCGGGCCCCTGTGCGGGGAACAGCACCTCCCGTTCCGTACCTGATGGGCGGTTCAGCCATAATTGCGCGCCATAATCGGGTGCGCGCGGGCTGGGCTGGCGCATGAAGGCGATCCAGCCGCGCGGCAGGATCTGGGCGCCCTTCACTGATCCGCCATGGCGCAGGAATTCGCCGAAGCTGGCCCAGTCGCGGGCGGTGGCATGAATCATCGCCCCGCCAATAAAGGTGCCCGCCGCGTCATACTCAGCGGTCATCGATTCCAGACCAAGTGGCGTGAACAGGCGATCGTGCAGGAACCGGTCCGTCACCGCCTGGCGGCGCGCGGGATGCGCTTCGCCCGCCAGCACGCGGGTGACGATGTCGGCCAGGATCATGGCGCTGGCGGTCGAATATTCGAAGCGCGCACCCGGCTCCGATTCCAGCGGCTGCGCTTCCGCTTCGGCCGCCATGTCGTCGCGCCCGTCCATGAACAGCAGCCGCGCGGCGCTGCCTTCGTAATCCTTTTCCGCCATTTCCTGATTGCGCAGGCCAGAGCGCATCTGCAACAGCTGGCGCAGGGTGATTTCGCCGCGCGGATCGCCAGGCCGCTGCCAGCGCGGGATGGGCGGGGTCTGATCCAGGCGCAGCTTGCCTTCCGCAACCAGCAGTCCGACTGCGACCGCCGTTACCGTCTTGGACAGCGACCAGCCGAGGAAACGCGTCTCGGGGCCAAAGCCCTCTGCGTAGCGTTCGCCGACCACCTTGCCGCCATACATCACGATCACTGCGCGGGTCGTGCCCATCGAATCATCCGCAAACAGCCGGTCGATCGCGCGGGCCAGCTGGTCGCGCGGAGCTCCCGCATCCTCGGCCACAGCCTGCAGCGCGGCGGCGTTCAGTTCTGCGGGCGGTTGCGCTTCGCTGGTCTCGCCACATCCTGCCAGGGCTGGCAGCAGAGCGAGCGAGGCGATAAGGAGGGCGCGGCGCAACATGGCGGCGTCTCACTCGCCGATGCAGGAAAATATGGCAACCGCAAAGAAATCCGCGCGCCGCAAACCGGATCGCGCCCGGGCAGGCAAGCGCCGGTTTTCGAACCGGCTGAAGCTGGTGCTGCTGGTCGGGGCAGCGCTTGCTGTGCTCGGCTTTGCCTATCGTCAGCCGCTGACCGGTCAGGCGCGGCTGGGGGCAGCCTATGGCGCGCGAATCGGGTGCTCGTGCCACTTTCTCGGCGGGCGCGAGGCGGGCAGCTGCCGGGCCGATTTCGAGCCGGGCATGGCGATCGTGATGCTGAGCGTGGATGATGACGCGAAAAGCGTGACCGCGCGCGTCCCTGGCCTTGCCAGCGAAACCGCACGCTGGCGGCGGGGCTGGGGTTGCGTCCTCGACAATTGGGACGATTGACAAGCCGGATCAGGCCGCCGCTTGGGTATCCTCGATCCAGCCGCCCGCAATGACCCGGTCATCAAGGTAAAGCACCGCCGCCTGCCCCGGCGCCACGCCATATTCCGGGCGGGCGAAACGGATGGTGACAGTGCGCCCGTCGCCTGCTGCGCCTTCGAGTGTTACCGGCACGGGTCGGGCGAGCGAGCGGACCTTGGCCGTCAGCCTTGCGGCATCGTCCGGCGCGGGCATCGGCCCGATCAGATTCGTTTCGCTGATCCGTGCTGCTGATACGGCGAGCATGTGGCGCGGCCCGACGCGCACTTCGGCTTTTTCAGCATCCAGCGCGACGACGTAGAGCGGTTCGGGCTGACCGCCGATTTCCAGCCCGCGCCGCTGACCGACCGTATAGTGAATGATGCCGCGATGTTCGCCCAGCACGTTGCCGTCCAGCGCGTGGACGATTGCGCCGCTGCGTGCGCCTTCGGGGCGGATTTCCCGCACGATCCGCGCATAATCGCCATCGGGAACGAAGCAGATGTCCTGGCTGTCAGGCTTGGCCGCCACCTTGAGGTGATATTGCGCGGCCAGCGCGCGTACTTCGTCCTTGGGCAGCCCGCCCAGCGGAAACCTCAGGAAATCGAGTTGTGCGTCCGTCGTGCCATAGAGAAAATAGCTCTGGTCACGGGCCGGGTCGAGCGCGCGATGCAGTTCCGGCCCGGCCACGCCTGCGACCCGCCGCACATAGTGGCCGGTGGCCAGGCAATCCGCGCCAAGATCGCGCGCCATGGCCAGCAGATCGGTGAATTTGGGCCCCATGTTGCAGCGAATGCAGGGGATCGGGGTGCGCCCGGCCAGGTAATCCTCGGCGAAGCGTTCCACCACTTCGCTGCGGAAGGCGCTTTCATGATCGAACACGTAATGCGCGATGCCCAGCCGCTCTGCCACCTGGCGTGCATCGCGAATATCGTCGCCGGCGCAGCATGCGCCCTTGCGCCCGGTCGCCGCGCCATAGTCATAAAGCTGCAGGGTAATGCCGATCACCTCGGCCCCGCTCGCCGCCGCCAGCGCCGCGACGACCGAACTGTCCACTCCGCCGGACATGGCGACAACGATCCGGCACTGCGCCGCCGGGCGGGGCAGGTCGAACAGCGCGGCGGCATCGCCGGGCGCGAGCAGATGAGCGACCTCGGGCATGGCGCCGCCCTTACACCGCCGGACCGCAAGGGGAAAGCGCCAGCAGGCAGGCGGCGGCGTCAATTCTAAACTCAGGGTAAAGCCGCAGTTTACCTCATGTTGACCGGTGCTGGCGTAAGGGCGGCAACATGATGGAAGAAAAATCCCTCTTGCGGGCAGGATTTGGCGAAGGCGATGTTCTGCGCCCGATCGCTTGGTCCGAACTGGCTGCGCGGCTTTCCGCCCTGCGGGCAGTGCGTGGCAGCGCTGTTCGTGAGCATGGTAACGCTGTGTGCAGCTTCGATTCCGGCGCGGCGCGTCAGCTCGGCACATTCGCCCATGGGGAACCAGACGTTAACCCAAATGATTTAGGCAATGGCAAAGGCGCAGGTCGCACAGTCGCTGCAGTTGAGGACGACGGCACATCCGGCGATCGGGGAAAAGAATGATTGAGAACCAGAAAATCCGGCCAGCTCAGGTCATCGGCCCTCTCGGGGAGCCGCTGACGATTGAGTCGCTGCCGCCCGCGAACACCCGGCGCTGGGTCGTGCGGCGCAAGGCGGAAGTCGTGGCGGCGGTCAATGGCGGCCTGCTGACGATTGACGAGGTGCTCGAACGCTACGACCTCACGCTGGAAGAATTCGCGTCCTGGCAGCGGGCAGTGGACCGGTCGGGCATGCAGGGTTTGCGCGTGACGCGAATCCAGCATTATCGCGATCTCTACGAACGCCAGCTCAAATACTGATCACAGCCCCTGCGGTTGGAGAGAAAGGCCGGATTTTCCGGCCTTTTTTGCGTTTCGGCGCCAGACAGGGTACAGTGGCGCCGCGCCGGGAACAGAAGGACCGGGCGTAATGTCCGGTCCGAGCAAGCATCCCGTTGTCGCGCGAAGGAGAGAACAATGGGCTGGATAATTGCATTGATCGTCGGGGGCGTCGCCGGCTGGCTGGCCAGCAAGGTGATGAACCGGGACGCATCCATGGGCATCTTCTGGAACATTGTGGTCGGCTGCGTCGGTTCGGTGATCGGCAACGCGCTGTCAGGCCCGCTGTTCGGGGTGCAGGGATCAGTGAAGGAATTCTCGTTGCCGGGGCTGGTCATCGCCATTGCCGGTGCAGCCATCCTGCTGGCCATCGTCAATCTGGTGCAGCGCGGTCGCGTCCGCTAGAAAGGCGATCAACTTGAAGAGGGTTTGGGCGGGTCGCTGAGAGAAGTGGTCCGCCTTTCCTTTACCTTGCGCCCGGCTGCACCTATATTCCGACGGGTCCGGCGCGAAGCGGGTTCTGGCCTGGCCTTTAGGCGCGGCGCGGACTTCGCGGGTTCTCGGAGTTCACCAACGCGGCAGAACATGGCGACGGGACAATGAATTACGAAACCCCTCTTGATACTCAGAGCAGCGATCCCCTGCCGGATGACGACGCCGCGCGCGGCGTGATTGCCCGAGCAAGCGCATTCTGCAGGCGCAGGCCGCTTGTTGCGATTGGTGTGGTCGCGGTGCTCGTTGCTGCGCTCTATGTGCTGCTGCATTCTTCGGATCAGGACGATCCCTTTGCTTCGCCTGACGATTCGCAATTGCCCGTGGTCAGCGTGATCGCGCCCGGCGCAGGCGCAGTCACCGGCCGGGTCGAGGCGACCGGCACGCTGGCGGCCCGGCGCGAAATGCCGGTCGGGTCGGTGGGAGAAGGCGGGCGCGTCATTTCGGTTCCCGTGGAGCCGGGCGACTGGGTCCGGCAGGGGCAGGTGCTCGCCGTGATTGATCGTTCGGTGCAGAGCCAGCAGATTGCGGCTGATGCCGCTCAGCTTGAAGTCGCGATTGCCGATGCGAAGCTGGCGCAGGCCAATCTCGATCGCGGGCTGAAACTGGTGGATCGCGGTTTCATCTCCAAGGCGGATATCGACCGGCTGCTCGCGACGCGCGATGGCGCCGTTGCGCGGGTCAATGTGGCCCGCGCCCAGCTTGGCGAACAGCGCGCGCGCACTGCGCGGCTGGACATTATCGCGCCGGCCGCAGGCCTGCTGCTGACCCGCAATGTGGAACCCGGTCAAGTCGTGGCGGGCGGAGCAACGGTGCTGTTCAGTATCGCCCGGGGTGGCGAGATGGAAATGCTGGCAAAAGTCAGCGAGACTGACCTTGCGCTGCTTACAACCGGGATTGCGGCAGAGGTAATTCCTGCTGGAACGCAGAAAGTCTTTGCCGGACAGATCTGGCAGATTTCGCCCGTTATCGATCAACAGACCCGGCAGGGCACGGTGCGCATCGCACTTGCCTACGCGCCCGAATTGCGCCCCGGCGGCTTCGCTTCGGCCTTCCTTTCCAGTCAGGCGGTGTCCGCCCCGGTGCTTCCGGAGTCCGCGATACTGTCGGACCAGAAGGGCGCCTTTGTCTATGTCCTGGGCAAGGATGACAAGGTGGTCAGGCGCGCGGTGCGTACCGGCCTGGTGACGGACAAGGGCATCGTGATCGAGCAAGGGCTGACCGGCAAGGAAAAGGTGGTGGTGCGTGCGGGCGCGTTCCTGGCCGCGGGGGACAAGGTCAAGCCAAGGCTTGTCAAGTCCACCGTGCGTTGAGCGGAGCGCGACCATGAGCCTTCGCAACATGTCAGCGTGGTCGATTCGCAATCCGATCGTGCCGCTGACCGTATTCGCCGGCCTGCTGCTGGCAGGGATCGTCGCATTCATCCGTATGGACGTGAACGACCTGCCCGATGTCGATTTCCCGATGGTCACGGTATCAGTGGTGCAACCGGGCGCCGCGCCATCGGAAATCACCAGCCAGATCACCGAAAAGGTCGAGGCGGCGGTGCGTTCGATCAGCGGGGTGGATGAAATCCAGTCCACCGCCACTGAAGGCAGCAGCCGCACGATGGTGCAGTTCGTTATCGGCACCAATTCCAACGACGCGGTGAACGAGGTCAAGAATGCCGTGGACCAGGTTCGCGGGGATCTGCCGGACGGGATTCTGGAGCCGCAGATTTCCAAGGTGGAACCGGGCGGGGCGGGGCCGATCGGCATTTTCGCGGTGCGAGCCGATGACATGACCATGGAACAGCTCAGCTGGTTCGTGGATGATACGGTGGCGCGCCGCTTGCTGGGCATCCAGGGGATGGCTGCCGTCAGCCGGTTTGGCGGGGTGGACCGGGAAATTCGCGTTGTCCTGGATCCCCAGCGCATGCAGTCGCTGGGTGTGACCGCCGGGCAGGTCAACAATGCGCTGCGCCAGGTCAATCTCAATATCAGCGGCGGCAAGGCGGAGATTGCCGGATCGCGCCAGTCCGTGCGGGTGCTGGGCAATGCGCGCGATGCCTATGAACTGTCACAGACGCAGGTCGCGCTTGCGGGCGGGCGCAGCGTCAAACTGGCCGATGTCGCTGATGTCAGTGACGGTTTCTCCGAGCAGGAGTCCATTGCCAAGGTCCGCGGTCGCGATGTCGTTGTGTTCGGGATCGAACGGTCCAAGGGCGCATCCGACGTCACGGTCTATGACGCCGCGATCGAGGAACTGAGAGCAATCGAGGCAGAAAATCCGGGGATCAGCTTCAAGCTGCTCACCACCTCGGTCGATTACATCAAGGGTCAGTATGCCAGTTCGATCGAGGCGATGATCGAAGGTGCCGTGCTGGCCGTGCTGGTGGTGTTCCTGTTCCTGCGCGACTGGCGGGCGACGGTGATCAGCGCCATCGCCATCCCGCTGTCGGCCATTCCAACCTTCTGGTTCATGAGCCAGCTGGGCTTTACCCTGAACACCATGTCCCTGCTCGCGCTCAGCCTGGTGGCGGGGGTGCTGGTGGACGATGCGATCGTGGAGATCGAGAACATCGTACGTCACATGCGCATGGGCAAAAGCGCCTATCAGGCTTCGATTGATGCGGCTGACGAAATCGGCCTGGCGGTGGTGGCAACGACTTTCTCGATTGTGGCGGTGTTCCTGCCGGTGGGGCTGATGCCAGGGATTTCCGGCCAGTTCTTCAAGAGCTTCGGGCTGACCGTGGTCGCCGCCGTGCTGATGAGCCTGGCCGTGGCGCGGCTGATTACGCCGATGGCCGCCGCCTATTTCCTCAAGGCGCATGGGCAGGCCGAACATGGTGGCGGGCGCCTGATGGATTCCTATATGCGCTTTCTGGCCTGGACGCTGGATACGCGCGCGGCGATGCGATTGCGGGCGCAGCTGGTGCCCGCACCGGCGTGCTGGTGGTACTATCCGCTGTGCATCGGCCTGTGCCTGCTTATCCTCGCGGCCGGCGGGGGCGCGGCCTATCTCCTGTTCCGGGGGCTCCAGTCGGTGCTGTCCGCCCTTGGCATGGGCGGCTGGGGACTGATCCTTGCCGCCGCACTGGCGCCGGTGGCCCTGCCTGCAGTCGTGATGCTGGCCGGGCGCGCGCTGCGGACGATTGTCTGGCGGCTGGGCGCATTCGGAACATGGCTCGATTATGCGATGGGCAAGATCGCCGCCTATATGCGCGATCACCGGTTCTATGCCTTTTGTGGCGGGGTCTACGCGCTGGTGCTGACCATCGCCCTGCTGGCCGGTTCACCGCAACAGTTCCAGCCCGATTCGGATGCGGATTCGGCCCGGGTCAGCGTGGAGCTGGTTCCCGGCACGACGATTGAAGAGACCGAACGGGTTACCGGTGAGCTGACTGATCTGGTCGAAGCACGTTCCGAAGTTGCAGAGACGACGCAGGTCGTGCGCGAAGGTTCGGCGACGATTTACGTCAATCTCAGCCCTGACCGCAAAATGACTTCGGTCGATTTCGTCCGCAGTCTTGCTTCCCAGCTTCAGACCTATCCCGATGCCCGCATCAATGTGGCCAGCATGGCGCCGTCGGGCGGGGCCGGAGTGGGCACGGGCCGCGACATCACCGTGATGCTGACGGGTTCGGACCCCGACAAATTGCAGGAGGCCGCCCAGCAGGTCGTCGAACAGATGCGCGGGATCAGGCAACTGGTCGCACCGCGGCTGGATGCCGATCTCAAACGCCCGGAA
Source organism: Novosphingobium sp. (assembly GCA_024236235.1). GTDB lineage: Bacteria > Pseudomonadota > Alphaproteobacteria > Sphingomonadales > Sphingomonadaceae > JACKKV01. The sequence goes on along the minus strand of JACKKV010000006.1, from coordinate 5,673 downwards.
CTGGTGATTGTCCCCGATTTCGCGCTGGCCGCCCGGCTCGGCGTCACCACCGCAGCATTGAGTGAAGCGGTGCGTATCGCGACCATCGGTGAAATTGATCGCAATTCGGCCAAATTCTCGCTCAGTGACCGGCAGATTCCGATTCGCGTGATCTTGCCGAAGCAGTCGCGGCGCGATCTCGATACGATCCGCAACATCCCCGTCGTCACCTCCAGCGGGGCCAGCGTACCGCTGAGCCGCGTGGCCGCGATCAGCTTTGGCTCCGGTCCGACCGCGATTCAGCGCTATAACCAGTCGCGCCGGGTGTTTATCGGCGCCGATCTTGCGCCCGGCGCGGTCAAGGGGCCGGTCATGAAGCAAATTCTTGCGCTGCCGGCGATGAAAAACCTGCCGCCGGGCGTCCAGAATGCGCCGATCGGTGACGATAAATGGCAGGCAGAGATGATCGGCGATTTTGCGGTGGCGGTGATCAGCGGCGTGCTGCTGGTCTTTGCCGTGCTGATCCTGCTTTACAAACGGCTGGTTTCACCACTGGTCAATATGACCTCGCTGCTGCTCGCGCCGCTGGGCGGGCTGCTGGCGCTGGCGCTGCTCGGCCACCCCATTTCCATGCCGGTCTATATCGGCATTCTCATGTTGCTGGGGATCGTCGCCAAGAATTCCATCCTGCTGATCGATTTTGCGCTGGAAGAGATGGACAAGGGGGTCGCCAAGTTCGACGCTATCATGGACGCCGGGCATAAGCGCGCGCAGCCCATCGTGATGACTACCGTGGCAATGACCGCCGGGATGGTGCCCACCGCGTTATCGCTTGCGGGCGATTCCGCGTGGCGCTCGCCCATGGGGATCACGGTGATCGGGGGACTGCTGCTCTCCACGCTGTTGACGCTGGTGATCGTGCCCGCCGGGTTCAGCCTGGCGGACGGCTTTGAAAAGCGCGTGGGGCCGTGGCTGTCGCGCCGCTTCCTGACCTATGATGCGGAACAGGAAGCGCGCGCCGCTGCGGTCGATCCAGCCGAATGAACATGGCCTGGCCCGCGGGCGGCGATGCCGGGGCGGACCGGGCGCGGCGCATGCGCATGGTGGCGGGTGGCCTGCTGCTGGCGATGGCCGCCACATTCGTCCTGGCCCGCAATCTGGGCGATGACACGGGGGCATGGGGCTATCTCCTCGCATTCAGCGAAGCCGCCATGGTCGGCGGGCTGGCCGACTGGTTCGCGGTGACCGCGCTGTTTCGCCGCCCGCTCGGCCTGCCGATCCCGCACACCGCGATCATTCCCGAGAACAAGGATCGCATCGCTGACACGCTGGCCGATTTTCTGCGCAGCAATTTTCTTACCCCGCCGGTTGTCGCCCGGCGGCTGAGGGCGCTCAATCTTGCCGGGTCGGTTGGCGCATTTCTGACGGATCGCCGCATCGGGGGTGAGGCGCGCCTGCGCGAAGGGGCAGCACGCCTTGCCGCTGATGTGTTGCATGCGCTGGACGAGGAACGGCTGGGCGGCATGCTGAAAGGCGCGATCCGCAGTCAGGCGGAGCGGCTGCGCCCCGCGCCGTTGCTGGGCCAGATGCTGTCCGCCGCCATCGCGGACGGACGGCACATGCCGCTGCTCGAAAGTGGCCTGCGCTGGGCGGGGGAAACGCTCGAAAAGAACGAGCCGCTGATCCGTGAACTGGCCGCCCGGCGGGCCAATCGCATCCTGCAGCTGACCGGGCTGGACAATCGCATCGTCAATGCGGTGCTGGACGGGGTCTATCGCCTGCTCGCCGAAGCGATCGTGCAGCCCGATCATCCGCTGCGCCAGCGTGTGGAAACGGGGCTGGCGAGGCTCGCGGTCGATCTGCAGCACGATCCGGCGATGCAGGCACGGGTGGAGCGGATGAAGGCCGAACTGCTTGCCAATCCGGCGGTGGGGCGTTGGCTGGACGGGTTGTGGGAACGGTTGCGCGCCAATCTGCTGCGCGCCGCTGAAGATCCCGAGGCGGCCATGTCCGGCTGGCTGGGCGAAAGCCTGCAGGAGCTGGGAGGGGCGTTGCAGGGCGACCCCCGGTTGCAGCAACTCGTCAACCGCTTCGCCCGGCGCGCGCTGGTCGGGATCGTGTCACGTTATGGCGCGCAGATCGTGCAGCTCGTGTCGGAAACGGTGAAGCGCTGGGATGCGCGCACCGTGACCGGCCGGATTGAAAGCGCGGTGGGACGCGACCTCCAGTTCATCCGCATTAATGGCACGCTGGTCGGCGGGCTGGTCGGCGTGGCGATCCACGCGGTGGATGGGTGGTTGTAAGATTATCCGCCTTCGTCTTTGTCGTTTTCGAAAAGGTCAAGCTGGACGCGATCGCTCAGCGAGAGCTTGCGCGGAGAATAGATCAGGTTGCCGGCACTGACCGCATTCCCTAGGCAATGCCTATGACAGACGATGTTCCTGACGATCTGTTCCCACATATCTTCGCCTGGCCTTGTCGGCGATTTGCGGCGGTCGGCCGCTGACAAGCTGATGTAGTTGGGCAGGGCATGGCGGATTTGGCTGATAGATGCGGAACCGCCTGCATCGAAAAGATACTTCGAGACGGCCTCGGCAAACTCAGCTTCTCGAGCACTTCCATGAAATGTCATTTTACGTGTCCTTTGATGTTGTGCAACGAAAAAGGGCGACCCCGAAAACGGAGCCGCCCTTCAAGTCATGCGTAGCGAATGAGCTTCCATGTCACCGCATTCCCGCGATAGGGCGGCATGATGTTGCCCTTCGCGATAGGTGCGGTCGTGGAAGGGGAGGCCTGAGCTTCCCAAACGCCGGATTCAGGACATTTTGCACCGGTCCTCGCGGTGGTTCCGAGCGGCGCCTTGGCCATAGCTCTGTTTCCTTCAACCGGCCGCCAGGACACGCGACGGCGTTGACGAAACTACCGAGGACCACTAATGCTTGGAGGCTTGATGAGCTCCGTAGTGGTATGTCCACCTCGGATTGGGGCTGCCGGGTCGGAAGCTTGGCGGCCCCAAATCCGTTTTAGGGGTTTACGGTGCGATATACCCCTTTCTTTTTCGGAACGCTCTCGAGTAGACCGGCTTGGCCCATTCGATAGAGCTTATTCGCGATGAAGGGGCGCTGATAAATTTTTTGGCTTTTCCGATACAAGCCCACCAAAATTTCATCGACGTTTGCCACCCCATCAAGCAGCTCGTCAATCACCTCGACGATTTCGGACTCCAGTTCGCTTCGCTTTGCGGCCTGCAGTTGGGCAACTAGCTCATCTGGTAGCTCGGCGAGTGATCCAAGCCGCTTGCCCAAATTTTGTGGGAGTTCGGATTCCATAACTCATGCATATATCGCCCCCCACTCATCAGCGGCAAGCGGAATATCAGTGCGCGCGCACGCCGATCTGTGGATAAAGTGCGCGAATCACGCCTATTTCGCCGTGCAACTCATTTTTTCCGATGCAATCTGCACTGCAAATAAAAAGGGCGGCCCAATGGCCGCCCCTTGAGGAATCGATTCGCTGCGTTGCCGATCAAAGCTTTTCCATCAACTCCGGCACGGCCTTGTAAAGGTCGGCGACGAGGCCGATGTCCGCGACCTGGAAGATCGGCGCGTCTTCGTCCTTGTTGATCGCGATGATCGTCTTGGAATCCTTCATGCCCGCCAGATGCTGGATCGCGCCCGAGATGCCGATGGCGACATAGACTTCGGGGGCCACGATCTTGCCGGTCTGGCCGACCTGGAAATCATTGGGCACATAGCCTGCGTCCACCGCCGCGCGGCTGGCGCCGACGCCCGCACCCAGCTTGTCCGCCAGCGGGAAGATGGTGGCGGCGAAGGTTTCGGCATCCTTCAGTGCCCGCCCGCCTGACACGATGATCTTGGCGCTGGTCAGTTCGGGGCGTTCCGACTTGGCCAGTTCCGAGCCGACGAAGCTGGAAAGGCCGGCATCACCCGGACCGGAGGCCGCTTCGACGCTGGCCGAACCGCCGCTGGGCGAAGCCTTGTCGAAGGCGGTGCCACGCACGGTGATGACCAGCTTGGCATCGCTCGATTCCACAGTGGCGATGGCGTTGCCGGCATAGATCGGGCGGGTGAAGGTCTTGGGCCCTTCGACCGAGAGGATGTCCGAAATCTGCATCACATCCAGCAACGCGGCCACGCGCGGCGCGATGTTCTTGCCGGTGGTGGTGGCAGGCACGACGAAGGCGTCATAACCATCCATCAGCGCGGCGATCAGCGGGGCGACGTTTTCGGCCAGCGCATTGCCATAGGCGGCATCGTCGGCCTTCAGCACCTTGGCGACGCCGGCGATCTGCGCGGCGGCCTGGGCTGCGCCGTCGCAGCCCGCACCGGCTACCAGCGCGGTCACTTCACCCAGCTTGCCCGCAGCGGTCACGGCGGCGAGTGTGGCGTCCTTGACGGAAGCATTGTCATGTTCGACCCAAACGAGAGTGTTCATCGTCTTGTCCTTGAATCCTGTGTGATAAGGGTTGCGGAGATCAGACGATCCCCAGCGCCTTCAGCTTGCCGACCAGTTCGTCGACATCGGCCACCTTCACGCCAGCCTGGCGTACGGGCGGTTCGCTGACGTTGAGCGTCTTAAGGCGCGGCGTGATGTCCACCCCGTAATCGGCGGGGGTCTTTTCATCGAGCGGCTTCTTCTTCGCCTTCATGATGTTGGGCAGCGAGGCATAGCGCGGCTCGTTCAGGCGCAGGTCCGTGGTGATGATCGCGGGCAGTGACAGCCTGACCGTTTCAAGCCCGCCGTCGACTTCGCGCTTCACCGTCACGCTGTCGCCATCCAGCGTCACCTCATTGGCGAAGGTGCCTTGCGGGCGGCCCATCAGCGCGGCCAGCATCTGGCCGGTCTGGTTGGAATCGTCGTCAATCGCCTGCTTGCCCAGAATAACCAGTCCGGGGCCTTCGGCTTCGGCCACGGCCTTCAGGATCTTGGCGACCGCCAGCGGTTCCACCTCATCGTCGGTCTGGACCAGGATCGCCCGGTCTGCACCCATGGCCAGCGCCGTGCGCAGCGTTTCCTGCGCCTTGGCCGGGCCGATGGAGACGGCGATCACTTCTTCCGCCGTGCCCGCTTCCTTCAGTCGAATCGCTTCTTCAACCGCGATTTCGTCAAACGGGTTCATGCTCATTTTGACATTGGCGAGATCGACGCCGCTGCCGTCGGCCTTGACCCGCGGTTTGACGTTGTAATCGATCACCCGCTTCACCGGGACGAGTACCTTCATGGCTTCAACTCCAGAATAGTAAACTTGTGTATGTTTTTCCTCTAGCGCCAAACCTCACCCTTTTGCAAGCCCCGCCGCAAGGCAGGGCCTGCCACGGGCGGTCAGGCCGCCTTCTTCACTTCACTCACGATCTTCTGTGCGGCATCGCCCAGATCATTGGCCGATACGATGGGCAGGCCCGAATTGTTCAGAATTTCCTTGCCCTGTTCCACATTGGTGCCTTCCAGTCTCACGACCAGCGGGACTGAGAGATTCACGTCCTTGGCCGCCGCCACGATCCCGTCAGCGATCACGTCGCACTTCATGATGCCGCCGAAGATGTTGACGAGGATGCCTTCCACCGCCGGATCGGACAGGATGATCTTGAAGGCTTCGGTGACCTTTTCCTTGGTCGCGCCGCCACCAACGTCGAGGAAATTGGCCGGGAAGGCGCCGTTGAGCTTGATGATGTC
>JACKKV010000005.1 GCA_024236235.1 Novosphingobium sp. | reverse complement strand
TTCCGCAAATTGGCAATGTCAGTCGGCGACAGGTTCAGCGCGGCCAGTATTTCGTCCGAATGCGCCCCGGCGCCAGGTATCCCTTGCGGTGGGGGTGCGTTGGCCCCGTTCATCCTCGGCCCGGGCGCAGGCTGGATGATCCCGTCCACTGCGAAGTAGGTTTGGCGCGTGCGGTGATGTGGATGGCTGGCGGCCTCAGCGAAGGTCAGTACAGGGCTGACACAGGCATCGCTGCCGTCAAAAACCATTTCCCAATGGGATTGTGTCTGCGCAGCAAATCGATCTGCTATGGCTTCGGTCATTCTCGGCCATTGCGTCCGGTCATCCTGTGTCCACTGTGCCGAATCCAGACCAAGTCCGCTCAGCAGTTCAGCGAAGAATTTGGGTTCGATCGCCCCCACCGCCATATAGCCGCCATCAGCCGTGCGGTATGTCCGGTAAAATGGCGCGCCGCCATCAAGGATATTGCTGGCCCGGCCAACCCACAGACCTGCGGCAAGCATCCCGAGCGTTGCGGTGGTGAGCGAGGCCACCCCGTCAACAATGGCCCCGTCAATCACCTGGCCTTTGCCGGACCGCGTGCGTTCGAACAGTGCGGAGACGATCCCGAGCGCGACAAACATTCCGCCGCCCGCGTAATCGCCCAACAGATTAAGAGGAACCGGCGGTGGCACGGTTGCATCGCCCATGGCATGGAGAGCTCCGCTGAGCGCAATATAATTAATGTCATGGCCAGCCTGGCGGGAAAGGGGCCCATCCTGCCCCCAACCGGTGATGCGCGCATATATCAGGCCGGGATTGAGATCTGCGCAGCGAGCGGGCGCAAGGCCGATTTTCTCGGCCGCGCCTGGCCGCATACCTTCCATCAGGACGTCCGCATCACTTATCATTCGGTCAAGAAGCGCGCGTGCTTCAGGCTGCTTCAGGTCCATCGCAATGCTGCGCTGGCCCCGTCGGCGCGGATCGCGATCAAGCGGCATGGAGGTCTGCACCGGATCAATCCGATCAATGATGGTGACATCGCAGCCAAGATCGGCCAGCAGCATGGCTGCGTATGGGCCAGGGCCCAGCGATGCAAGGCTGATTGCGCTGGTTCCGTCCAGTGGCAAAGCCCGCCCGCTCATTTGAAGGCGGGCTTTCTGCGTTCTGCGAAGGCGCGAAAACCCTCCAGCGCGTCATCGCGACGATAGGCTTCTGCAGCCACGCGATCTTCCTGTGCAATCGCGTCTTCAAGCGACAAATGCGCGGCGTCAATAACGAGTTGCTTGGTCATCGCCACTGTCCATGGGCTGAAACCGGCGATGGTGTGCGCCCATTCCATGGCCTGGCGTTCAACCATGTCGTCAGCGACCAGTTCGGCCAGTCCGGCCATTGCTGCTTCTGATCCCGTCAATTCGCGAGAAAGGAGCAGGATTTGCATTGCGCGGCTCATCCCGACCAGGCGGGTAAGGCGCGAAATGGTCTGCGCCCCCTGTACGGTGCCGCGCTTCAGGCCGGATGGACCGATGCGCGCGCTTTCTCCCACCACCCGGAGGTCGCATGCGAGCGCAAGCGCGAAGCCGCCGCCAAGCGCGTAGCCATTGATCGCCGCGATATAGGGTTTGCTTGCTGGCCAGGGACGCGGAATCGGCGGCACACCGGTCCCTTGCGGCCCAAAGGCGCCCTGCTCAAGATAGCTGTCAATCGAGCCGCCTGCGCAGAATGACTTGCCGCCTGCACCACGAATGACTGCGACGCGCAACCCTTCGTCCTCTTCGATGCACTGGTAAATGGCGGCGAGTTTTTCGCGCATTGGGGCATCGACGGCATTGTGCTTTTCCGGGTTGTCGAGCGTGATGACTGCGACATGCTCCTGGCGTGTCAGTAAAACATCTCCCATGCTCATTCCGCCTCCGCAAACCTGCCAAGCCCGGAACGCTGAACCTTGCTCAGCAGTTGGCGCTTGAGAATGTCTTCGGCCAGCGCCCCCGCTTCGACCAGTGCCTGTGGGTCGATTCCGGTGTTTGCGCCAATAGCCGTGAGCACGTTGACGAGATCCTCGCTCACCACATTGCCCTGGTCACCGCTCAGGCCGAGTTCAATGCCTCTGGGTTCACCGCCCAGCCCGCCAAGACACGCATCGACCGTGCTTGCGCCCGCGCCGATCGCCGCCAGCGCATTGACGATGCCGATGCCCCGATTATCGTGGAAATGAGCGATCAGGTTGACGCCTTCCAGCCCTGCGGCCGCTGCCGAAAAGACTGAAGCCACAGCAACCGGTTCGGCAAGGCCGGTGGTGTCGCCAAACATGATGTCCCGGACTCCAAGATCATACGCCCAATGCGCCAGATCAAGCGTTTCCCGTGACTCGATGCGGCCCCTGATCGGACAGCCGAAGGCCGTGGCCACGCCGATCAGTGGCCTGATCCCTGCGGCTTGCAGCTCTGCAACCATGGCCGCCACGGCAAGGCGATGATCGGCGTGGTTTCGCCGCAGGTTGGCGAGGTTGTGCGGTTCGCTGACGGAGAAGGGGATGCCGCATATGTCGATCGGGCGAACCTGGCGATGCGCCTCAATCGCGGCCTGCACCCCCTTGTCGTTGACCGCGAGGACTCTGATCCGAAAGTGAGGATCAATGGCGGCGAGAAGTTCGAGCCGGTCTGCAAACTGCGGGACGAGCTTCTGCGAAACGAATGATGCGAGATCGATTTCGGGAACGCCAGCGCGCGCAATTGCCTCGACCAGCCGAATCTTGTCGGAAGTCGGGATAAATTCCGGCCAGCTTTGCAGCCCGTCACGCAACAGAACCTCGCAGAAGTTCACCTGCTGTCCAGCGTGGGGCAGGGACGGTCCGCGCGCGCGCGCGGCGGGTGTTTCACCGCTCACAACACCGCCACGGGGCTGATCGGGCTGCCTACGCCACCCTGAATGTTGAGCGGCGAAATGACCAGCAGGCAGGTGCTACGGCCTTTGGTCGCGAGTTGCTCCAGATCGAAGAGCTCCGCGAAATGGACGCCGCGATTACGCAGCAATTCGACGTGAAGCGGGGCAGCGTCCTCAGGATTGCCGCTGGGACCGATTTCCACCGCGAGATTATCCGCGCAGACGAGCGAGAAGCCCTGTTCATCGACCCATTGCGCGCAGCTGACGTCCAGCCCTGCCCATCGCTTTTCAGTCGCCGCACCCGCACGCCAGCGCGCAAGCCAACCCGTTCGAACGATCAGCGCGTCACCAGGTTGCGGGGAAACGTCGATGGCGGCCATGGCTGTGGCGAGCTGGTCGGGCATCAGCGCGACGCCGTCAGTCTGGCAGGGGCCATCTGGCGCGGCGAAATCGAGGAAGATGCCGCGCGTCACAATCGGTCCGGTCTTTTCGATCCCGCAACGGCGCGCACCCTTGCTGGTCACCAGGTCGGCGGAATGGCCGTTCCACATCTGTCCGTGGCGGAAGATGTGCGCCAGGGCATCGATATGGGTGGTGCCATGAGTCGCCATCACGATGTAGTCGTCAGAAAAGCCGAAGCCCGGCTCTTTCAGGCCCGCCGCGTAATCGCCGCCGTCCCTGCTCATGAAATGCTGCATGGGCTGGCGACCGATGGCGATTGGCCCGGCCCCGGCCTTGAGCGGCAGCGCGAGCGAGAGCACTTCGCCCGTCTTGACGCAGGCCAGGCCGCGCAGCGTTGCTGCCTGATCCAGCCGGTTCAGCGCCCCGCGTTCATCTGCCGCGCCCCATCGGCCCCAGTTTCCCGGTTGCTGCGCGGCGCTCATGAGCTGTCACCCCACTGCGGCTTGCGCTTTTCGGCAAAGGCAGCCAGCCCTTCGCGGGCATCCGGCATGGTCAGGCTAACGCTGAGATGCGCCTGCAGCATGCGGATGCGGCTGTCGAGGTCGTGATTTACCGCCGCGTAAAACGCGGTCCTGCCCAGCGCCACTGACTGTGGCGCGGCCACGCAAAGCCGTTCGGCAAGGGCGGCAATGGCATCGTCCAGCTTTTCAGGCTGAACCAGCTCGCTGACGAATCCCATGGCCATCGCTTCGGCGGCCTTCACCCGCCGCCCGGTCAGCATCAGGTTGAGCACCTGCTTGGGTGACAGCCAGTGCAGCAGGGGGAGCGTGATCATATAGGGCCAGAGGCCCACGGTAACTTCCGGAACGCCAAACACGGCGCGCTCGCTTGCAATAATGAAATCGCAGGCGGCGGCAAGCCCAAAGCCCCCTGCCAGTGCATAGCCCGGCACTCGGGCTATCGTCGGCTTGCCCAGTTCCCACATGTCACGAAACAACAGGGCGAGCTGACTGCGACCATCATGAGCAGCAAACTGATCAACGGTTGCATCGTTCATCTGGCGCAGATCGCCGCCGGCGCAGAAAGCCTCATCTCCCGTACCCCGCAGCAGGAGAACACGCACTGCCCGATCGGCCCTCGCCCGCGCCACACCTTCGCGCAGACCCGCCAGAACCTCGTTCGAGAGCGCATTTTTCTGATCTGGCCGGTTAATCGTCAGAACCCCGATCTGGCCGTCCTTCGCGAAGATAACTTCATTCTCACCCATGCATTTTTCCCGTGCCGCGCGGCCAGCCTGTGTGAGCAACGGCGCCCCGCATTTTTGACAGACGGAGCCTAGATATCGCGCACCGTGTTGTCAACGCAACGTTGACCAATGGGCTGAAAGCTTTATCAGGGTGGCAGTGGGATGAGGCCATTTGTTGCATTCACAGTAAATCAGGCAAGGTCAGCATGAAGTTCGAGAACACACCAACCGGCGTCGAAATGACTGAGGAACGTCGGCAAATCGTGCAGTCGGTAAAGGCGCTCTGCGACCGGTTCGACGACAGCTACTGGCTCGACAAGGACCGCAGGCACGAATTCCCCTTCGAGTTTCATGCCGCCATGGCAGAGGCTGGCTGGCTTGGGCTGACTATGCCCGAGGCATATGGCGGAGCCGGCATGGGCGTGACCGAGGCTGCGCTTGTGGCGCAAACGGTGGCCAATTCAGCCGGAGCCATAGCCGCCTGTTCGGCATTCCACATCAATCTGTTCGGCCCCCATCCGATCGTCCTATACGGCACGGAAGAACAGAAGCAGCGTTTCCTGCCGCCACTGATTGCGGGCAAGCAAAAGCTCGCTTTCGGAGTGACGGAGCCGGATGCCGGGCTTGACACCAGCCGCATAACCACGCGGGCGGTGCGCGAGGGTGACCGCTACATCGTCAATGGTCAGAAAGTATGGACAACCACGGCTCAGCATGCGGACAAGATTCTGCTTTTGACGCGCACGACGCCGCGCGAAGAGGTGAGGCGCAAGACGGATGGATTGACCCTGTTTTTCACTGATCTCAACCGCGACTATATCGAGGTCCGGGAAATCGAGAAGCTCGGGCGCGCGGCGGTGGATTCCAACGCGACTTTCTATCACGATCTGCCAGTACCGGTGGAGGATCGCATAGGTGAGGAAGGCGAGGGGTTCCGCCTGTTGCTGGACAGCCTCAACCCTGAACGGATTCTGGTGGGGGCAGAGTGCGTCGGGGTGGGGCGCAGGTCACTGTACAAGGCGGCTGAATATGCGGCTGAGCGCAACGTTTTTGGTCGTCCGATCGGCCAGAACCAGAGCATCCAGCATCCGCTGGCGGAAAGCTGGATGAAACTGGAAGCGGCCGATCTTATGGTCTGGCATGCGGCCAGGCTTTACGATTCCGGCCAACCATGCGGGGCGCAGGCCAATGCGTCGAAGTTTCTCGCTGCCGATGCCGCGTTCGAGGCATGTGACCGTGCCGTGCGCACGCATGGCGGCTTTGGCTATGCCAAGGAATATCACGTCGAACGCTATCTGCGCGAAATCATGTTGCCACGCATTGCGCCGGTCAGTCGCGAAATGATCCTGAACTATGTCTCAGAGCGCGTGCTCGGTCTTCCCAAGTCCTACTGAACGCGCTGCCCGGTATTTTCAACGTTGCGTTGACAGGCCGGGCATTATGATGTGTAATCCACTCTTCAGCATTCAGTGGCCGCGTTCCACCCGGAGCAGATGATGATTGGCGAGGACGGCAAGCTTTACATTGACGGAGGCTGGGCGAAGAGCAGCGGCGATGACTGGATCGAGGCTGTCAGTCCGGCAACGGAAGAGGTCATCGGACGGGTTCCGGCAGCCAACCGGGCGGATATCGACCGTGCCGTTGCTGCGGCTCGACATGCATTCGATCATGGTCCCTGGCCACGCATGACGCATGCAGAACGTGCCCGCATCATTCAGCAGGCGATGGATCATTTGCGGGCTATCGCCGATGAAGTCGCCATCACCATTACATCGGAAATGGGTTCACCCATTTCCCAGTCCCGTGCCGTGCAGGTTCCGCGATCCTGCGCAATCTGGGAATATTTCGCTGAACTGGCCACTGATTATCCGTGGACGGAAGTGAGACCCTCCTACGACGATTTCAACGCCGCATCCGAGGTGGTGGTGGAACGCGAACCGGTTGGCGTTGTCGCCGCCATCGTCCCCTGGAACGGGCCGCTGATCGTCGCGGCGATGAAATTGGCGCCGGCTCTGATTGCGGGCTGCACTGCAGTGCTCAAGCCCTCTGAGGAGGCGGCCATGAATTTTGCTGCTCTGGCGCAGGTTTTCCAACAGGCGGGCTTGCCGCGCGGGGTACTGAACATCGTTCCGGCGAACCGTGACGTCAGCGAATACCTCGTGTCCCACTCCGGCATTGACAAGGTTTCGCTGACCGGCAGCACTGCGGCCGGGCGCAAGGTCGGGGCCATTTGTGCCGAACAGTTGCGCCGCTTTACGCTGGAGCTTGGCGGCAAGGGCGCGGCCCTGCTGCTGGAAGACATCGCGCTGGACGATGTGCTGGCGGGGCTGGTCGCGCCGATGACCTTTATCAGCGGGCAGGCGTGCAATGCACCGACGCGCATTCTTGCGCCGCGTTCGCGCTACGATGAAATTGCCGACGCGCTGGCGCAGACGATCGCCGCGCTGCCCTTCGGCGATCCGATGGACCCGGAAACCGTCATCGGGCCGCTATCGTCCCGCAGGCAGCGTGACCGGGTTAAGAGCTACCTTGACCTGGGCAAGGCGGAGGGTGCCCGAGCAATTGTCGGCGGCGGTGTCCCTGCGGATCGTCCAAGGGGCTGGTACGTCCAGCCCACGCTGTTCGTTGACGTCGATAATCGCATGCGCATCGCGCAAGAGGAGATTTTCGGTCCGGTTTACTGCCTCATTCCCTATGACGGGGTGGAAGACGGCCTGCGCATCGCCAATGACTCTGCCTATGGCCTGCAGTCCAGCATCTGGACGAGCGCGCCCACCGCGGGGCTGAAGCTTGCGCGCCGGATTCGCTGCGGATCGGTTGGGGTCAATTCCCACAACCTTGACATGGCGGCCCCGTTCGGCGGGCTCAAGCAGTCCGGGGTTGGCCGCGAATGCGGGATCGAAGGCATCTCGGACTATGTCGAAATCAAATCCATCATGCCCCCCGTGGGCACCTCAGCCCGATAGAGCGACCTGAATAATGGCAAGCAGAGCAATCAAGACCGATCCGGAAGTCGTTGCCGAGGCCGAAGCGATCTTCGTGCGCTGGCTGGACGGTTTCGGCGTATCGCTTGATGCCGGGCAAGGCGAGGCGATTGCCGCGCACTTCCTTGCTGATGGCTACTGGAAGGATTTCCTTGCGCTGACATGGGACTTCCGCACGTTTGCCGGTCAGGGCGAGATTGCGGGCGAACTGGCGCCGATGATCGCGCGTTCCGGTATTCGTTCATTGCACATCGCCGAGGGCAGGCCCGCGCCGCGCCTGTGCAAGCGTTCCGGCCGCCTGGTGGTGGAAGCCTTCTTCAACTACGAAACGTGCATCGGCAATGGCACCGGGGTGGTGCGCCTGGCGCAGGATGAAGCAGGCGAGTGGAAGGCGTGGTTGCTGCTGACAACCCTGCAGGAACTCAGGGGTTTCGAGGAACGAATCGGTGCGCATCGTCCCACTGGCGAGGAATTTTCCAAGTATCTGGTCAAGGAAAACTGGCTCGACCGGCGCAACGCAGAGCAAGAACGAGCGGGTGATCAGCCGCCGGTCCTGATCGTTGGCGCGGGCCATGCCGGTCTGATCCTGGCCGCACGGCTGAAAAGCATGGGACTGGACCCGCTCATTATCGAAAAGGACGCCAGAATCGGAGACGTCTGGCGCAAGCGTTATCATTCGCTGACGTTGCATAATCAGGTATTCGCCAATCATATGCCCTACCTGCCGTTCCCGGTGACATGGCCGGTTTGGCTGCCGAAGGACAAGCTGGCGAACTGGCTTGAAACTTACGCTGATGCACTGGAACTCAATGTCTGGACATCGACGGAGTTGACCGCCGCTGAATATGACGAGGCAAGCAAGAGCTGGCGGGCACAGGTGAAACGCGCCGATGGTTCAGTGCAACGGATTGTCTGTCGCAATCTGGTGATCAGCACCGGTGTCAGCGGCTCTATTCCCAAGAAGCCGCGCTTGCCCGGTTTGGAGAATTTCGCCGGCGAAGTGCTCCATTCGAGCGAGTACACGCGCGGCGAGAGCTATGCCGGCAAGAGTGTGCTGGTGGTCGGCACTGGCAACAGCGGTCATGATATTGCGCAGGACCTGCATGTGAACGGTGCCGCGAAAGTCCATCTTCTCCAGCGCAGCCCGACCTGTGTGGTCAGCCTGGAGCCGACCGCGATCCGCACATATTCTGTCTATTCGGAGGATACTCCGGTCGAGGATGTCGATCTTCTGACCTCGGTCATTCCCTATCCCATCCTCGAGGAAACCTACAAATGGATCACCAGCAAGAGCAAGGTGGTCGATGAAGAACTGATCGAAGCGCTCCAGTCGGTGGGTTTTCGCACTTTCAACGGTGATGACGATACCGGTTTTCACATGATGTATCTGCGTGGCGAGGGTGGTTATTACATCAATGTTGGCTGCAGCGACCTTATCATCGAAAAAGCGATCGATGTGGTCGACTACAGTAACATGAATGGATTTTCAGCGCAGGCGATTGAGCTTGCCGACGGAACCTCCTTGCCGTGCGATGCGGTGATTTTGGCCACTGGCTTCGAGAACATGCAGGAAAATGTACGCAAGCTGCTGGGCGATGACATAGCTGATGCGGTTGGGCCGATCTGGGGGCTGGACCAGCATTGCCACATGCGCAACATGTGGAAGCCGACTGTCCAGCCGGGCCTGTGGATCATGGGCGGGGCACTGATCGATGCACGCCTGTTTTCGCGCTTCCTGGCGATTCAGCTCGTCGCCGATGTGCATGGGATTACGCCATCTGCAGGCAATTGACCGCAAATGAACCGGTGCAATCTGATTGGACGGCGATGGAAGAAGACACAAATCTAGGCAAGCGCCGGGCAGCCGCGCTCAACGAGAAGGGTAACGCCTCTTATCTTGAACGCCGCCAGGAGATCGTAAATGCTGCGGCCGGAGTGTTCTTGCGCAAGGGTTACGAGAACAGCACGCTCAAGAATATCGCTGACGAACTCGGGATCGACCGTGCGTCACTCTATTATTATGCCTCATCGAAGAAATATCTGTTCGACGAGGTTTTGAAGCAGGCGTCCGAGAAAAACATCGAGTACATCGAGGATGTCGCCAAGCGGGAGATGACAGCCACAGAAAAGTTGTCACTGGCCATCGCCGGGCTGATGAATTCCTACAGTCGCGATTATCCCTATCTGGCGATCTTCCTGCAACAATATCTGCAGTCATCGTCGGCCGAAGGCGATACGACGAAGCAGGCCAGCGGCGATTGGGGGAGGCGATACTATAATGCGCTGCGATCGATTATCCAGGAAGGCAAGGACAAGGGGGAGTTCGAATTCCCTCTTCCCGTCGGTGTCGCGACCAATGCGCTGATTGGAATGGTCAACTGGATCCAGCTGGCAAAAGGCCCCAATGCCGCGCGGTCGAAATCTTCCGGAAGCAAGGATCGAGTATCGGATACGCTGGGGGCCGAACTTGCGCGATTTATCCTCAAGTCACTGTTGAAATAGATCGTGCGCGCTAGCAACACGGCAGGATTGCACCCGGCGATCCAGCTCAATGGCCTGAATTCCGAACGCGTGATCCGACTCCCCGCCTTTTCCTGCTGAACCTCCGATCACGGTTCGACACCGGGCGCAGCAGCAATCGGCTGTTCCAGACTTGCCGAACACAGGATCGTACCGGGCCGATCAGTCCCACAGCACATGAATGGCGTCAGGGCCACGCATATTCAGCCCGCGGATTTCGGGGCGCGGATAGGCAGGGTCGAAACGCAGGTTCGGCAGATCGAGCATGGCATCGAGCGCCACTTCCATTTCCGCCAGCGCCATGTGCATGCCCATGCACATATGCGGGCCGAAACCGAAGCTGAGCAGGGGCCGCATCGGGCGCTTCAGCCACAGGCGGTCAGGATCCTCGTAGACGTCGGGGTCGCGGTTGGCAGATGCAATCGATAGCAGCACGGCCGTGCCCTTGGGAACCTGGACCCCGCCCACTTCCATGTCGCGGGCCGCAATGCGGGCGACTGCCCCGGCGGTAGGATCGCGGCGCATGGTTTCGCTGATCGCCTTGGGGATCAGGGTCCGATCCTGGCGAACTTCTTCCATCACATCGGGAAATTCGAGCAGTTGAACCATCATGTTGGCGAAACTGCGGGTGGTCGTTTCGCCAGCCGCGAGCAGCAGCATGCGTATGAAATTGGCGATTTCCTCGTCACTGAAGCGGCGGCCTTCATGTTCCGTCTGCATCATGTATCCCAGGATATCCTCACGCAGTTCGCCGCGCTTGCGATATTCCTGCACGATCGGCAGCACCGTGTCATACATGGACTGGCCCGCAACCATGGACTGCGGAATGGTGATCTTGGCCACTTCCGGATCAGTCTGCGGGGCGGCGACCACCTTGATTGCCCAGCTAGCGAGGTTGGACAGCAAATCCTCGTCATGCGGGAAGCCGAAATAGGCATAAATGGCGCGGATCGGGAAGGGCAGGGCGAATTCGCGGAGCAGATCGGCCTTCTTGTTGGGGCGGAGCCTTTCGACAAACTCATTCACCACGACCGGGCGGATCAGTGTGTCGATCAGTTTGCGGATTTCGCGGCGCATGAACGGCTTTTGCAGCGTGGCGCGGTACTTGTCGTGCTCTTCGCCATCCATCGCGGTGAGCAGCATGTTGTCCACCGCCGCACCAAAGCCGTCACCAGTGATATAGCTCAACCAGTCCGTCGGGTTCATGAGAACCTCGTGGATGTCCTTGTAGCGGAACAGGGTTACCACCGGTCGTCCGCTCATGGCGTAATCGGCCATGCTCGGGATCCTGTTCTGGATGAGCAGATCGCCGTGCATGACCGGGCACCTGGAACGCATGTCCTCGAACATCGGGTAGGGATTTGCCGGCGCGCTTCCCGCATAGCCGTTGGTGACAAGCGAGTAGTCTGCAACCATCTGGTCCAGCATCGCGTCATTGGCGGTCGTCGTGGTGGTGCTCATTGTTTCAGATCCCGTGGTCATTTTCGCAAGTGCGGATAGTGGGCAGTCTAGCCAATCCTTCAACCTGCCCCAAGGCAGGTTGGTTTTACCCCTGTAAAGTGGCGCCCGCCCGTGCGGGCGTATTCACCACACCAGTGCAAGTTCGAGCGGCTGGATCATCCCCAGATGGAACTCGACCTCTTTTCCTGGTGCCAACCTGAATGGCGGGATTTCCTGAAGGAAATGACTGATCGCAAAAGCGAGTTCGCGGCGCGCGAGGTGCAGCCCAAGGCAGAGATGCGGTCCGATGGCAAAGCTGACATGCTGTGGTTTCCGGTCGAGGCGGATTTCGGCTGGGTTTTCCCATCTGGAGGGATCGCGTCCGGCAAGGGTGGTGGACATGATAACCTTGTCGCCCGGCATCATCGTGACGCCGTTGACCTCGACCTTGTTGGCTACTGTACGGAAGGTCGAAACCGCTGCATAGGCACGCAGCATTTCTTCGATCGCATCGGGGATAAGCGCCGGCTCCGCGCGCAGCTTCGCCTGATCCTCCGGATGCGTGGCCAGATGCCAGAATTGCAACCCAAGATTGGTCGAAACCGTATCCAGCCCGCCAATGAACAGGTTGAAAGCGAAGCCGAGCATCTGGTCATCGTTCATCTTCACGCCATCGACTTCCGCGTTGACGGCAAAAGTCAGCAGGTCTTCGCGCGGCTTGCGTTTGCGCTCCTCAATCTCGCCGCGAAGATAGTCCACGACATTGCGGGTCGCGGCGGCGATGGTTTCCAGATCGTGGCCGTGCAGCAGATCAGTTTCCCAGGCCATGAACTGGCCGGTCATGTCCTGCGGAAGCCCGATCAGATCAAGGATCACCTTGATCGGGAATTCGAACGCGAATTCGCTCATGAACTCGCAGTGGCCCCTGTCCTTGAACCGGTCGATGTAATGGCTGGCATAGGCCGCCACCTTGTCTTCCAGGCTGCGCACGGCCTTGGGAGTGAACAGCGGAAAGATCATCGAGCGATAGCGGCCGTGATCGGGCGGGTCCATTTCAGCCGGGACCAGATGCCAGTTTTCGCCGGTCAGCATCGCGAAGGGCGCAAATCCCTTGTTGATGAAATTGATGTTGTCCTTGTAGATGGTGGCCACGTCATCGAAATGGCGCACAACCCAGGCCGGCTGCTGCCCCGGATAAGCATCGCGCGTGAAGAAAACCGGTGGGTAGCTGGCATGAACCGGATCGACCAGTTCAGTATAGGGATTGCCCTTGTGCGTGGTGCCGAACTGGAACGGCCAGTCATGTATCATGTCATCACTGACATGGGCCGGGATGGACCGGTCGACGTCTATGGTCAGGGCCATTGCTTTTTCCTCCTCCGTAATCTTGCTTGCGCGCCGTGCGTCAAAGGAAGATGGCGAAATTGGGCATCCCCAGCACGACCTGATCCAGCAGGATCGAGCGTCGCGCCAGCCTGAAGCCGTCCTTCGTCATTCGCAGCCGGTCATGGCGTTCGGCGCTGAGCTGCTTGTAGTCCCTTGCTTCGGCGCGGTTGCGGGTGAGGAAAAGGTAGCTGAGCACTTCGTACTCGTCGGGTTGATCCGTTTCCCAGACAGTGACATTCGTGATGAAGCGACGCACACGCGATGCGGGGTCTTCAGACCATGCATTATCAGTGGTCGTGAGGCGGGTGAGGCGCACCATCATCGAATTGTAGTCGTCGTCGAAATGGCCCATCGTGCCGAATTCGTCGGCAAAGCCCTGCACGCGGCGGGTAATCCGCACCGGCGCCTTGTAGATCAGATCTTCGGCCAGCAGATCGCCCCATGCCTTCAGCTGACGGTGATCGAGCAGGCGGGCCTCCTTGATCAGGAAGCCCATGATGCTGTTGTGGACGGGTGAGCCGTAGGCCACTTCCTCGCGGCGATCTTCCTCGCGGGTCAGGGTGCTGGTGGCGACTGTAAGCGACATGATCGTGTTCCTTCCTAACGGGATTGCGGTGTGGCGTTCAGGCCCCGGCGGTCATCAGCCTGTGATAGGCCAGCCACCATTCCCATTGTGCGTCGTCCTTGCCGAAGCCTTCGTAGACCTTGGCCTTGTCCGGCCAGTCGTCGGGGCGGTTTTCCCCGAGAATCGCCTGGTATTTGAGCGTTTCGGTACGGCCGATCACGCCCCGGGCGGATTCAGTCATGTGCGGCCAGGTGTCGCTGTCGTCCTGCTCGATAATACCAGATGTTCCGGTGCCGTGAGTGGCGGCGGCACGCATCATTTCCTTCACATGTTCGGGCGTGCCTTTTTCCGCGAAGTAATAGGTCGTCCATTCGAAATGGTGCGGCCCCTTGGGCATGATCGAATGCAGCACCAGCGCCGAACCCAGCGATCCGTCCCGCAACGGGCTGTAGATGAACAGGATGTTCATGTTGGGAAACATGCCGCCCACCACCGGTGGCGCCTTGGCCAGCACATGCAGCTGTTCCGGACTCATGTTGCGTTTGAGCTCGGGCAGCAGTTCGGGGGTAATGCCCGGCGGCGGGAAGGCCTCCAGCCGCTGTTCTGGCGTCAGATCACCCTTGCCATGAGCCAGCGCCCAGCTCGTATCCGCGGGGATGCAGCGCAGCGAATGGCCGTTGCCCGAAAGGTTGATGCCGTACATGGCGGGCGCGCTTTCATGTTCGGTATCCGCTTCGCCGCCCATGGCGCCGATGTCGATCACCGAGCCATGCAGGGTAAGCGTGTGGAAGCCGTCGCAGGCCGACTGCTCGCCGGCGGTCTTCCAGTTGGCGTCGATTGTCAGGCGCTGGGGTGGGCCGAGCACTTCCAATCCCTTGTCAGTGCGGGCAAACAACATGTCATAATAGAACTTCATGTCGCCCAGCCATTCGTCCAGACTGGGGCCATTGTGGTTCCAGGTGGCGAAGATCAGTCCGCCGTAGAGTTCGACGCGGGCTTTCTTCAGGCCAAGCTGGTCCTTGGTCTTGATGTTGCCGTGCATCTGTTCCTTTTCGATCGGCGCGCCGATGAAGCTGCCGTCCGGGCGGAAGGCCCAGCCATGATAAATGCACTTGTGGACGCGGGCGTTGCCGCTGTCGGCAAGGCAGACGTGCATCGCGCGGTGCGGGCAGACGTTGAGCGAGACATGCACTTGCCCGTCGGCGGCCCGGGCGACTATCACCTGATCTTCGCCCATCAGGCGCACCACATAATCGCCCGTTTTCGGAATCTCGGTTTCATGGCCGATCATCAGCCATGCCTTGGCGAATATGTTTTCCAGTTCGAGTTCGTAAAGCTCCTCGTCATGCAGCGCGGCGACCGAAACCTCGCGGTTTTCAAGGTCAATGAACTGCGACATGGCTTCTTTCAGATAGTCCTGGCGGGCATTGTGACGCATGGCCTGGTTCCTCTCTTGGGTTTCTGTGTTTGGTCAGTCAGATGAAATCGGGGAGCGAAATGTTGGGTTCGATGCCCAGCATTGATTTGCCGAGAATTTCGTATCCCACGTAAGGCAGGTTCGCGACGTGACGCATGGCGAACGAAGCGTCGCGGTATAGCCGCTGGATCGGATTGGAATCCGCGTAAGCGCTCGATCCGGCAAGGAACATCAGTTGTTCGATCGCTTCGTTCAGCAGCGACACCGCGAGCGATCCTTCGCCTTTGCTGAGCGCGCGCTGCCCGGACGAGAGGCGTTCATGCGCCAGTCCGGCCTGATCGATGAGATCGCAATTCTTGAACGTAAGCGCTTCGGCGGCTGAAATCCTGGCCGCGGCCTTGCCCAGCTCGCCCTGCATCATCACCGCATCGGCCTGGCGCGAGTAGGAGGTGTAGACGATCGGCCGCGTGTGCGATGCTTCCATCACCCGCTCCATGATCCCGGCGGCGGCCCCGGCAACGACGGCGTGTGCAGTCGCGCGCAGGAACGGCATGAAGGGCCAGTAATCGGACGGTTCACCGACATGGCGCTTTCCGGGCTCGTGCCCGCCGATGCCCAGTTTCGCGACATTGAAGAACTGGGCCTTCGGGATGAAGGCGTCCTTGGCGACGATCGTGTTGGAGCCGGTGCCCTTCATGCCCATCATGTGCCAGGTGTTTTCGATCGTATATTGTTCGCGCCGCAGATAGGCGAAGCCGCCGCCGTGATTGCCGTCCAGGTCTGTCGTCGCCACGCCCAACTGCGCCCATCCGGCATGCGCGGAACCAGAGGCATAGGGCCAGCGGCCGTTGACGACATAGCCCTCGTCCACTTCAACCATCGCGCCTGGCGGATTGGCTATGCCGCAAATTACCGGGTGATCCGCGCTGCTGCCGAAGATCGCTTCCTGCAAGGCATCGGGGCCAAGGCTGGCGACCCAGGTGGTGCCATGCAGCACTGTGTAGACCCAGCCGACCGAAGGATCGGCCTTGGCAAGCTCGTAACCCACCGCCGCCATGGCCCGTGCACTGGTGCCCAGGCCACCCCAGCGGCGTGGTGCCGCCATGGCCCAGAAACCGGCGTCGGTCAGCGCGGCAAAGACATCGGGGTGAAGCACGCCGTGCTCATCGCCATAGGATGCATGTTTCAGCAGCAGCGGTTGCAGTTCGCGAGCGCGGCCGACCATTTCCTGTTCGGCTTCCAGATTGTAGCCGGTGAGGTGAGGCGTGTTTTCCGCTTTGATCTGTGTGGCCATTATCTTCAAAACCTCTCCAGAACGAGTTCTCGAATCAACTAGTTATACAAATATCGTTCAATGTGTATAAGTAAGCAGATTTCCGGTCAGAGATATTTGATCAGGATCAAATTGGGCGGTTCGTTGAGCTTTTCAGGTGCCGCCCGCCGTTGGACTGGTAAAAATGCGCGCAAAACGGCTCATGTCCGAACGCATGCCAGCGATGATGAGGATAGAAATTATGCAACTGGAATCACTGTTTACCGCAGCTCGCAGCTTCAACGCCTATGAGGACAGATCCGTCCCGGAAGAGCTGCTGCGCGAAATCTACGACCAGCTGAAGTGGGGGCCGACGGCAGCGAACAGCTGCCCCGCGCGTTTCGTCTTTGTGACTTCGGTCGAGGCCCGAGAGAAGCTGTTGGCCTGCGTGAATGAAGGCAATGTCGCCAAGGTAACCTCTGCGCCCGTCACGGCGATCATCGCGGGCGATACGCGCTTTTTCGATCAGATGCCCAAACTGTTCCCGTCGCGCGATTTTGTATCGGTCTTTGCGGGCAAGGAGGCGGTGATTGCCGACCTTCTGGCTCGCAATGTTCCGTTGCAGGGGGCCTATATGATGCTGGCGGCGCGCGCGCTGGGCCTGGATTGCGGCCCCATGTCCGGTTTCGATGCGGCCGCGCTGGACAGGGAATTCTTTCCTGACGGACAATGGCGCGCGAATTTTCTATGCACTCTCGGCTATGGGCGGAAAGATAGCCTGTTTCCGCGCAACCCGCGCCTCGATTTCGATGAGGCATGCCGGATTGTTTGACACAGGGGAAAGGCAATGACCGCTATCGATCCGCAGTTCACGGATTCTCTGGGCGACTTCGAAAAGCGGCAGGTGACGCTGCTGGGCAAGACGAAGACCGTTTACGTCGCCGGCAGCGGCCCGGCGGTGATCGTGATGGCGGAGATCCCGGGGATCAGCCCCTATGTCTCGCGTTTCGCCCGCTGGGTGCGCGATGCCGGGCTGACTGTATACATGCCGTCGCTGTTTGGCACCGATGGCGTCCTGCCGGGGCAGGGCAGGGCCATGCTGACACTGGCCCGGGCCTGTATCAGCAAGGAATTCCGCGCCTTTGCCAGCAACGCTTCCAGCCCTGTCACGCAATGGCTGCGAGCGCTCGCGGCAGCGGCGCACGAGGAATGCGGGGGCAAGGGCGTGGGCGCGATCGGCATGTGCTTTACCGGTAATTTTGCACTGTCGATGATGCTGGAGAATTCGGTAATTGCACCGGTGCTGTCGCAGCCCTCGCTGCCGATGCACAATCCATCGGGGCTGGCCATCGCGCCTGACGAACTGGCTGCGGTGAAAGCGCGGATGGAGGCCGAAGACCTCACGGTTCGTGCTTATCGCTTCGAGGGGGACAGTTTCTGCCGGGCCGAACGTTTCGCAGCCTATGCAGAGGCTTTGGGGGACCGCTTTGTCGGCACGGTCTTGCCGGATTCAGCGGCCAACCCAGACGCGCCGCTCAAGACCCCGCACAGCGTGGTGACCCTGCACCTGATTGATGAGGCTGGCCAGCCGACGGTGCAGGCGCGCGACGAAATACTCGATTTCTTCCGCGCGCGCCTGATCGGCGATCAATAAGCGCCGGGCGGCGAAATCATGTCGCCGCCCGCAATGTTGCGGCCATAGATTTCATATCCAATGGTCGGGATGTTCTGGATGTGGCGCAGGCCCATAGAGAGATCCTTCCAGTAGCGGCTGATCGGCTTGTCGAGCGAGAAGGCTGACGATCCCGCGAGGAACATCAGCGATTCCGACGCTTCGTGAACCAGCTTTATCATCTGGGCGCATTGCGCGCGATGACGCGCCTTGTCTGCCAGGGCAAGTTCCGTGTCAGTCAGCCCGGCCTGGTCCAGTTCGCCGACCAGATGGAACAGGATCAGCTTGGCCGTGTCGATCATTGCGGCGGTTTCGCCCAGATCGCGCATATAGGCGCCCGAATTGGTGCGCGGGGCAATGGTGGTGGTCAGCACCGGCTTCTTGCCCGCTTCGTCCCGCACGATTTCAAGCATGGCCTCCGCCGCGCCGATCAGCTGGGCGATGCCGGTCGTGCGGACTACCGGCACCACCGGCAGCACATCGGACGGGGCGCCGAAATGGCGTTTGGTGCGGTCGATCTGGCCGGCGCGTTCGTCCATCAGCACCATCTGGCCTTCAGGGATAAACACGTCCCTGGCAACGCTGGTATCGGAACCTGTACCCTGCATGCCTGTAACGAACCACGTATCCGTGATGGTTAGGTCGCTGAACGGGATATAGCACATGGAGATGCCTGGAACGACGGGGCCATCATACCCTTCGAGTACCACACCCTGCTGCGCCCATTTTGACTGACGCGACCCGGACGTATAGGGCCACGCACCGTTAATGATCCAGCCGCCATCGACCTTGCGGGCCTTGCCCGGCGGATTGTAGGCGCCGCACACCGTCGTCGGGCCGTCCGCAAAAACAATATCCTGAACGCTGTCAGGGGCCATGCTGGTTACCCAGCTGGTGCCGTTGATGATCTGCACGACCCAGCTGATCGCGGGATCGCCCTTGGCGATTTCGATCTGCATCCGGCAAAAGTCAGTCAGCGAAAGGCCGACGCCGCCGAGGCGTCTGGGCAGGAGGGCGTAAAGAATGTTGTTGTCGAACAGTGCCTGCTCCGCCGCCTTGGTAGGCGAGCGCTGCTTTTCGCCAGCGGCCGCCTCAGCCATGAACAGTGGGCGCAGTTCCTTTGCCTTGGCAACCATCGCGTCGGCAGTGGCCTGATCGGCAAAGGAGTTATGAGTGCTTGAATCGGTCATCGGTGCAGTGGCCATTATCGTTTTCCTTTCCTGCTCAAGAGTGGGAGGCGGCAATCGCCAATGCCCATTTCTGGACGCGATCCGCTGATGCATTCCAGATCTGTTTCCAGTCGTCATCGGCCGGAACCAGCAGTGTGCTGAGCTGCGTGCGTACCATCATTTCGGCAAAGGCTTCGCGGTTGACCGGCTCCCCGACGAGTTCGTCCAGGTGGGCGAAAGTCGGTTCCAGCGCGTCGATTACAGCCCGTTTGTAGCGCGCAAAACGACTGCGGAAGAAGGCAAGATGAAAGGCGGGTTCGACCGCGAAAATCGGACCGGGAGAATGCTCGTCAGTGTAACGTGCATAGAAGGCCATGACCGCCTTCAGCCGCTCGATCGGATCTTCAATGCCTTCGCCCGCTTCGCGCACGCCATTCTCAAACCCGGAGCAGACATATTCCGCGACCGCGGCCATGACTTCGTCCTTGTTCGAGAAATAGCGGTAGAGCGTACCGCGCGACACGCCACTGGCATCGATGATGTCGCTCATCGTCAGGCGTTTCACACCCCGTGCGGCAATCATGTCCAGCGCACCGCCCAGGATCCGGATTACGCTCGGCGATAGCTCGACGTCTGCGCCTTCGTCCGCTTCGATCGCAACGGATGCCAGTTTCATGCGGTGCCCTTTTCCAGTTCTTCAAGGTTGTGCGGAACGCTGACGTAGCCAGGCAGATGCTGGCCGCCATCGACATTGATCATTTCGCCAGTGACGAAACGCGACATTTCGGACGCCAGGAACACGACGACGGGGCCGATGTCCTTTTCGGGATCGCCCGCGCGCTTCAAGGGGTTATTGGCGGTCGCCGCCTCCAGAAAGCCGGGCACGTCCTTCACCAGTTGCGCAAAAACCTGGCCCAGCCCGGTCGGTGCGATGGCATTGACGCGAATGTTATGCCGGCCCCACTCAACGGCTGCGCTGCGCGTCAGACCCAGAATCCCCATCTTGTTGATGTTGTAATCGGCGTGCAGCCACGCGCCGGTATCGGCGTCGATGGAATAGAAGTTGATGACAGAGCCGCCGCCGCGGGCCTTCATGTGCGGATATGCGGCGCGCATGGCCCACCAGGTGCCCCAGACGCCCATCGCCAGCGTATCGGCCAGCATTTCGTCGGTCTTGTCCTCCAGAAGGACGTTGGGCGAGAGCTGGGAAGCGTTAGTGACAAGGCTGTCGAGCCCACCGAATTCATCGACGGCGCGCTGCACCATGCCTTCCACCTGTTCCTTGCTGCGCATGTCCGCAGACATGCCGGTGGCCTGCGTGCCGAACTCGGCCCGGATTTCGGCCGCCACCTTTCCCGTCGCCGCACCATCGCGCCCTGTAATCAGCACCGCTGCGCCGTGAGCAGCCATCGCCCGCGAGATGCCGTAACCAAGGCCTTTGGCCCCACCGGTCACGATGGCGACTTTTCCTTCCAGCAGCCGGGTCATGCAGCTTCTCCCACTTTGGCGTCCATTTCCATGCGTTGTTCGCATTTGTCCTTCGTCAGCACATAACCGCGCACAATTCCGCCGGTATCGACGAAAACATGCTTCGAGCCCTGCGCATCGTCTTCAAGGCAGCGCCATTCGCCTGACGTCTGGTGCGGCGGAGGCAGCAGGTTGATTGGCAGCAGCGTTGTCTTCACCTGCACCGAGAGCGGCGGAAAACGCATCTCGGTTGGCGTTCCCAGAGCTGATGGTGCGATCCCGCGCGCGGCGGCCATGATCGGGGTGACATAAGCGGAAAGGCCATGGGGGTATTGTGCGCAGTCGCCAATCGCGAAGATGTTTGGATCGCTGGTTTGTCCATACTGGTTGACCTTGACGCCCATGCCCACCTCCAGCCCGGCCTCGGCGGCCAGTGCGACATTGGGCCGCAGCCCCACGGCGGAGAGGACGAGGTCGGCCTCGATCCGCGTTCCGTCATCCAGTGTGGCGACATAGCCGGGTACGTCGCCCTTGTAATCGATGGCCCCGACCTTGCGCCCCAGATGCCATTCGACACCTTGCGCCGCCAGCGCATCGCGCACTTTCTCGCCCACGGCAGGCGGGACCAGCTGCGCGAGCGGCAAGTCGAGCATATCGACGACGATCGGACGGTAGCCGGTCGTGACCAGATCGTTGGCAAATTCCGTTCCGACCAGTCCCGAGCCCATGATGAGCACTCGCGCGCCGTCAGGCAATTCCTTGCGAAAGCGGTCATAATGATCGAGCTGATTGACCGCGATGGCCCGGTGCGCGGCTTCTCCCGCGATGGGCGGCTGCACCGGAAGCGCGCCGGTGGCCAGCACCAGCGCGTCGTAATGCACTGGACCGCCCGTGGTAAGTACGGCCTTGCCCGCACGGTCGATGACCTCGGCTTCGCGGCCGATCCGCGCATCCAGCTTGAGCTGGGCGATCATCTTCTGCGCGTTGGAGGTTATCAGCGTCTCGGCGGTCTTGCCCTTTGCCAGTGCGGTGGAAAGTGCCGGCTTGGAGTAAAAATGCCCGTCTTCCAGCGTCACCATGGTCAGCTTAGCTTCAGGCGAAAGCCGCCGCAACTCGCGCAGCACGCCAAAACCAGCCAGCCCGCTGCCGACGACAACGATGGAGGGGGGAAGGCTATCGGCCATGGCGCTCAGAGGAAGACCGCGAAGTTGGACATGCCAAGCACAGACTGATCGACGATGATCTCGCGGCGCGCCAGCTTGTACGCGCCGTCCACGTCGCGCCAGACATCGCGCCGTTCGGCGGTCGCGGTTTCGTTCTCGGGGCTGTCGCCGCGGCTGCGTTCAAGAAACAGGTAGCTGACGACTTCATATTCGCCGGCCGTATCGCATTCGCCAACACGCACGTTGGTGACGAAACGACGGCAGCGTGACGGCGGATCTTCTGCCCAGGCGCTCTTCTGCAGGCGTCCCGTGCGCATCATGATGGATTCATGAGTTTCGTCGAAGTGGAACATGGTCCGCATCACGTCCAGATCGCGCGTCTTGCCAGTGCGGGTAAGGCGGATCGGTGCCTGATAGATCAGGTCTTCGGCCAGCATCGCGGTCCAGTCGTCAAACCGGCGTTCGTCCAGAGCTGCTGCTTCGTCATAAAGCGTTTCCAGCAGGGCGTTATAGACGGGCGAACCAACAGGCACGCGCGCTTTGGAAACCAGCCCGCGCACGATCGTGGTGGCGTCAGGAGCGGCAGTCGATTTGGTAATCCAGGTCATCTCGTTTTCCTCCCCGTCTCAGGCCTTGGCCATCAGGTTGTAATAGGCCATCCACCAGTTCCACTGTGTGTCGTCCTTGGTGAAGCCGGGGTAGAGGAGACCCTCGCCTTTCCAGCCGTCGGGCCGTTCGTGCCCGTGCAGCGCCTGATATTTCAGGGTGATGCCCTTGCTCACTGCTCCGCGTGCGTTCTTCATGATGACGGGCCAGACGTCGGCATCGTCCTGCTCGATCATGCCCGATGTGCCAGTGTTCCAGATCGCGTTCTGCAACATGTCGCGCTTCATTTCCTCGGGCGCGTCCTTTTCGGCGAAGATGTAGTTGATGAACTCCACCTTGTCGGGCCCCTTGGGCACATAGGTGTGCAGTGAGAGTGCGCCCGACGATCCGCCATCAGTGCGCGGTGCGAAGATGAAGGCGATCAGGATATTGGGGAACATGCCGCCCACCTGCGGCGGGATCGTCGCCAGTTGTTCCACCTGATCTTCTGACAGGTTGCGGAACAGCTGGGGGATCATTTCTCTGGTGATGCCGGGCGGCGTCAGCAGTTCCAGCCGCTCGCGCGTGGATTTGCCTTCGAACGGCACATCGGCGAACATCTTGAAAGTCTTTTCGGCCTCCAGGCAACGAAGTGAATGGCCCTGTTCGCACGACACATCGACGCCATACATGCCCGGAGCCTGATCATAGATCGTTTCCGCCGTGCCGCCCATGATCCCGCCTTCCATCAGGCTGCGGTGCAGGGTGAGCGTGTGAAAACCGTCAGAGCCGGACTGTTCGCCCGGCACCTTCCAGTTGCAGGGCAGGACAAAACGCTGCGGCGGCCCCAGCAGTTCCAGGCCATTGTCGGTGCGGCAGAACAGCTGATCCATGTAGTATTTGATGTCGCCCAGATATTCATCGAACGAGGGGCCATCGACATTCCAAGTGGCGAAAATCAGCCCGCCATAGAGATGCACCCGTGCCTTCTTCAGGTTCAGCGTGGCCTTGTCGACATTGTTGCCATGCATCTTTTCCTTTTCCACCGGCGCGCCGATGAAATCGCCGTTCGGCCTGAA
Source organism: Novosphingobium sp. (assembly GCA_024236235.1). GTDB lineage: Bacteria > Pseudomonadota > Alphaproteobacteria > Sphingomonadales > Sphingomonadaceae > JACKKV01. Next base: position 124,399 of record JACKKV010000005.1, on the reverse strand, counting down.
AGCCCAGCCATGGTAGATACACTGGTGGATCGGTTTGTTGCCGGCTTCGCCCAGGCACACGCGCATGCCGCGATGCGGGCAGACGTTGAGCGAAACATTGACGCTGCCGTCGCGGTCGCGGGCGACGATCACATTGTCTTCAGCCATGTCGCGGACGATGAAGTCACCCGCCTTGGGGATTTCGCTCTCATGACCCAGCAGAAGCCAGGTCTTGGAGAAAATCCGTTCCATTTCATGATGGTAAAGCTCTTCGTCAGTCATCACGCGCAACGAAACCTCGTTCGTGTCACGCATCACCAGATCGTCAAGGGTTGTGCCGTCGCGCAGGACCAGGCTTGCATGTTGCAGCATGGCGTTCATCTCCTAGGGAATATTTTCTCGTTGATTCGTGTTATACATATTGAATAAAGAGTGTTCAAGCTGTAAGTTTGATTCAGCGATGGAAAAAGAGGAGAGACTCATGTCCGGACAGGGCAAGCTGAAAGTCGTGATCAACAAGCCCGCCTGCTGCGGCTACGGCGTCTGCGCAGAAATCTGCCCCGACGTTTACAAGCTGGACGAAAACGGCATCGTCTATGTCGATGATGAAATCGTGCCCGCAGGCATGGAGGAACTGGCGCAGGAAGGGGCGGACGCTTGCCCGCAGAATGCGCTCAAGCTGGTCGAAGCCTGACACGAAGACCGCCGTTGCGCGGCCACCAGCCGGTTGTCAGTGCGCGCTGACGATGAGTTTGTGCAATTCGGCCGCCAGCTGGCGCCATGCTGCATCGTAACCGGCATTCCAGCGCTCGCCAGCCAGGTCGGCCAAAGTGTCGACGAACACGTCAAGCAGCTCTGCGTAAAGCGATGGCGGGAAATCGCCATAGCAGCGATGCGCGATCACGAGGTTGTGAATCGAACTGTTCACCCAGCCTTCGTGCGCGCCTAGGCCGAGCAGGCTGTCCAGAATCTCGTTGACCATGGCACCGCACGAAACACGCGGCTGGAAGAACAGTGCCTGCTGTTCAGGATGGCGGGCAAAGAAGCGCGCGAAGAAGTGCGGGGTGATATCCTCACCGGTCTCGGCAACCGCGCAGAGCGATTGTTCCAGTATTTCCGCGGTATGGTTGACAAGTTCAGCCATGTTCTGCCCTTCTTCACTTGCCACGCAGTTTCCAGAGTTCGGTCGCTGGTGATTTGACGTCGATCAATTGCACCGGCCGTGAACATTTGACTCAAGGCAAGTGTGAATGCCTCCGGCGCATGAGATTGATGTGTCCTCACTCTGGGTGTTCATGACGGGTTCCGGCGTTCATGCCGTCAGAATCCCTCGGACGTGGCGTAGACATGCAGCCTGGCGGCATTGGCGTTCCCGGTCTGCTCGCACATGAACAGGATGGCCCTGGCGATATCGTCGGGCACCATCGACGGAATGAACTCGTCCCAGCCCGGTTCGCCCTTGCTCTTCATTTCGGCGAAAATCTCGGTCGTTGTGGTGCCCGGCGCGACCAGTCCGACGCGCACACCGCTGCCCGCCAGTTCGATCCGCAGCACCTCGGTAAACCGTTCCAGCGCAGCCTTGAGTCCACCATAGACGCCCGTTCCTGCTGCCGTGATGCTCGCCCCGATGCTTGAAAGGTTGACGATCTGGCCACTGCCGTGGGCCTTCATGTGACGCGCGAACAGGATGCTGCTGCGCACGACCGCCGCGAAATTGAGGGCTATCAGCGGCTCCAGTTCGGCAAGATCGAAGGCGTCGAAGTGGCTGGTTCGCAAAATTCCGGCATTGTTGACCAGAATGTCCACCTGACCGAATCTCTCGCAGGCTGTGTCCAGCAGGCTCTGCGGGGCGCCCGCCTGTGCGAGGTCGAGCGCGACATAGCTCGCGCCATCGCCGATCTCCGTTGCCAGCCTTTCCAGCCTGTCGCTGCGGCGCGCAACCAGCATGACAGCCGCCCCGGCCCGCGCCAGCCGCCGCGCCGTCGCTTCGCCGATTCCCGAAGATGCCCCGGTGACGATGGCGGTCTTGCCCGCAAGGCTGGTCATGATGCTTCCTTCATTCGATGAGTACGGCGTGGAACCGCCTCCTCGCGATTTGCCACCCATTGCCAGAGCGGGTGAACTGGTCGTCGTAATAGCCGACGCCATGATGCAGCGGGCCGCCCGGATTCATCGGTGTCAGTACCGCATCAACATAGCTTCGGGCATGCACAATGCCGTCGAGTGCGGAAATGCCGATGTTGCTGATGCGATGCAGCGATGCCCCCAGTTCGGCATGAGACCGTTTGAGGTGTTCGGTCAGCGCCTTTGCGCCATGCCACTTGCCGAACGAGCCGTAATCCACGTCGCAATCATAAGTGAAGATCGAGTGGAGCAAGCGCCAGTCGCGCTGATCGATTGCGCTCGCATATGCGATCAGGACGGCGGCGATCTCACGTTCGTCCTGCGCACTCAATCCCGTGCCGATACGAAACGCCTGGTTCATCCCGCTACTCCTGCTCCGTCCGGGGCAGAGCGTAAGCGCCGTTCGGGCGCTGTGGCCCTTCTTTGGGTAGGCTTGGTTCCGGCCACGGCGTTCGTCCCGAAGTTCAACAAGTTCAGCGGCCGATGGGATAGAAAATGGACTTCTCGTGCTGATATTCGCGCAGCCAGTGCGGCCCGTACTCCCGTCCGATGCCGGACCGCTTGTAGCCACCGATTGGTGCATAGCTCATCGTCCCCGTTCCGCCATTGAGGGATACGCTACCCGCACGGATACGGCGTGCCATGGCGTATCCTGTGGCCGCGTCCGCCGTTTCGATCGCGCCGTTGAGGCCAAAGCGGGAGGCATTGGCAATGGCGATGGCTTCGTCGTCGCTGTCAAAGCCGATGATGCAGCCAACGGGGCCGAAAATTTCATCTTGTGCGATGCGCATGTCGTTAGTGACGTTGTCGAACAGGGTCAATTCAGTGAAGAAACCCGCGTCGAGACCCGGCGGCCTGCCACCGCCGCACAACAGAGTGGCGCCCGCCTGCTTGCCAAGCGCAATGTAATGCTCGACCTTCTGGCGCTGACTTTCGCGAATGAGCGGCCCCATCATCACGGTCGGATCGGACGCATCGCCGACCCGGATTTGCGCAGCAGCCGCCTTCGCCGCTTCGGCGAAGGCGGGTCGGATGCTGTTATGGACAAGCAACCGCGTCGGAATGGCGCAGCCCTGACCGGCGTTGACCGACAGGAAGCCGACAGCCATCGCCGCCGCACGCTGCACATTGGCATCATGGCGAACAATCATTGCGGATTTGCCGCCCAGTTCGAGATGAACTTTCTTCAGCGTTGGCGCGGCCTGCTCCATGATTGCCGCACCCACACCGTCAGAGCCGGTGAAGCTTACCATGTCCACGCGTTCATCAGTGCACAGCATCCGCCCTTCGGGAATCCCGCCCGTCACAATGTTGAGCACGCCGGGGGGCAGACCGATCTGTTCGGCAATCTGGCCGAGCAGCATTGCGGAAAAAGGCGTGTATGGCGATGGCTTCAGAACCATTGTGCAGCCCGCCAGCAGCGCCGGAGAAACCTTCGCCAGATTGAGAAGAAAGGGGAAATTGTATCCCGTAATTGCGCTGACCACGCCGACCGGCTCGCGCACCACGGTCGTCCCGCCGAGCAACTGCGGGCCCCCCGGCGCGAACATGTTGGGCGTGATGTCGATCGGTAGACGTTCATCTTCCTCGCGGCGTGCGTCGCGGATCGCAGAGACCAGATGCTGGATCGGATTGGCTACCTGCATTGTGTGCGTAATGTGCTGGGCGCACCCGACTTCAGCGACAATGAGCTTGGCAATATCCGCCTGACGCGCGAAAAGCGCGTCTGCCATGCGCTGCATGACATCGGCCCGCTCATCCATCGACATGGCAGGCCAGGGGCCATGATCAAAGGCCTCTCGCGCAGCACCCATCGCGGCATCGACCTGTCCCTCTCCGGCGAGCGGTGCCTGGCCGATTACGGTTTGCGAAGCGGGGTTTATGACCGCTTCGACGCCATGTTCGGGGGTAATCCACTCGCCGCCGATAAAGAGCTTGTCGATTTGTGTGAAGGGGGTGGTCATCAGGTCTGGTCTTTCGTCAGGATCATCTCCGCCGCATTCATCGCGATGGCCATGGCAGGGGCGTTGGTGTTGCCGGAAACGAGCGTTGGCATGATCGAGGTGTCGCACACCCGCAGGCCATCAACCCCCGGACCCTTAGTTGCGGGTCGAGAACGCTGTCGTCCTGCCCGCCCATCGCCGCTGTCCCGGCGATATGAAAGCTGGTGCCACCGAGCCGAAGCAGGTTGGCGAGGATTTCCGTATCGCCATGCATGGTGGCGCCCACGCCCGTTTCTTCAACGATCCATCGCGCCAGCGCCGGTTGTCTGCCCAGCCGGCGCAGCCATTTGAACAGATCCAGCGCTTTCCGCCGGTCTATCTCCTCGGCAAAGTGATTCGCATCGATGGCAGGCATCTGCGCGGGGTCGGCGCAGGTGATATGCGTCGATCCGCGGCTTTCGGGACGGGTGAAATAACCCAGCACCCGCATTCCGGGGAAATCGTCCAGCACCACCTGAGCGCGTGCATTGGTATGCATGGTCACCAGCATCGAACCGACCTGTGCATCCGGACGGTCGAGTTCTGGTCTGGTCTTTATGAAGCCGCCAACCTCGTGCGCCCCATCCGTCATCGGCCCGGTTCTGGAGATGGCATAGCGCAGGACAGAGGCAAGCAAGCCGAGGCCTCGCAGCTTCTGGTTGGAACTGTGAGCGGTCACACGCCAGTCCATTGCGACATAGCGGTGCTCGCGAAGGTTTTCCCCCACGTGCGGGCTGTGAGCCAGAAGGTTGATCCCCAGCATGCGCAGCCGCGCCGCGTCACCGATTCCGCTCAGTTCCAGCAGTTTCGGGGATTCGACCGCACCTGCTGAAAGGATCACCTCGCCCCGGCACGCGACAGTCCGGCCTGCAAGCTCCACGCCGCACACCCTCTTGCCGCTGAACAGGACGCGCTCGGCCCGCATCCCCGTCAGCACGTCCAGATTAGGGCGAGTGCGCACGGGGTCGAGAAATGCCCGTGCGGCGGAAAATCGCCGACCCCCGAAAATGGTGAGCGTCTGATAGCCCATGCCCTGGCTGGCCACGACATCGGTGTGATTTACATCCTCCACCTCCGGCACGCCCAGCTCGCCCGCAGCATCGAGTATGGCCTGGCACAGCGGGTTTCCCTTGGGAAAACGCGAAATCCTGAGCGCGCCGCCAGCGCCGCGCCACCTATCCGCGCCAAGACAGTGATCCTCCAGTTTCAGATATTGCGCGCCGATCCGGTCCCACCCCCAGCCGGTACAACCCGCAGCTGCCCAGTCGTCATAGTCCTGCGGGCTGCCGCGCATATAGACCATACCGTTGATCGAGCTGGACCCGCCGACCGTTCGTCCCTTCAGCCATGTTTCCTGCGGCTGATTGCCGGCAGGGGTGACGGGATAGGCAAAAACATGCGGATTGGCCGGATCGAGCAATTTGCCGACACCGCGCGGCATGCGGATCAACGGGCTCTTGTCGTCCGGTCCGCACTCGATCAGCAGCACACGGTTTGCCGGATTTTGTGAGAGCCGGTTCGCGAGGACACAGCCTGACGAGCCCGCGCCGACGATGACATAGTCATAGCTGCCGTCAGTCATCCTTACAGCGCCCTCCTGCTCCGGCACTCGTCTGGTAACCGGCGGTGCGCCCGGTGGACCTACCCGCCGACAGGCGGCGCAATGGCGGATGGGATGCAGGTTGGGTGCAACAACAGACGCTCGAGGAGAGGCCGTGGCCGCCAAGATCCCAACCGCCGCTGCGATGCTGGCTGCAGCGGGCATCGACGATGACCTTGCTGCGGGCGTCTCACCAGGGTTGCATGCGGCATTGGCAGCGCTGGAGCGGGAGCAGGAGCTTTCGGAGGAGGGGCGCGCGCGCGCGCTGGCCCAGTTTCAGGATAATCTTGCACGGCTGGCGGCAATCGCGGCGGATCGGGTGGCCAACCCGGCGATCGCGCAGGTGGCGATTGACCGGCCGGTGTTCATCCTTGGCCTGCCGCGCTGCGGCACCTCGATCCTGCATGCGCTGATCGGGGCGGACCCCCAGGTGCGCACCCCCTTGCAGTGGGAGGTCGCCGCGCCATCCCCGCCGCCCCAAGCCGCGTGCTTCGATACGGACCCGCGTGCCGATGCTTTCGATGCCTATGTTGCGGAAAATTTCACCGGAGCATGGGCGGATGTGCTGAAGGCGCATCCGATTGGTGCGCGTATCCCGCAGGAATGCGGAATGATCCTGGAAACGGCATTTCAGGGCATTAACCCGACCATGCTGTTCAGACTGCCGGGCTATTATCAATGGTACCGGCAGGCCGACACCAGCTTCGGATATCAGGTCCACAGGATGTGGCTGCAGCATTTGTCGTGGAAGAATGCGCGCCAGCGCTGGGTGCTGAAGGTGCAGGAACATGCCTATCACCTGCCCGAACTGTTCAGTGTCTATCCTGATGCAGTGCTGGTCCAGCCTCACCGCGATCCGGTGACGGTGATGGCGTCAATCTCGCGCCTGATCGAGGTGATCCGCAGCGTCAGCTTCAGCGCGATCGATCGCGCGGCACTGGGCAATGAACTGCTGCATTTGTGGCATGACGGGCAAGTCGCTGCCATGGCCTGGCGCCAGGCCAATCCACAGGTTCGCGTGCTCGATTTGCCTTTCAGGGACATCATCGCCGATCCGGTGGCCGCAGTGCGGCAGGTCTATGATCATGCGGCGATGGACTTTAACGCTCAAACCGAACAGGCCGTGCAGGGCTGGTGGCAGGCCAACCCGGCAGACAAGCACGGGCAGCACCGCTACGAACTGGCTGATTATGGCCTGACGCGGGAGCAGGTGGAAGTCGTCTATGCCGATTACATCGCCAGTTACGGCGATTATCTATGACCGGCTGGGCGGACAGGATTGCCAGCCTTGGCGCAACATCCGACCTGCTGGCGCTGCTTGCCGATCCGGACGACCCGCAGTTGCAGGCAGAGGCGGAACGGCTTTTTTTCCTGACGCTGGCCTCGGGCTGGTTCACGGCTTTTGCCGATCCCGACCTGCCCGATTTCGTGCCTGCCGTGAACACGCACCTCAATTGCATCGGCACCAATCCCGACTTCATTTATGGCACGGCTGCCATCGACGGGGCGGGTTCCTATCTCCTGACCGGAGAGCGGGGCGACGGGTTGTTCGTGATGATGGACATCGCAGCCGGCGGGCTAGGGGTAATGGAAGAACTTGGCCCGTCACTTGGCACACTTGATTTCGATACGCTGACTCTGGATGACCAAGGGAGATTTTCGGTTCTTCTGAGCGCCGAACAGCCGCGGGATTGGACAGGTGACTGGTATCGGCTCGATCCTTCCGCCCGGTCGTTGTCCTTGCGGCAGGCAAGTTATGACTGGGGCAACGGGCGCGATGCGCGGATCGCCATCGAACGGATCGAAAAGGCGCACCGGCCCCGGCGCTGGGCGGCAGAAGATATCGCCGAAAGGCTGACTGCGCTCGCTGCCTATCCCCGGCGCCTGTCCGGGATGGCACTGGGCTTCATCAAGGCGCAACGGGACAAAGGTCTGTGGAACGCGCTGGAACATGATGACTGGGCCGGTCGCGGCGGGGTTGAAGGCCAGCATTATTATCAGGGGCTGTTCAGGCTGGAGGCGGGCAAGGCACTGCTGCTTGAAACCGCGTTGCCCGACCGGGTGCAATACTGGAACGTTCAGCTGTCGGACATGATGTGGAACAGCATCGACTGGATGAACCGCCAGTCCAGCCTGAATGGCGGGCAGGCCCGGATCGATGCGGACGGCAGGTTTCGCGCGGTCATCGCAAGGGACGATCCGGGAGTTTCCAACTGGCTTGATCCGGGCGGTAACAGCGATGGCGCGATCATGTTGCGTTGGACGGGCGCGAGCAGCGGGCCGGAGCCGACCCTGCGGCTGGTGGATATGGCCGATCTGCGCGCGTTGCTTCCATCGGATACACCCTTGGTGACGCCCGAACAGCGCGAGGCGCAACTGCGCGCAAGGCGGCGGGGCGCACAGATGCGGCGGCGCTGGTAATGCGCGCAGGAGGGTGCGGGTCAGGGTCTGGATTGCTTGCCGGACTGCGCGCTCTTGCCGACGGACTGCCACCACTCCATCAGCGAACTGATCGTGGGTTCCAGCGCCCTGGTCGCTTCGGTCATACTGTATTCGACGCGCGGCGGCACTTCGGCATAGACAGTGCGGGTCACCAGCCCGTCGGCTTCCAGTTCGCGCAATTGCTTGGTCAGCATGTGCTGAGTCACGCCCGGAATCGTGCGCCGCAGTTCACCGAATCGGTGTGTGCGGTGGTACAGCAGCCAGAGTATTTCCAGCTTCCACTTGCCTGTAATCAGCGTCAGTGCCCGGCGCAGATCGGCATATTCTTCGGGCTGAACATCCCGGTTTTTCGCGATAGTCATATATTTAATACTTACACATAAAAAATCATCCTGCTTTTCGAAAGTGATGTTAGCGCATAATCGATACAGCAGAAAGCCGGAATTCGCGTCGGCAAGCCCCACTGCTTTCCGGGGTCCGGACCGCGATGGCGCGGATCACAGATCGAACTGCCATGGAGAAGTGCGATGCAGTTGCAATTTCCCGAACCGGTCATCCCGGATCATGTGCCATCATCGCTGGTTCGTCCCTTTCCCTATGTATTCGGGATGACGACCGCTGCTGATCCCTTCGGCGAATGGGCCGCCGCCGTCCATGACGGGCCGGAAATCTTTTACGCGCCACATGCCTATCCGGGGGCGACGCCAGCCTGGATTGTGCGCCGGGTGGAAGATTTGCGGAAAATCTATTTCGATACTGAAACCTTTTCGAGCAAGGATTTCTCGCCTTTCGCAAAATTGATCGGCGATACTTGGACCAACCTGCCGGTGGAAATCGATCCGCCGAACCATGCCAAGTATCGCGCCTTCATCAATCCGTTGTTCACGCCATCGGCCATGGCCAAGCTGGAAGATAGGATTCGTGGCTACGCGGTCGAATATATCGAGGGGTTTTGCGAGCGGGGCGAATGCGAATTCATGGCCGATTTCGCTTTCGAATTTCCGATCAAGGTTTTCCTCGAACTGATGGATTTTCCGCTCAGCAACACCAGACAGTTTCTTGAATGGGAAACCGGTCTCCTGCACTCACTCGACATGGCGACGATCGCGGAAGCAACGCGCAATGTGGTTGGCTTCCTGCGCGACGAGATCGAGGATCGCCGCAGGAATCCGCGGGGTGACATCATCAGCTACGCGCTCGGTGTGGAGGTGGACGGGCGCAAGCTTAACGAAGATGAACTGGTCGGCTTCGCGTTCAACCTGTTTATCGGCGGACTGGATACAGTCTCCACCAATATGGGGCTGCAGTTTCTCCATCTCGCCCGTAACCCGCAGCATCAGCAATTGCTGAAAGACGATCCCCGCCAGATCCCGCACGCCATTGACGAAATGATGCGCGCCTATGCGGCCGTTACCACCTTCCGCACCTGCACCAGGGAAACGGAGTTCAACGGCGTTAAGATGATGCCGGGTGACAAGGTGGCGATGTCCACTACACTGGCGGGCCGCGACCCTCAGGAATTCCCTGAACCGGGCGAAGTCCGCTTCGACCGCAACCCCCGCCATGTCTCGTTCGGTTTCGGTCCGCACATGTGCGTGGGCATGCATCTGGCCAAGCGCGAGATGCGCATCGCGATCGAGGAATTCGTCAATCGTATTCCGCAATTCGGCCTCAGGCCGGGGCATGCGGTTGAATATCACCTGGGCATGATCCAGCCGGTCACGCTGCCGCTGGTCTGGTAGCCGGGCCGACCGCATTTTCAGCACAGGGGCTCCACATGCCACAATTCGCCTATGTCGTTCTCAGCAATCCCGTCGCGGGGCGTGAGGATGAGTATAATGACTGGTACAGCAACCGGCATCTGGCTGATGTCACTGCAGTGCCCGGTTTCGTTTCCGCGCAGCGTTTTCGCCTGATGGACCATGCGGCGCCAGGGACGCCCCGGCAACGCTATATGGCGATCTATACCATGGAGACCGACGATCCGGGCGCTGCGGTCGCTCGGCTGACGGCGCTGGTCGAATCCGGCGAGATGGTGATGAGCGAGGCGTTCTCGATGGAAGATATGGCCATTCACCTCTATCGGGCGATTACTCCGCTCGTCACCGCGACAGCGAAGGGCTGAGCATGAGCAAGGGCGAATTTGACGGCAAGGTGGTGTTGGTGACCGGCGCTGCTTCGGGGCTGGGCCGCGCGTCCAGTATCCGGTTTGCAACCGAGGGCGCGAAGCTGTGCCTGGTGGACCTGAATGCCGACGGGCTGGCGGAAACCGTCCGGCGCATTGCCGCAGCGGGTGGCGAGAGCGTCTCTTGCGCCGGTGATCTGGGCGATCGGGCCAATTGCGCCAAAGCTGTTGCCACGGCCGTCGAGGCTTTCGGCCGGCTTGACGTGCTGTGCAATATTGCCGGCATCCTCAGGTTTCATGCCCTTGCCGATGTGTCCGGCGACGATTGGGCAAGACTGTTTTCGGCCAATGTCAGTGCGCCATTTTTCATGATTCAGGCGGCGATGCCCCATCTGGTCGAAGCACAAGGCAATGTCGTCAACGTGGTATCGACCGCCGCCTTTCTGGGGCAGGCCTATACGGCCCCATATGCGGCGACCAAAGCGGCACTGCTGAGCCTGACGAAGTCGCTGGCGATGGAGTTCATGCACAGCCCGGTGCGCATAAACGCGCTGGCGCCGGGCGGGATGATGACCGAAATGGTGCAGACGCTGGAATTTCCCGCGGATGCCGATCAGAGCCTGATCGCCCGCTACATCGGCATTCGCGCGCCGTCTCAGCCGGAAGACATCGTGGAGCCGCTGCTGTTCCTCGCATCGGACCGGGCGCGATCTGTGCATGGCGCTTGCTACAGCGCGGATAATGGTATCACCTCAGGCTGAACCGAGCTTCTCCACGCCGCCGGTCAAGACCCTGTCTCCCATCCGCGCCCGCGCCTGCTCCTCCGCGGCGAGGCTTGCAGATGTCGGGTTTTGCACATCGTCCCTGGTAAGCCGTTGGGACAGCCGGTCCCAGTGGGTTATGCGCAGGGAAGATCGATCGATACATGGCGCCTGGGTCAACGCGTCCGCGCCCTGCCATGCCTGCCAGGCGTTCGCATCGTTCAGTTTGTAGATGCCGACATAGGCATGATCCGGCGTTGTCGGAATCATCTGGCCGTGGCTGCGGAACATCAGGAAGCCGGCCGATTGCACACCCGGTCTGCGCATCGCCTGCGGCAGATAGCTGTCCGCATACCATGTGCGCATGGCCGTGTCCTGCCCAGGCGCGGCGTTCAGCTGTTCCAGCACCACACCGCCCTGATGGGGGGCTTCGGGATCGTTGTCGCGGAAGGCGAGGGGGTAATAATGATAATCCTCCAGCACGCTGTCATCGATTGCGTTGGTCACCATCATGCGGCTGGTCAGCGCATTTTCCCAATGTTCGCGGGAAAAGCGTTCCGCGTCGAACACGTCGTAAAGTGCCAGATACTGCCAGTCGAAACTGCCGGGCAGGTCCATCGGCTGATGGGCGCTGCGGCTGAAGCGCTGGGCCGCGATCGAGCCGCGAAAGCGCAGCGCGTCGCGGATATGGATATTGGTGTACCAGTCATCGAGATCGGCCTCGCGCCCGGCCAGCGCCTTGGTCAGCACGACGAGAATGGCTTCAATCATGCCGCACCTTCTGTCGCCGGAGTAAAGGGCATGTGCGGTGCCCCCATGCCTGCGCGATAGGATATGGGTTGCTTGCCGTCTGTGTCCCTCAGCTCATAGGCTGCGCCCAGTTCCGCGCCGATCAGTGCCTGCCCGGTTTTCGCCATCAATCCCGGATCGCGATAGAGCGCGTCGATCACCAGTCCCGAAAATTCGGGCGTTTCCCAATTGGGCAGCATGGCCCGCAGATCCTCGGGCAGCATTTCGGGCGGCATGGCCTTCACCGCGTCGGTGAGGATGAAGCCCGGCCAGAGCGCTATTGCCGCCACACCGTACGGTGCCAGGTCAATCGCCATGTCGGCCATCATCTTGTCCGTCCCGGCCTTGGCCGCGCCATAAGCAGGGCCATGGAAATAGGAGACCGAGCCATAGAAGGAAATACTGACGATCAGGCCTTTGCCCGCCGCCGCCATCAACGGCGCTGCATGATAAGCGGCAACGTAATTGGACCGCAGCCCGACATCGATCATGTCCACCAGCTGCAGCGGCTTTTCCCAGAAAGGGCCGGGCGCGATCAGATCCGCGCCATGGACGGCAGCGGCATTATTGACGAGGATGTCGAGCCTGCCAAGATCGCGCTTGACCCTGGCAAAGGTTGCCGCGACCTGTGCATCGTCGCGATGGTCGCATACAAGGGCGATGCCTTTGCCGCCCTGTTGCACGATCTCCTCGCAAACCGCGGCAAGCGCATCCGCATCACGGCCCGTAACGGCAACCGTGGCGCCCCGCGACCCCAGCGCGCGGGCGATGCCCCGGCCAAGCCCGCGCGTCGCGCCCGTCACAACGGCAACATAACTCATCGGATCGTCTCCTCATCGGTTTGTCGGCTGCGGCAGCGCATAGGCGATCAGCTTGTCACTGTAGCCGGACAGGATACCGCCATGCCCGCCCGCCGCGATCACCACGAATTGCCGTCCCGATTTTGCTGACCAGTAAGACAGTGGCGTTGCATTGCCGCCAGCGGGCAGGCGACCTTTCCAGAGTTCCTGGCCGGTGCGGATGTCATAGGCGCGGATCATGTGTTCTTGCGTCGCCCCGATAAATGCGAGACCAGACGCCGTGACCACCGCACCGCCGATATTGGGCACGCCCATCGGGACCGGCAGCCCGCTGGACAATAGCAGAGGTCCACTGTCGCGCATCGTGCCGAAAGGCTTCTGCCACAGCAGTTTGCGCGTATTCAGATCAACCGCGCTGATGAGGCCATAGGGTGGCTGGGTGCAGGGCGCGACCAGCGGCGAGAGGAAGGGCGCGACAGACACGGCATAGGGTGTGCCGGCCTGTGCCACCGGCCCGGCTACATTTTCGAAGCTGGGCACTGCGACAGGTTTCAGCCCCATCTTGTCGGCGCGCTGGCGCGGAATCAGCTGGCTGTATGTGAGAACGTGCGAGGAATTGACGATCGCGATCCGGTTGACCGGGTCAAGCGCGACACTGCCCCAGTTGTGCCCGCCCAGCGAACCCGGCCAGGTCACGGTCGGACGGTCTGCTTCAACCGGGGTCATGGTGCCGTCAAAGCGCGCCTGCCTGAAACGCAGCCGGCACCACGCCTGATCGAGCAGGGCAACGCCCCACATCCGCGCTTCGCTGGGCCGCGGACCCCGGAAATCGGGCATGCCGACCGAAAATGGCTGCGTGGGCGATGAATTTTCGCCCACTGCATTGCTTACCGGCACCTTGCGTTCGGTGACTTGCGCGATGGGTTCACCGGTGCGGCGGTCGAGCAGGAACAATTCACCGCGCTTGGTCGGCTGGAGCAGGGCGGGGCGTCCGTCCGCCAGGTCGAACAGAACCGGCTGCGACCCCACATCATAATCCCACAGGTCGTGATGCGTGGTCTGGAAGTGCCAGCGCGGCTTGCCCGTGGCGGCATCAAGCGCAACGACAGCACTTGAATATTTGTCCATCTCAGGGGTGCGTTGCCCGCCGTAATAATCCGGCGTTGCATTGCCCATCGGCACATAGACCAGCCCCAGCGCCGGGTCGGCGCTCATCACGCTCCAGCTGTTGGGCGTGCCGGACGTATAGGTTTCGCCCGGCCCCGGTTCGCCGCTGTGATCCGGCCGCCCCATGTCCCAGGCCCACGCGAGTTTCCCGCTGATGGCATCATAAGCGCGGATGACGCCCGATGGCTCGCCGGTCATCTGCCCGTCAGTGACCCATCCTCCCACCACCAGCTTTCCGGCGATGACCGCTGGCGGGGACGTAACGTGATAATAGCCTTTGGGTGCAGCGCTCATGCCGCGTAGCAGGTCGACTGTTCCATTCTCACCGAAGTCGGCACAGGCCTTGCCAGTTACTGCATCGACCGCGAGCAGCCGCGAATCGATAGTGGCGGTATAGATCCGCTCCGCGCAAGGCGTGCCGGGTGCAGCGATATCCTGCCGGTAATAGCTCACCCCGCGGCAAACCTGGCCGAACATCCCGGTGGTGTCGGCCTGCGCGGCGAAGCGCCAGATTTGCGCGCCCGTCTCTGCGTCTAGAGCGATGATGTCGTTATAACCGGTACAGAAATAAAGCCGGTCCCCGATCTTCAGCGGGGTGGCTTCGAAGGCAGCGGGTGCACCATTGGGTTCCTTGCCAAGCGAGAAGGTCCAGGCCTGTTGCAGGGCGCCGACATTGGCCGGCGTAATCTGGCCCAGCGGGGAATAGCGATTGCCGCCCGGCACATTGCCATAGTGCAGCCATTCGCCAGCGCGTGCATCTGCCGGGGCGCCTGCCAGCACCGTCAGGTCGGCCCCTCCCGCGATCCGGTCATTCCAGAAGATAAAGGCCGTGCCGCCGACAAGCCCCGCAATCGCCGCCAGGAGCAGGCCGCGCGTGAGTAATGTTGCACCCGGCGCGCCGAGCGAGCGGCGCACCCTGGGGGTGAGCAGCCACAGACCGATGGCGCTCAGGAGCCCCAGCCGCCCGGCCAGCGCCCAACCGTCTACCCCGGACTCCCACAGAGCCCAGACGAGTGTACCTCCCCAGATCGCACCGAACAGCCCCAGCGCGCGGGCCGATTGCTGCCAAAGCAGCCATGCCACGGCGATCAGCGCCAGGCCCACGGGCAGGTAATAGAGGGAACCGCCCGCGAGGATCAGCGCGCCGCCCAGCCAGACCAGCCCGCCACCGATCAACAGCAGCAGAAGCGCCAGCAGGCGGTTGAGCAACGTCATTACTGTCGACTCCGGTCGTATGGCGTCAGGGAACGAGCAGGCTTGGCCCGCCGAACAGCGCGCGGCCGATCATGGCAGGGGCGATGTTGACGATGAAGAATGTCACTTGAAACAGCAGGATCATCGCCCAAAGGCGCGCCGCCTCGCGCCGCCAGCCCGCCGGTCTTCCGGCCACGCCCAGTTTCAGTTCGTGCGGCATGAAGCCGTCTACGTCGCGCCTGGCGAGCAGTCCCACGAACCAGCCTGCCCACAGGCCGATCAGGAGGGGGAAGATGAGCGGGAGCCTGCCCTTTTCGCTGTCGAGCGCGGGGCCGATCACCACGTCATAGGTCCACCAGCCATTGGCAACCGAACTGCCTTCGACATAGAGTTGATAGGCAAGAAACAGCGGAAAGGCAGTCAGCATGGCCAAGGTTCCGATCCGCATCGCGGGCAACCTGCGATGAAACCAGCGCACCAGCGCAACCAGCAAGGGGATCGATAGGGCAAACCACCAGCCCCAGCTGAACGGGATGAACAGCGGCTTGACGGGCGTCGTAAAGGCCATCTCCCCCCACAGCGGCAGGCGGGCGAAGGACGGGTTCCAGGCGACATAGGCACCCCAGTCGCCAAAAAATTCCTGCCAGAATCCACTGGTTGCGGCGATCAGCATCAGACCGAACAGCGGCAGGCGCCTGTCCTTCAAGGTCCAGACAATCGTCAGAATGACCAGTACACCCCAGATCCAGAAGCTGCCGGTTTCCATCATCCACGGATTGACGGGCGCGCCCATTGCCCGCGCGGCTGCATCCTGAGCGCTCATGCCGTCTGCGCCTTGATGTGGTCAGGCAGATTGTGACTGTAGCACTTCTTTTCACGCAGGCTGGCGATGCGCCAGCCATCAGGCGTCCGGCGGAAAGTGTGAATGTACCACAGGCCGAAAAAGATCGCCTGCGGTTCGCCATCGTCACCCGGAACGACCATCGGATTGTGGCAGACGGTGCGGGTTTCCGCCTGGTCGCCCTTGATCCTGTACTGGGTGGTCATGACGGCGTGCTGCACCGTCGGAACCGGGCCAAGCGCATCACGCAGAAAGGCCTTGATTTCAGGTAGTGAGCCCTTGATGCCCACCATCTCGCTGTAATCGATGACCGCGTCTGCGGTAAAAAAGTCATCCAGCGCGTCGAAGTCCTTGTCATCGACCGCATAGCAATAGCCGACCAGCAGATCCTGAATCTCGAAGCGGTCCGACATTTCCTGTATTGAAAGCGCCATGGTCCAGCCTGTCCTCACCCGGTTTTTCCATGCAACAACTATCACGCGAAACGGAACGAAGGCCTTCCCAATGGTAGGTTGCAGGACGTTCGCGAGGCAGGAGAAGCGCCGTGCACAGGATCGCTGACAGGCGATCGAAAATTTTTCTCGCCGCGCTTCGTCGGCCCTAACTCTGGAGATTATTCATGGCCGGACGCCTGCCCCCCTTTACCCTGGAAGATTTCAAACTTTCGCCCGCAAAACGCGCGGAAATCTGCGACGGGCTGACCGAACGGCAGACCTTCATGGTCAATCAGTGGATGAACCTGCATGACAAGCTGAATGTCGGCGACTGGTCTGGGTTCGATGAGTTCATGGACATCGAAAAGATGACCTATGACAACCCGAACCGGCCCGATCTGGGTACGTTCGAGGAATGGAACACCTCGCCGCGCGCGCTGTTCACCACTTTCCCGCCCTCGCTCTACCGCACACTCAAGGCCTGGGGCCGGGGCGACGACGAAATCTGCGTTCTGTGCCACCACCATGGCAAGCACACTGGCGGCCCTTACATGGGCGTGCAGCCCACCGGCAATCAGCTGGACGTGCTGTGGTTCAGCTGGATCAAGTTCGATGGCGACAAGATCGTGCACATTTACTCGATCTCTGACGTGCTTTCGATGCTGATCGACCTTGAAGTGATCGAAGCGCCGCAGCCGGTCGATCCTTACAAATAGGTTTTCCTGCGCTCTCTCAGGAAGAAAGGGGAAGACGCATTGCGCCTTCCCCTTTTTCTGTCAGGCAGCCTTGTGGAAGTAACGGACCTCCAGCACGCCATCGGCGACCTTGTACGTCTCGATACTGGGGATCGTCACCACACCGTCTTCAGTCTGCAGCTTGTTGTGGATCAACGCGGCGGCTTCGGTTCCGTTGACCAGCAGTTCGACGACATCCGTGGTGCAACTGCCGGCATACTGATCCCACATGTCGTCAACCGCTACCTTGCCGTCGAGTGGTGCACTGCCAACGTATTCAATGGTGAATCCCTGCGGGCCGAGCGCACGGAAAGCATTGAGCACTCCTTCGCGGTCTGCCGCGTTCCAGAGCGCGTAAATAGAACGGATCGTTGCTTCCATCGGTAAGATCCTTTTGCTTGCGTCGGGCGATCAGAGGCTGAAGCCCCCGTCAACGATGATCGTCTGGCCCGTGATATAGGCGGCTCGCGGCGACGCCAGGAAGGCGACCGCATCGCCAATATCTTCGCCATCGCCGAACCGTTGCAGGGCAATGCGCTTGCGCTGCATCTCCCAGACTTCGGGGGTGTAGAGTTCTTTCAGGAAAGCGCTGCCAAGCCCGGCGTCGATGATTCCGGGCGCTACCATGTTGGCCCGGATGCCGAAGCGGCCTTCTTCCTTCGCGATGGCCCGGCCGAGCGATTCCATCGCAGCCTTGGGCACTGACGACAAGGCATCGCCCGGAGGATAGGCATAATTGGCGACCGAGACGACGATCACGAAATTGCCGCCACCCTGTTCGCGGAAAACTGGCAAAGTGGTAGAAACGACACGAGTCAGCCCGATCACTTCGGCTTCGATGACTTCGCGCCATTCCTCCTCGGTGATCCGGCTGACGAAGGGCTGGCCGATGGCGACGCCTGAGGCAAAGACGACGGTGCCGATTGCGCCAAAACGATCCTTCGTGGTCGTGATGGCGGTATTCACCGATGTGGCATCGTTGAGGTCGCAGTGGACGGGCAGGCTTTCGCAGGTCGCGGGCAATTGCGCGGCCAGCGCATCGGCCCGGGCGCTGCTGCTGCGATAGCCGAGCGCAATCGCGTCCCATTCACGCGCAAGGGCCAATGCGCAGGCCCGGCCCAGTCCGCCCGTTGCACCGACAACGAAAGCTGCGGATTTGGTGGTCATCACAGTGTTCCCTCAGCGATCTGGTCGAGGCGGTCGAGCAGCTCTGCCGCGAAACCGTCATTCCTGTCAGCCGTGAACATATGCCCCACACCGCGTGCGATCACCACCTCCAGTTGCGGGGCCAGCCGCTGGAATTCTGCCACGCCTTCATCGGTCAGTAGGTGGCTGAGTTCGGCCCGCACCAGCACCACCGGCGATTTGACCCGCGCCGCGGCGTCCAGCAGCGCTTCGCCCTCGCTCGGCGGGTGAAGGAATTCCTGGCGTCCGGTCGCCGGATCCCAGCGCCAGTGCCAGCGGCCATCCTTATCCTGTCGCATGGATCGTGCGAGCCGGGCGGCATCGCGCAGGCGCGGCTGGCCAAGGTGGCGGGACAATGTATCGGCGGCTGCATCCAGCGTCGGAAAGCCGGTCTCGCTCTGCGCAAAGAACGCGCGAATGCCGTCAATCCCGTCGTTGCGGATCATCGGTGCCACGTCTGCCAGCATAATCAGCCGCACCCGCTCCGGGTGGCGCGATCCGCCGACCAGCACGGCCTGCCCCCCGCGCGAGGCACCGACCAGCGTTACCGGACGGTCGAACTGATAGAGCAGGAGTTCAATGTCGCGTCCGAAGGCATCAAGCAGATAGTCGCCGTCCGCCGCCCAGCCGCTGTCTCCATGGCCGCGCAGATCGAAGGTAACGCCGTAATAGCCGGCCTCGGCAACGGTCCTGGCCGAACCGCGCCAGGCGTTCCGGCTCTGGCCGCCGCCGTGAAAGAAAAGGACGGGCGGAGCCGCCGGATCGCCATAGGCTTCCCCGGCAAGTTCAAGCCCGTCCCCTTTGAAACGTCTCAGCAATGCATCGGGGCCGTTATGCCGAGATCGGAACGGTTTCCGCGTGGCTGGGGTGTTCGCCCGGACCCCGGTATTCGAACTTGCCCGGCGCGTGGTGCCACCTGCCGTCATTCCTGCTTTCGTAATGCGAAGCGACCTCGATCAGGCAACCGTGCGTGCTCTTGGGGCCGACCCAGCTCCACTTCTGCCAGGTCATGTCCGGATCGTTGAAGGTCTGGCCGTCACCCGGAAGATGGAGGCCTTCCGCCTTCATTCTGGCCATTGCGCCTTCAACATCGTCAGTGGTGAAGCACAGGTGGTGGACATGTTCACCCACCTTGTCCAGCCGCTTGCCCATGGGGGTGCCGGGGGCGGGCTGGATAAACTGAATCTCTGTGCCATGATCATTGACGAAGGTGGCCCATTTCATGCCGGCATCATCGCCGCTGGAGAATTCGTCATACTTCACGATGCGTTGTTCAAGCTGGCCGGGATCAAGCACGCGCAGGATCTTGGTCCAGTCTTCGATCGCGGTATCGAGATCGCGCACGACCATGCAAACATGGGCAAAGGGGCTGCTGGGCATTTCTTTTCTCCTGTCGATTGTGATGCGGTCTGTTCAGACCGAAATTGTTGCCGTGCCGGCGTTGACGGTTCCGCGCCCCGCCACGTCCAGCGTGAATTCGCAGGTCACGCGGTTGCCATCGACCGCCGTGACTTTGCCCGATGCGGTGACCTTGTCGCCTTCATAGACATTGTCGAGGAAACGCGAATCCATCGCCTCGATCCGGCAGCCGGGGAAGGCCTGCATCAGCATGTTCATCATATAGGCGACGTTGATCGGCCCCTGGTTGATGCGCCGGTCTCCCAGGCCCTTGGCCTTGACCACTGCAACATCCAGGTGGATCGGGTTGGGGTCGGCCAGGAAGGTCGACCAGTCGCGCATCGCGTCGGGGCTGACGCTTTCGATGGCGAACGGGGGAAGGGCCTGACCCACTGAAACGCTCATGCCGCCAGCTCCTTGCGGGGAAGCACCCACACGTTATCCGTTTCTGCCACTGCATCACCCCCGGCGGCAGGATGCAGGCGCAGGCGGTAGGTCAGCACGTCCATCACGCCAAGTTTGCGGCTTTTCTTGCGGACCAGGCTTAGAATCTCGCCCGTCACCTTATAGCTTTCGCCCACCATCAGCTGGCCGGAAAACTTCACTCCGGACGATCCCATCATCGGGCCGTCGTCGACATCGAATTCGCAGGTTTCGCACACGCCCGCCACGGTCTTGCCCATCGCGACCTGCGTGGCGATGTAGTAATAGATGGGGTGCGCGCTGCCATCCGCTGCCGGTTCGACCCCGGTCGAGCGGCATAGAGCGGCATTTTCTTCCGCCGTGATGGTGAAGGTCTTCGTGCCGTCAAGCGAGGTGCCGGCAACATCGGGGGCGGGGGGCAGGTCGTCCATTGCCATTACCTTGTCAGAACGAGCGTGGCAGGCCGAGGTTTTCGGCGATCGTATTGCGCACCATTTCGTTGGAAATGGGCGTCATGCGCAGGATGCGGTGATCGCGCCAGTAACGCTGCATGTCCGTTTCGGCCGAATAACCCATCCCGCCCATGATCTGGATGCCCATGTCCGCCGCCTTCACCGCGGATTCCGTGGCAACCATCTTCAGCATGTTCGCCTCGTTACCGCAGGGCAGCCCCTTGGCCTGCATCCAGGCGACATTGTAGAGCAGCAGCTCAACCAGCTTCTGCGATGTGGCGATATCGGCCACATAATGCTGCAACACCTGAAAGCGACCGATCACGCCGCCAAAGGCCTTGCGCTGCATCATGTATTCCAGCGCGTCTTCCAGTACGCCATCAATGGCGCCGAGGCACTGTGCACCGACCATGATGCGTTCGTTGTTAAGGCTGGGCAGCATCGCGCCCCAAGCCTTGCCCGGATCGCCCAGCACATCGCTGTCAGGCACGAAGACATCTTCATAATGGACTTCGCAGCTGCCCATGGCGCGCATGCCGAGCTTGGGCAGCAGGCTGGCGGTGATGCCGGGCGATTTCGCGTCGACAAACAGTGCGATCAGGCCGTGGTGCTTCTTTTCGGCATTGCGATCGGAGCGGGCGAGAACCAGCAGGCGATCGGCCGCCTTGGCGCCAGTCGTCCACATCTTGGCGCCGTTGAGCTTCCAGCCGCCATCCACCCTGTCGGCAAAGGTCTTCATCGCGCCCAGCACGTCCGTGCCGCCATCGGGTTCGGTCATGGAAAGCGATACGCGCAGGTTGCCCGCCGCCATGTCGGGCAGCCAGCGTTGCTTCTGTTCCTCAGTGCCGGAGACCGAGATCATCTTTGCTCCGCCGAAGGAGGTCAGGCCCCATACCCACAGCAGGCCGCCCGCCGTGCGCGCCATTTCGCGCGCGAAGATCATCTGCATGACGACATCGCCGCCAAGCCCGCCATATTCTTCGGGGATACCAATACCGAAGAAACCCTGTTCCTTCAGCTTGTCCCAGATTTCATAGGGATAGTTTTCCTCATCAGCCTCAAGCCTGCGCATGAGATCCTTGGGCAATTCGGCATCCACCCAGCGACGCACGACGTCGCGGAAGGCGGTCTGTTCTTCTGAAAGTTCAAAATCCATCACAGCACCCTGGAATCTTTTATCGCCCTCTCAACCTGTCCGCGGACAGGGTCAGATTGACAGCCCGCCTTCCACCGGGATGACGGACCCGGTGACATAGGACCCGGCGGGGGAGGCGAGATAGATCGCGGCCCCGGCCACATCTTCCGCCAGGCCGGTGCGCCCGCGCGGAACCATCGATTCCACCATCTTGCGCATCGCATCGTCCGTGATTACGGTCATGTCGCTTTCGAAGAAGCCGGGCGCAATGGCATTGACGGTGAGATTGTCCCTGGCTAGATTCTTCGCCAGCGACCGGGTCAGCCAGTGAATGGCGCCCTTGGATGCCTGATAGCTGTAGACCTCGCGCGGGCCGATCTTGAGCGCTCCGACCGAACCGATATTGATCACGGTTGCCGGGCGCTGCGGCGTTGCCCCTGCGCGCAACTGCGGCAGCAGTTTTTGCAACAGGAAGAAGGGTGACTTGAGATTGAGGTCCAGTACGCTGTCCCACTCCGCTTCGCTGAAGCTGTCAATCGGGGCATCCGACAGCGTGCCGGCATTGTTGACGAGAATGTGCAGGGCGCTTTCGCGTCCGCCAATCTCTGCGGCCAGCGCCTCGATCCCGGCCACGGTGGAAAGATCGGCGGCCAGGCCGATGACATCGCCTTCCATCGCGGCGGCGGCGGCATTAACTTTCTCGGCGTTGCGGGCGCAGATATAGACCCGCGCTCCTGCCGCGGCGAGGCCGGTGGCGATCATCCGCCCGATTCCCGCGCTGCCCCCGGTGACGAGGGCGACACGGCCCTTCACGGAAAAGAGGTTTGCGGTGTCCATCAGCCCACAATCTCCAGGATCATCTTCGTCACCCCTTCGGGATCGCCGACGTTGAAGGCGTGATCGCCCGGATGCTCGTGCATCGTCCAGCCCAGGTCACGGGCGCGGTCATGCATCATGCCCATGATCGTGTGTTTGGCAGCGATATAGTCCACCGGATGAATGATGCTCTCCGCACCCACGGGGATGACGCAACTGGTGGCGCGCATCGGCTGATCGGACAGGTGATCGAGCAGCCATTTCTCGCGCTCCCGGTCCATCATGTGGGGATGTTCCCTGGCCATCGCGCGCTGTTGTTCATGCACCCCCGATCCGATCGGGCCTTCGCCTGCGTCCAGCATGGCGTCGAGCCCGGCCGCTTCCTCTTCGGTGGCGAAACCCAGCATCGACGCGATTCTCTCGCCCGCCCTGGGTATGATCGCATCGAGATAGATGACCCGGCGGATGCGCTCGCCCGCTTCGGCCAGAATGCCCGGCGCGACTGTGCCCGCGTAGGAATGCGCCACCAGGACGACATCGGACAGATCTTCGTATCTAAGGACGTTGACGATATCGCGCACATGCGTGGCATTGCCGATATCGCGCCCGATCAGATGCTCGCGTTCTCCAAAGCCGGTGAACGTGGGGGTGAAGACCTTGTGGCCCGAGGCTTCCAGTATCTCGCGCATGAATTTCCAGGTCCAGCCGCCCATGCCGCCGCCATGCATCAGGACAAATGTAGCCATTGTTCAGTTCCCCGCCGGTTCGGTATTGTCGACAAAGCCTTCCGGCACGTCCGGACCCCAGAGATAGAAACTGTCTTCAGGCGCGTGATTGGGGTTGGCCGGCCAGTTGCAGTCTGCCGGAATGAAATCGATGTCTGCGGAATATTCCGCATGGCTGCCCCAGGGGTCGGTCGCGTAATAGAAGTAGTTGGCACCCAGCACATGGCGGCCAACGCCCCAGCCTTTGGTATAGCCTGCGCGCATCATCTGGGCGGAGCCAAGACCGATTTCCTGAACGGAGCCGACATCCCAGCTCGAATGATGCAGCCCGCGATGCGAAGAGGCCACAAGTGCGAGCAAGTGGTGATCGCTGCCGTGTGCGCCATGCAGAAAGGCGACGACCGGGCCGCTGCCATCCGCCAGCCGGAGGCCCAGCACCTTTTCATACCATGCTGTCGCCGCGATCACGTCAGTCGCGAAAATCGCGAAATGCGACATGCGGCGCGGCCTGGTCTGCGGTGCGGATGAATTGAACACCGCGCCGGTTTCGCCCGGAGCGGCCGTCGTGGCGGCAAAGCTGCTTTTTTCGTCCGGGGTCGCTTTTTCGGCGATGCGGATATTGAGCGGCAGCCCGTCGAAACCTTCGAACCAGATGCCGTCGGTGCTGGCGCCGGCAGGCGGCGCGATGCGCCTCACCCCGCAGGCATCGAGGTGATCGGAAAAGGCCGCTTCATCTTCTGCAAAAATGCCGAAGCTGATGAAATGCAGGCGCTTGGCCCCGGCCCTGAACAGCCGACCCCAGCAGTGGGGATGACCGAAGGTGTAAAGCGCCAGCCCGCCCGCCTCGTCGCGCACGTCCAGCCCGAAGGTGGTGAAAAATCGGCGTGCTTCGTCCAGATCGGGCACTTCCAGCGCGAAATGATCGATCGAATGAACGGCGAGGACGTTCGGGCGCTTCATCACATTACTCCTGACAATCCGATTATCTTGCCTGACGAAGGTTCAGGCAGCATCATTCCGCGACGATCGGGTTGCTGAGCAGGCCGATGCCTTCGATTTCCACTTCGCAAACATCGCCCGCCTTCATCCACACTTGCGGATCGCGCACCACGCCCACGCCGCCCGGCGTGCCCATCACCAGCACGTCGCCCGCTTCCAGCGTCATGAAGCTGGAGAGCAGGGCGATGGTGTTCGCCACGTCGAAAATGAGGTTGCCGGTGTTCGAACTCTGCATCACCTGGCCGTTGAGGCGGCACTCGATCTTGAGGCCCGAGGCACCGGCAGGCACTTCGTCCGGCGTGACCAGCCAGGGGCCGAACGCGCCGGTATCGTCGAAATTCTTGCCCGCCGTCCACTGCGGAGTGCGCAGCTGATAGTCACGGATCGAAGCATCGTTGAATACGGAGTATCCGGCGACATGGCTGAGCGCATCAGCTTGTGCGATGTTCTTCCCGCCCCTGGACAGCACGGCCACAAGTTCCGCTTCCCAGTCAAGCTGTTCGGAAACCTTTGGCAGAATAATCGGCGCGCCGTGGCCGATCAGGCTGGAGGGAAAGCGGGCGAACAGCACCGGAAATTCAGGGATGCCGAGGCCCGCCTCTTCGGCATGGTCGCGGTAATTGAGGCCCATGCAGATGATCTTCGATGGTCTGCGTACGGGCGGCAGGAAGGTGAGCGATGCTTCGTCCACGCTTTCGCCAGCGGCCGCTTTTGCCCCGGCTTTCGCCAGCGTCCCGGCGGCAATATGGCTATCGAGATCGGCGACATCCTCGCCATAGGCGATCGTAACCTTGTCTCCCGACTTGGCGGCAAGGCCGGTTTTCCCGTCTTTGGTTACTCGTGCAAGGCGCATTTGGAATCTCCGGATATGTGAAAGCTATCGGCTGGCCTTCTGGCCGGTGCCGCCGCCCGTTGCGGGCATCAGATTGTTGCTCATTGCGCCATCGACCAGAATGTCGATGCCGCTGATATGGCCCGCTTCATTACCCAGCAGGAACAGGATCGCATTTGCGACGTCCTCCGCCATGCCGAGCTTCTGGAGAGGGATCATGGATTCGCGTTGGGCACGGCGCTCCGCATCGTCATACCCCGCTTTGGTCATCGGCGTGTAAGTGGGGCCGGGCGAAACCGTGTTGCAGCGAATTCCGTCAGGCCCCCATTCCAGCGAGAGCTGGCGGATCAGCATGATGAGCGCCGCCTTGCTGGACGAATAGAAGCCAAGGCCCGGCGT
The DNA here is from genome assembly GCA_024236235.1 of Novosphingobium sp. Taxonomy (GTDB): domain Bacteria; phylum Pseudomonadota; class Alphaproteobacteria; order Sphingomonadales; family Sphingomonadaceae; genus JACKKV01. Next base: position 99,063 of record JACKKV010000005.1, on the reverse strand, counting down.
AGGCTGCGTGCCCGACATCGATGCCGTCGCCACGAAGGCTCCCTTGCTGGCGGCCAGATACGGATGCGCGGCCTTGGCAAGCAACCAGGTCGCGCGGGTGTTGATCGCATAGACGCGCTCGAACTGGTCTATAGTCTGTTCCACCAGCGGCGCGCCGGAAATGATCCCGGCGTTGCTGACGACCCCGTCAATGCCACCCATATGCGCCAGCGCGGCCGCCACGATCGCATCGCCGCAGTCCGGATCGGACAGATCGGCCACGCAGGTTGCGGCGGCGTCGCCGATCGCATCGGCCACGGCAGCCAGCCCGTCAGCGTCACGATCGCTCAGCAACAATCTGTGCGCGCCATCGCGCGCCGCCAGCAACTCTGCCGTCGCCCGGCCGATGCCGCTGGCCGCTCCGGTTATGATCACGCGCATCGCGGCCCCCTCAATCGTTCAGGCCCAGTTCGGCCATCAATTGCTGGCGAAGCTTGAACTTCTGGATTTTCGATGCCGACATCGGCCATTCGTCAATAAAGCGCACATGCCGGGGAACCTTGAAGGAGGCCATGCGTTCGCGGGTATAGGCGATCAGTTCCGCTTCCGAAACCGCACCGTTGCTGAGCTTGACATAAGCCGCGGGTACTTCTTCCAGCTTTGCATCGGGGATGCCGATGACTTGCGCCAGCTCTACCCCCTCATGCGAATCGAGCACCGCTTCGACTTCCGCCGCGGCGACATTTTCCCCGCCGACCTTGAGCATGTCCTTGAAGCGCCCGTGGAAGCGCATGTGTCCGTTTTCATCGAGCGAACCGATATCGCCGCTGTGATACCAGCCGTCGCTGTCGATTGCTTCGGCAGTCTTCACCGGATCGCGATGATAGCCATCCAGCATGTTGTAACCACGAAACCAGACTTCGCCGCGTTCGCCAACGCCTGCATCCTCGCCTGTTTCGGGCGACACAATGCGGACCGCTACGCCTTTCAGCGGATAGCCCAATGCCTGAAAACCCAGTTCGGGGTCCATGTCATAGCCGCCGGTGGCCACGATGCCGCTGGCTTCGGACATGCCAAAGGTGCCGACTTGCAGCGCGTTGGGCATCTTGGCCCGATAGGCATCGCCAACCGATGCGGGCATCTGGCTGAAGCAGCTGTTCATCAGGCGCACGCTCGAAAGATCGGCCTTGTCCCAATCAGGATGTGCGATCATCGCCTGGTGGAAGGTCACGAAGGGCAGGAACACCATGGTCGCCTGTTCCGCTTCGATCTGGCGCAGGCTTTCGCCCGGGTCGAAATGCGGCTGGCCGATGAAGGTACCGCCGACCTCGATTGCCCCCAGCATGGCCAGCATCGCTGCAATATGGAACAGTGGCATCGGCGACCAGACACGCTCGTCCGGCTTGAAGGCCCAGCGGTTGCGCGCCAGATTGCTGGCTTCGCGACAGATCGCTTCGTTGCTGAGCAGGCAGCCCTTGGGGTTTGCGGAGGTGCCCGAGGTATACAGGATCATGCAGGTATCGCGCAGCCGCACCGCCAGCCGCGCTTCGTGAACGTCCGCTTCACTGCAGCGTTCTGCTGCCTGCTCGAAACCGGACTGGTCAATGAAACCGGGGGCTTGTTTCCCGCCGTGCAAAATCAGCCTGCGCAGCAGGGGCGCGTCTGCCAGCGCAAGGTCGAGCGGATCGCCGCATTGCGCAAGTGGCGGGAATGCCTCGGTCAGCCGGGCAACGAAATCGACGAATTCATCGGCGTCGCTGTTCGTGACGACCGCCGCGAGATCGGCGTTTTCCACCACATAGCGTACTTCGGGCGAGCGGTAGCGCGCATTCATCAGCACGGAAACGCCGCCGATCATGGAAACGGCGAACAGGGTCTCGATGAATTCGGTGCCGGACGGCAGCAGGATGCCGACATGATCGCCCGGCCCGATTCCCAGCCCCATCAGGCCCCGCGCGCGGTGAATTACCCCGCGGGCGATGTCATCATAAGTACGCCGCCCAGTCGGAAAGACGACGGCTTCCTTGTCCGGAAACTGATCCCAGGATTTCAGCAGCATGTCAGCCAGCGGGCTCACGCTGATCCGCATCCGGGCCGGATCTTCACTCAAACCTTGCAACTCAGCCCTCTCCATCGGCCATGGGTATGCGGCGCATCATTGCCCGACTGGCAACATGGCGGGATAAGTGTCCTTTCCGAGGATAGGTATACTTCATCCAGCCTCGATCATCCGCAGCCGACGACACCGCCATCCACCGGGATTTCCGCGCCTGTGATGTATGCGCCGGCGGCAGATGACAGGAAGACGATGGTTCCTGCGATCTCTTCCGCCCGGCCAAGCCGCCGCATTGGAATATGCGCCAGCAGCTTGGGATCAACCGCGTCATCATCACGCATGTGCGCCGTCATTCTGGTCGGGAAGAACCCTGGCAGGACTGCGTTGACGTTGATGTTCCGGCTGGCCAGATCGCCAGCCAGGTCGCGGCTGAGCATGTGGATCGCGGCCTTGCTCGCCGAATAGGAATACGCGCTCAGTCGCTCGGTCGTCTTGCCCGCGATCGACCCGATATTGATGACGCGGGCCGGATCGTCGGCGCTGGCGGCGGCATCCAGTTCGGGCAGAAGTTCGCGAATCAGGGTGAACGGCGCCTGCAGGTTGACCATCATGACGCCCGGCCAGGCCTTGTCCGGAAAACTGTCCACCGGACCGCCCCAGGTCTTGCCTGCGTTGTTGACGATCACATGGACCCTGCCGCCAGAGGCTTCGCGCACACGGGCGGCCAGATCGACCGCCGCTTCGGGAGAGGACAGGTCGCAGGGCAGCGGAATGCAGCGGCCACGCGACGACATTTCCGCCGCCGCAGCTTCGCAAATATCGGCTTTGCGCGATGTGACAGCCACCGTCGCGCCGGCATCCAGCAACCCTTCGGCGATCATCCGGCCCAGGCCTTGCGCGCCGCCGGTGACCAGCGCGAACTTGCCGGACAGGTCGAACAGGCCGCTCATACGCTGACCACCACCTTGCCGAACTTGTGTTGCTGTTCGAGATAGAGCAGCGCCTCGCGTGCATCGGCCAGCGGGAAGGTCTTTTCGATCACCGGCCTGATGCCGTGTTTTTCGACGAAGGCCAGCATGTCGCGGAAGTCCTGCGGATCGCCTACCTGACTGCCGACAATGCTGGCGCTCTTGAGGAAGATGCCGGTCGCAGTCACTTCAAACTTGTCCCCGGCGGTCGAACCATAGATCACGATGCGCGCGCCCGGATTGATGGCCCGCACATAGTTGGCATAGCTGGGCGCAGGCGCCCCATCCAGCACGACATCGATACCGCCGGTCAACTTGCCGACCTGTTTGCGCCATTCGGGATCGGTATAAAGCAGCCCGCCCAGCGCGCCCATTTCCATCGCCCGGTCAAGCACATCCTGGTTTTCGCCGGTGACGTAGACTTTCGCGCCATGCGCGACCGCAAAGGCAAGGCCGAATGTGGCGACACCGCCCCCCACGCCGCTGATCAGCAGCGTTTCACCCGGCTGGAGCTGCCCCTTGAACATCAGCGCGCGCCAGGCGGTAAGGCCTGTAAGGACAGTGGCTGCGGCTTCTTCCCAGCTCATGCCCCTGGGCTTGGGCACCACATTTTCTGCGGGAACGCAGATATACTCGGCGATCGTGCCCGCATGGGGCATGCCCAGCAGGCCGAATGCGGCCTGCGGCGCATGGCGGTTTGCGCCCCAGTCCCGGCCCGGATAGATCACGACTTCATCGCCCACGGCCACGCCGCTGACGCCATCGCCCAGACTGTCGATCACGCCCGCACCGTCACAGCCCATGGTGCAGGGCATGACCATGCCGGGATAGAGTCCGCGCGCGATCCACATTTCGCGGTGATTGATTGACGCTGCCTTGATCGCCACGCGCACTTCGCCCGCCTGGGGTTCGGGCGTTGCGACATCGGCGACCCGGACCGCTTCGGGGCCGTCAGTGGTTTCGAGCAAAAGGGCTTTCATGGGTTGTTTCCTTGATCCTAGAAGGAGCGGGGAGGCCAGGTGTCGTGGCTGTAAGCGCTCCGGAAGGCACGATGTTCTTCGGGCAGCTCGAAATCCAAGTCAGACTTTCCTCTTTACCACGGCCGTCATTCGCGACCGCGCGGCTTCCTTCGAGCCGTTGGCCCGACAGCCTGTCGCAGCCACCTATCTGCCGATAGGATATCATGCTTGCGCTGCAAAGATTCCTGTTGGATAATGCTGTCTTGCAAGGCGGGCGCAATAATCCGCCGCCAGTATCATGGGTAGAGTTTGGCTGATATGGGCGTAGTTCCCACCACGATTGTGCCGCCGCGCGCCGCGCATGCATACATCCTCCGCGAGACGATCGAAGATCTATCGCGCGCTGTGTCCGCGTCGCGCGTGGTCACGGTCAGCAGCCCGGCCGGGTTCGGGAAAACCACGGCGATGCTGCGCTGGGCCGAACGGCTTTCGGCCGAAGGGCGGCCCATTCTCTGGGTGGCGGCGCGCGCGGGCGTCGACACGCTGGAGAGCTTTCTGGGGTCACTGGAACAGGCGCTGCTGGCAGCCGGCTACACGATTCCCGGTGGTCGCCTGACGGGCGACTGGCGCGACTGGCTGGCCGAATTTGTGACCGGTCGCGGGCCGCGCCCGGTCCTGTTTGTCGACGACGCGCAGTTGCTGTCGCCTGAAACTCACCAGCTTATCGGCCAGCTTATCGCGAGCGCGCGCGACGCGATGACAACGGTTATCGCTTCGCGCGGAGAGTGCGGCATCAATCTCGCGCGACTGCGTTCGCTCGGTCACCTGCTGGAGGTACGGGTGCGGCATCTGTGCTTCGACACGGATGAATCCACCCAACTGATCCAGCAGATCGCGGGGGGCGCTGTGCCGGCTGCGGATGTCCAGCGCATCGTCGCGGATACTCAGGGCTGGGCCGCCGGTCTGGTGCTGGCGGCTGGCGCATGGCTGCGCGACATGGCCGAAGGCTATCCCCCTGACGGCGGAGCCACAGGATTGCGCCACGAATTCGCCAGCTATTTCCATGAAGAGGTCGTCGAAGGCTTGCCGCAAGCCATCCGCGATTTCATCATTGACACTTCCATTCTTGGCGAACTCACGCCTTCGGCCTGCGCTGCAGTGGTCAATGCTGAAGATGCGCGCGCGATGCTCGAAGAAGTCTTCGAGCGCGGGCTGTTCCTGGCTGAAGTTGATCGGGAACTGAACCGCTATCGCTATTATACGCTGTTTCGCGAAATGGTGTTCGGGCGGTTGATGAAGCGTGCGCCCGATCGCGCCGCGACGCTGCATCGCCGGGCCAGCACCTATTACGGTGACATTGGCCAGCTCGAGCTCGCGCTGGATCATGCGGTCGAGAGCGGGGATAAGGAATTTCTGGCGGACCAGCTGGAACGTTTGGCCGATCCCCTGATCTACGGGGGCTTGTTGTACCGGTTTGACGATCTGGCCAACGGCATATCCTGGGAACTGCTCCAGAGCCGCCCGTCGGTGCTGCTGGCGATGTCGTGGCGGCGCAGTCGGCGGCTGGCCTTCAAATCATCGCAAGACCTTATCGAAGCCGCGGAAGCCGCCATCGCGGACATGGCGGAAAAGGGCGAGCTGGACGAATATTCCGCACGTCAGATGCATTTGCGCGCGCGCCACCGCCGTATCATGCTGGAAGCGGCGCGCGACAATATGACTTACGTCGAACGGGAATCCGAACCGCTGCTGGAAGACATGGGTGACGATCACCCGTATCTGAGCTGCACCGTGCTCGCCCAGTTGCTTTCGGCCCGCCGCGAACTCTATCATTTCCACGACATGCTGCGGCTGGAAGCCGAACTGCGCAAGGCTCTGGGCCGTCCCGGTTCCGATTTCGCGTCGATCGCGCTCAAATCTTCGGTTGCGCCCACACTGGTCGCGCAGGGCAAAACAAACATGGCGCGCCAGTTTCTGCACGAAGCCCAGACGATTGCGGCTGAAATGGACTGGCAGGTTTCCGGTCTGGCCGCCCTGCCTGCGCTGCCGCTGGCCGAAATCTGCTATGAATGCGGGGAACTTGAGGAAGCAGGGCGGCTGGTCGAACGCTATCTGCCGTCGATCCGGCAATGGGGTTTCGTGGATCAGCTGGCGTCGGGCTATCTGGTGCGCGCACGGCTGGCGGCTGCGGAAGGGGATTATCCCAGCGCGTTGTCCGGCCTGGAGGAAGCGCATCTCGTGGCTATCGAGTGCGGGCTGGACAGGCTGCGGGCACTGGTGATTTCGGAACAGGTCCGGATGCTGGTCAAGCTTGGCCAGCTCGAACAGGCCGAGCAGGTCTTCTGGTCGAGCGATCTCAAGATTGACGGGGAACCGGTGCCCACGCTCAACCCGACCCGGCTGAACGAGTTCATGGCGATTGCCTGGCTGCGACTGGAAATGCACCGTTTCCGCCTGGTCCGTTCCCGCAAGATCGCGAAGCGCTGGCTCGAATTCGTCCGCAAGCGCGGGGCAACCCGTTCGGCAGTCACTTTCGAACTGCTGCTGGCGGAGATTGCCATTCTGTCCGGGAACCGGTCGGAGGCTCGCCGTGCGGTCCGCTCAGCGGTCGAGCTGGCGGAGCCAGGTGGCTGGATCCGCCCGTTCATTGATGAAGGCGAAGCGATCGGCGCCCTGCTGGTCGAATCCTATGGGAGCGGCCCGGTGCTGGACACGCCGGTCGAGAAATTCGCCGCCCGGCTGGTCGCGGTGCTCAAGGGCGGCGCGCAGATGGAAGCGGTGGAGGAAGATGACTTCGGCCTTGGCAGCGGGCTGTCGCTGCGCGAGGTGGAAATTCTCACTCTGGTGAGCGGAGGGTTGCGCAACCGCGAGATCGGCGATCGACTGGGCCTCACCGAAGGCACGGTCAAATGGTACATGCAGCAGATCTACGACAAGCTGGGCGTTCGCCGTCGCCCGCAGGCAGTGATGCGGGCCAGGCAATACGGGATACTGTCCTGACCCCTACCGTGCGAAAGGCTGCTTAGCTGCCTGCCGGGCTAGATTGTCTTCGGGTTCAATCATCCACGGAGAAGACATTGGCCAAGGGCAAGGTAATCATCAGTTGTGCGGTAACGGGCGCGATTCACACACCGAGCATGTCACCGCATTTGCCGGTGACGGCGGAAGAGATCGCCGAAGCAGCAGTCGGTGCTGCCGAGGCGGGTGCAGCCATCATTCACCTGCATGCGCGCAATCCGATCGATGGCCGGCCGGATCAGGATCCCGATCTGTTCGAACCTTTCCTCAAGGTCATCAAGCAGCGATGTGGTGCGGTTATGAACCTGACCACCGGTGGCCATCCTTCGATGACGCTGGAAGAACGCCTGCGCCCTGCCACGCGCTTCAAACCCGAAGTTGCCAGCCTCAACATGGGGACCATGGGTTTCGGGTTATTCCCGATGCTTAACCGTTTCAAGGACTGGAAACATGCGTGGGAGCCGCAGGTTCTGGAGGCTTCGCGCGATCTGGTGTTCAAAAACACTTACAAGGATATTGAGGGGCTGCTCGCATTGCTGACTCCTCTGGGCACGCGTTTCGAATTCGAATGCTACGATACCAGCCATCTCTACAATCTGGCGCATTTCCTGGATCGCGGCCTGGTCAGGGCACCGTTGTTCGTGCAGACCTGCTTCGGCATTCTGGGCGGGATCGGCAGTCATCCTGACGACGTGATGCACATGAAGCGCACGGCAGACCGCCTGTTCGGCGATCAGTATGAATGGTCGGTTCTGGGGGCTGGTGCGAAGCAGATGAGCATTGTCGCCATGGCCGCGTCCATGGGCGGCAATATCCGGGTCGGGCTTGAAGATTCGCTGTGGGGCGGACCCGGTCGCCTCGCCGAAACGAATGCGGAGCAGGTGGCGACCGCCCGCAGGATCGTGGAAGGCATGGGCCTGTCCGTAGCCACACCGGACGAAGCGCGGCAGATTCTTGATCTGAAGGGCGCTGACCGGACCGACATCTGATCCACCCTGCCGACAGAAAGGTTTCACGGCACGGCTTTGCCGCTCATTCTTGCCGTGAGGGAACAGAGGAACGCTCCATGAAACTCAATATCGGTGTACCCAAAAGCATGAAGGTCGCGGCCATGGTGCAACCATGGGAAGACAGGCTGGACGGTGCCGATGTCGGACGCCTGATGACCGAGGCGGACCGGTTGGGTTTCAACAAATGCATGCTGGGCGAACATTTCATCATCCCGAAAGAACACGTTGCGTTGTCTGGCGACTGGTATTTCCATACTGTCGTCGCACTCGGTTATATCGGCGGCCGGACGAGCAACTTGCGCCTGTCATCCTCGGTTTCGATCCTGCCGCTGCAAAACCCCATCGTGCAGGCCAAGGGCTGGTCCACGCTGGACTGGCTGACCGGCGGGCGGGCAGAGGCGCTGTTCGGGGTCGGCTGGCTCAAGGAAGAATTCGACATGCTCGGCGTGCCGTTCGAAAAACGCGGGCGCATGGCGGACGAATATGTTGCGGCGATGATCGAACTGTGGACCAGCTATGACCCGCAGTTCGAAGGGGAATTCGTGAATTTCCGAAACTGCGGCTTTGCCCCCAGGCCTGTGCAGAAGGGGGGCGTGCCGATATGGTTCGGTGGCGATGCGCCCGCGGTGCAGAAGCGTGTCGCGAAATTCGGCAATGGCTGGTCGCCCTTCCGCACCCCGCCCGAAACCTTCCCCGACTGTATCGATTTCATCAAATCGCAGCCCGAATATGACGGGCGGCCGCTGGATTTCTTCTTCGCGCTCGAAATGCTGAACGTCGGCGCGCATCACGAGATCCTCGACGATCCGCGCGCGCCCGGTACGCAGGACAAGCAGAAGATTCTCGATCAGATCGGTTGGCTGAAGGAACTGGGCATCACCGAAACCATCGTGCCCCTGCCACCTGGCCTGACCGATGAACAAGCCTGGATCGACCGCCAGCACTGGGTGGCCGAAGAAATCATGCCGCACATCTGATTGTGCGTCGGGACGGTCGGCGGCTCCGGGCAATCAGCCCGGAGCCATCCGCCGTCAGCCCTGCATCGCGGCGAACATGTCCATCATATCGGCATAGTGCGGCTGGTGATGGCAGATGCCGCCATCGGCAGAAATGATCTGGCCGGTGACAAAGGATGACAGATCGGATGCCAGCCACAGCACCGCGCCGGCGATATCGTCGGGCACGCTTTCGCGCGGCAGCAGCACATGGCGCTGGATCATGCCGAGTTGATGTTCGGTCATCTGCGCGCGAGCGACCGGGCTGAGGACCAGCCCCGGCAGGATCGCGTTGCAGCGGATGTTGGCGCGCCCGAACTGGGCCGCTGTGTTGCGGGTCAGTGCGTTGACCGCCGCCTTGGACGAGCTGTAGGCAGGGTTCAGCACATCGCCCAGGATTGAAACGCCTGAACTGGTGTTGATGATGGAACCACCGCCAGCAGCGATCATGTGCGGCGCCACATGCTTGGTCATCAGCATGGTGCCACGGGTATTGATATCGAAAGCAGCGTCCCAGACTTCCGCTTCCATGTCCGTCAATGCGCCATCGCGCGTCATCTGCGCGGCACCGGTGTTGGCGGCATTGTTGTGCAGGATGTGGATTGCGCCGAACTTCTCGACGACTGCGGCGACCATGGCAGCGATGCTGGCCTCGTCTCCAAGATCGACCTTGAGCGCGACAGCCGTTCCGCCGGCAGCGGCGATCTCTGCCGCCACGCGCTCCGCTCCTTCCAGATTGATGTCGGCCACCGCCACGCTGGCACCGTGAGAGGCCAGCATCTTTGCGCAGGCCTCGCCGATATTGGCACCCCCGCCGGTAACGATGGCGACTTTTCCTTCAACCAGACCCATGGTTATTCTCCCAACAATCCCCAGGTGCCGTAATCTTCGGCAGCCACGAAAAAGCGTTCGTTCATCGGTACCCCGTTCTGGCCCCACGCATCCAGATTGGCGACCCATGCCTGCAGACCATACATCACGAACAGCCGCGTCTGTTCCCACGCCTCTTCAAAGCTGGGAACGCCCTTGGCCCCGGTGGCGATGAGGTGTTCGCGATACTGTTTCACCATGTCCTTGTGATGGTGGCGGCGTTCCTCGATGGTCAGTGCACCGATCACGAAATAGGTCAGATCGCGCCAGGGCCGTCCGCGCCGTACCAGTTGCCAGTCCAGCCACAGCCGTTCGCCGCCTTCAGGCAGGATGTACGTATTGCCCTGGTGGCAATCGCCCAGGACGATGCAGTAGGGCGCATCCCAGGCCCGGTCGATTTCGCCCAGCCGATCGAAAGCGCGCTCCACCTTGCGCGGATCGTCCAGATAATGCTGCGGGGCGACGCTGCAAAACGCCGGATCCTTGAGGTTGGCCTCGATCCATTGCCACATGATCCTTACCTGATCGCTGTCGCAGGGCGTATCCATTTGCGTCTGTAGCCAGGGGGCGTTGGCAGGGCTGATCTTGTCGCTATCCCACAGGCTACCATGCAGTTTCGCGAGTCCTTCGATCGTATCGAGGATCATCTGCACGCCGTTGTCGTCAGTGCTGTGACCGAATTTGCCGCCACGCTGGACAAGGTCTTCCAGCACGAGGAAGCCGTGCGCACTGCCATCATCATCCCAGTCCGCGTAATAACATTTGGCCGTCGGCACTTTCATTTCATGAACCATGAAATGGTAGAAGCGGGCTTCCAGCGCATGAATGTCGACATTATCGAATGCGCCGGACCAGTTGGCCTTCATGCACAGATGTGCGGGCAGTCCGGCCGCGATGCCTGCATCGTTCCAGTCCACCTTGATCCGCCATTTGGTGGTGTGGCTGTTGAGCAGTTCCACCGTTTCCATCGAATTGGCGACGACGCCGGGGTATTTGTAACTCATCATCCGGCTCAGCCAGGCTGCATCGATGCCATCCATGGTGGTCGGCAAATGATCGGTCCGTGCCGGATAGGGGCGGGGGACGCAATTGGGGTCCACCACCGGGTTGTGATATTGGGCGGGCGCTTGAGGGTCCACGTTCAGGTCCTTTCCCCGTTCGCAAATGTGCTTTGAACTTCGGTGGGCAGCATCGCAGAGGGGGGGTGGTCGCAACCTGTCCAAGGAAAGGCGCGGCGGGCGATGCGCGTGCCAGTGTCCGCCCGACCGGCAGGAAGGGCATCTGATGAGCGATAGCGAAGCGAACAAGGCGATCGTGCGCCGCTTTCTTGGCGCGGTTGCCGATGGCGATATTGATGTGATTGAACAGTTGCAGGCGCCTGACTGCAGCTGGTGGGTGGTCGGACGCGGCGATATATCGCGCAAATCCTACACTGACGACGTGCGCTCGATGTTGCTGGCGGCCGATCCCCGCAGGGTGGAAATCGTCCGGATGGTGGCCGAAGGCGACATGGTTGCGGCTGAACTGCGTTCCGAATTTCATTTCGGGGATCGCGTCTACGCGAATGAATATCATGACCTGTTCGTGCTGCGCGGCGGGCAGATCGTCCATGGCCGCGAATATTTTGACACTGGTAAAGTGGCGGCCTTTTTCGGGCCGATGGAGGGTTGAACGGATGAATGCGGAGCAGACCGTGCGCGATTTCCTGGCGCTGTTCCATACCAGCCGGCTGGACACGAAGGCGTTGCGGGCGATGCTGGCGGACGACGCGCGCTATCAGCCCGTCGTGCCGATTGCGCCGGTGCGCGAAGGCGCCGATGCGATCGTGGAGGAGCTTGAACGCCAGTACCGGCTCTATGACGAGTGCGCGTGCGACACCCTGAAGCTGGCGGTCTGCGGCAACACGGTGTTCACAGAACGTATCGATACGGTGCGCCAGCTTGCCAATGGCCAGCGCACGACCACTCATGTCGTGGGTGTGTTCGATCTGGATGCCGCCGGCCGGATCGTCTGGTGGCGCGAGTATTGGGATGCGCTCGATTGCGCGGGACAACTCGGGATCGATGACAAGACTATGCGCAGCTTGATGTGCGCGGGGGAGTGACACAATGAATTATGATGTGGTGGTGATGGGCTCTGGTGCTGCCGGCCTTACGGCCGCGCTGGCTGCGGCAAAGGCGGGATGCAAGGTTGCGGTGCTGGAAAAGGCACCCCGTTTTGGCGGGACGACAGCGATTTCGGGTGGGGGCGTCTGGATACCGGGCAGCACCCAGGCAAAAGCCGCCGGCGTGAATGATGATGTCGAAACCGCGCGGGCCTATGCGCTGGGTGTCGTCGGCAATCGCGCGGAAAAGGCGCTGATTGACGCTTACATCGACCATGGCCCCGAAATGGTGGACTGGCTCGCGGATAACAGCGAAGTGCAATTCCTGCTCTCCCCCCCTTCCAGTGACTGGTATCCTGACGTGCCGGGGGCGATGGATCATGGCCGTTTGCTGTCGCCAGCCGAATATGACGGCAAGAAGCTGGGCACGAATTTCGACCGTCTTGCCAAACCGCGCGAAGAGTTCAATGCGCCGGGCGGCATGATGATCGATCTGTTCGATCTGGAATACATCGATCGGCTGCCCGCACCGGGCGCCCTGTGGCACATGGCCAGGATCGCGATCCGTTTCGTGCTGGACAAGCGCAAGCTGGGGCGCGGGTCGCGCCTGACCATGGGCAATTCGCTGGCGGGGCGGTTGCTGCGCTCGGCGCTGGATGCCGGGGTTGACCTGTTCGAAAACGCGCCGGTTGAAGGGCTGGTCGTCACGGACGGGAAAGTCACCGGGATCAGGGCGATGATGGACGGCAAGCCCGCCGAAATTTCCGCCGCACGCGGCGTGATCCTGGCGGCGGGCGGATTTTCGGCCAACGCCGCGATGCGCAAGGCCTATATTCCTTTCGCAGAGCAGCATGTGTCCATCCTGCCTTACGAAAACACTGGCGACGGGATTGCCGCCGCCACTGCCTCCGGTGCGGCGATGGGGGCGGAAAATCATGCCAATGCGGTGTGGGCGGTGGTTTCGAAGAGGACACGGGCGGACGGCTATGTCGAACGTTTCGCTCATCTGATGGACATGTCCAAGCCGGGCTGTATCGCGGTGAACAAGGCGGGCAAGCGTTTCGGCAACGAAGCCAGCGTGCACTTTGTCGAAGCGATGCACGCCACCGGAACGGTGCCGGCGCATATCATCGCCAATCACAAGTTCGTGAAGAAATACGGGATGGGCCTGGTTCTGCCCGGCGGCGGAAAGATCAAGGAAATGGTTGTCTGTGGCTACATGAAGCGGGGCGAAACGCTGGCCGAACTGGCAGCGCAGATCGGGGTCGATCCGGCAGGACTGGAAGCGACAGTGGCCGAGGTCAATACGGATGCGGTGACGGGCAAGGACACCCGGTTCGGCAAGGGCGATACCCGGATCGATATCGAGATCGGCGATCGCAAACACAAGCCGAACGCCTGTTTCGGACCAATCGGTGAAGGCCCGTATTACGCGGTCGAAATCTTCCCCGGCGACGGATCGACAACCGTCGGGGTCAGGATCGACGCTGAATGCCGGGTGCTGGACCAGGATGGTACGCCGATCGCAGGATTGTGGGCCGCAGGCCTTGATGCGAACTCGATCTGGCAGGGCAAATCGCCCGCCCATGGCTGCAACGTCGGCCCGGCGATGGTCACCGGTTATATTGCAGGACGGAGCATCTCGGCTTGAAGACGGCGGTCATTACCGGCGCAAGTTCGGGCATCGGCCTTGTCGTCGCGCGCGAACTGGCGCGCGATGGGTGGCGGGTGATCGCGCAGGGTCGCAATCCGGCGCGTTCCGAAGCGGCTCTGACACAGATTCGCGCTGCCGTTCCTGATGCGCAGGTGGAGATGCTACTGGCTGACCTTTCCGAAATGGCGAGGGTGGCAGAGTTTGCGGACAAGGTCAGCGAAATGACCGGCCGGATCGATCTGCTGGTGAACAACGCCGGCTTCACGCCTGCCCGGCGGGTGGAAACAGCTGACGGGCTGGAACAATGTTTCGCTACCAATCATCTGGCACCGTTTCTGCTCACCGATCGGCTCTTGCCCCTGCTCAGGGCGGCAGGTCGGGGCGCGCAAATCATCAATACGGCCTCCGTCGCTCACAAGTTCATCAAGGACATGATGTGGGATGATCTGCAGCAGACCCGCAAGTTCAGCGCTGGCGATGCCTATACGCAGTCCAAGCTGGCCAATATCCTGCATATGCGTGAACTGGCGCGGCGGACCGGCCCGGACAATATCCTCGTAAACGCGGTCCATCCGGGGCTGGTGCAGACCAATTTTGACAGCCACGGAAATATCGTTGTCAAACTGATGTATATCCTCAGCCGTCCGTTCTCGCTGACGCCCGAACAGGGCGCGGACACGATCCTGTGGCTGGCGCGGGGCGGTGCGCCGGATGCGACCGGGCAGTATTTCGCCAGACGCAAGACGGCCAGCCTGACCCCTGCCGCGCAGAGCGATGCAGGCGCCGCCCGGCTCTGGCGGATCAGCGAAGAACTGCTGGCCGGGATCCAGGATCAGGCGCGCCGTCGCGGGCGCGGCACATCAGGAAGACCCGATGAAGCCTAGCCGCCGCGGCGTTTCGCTTCCGCCACCATCCGGTAGATGCCTTCATTATAGCTGGTGAGCTGTTCGACTGACAGATTGCGATACGGTGTCATCGGACAGAGCGAATCGACCACATCCCAGAAGGGTTCGATCTTCTCCAGCACTTCGTCCACCGGCCCGCATTTGACGAAGGCTTCCACCATCTCGTCGCTGACCTTGCCGATCACGCCGGAAACATCGCCGTGTTCGCCCGCAGCGAGCTGGCAATCGCGGGCCAGATCACCGAAACCGATGGCGTCGAAGAAGCTTTCATACTCCTTGTACCCCGCATAACCGGCCACGGTCGCACGGCTGTCGTTTATGGCCTGCTGCTTGTCGTCATTGATCGCGATCCAGGGCCAGGCGTTGACCTCAACATCAGCACGCTTGCGCCCGAACCTGGCCAGTTCCGCCTCAATGAACGGCTTTTTCTGGGCCGTATAATCGACCGTCCACAAGGCATGGACGATCAGACCATCGCCGATTTCCAGCGCCAGGCTGGTCAGCTTGTCTTTCAGCGAGGCGATCCAGATCGGGATATTTTCCCGCACCGGCGGCGCGGTTTTCATCATTTCGGTCCATTGCAGATCGTAATATTCGCCGCTGACCGGTTCCATTCCCTTGTGGCCGTTGGCGTTGACATAGCGGACGATCTTCACAACTTCGCGCAGGTGGGTGAGCAGCTTGCGATGCGGTTCGCCATAGATGCCTTCCAGCGCGCTGTGCAGCGAGGTGCCAAGACCCAGTACGAAGCGGCCCTGGCTGATCGTGTCGCACTCAATCGCGGCATAGGCTGTTTCAACCGGGCTGCGTGTGCCGGCAACGGCAATGCCCGTGGCAACCTTGAGCTGTTCGGTCATCGCCGCCACCGCCGCCATCGGGACGAACGGCGGGCCGTAGATCTGGAGAGAAAAGCAGCCTTCGAAACCGACGGCTTCCATCTGTTTGGCAATGCCGCCCATGACGGGGGCGGGAAGAATGGGCATCACGCCCCACCAGCGGCGTTCACCCCCGGTTGCGTTGGTCAGTTTGGTCATGTTCCGTCGTATCCTATGAGTTCGCTGCAATCGGCGCTGACGTTATCGCGGTAGGCGTAGTCCCCGCGGGCCTGTCTTTCGGCCAGTGCCAACATCAGCACGCGATATTTCTGTCCTGCCTCATCCAGTGGGGAATGCAGATCCTTGCGCTTTTCCGGGTTCATGTAGCGCGGGCTCTGCGGGCTGGTCATGGAGGAATCCTGTCGCGAAACCTTGTAGCTGGCCTTGGGCATGATGTAGCGGAAGGGGTTCGTCTTCTTCACGTTGGATGTGTTCATCGTGTAATCCAACCGTGTGCGATCGCGCGTTTCGGGCACACAGGGATGGAACAGCTGGACATTGTCGCCGGGGCTGAAGCGGCCATAGGCAATCGCCGCGTGGCTGCGCAGATAGATGCGGATTACCTGCCGCACCTGCTGCACGTCTGCGCGCACGCCGCCGAACCATTTCATGATCGGGGCGACGGACTTGTTTACGCAGGTGCGGACCATGGTGATGCTCTCGCTGTCATGGAACACCTCGACCGTTTCCTTGTCCATCTTCTCGTCTCCCACGACATCGGCATGGAGAAAGTCGGCGTGCGTGAGATCGATCAGGTTTTCCAGGCTGAGCGGCGCGGTGCAATCGAACCGCACCGTGCCGAGCATGTGGACCGGGAGGCCACCCTCTTCGGGCAGGTAGGGAATGCTTGGCACATGTTCCGGTGCAGCATTGTCCGGATTGCCGAACCAGCACCAGATATAGCCGTATTTTTCGATCACCGGATAACGGCCCGCGGCGTTGGAATAGGCGCTCTTGCCGCTTGTCAGGCGGTCGGAGGGGTGAAATTCCGCCGCGACCGCCACATCGCCCTCCCGCCAGAGGAAATAGGGCTGCGAATAGACCGCGCGGCGCACCGGCTTTTCCGTTGCCGCAAAGCCATGCGCCAGCGGAAACCAGGCGTCCTTCAGCACAATGTCATGCGGAACCCATGAATTGACCATGGCGGCAAACGCCTTGGGGTCGGAACTGACCGGATCGACGTAGTCGTCAGCGGGTGGAACATCCCTTGTTTCAAGCATGATTGCCTCCTTCCCGAAGTTCAGGCCGCGCCAGCTGACTGCGCGGCAGTGGAGATTGCCTCTCTGAGCGCCGCGGCATGTATCGAGGCCGAGGGTTTGAGGATACGTAGCGCCCCGGCATCGACCGACGACAGCACGCAAAATGGCGATCCGCGCCCAAATCCCATCGATCTGGCCTTGATTCCCGTCCTTCCAGATTCCAGTCTCGCCCGCCAGCGTATCTGCGTAACCCCTCTTGCGGCAGGGACGGGGGCGAGCGTGGCCCTGAGCAGCGGATTGAACCCATCGTCGCGCAGGAGCAGATCACTCTCGCCGCTGACCGGGTCGGTTGCGATCCGCAGGGTAATGGGAAAGTCGGAACTGAACGGCGCGGGCCAGTGCGGCGTTGCCCACTGACAGGACCGTTCCAGTACCAGCCGACCGTCCTGTTCGGCCAGTTCGGCCATCAGATAAGGCGTGAAGCGTACCCTGCGGATGGCGATGACCAGCGATGGATCATCGAACAGTGCCGCGATGAAATGTTCATGGCCAAGCGTGACCTGCGCGGTACCGGACAGGGGCAGTGTTTCGTTCGCAGGCAGGGGCGGGGCGGCCTTGCTGTCCAGGCACACCCGCACGAACCCACCGCTTTCCGCAGCGGCGAAATTGCGGGCCTTGTAGATCGGGGGAAATCTGGTTTTGCTCTTGAGGTTGGGAATATCTTCCAGATGGCCGGTCGCGCCATCGAAAGTCCAGCCGTGATACCCGCACTGAATCATTCCGTTGCCCAGCACGCAGCCCAGCGAAAGCGGCGCACGGCGGTGCGGGCAGCGGTCTTCCAGCGCTCGCACGATTCCTTCGGCATCGCGCCACAGCACAACCGGCTGATCCCCGATATCGGCGTTGAGCGGCCGCGACTGGCTGACTTCTTCGGAACGGGCCACTGCCCACCACACGTCAGACATAAAACAACTCCGCTATACGCTGGCGATATTGCGCCGCCTTGTCCTGTGTCATCCCGAACTGGGGCACGACAGGTGTGATGGAATCCGCGAACCCGGCGCGCTCTGCAACCTGGTTTGCCACCTCGTCGGCCGAACCCACGATGGTGATCGCTTCGACCATTTCGTCCGGGCAGGCGCGCGCCATTGCTTCGTAATCCTGCGCGGCAAAAGCTTTCTGGATGGCTTGCGCTGCGTCACCGAAGCCGATTTCGGTAAAATAACGCAGATACTGGGGCGATTGGGTGTAATAGGCGATGTTCGCGCGCGCATCGGCAATCGCTTCTGCCCGATCGTCGTTGATGACAGTGAACAGCATCAGGTTCACATCGATGGTGTCTCGTCCCCGCCCGGCCTTGTCCAGCCCCGCCTTCAGGCCCGGCATCGCCTTTTCGCGCAGCCAGCCGGCGGTCCACAACGGGTGGCCAAGCAACCCGTCGGCAATCGCACCGGCCTGCTCGCACGCCTTTTCGAACACGGCGGGCAGATAGACCGGAATGCATGGCCGGAGCGCGGGCCGGACGAGGCGAAAGTGGGAAAGGTCCAGCGTTGCATAATCGCCTTCCAGCTTGTGCAATTCGCCGGTGTGCCCCTTTGCGATCACGGCCCGCACCTGTTCCACAACTTCGCGCATATGGGCCAGCGGCTTGCCATAAATCGCGCCGAAGCTGCCTTCGATCTGGCTTTGCGCGCTGGAGCCAAGCCCCAGCACCGCGCGGCCATCGCTGATGTAATCAAGGTCGATCGCGCTGCACGCGGTTTCGAGCGGGCTGCGGGTAAATGCCAGGGCAATGCCGGTCCCCAGCCTGATCCGGCTGGTCACTGCGGCAGCAGCGGCAAGAGCGGTAAAGGGCGCGCCGAAGATCTGCGGTGCCCAGACCCCCTCGACTCCTGCGGCCTCCCACCCCTGGACAAGCGGGACCAGTTCGCGGGCTGGCAGAACCGGAAGTTCGGCCCAGACCTTCTTGCCCGCGATCACGTTCAGAAGCCCTTGGCCGTATCGAAGTAATCGCGCCAGGCCGCGATCTTGCCGCCGTCCATCTCGAAAACACCCATCAGCGGGATCGAGACGATCAGCTTGCCATCCTTGTCGTAGAAATTATCCGTCCGCTCGGTGAGCACCACATTGCCGCTTGCCGCGATGTGATGGACGATCACCTCGCCGCTTTCGATCGGCTTCATCTGGGCGAAACCGTCCATGAAGGCTTTTGCCTCGGCAAAGCCTGTCGTTTTTGAAATGCCCACGTTTTCCCACACCGTGGTGTCCGTGAAACGCTTTTCCATTGACGCCAGCATATCGGCCAGCGTCGGCTTCCATTCGCTGAAAAAGGCCAGGACCTCGGCTTCGGGGCTGCTCACCGTTCAGTCTTCCGCGGCGATGGTGACGGTCATCCCGTCCAGTTCGGCGGTCAACGGAATCTGGCATGACAGGCGCGAGTTTTCGTCGCGGTGGTCGGAACTGTCGAGCAAGTCGTTCTCGTCGTCGCTCATCTGCGGCAGCTTGTCCGCGAATGCCGGGTCGATATGCACATGGCAGGTGGCGCAGGAACAGCACCCGCCGCACAGCGCGAGCAATTCGTCAAAGCCTTCGTCACGGATCACTTCCATCAGCGAGGCGCCGGTCGCCGCGTCCACCTTCTTGCTGGCGCCTTCACGATTCACGATATTGATAACGGGCATGTCCATGGTGCTCCTGATTGGGTGAGTCCCCTAGAAAACGGGAAATGCCGCCGTTGCCCTACCGAAAGATATGGGGGGGCTGGGGAAACCCGGTTTAGCCTGATACGGCAAAAGCGGGATTCCTTGAGGATGCAGGCGCCATATGGGCCATCAACACAAACATCAGCGGCTCGACCGGGCATTTGCCGTGCGACCTGACGCGATCATGCTCCCGGTGCCGGATTGCTGACGAAGATGCCCCAAAGCAGCCTCAATTTTCGCGATATGGGCGGAATGCCGGCAGAGGGCGGGCGCATACGCTCAGGCGTCCTTTACCGCAGCGAAGGGCCGCGCAATTTCGCGCCCGATCAGCTTGCGACGCTTGCCACCATGGGCTTTCGCGCCATCGTGGATCTGCGTTCCGCGCCAGAACGTGCCGAGATGCCGCATGACTGGCACGGGCCGGACTGCCGCTGGCTGCAACTGGACGTGAACGCCGATCTCAGGGTGTTCGGGCATTTCGGGCGCGAACGGCTGGAGAAAGGGCCGGAACCTGAAATCGCGATTGCGACGATGGCCGAAACCTATCGCGAAATCGTGAATGCCTTGCTGCCGCACTGGCAGCCGATTGGCGAAGCATTGCTGGATGGCGCGTTGCCGATGCTGCTGAACTGCACGGCAGGAAAGGACCGGACCGGGGTGGCGGCGGCGCTGCTGCTGGAACTGGCGGGCGTATCGCGCGAGGTCATCGTGGAAGATTACCTGCGGTCCAACGTGTTCGGCGAAAATCTGCTGCGCGCGGGCGAAGTGGAACCGGGGATGATGGCCAGTTTCGGGTTTATGCCAAGCCCGGGGCAGGTGCAGGCCCTGATTGGCGTGCGCCGTGAATATCTTGAGGCGGCGTGGGACGAACTGGCGCGCGGCTGGGACGATGTGCCGCGCTATTTTGCAGCGGCGGGGCTGAACGATGCGGCGCAGGCCCGCATCCGCGCCCTGCTTGTCGATTGATCGGGCCGAGGCCCAAACGAGGAAGACGGATATGAAGAGTGGTGGTGTAATCGGCCTTGGCGGCATCGGCGGCGGTGTGGCGCAGTGCCTGCAGCGATCCGGGCAACTGGCGGGCCTTTATGATGTGCGCGCCGAAGCGGCAGCCAATGTACCCGGCGCGCCGCCGATGGCATCCAGCCCGCGCGAGGTGGCGCAGGCGGCCGATTGCGTGCTGATCGCAGTGCTGGACGGGCCGCAGACAATTTCGGTGCTGTCCGGGCCGGACGGGGTGCTGGCGGCAGGCAAGCGCGGGCAGACGGTGATCCTGCTCTCGACCATTTCGATGGGCGATCTTGCCACGGCTCAGAACCTTTGCGCCGATGCGGGCGTCATCCTGATCGATTGCGGGGTCACCAATGGCCCGAAATCTGCCGAAAACGGGTTGATCTGCATGGCTGGTGGCAGCGATGCCGACATGGCTGCGGCCAGGCCGATTTTCGACGGGTTTGCAGGGCAGGTGCTTCACATGGGCGGGCCGGGCGCGGGCATGGCGGCCAAGATCGCGCGCAACACCACCTATTTCGGTTGCATGCGCGCCGGGTATGAAGGCGCGGTCATTGCGCGCAATTACGGCGTCAGCCTCGATCAGCTGACCATGGCCCTGGCTGGCGATCCCAATGCCGGCGGCGGGCTGGAAGGCGCGCTGGCGATGATGCGGCGTCCCGATCCCGAGGGGAACGAGCAGGAAACCGGCATCCGCAATTACTTCATGGGCCTGATGGTCAAGGATCTGGAAGTGGCCATGGAGGAAGCTGCCCGTTTCGGCGCGCGCCTGCCGATGGTCGAACTGATCCGCGACAACGCGCGTTCCACCGCGGGCCTCGAATATCCGCTGGGCCAGCCGATCGACGGCTGACGCGATCAAACCGGGAGACAAGCAATGAGTGACAAGAACTGGGAAAAAGGCCTTGAAGTGTTCGATGCGGTCTATGGCCCTGGAGCATCGGCCATGGTCATGCCGTTCAGGGATTCGCCGTTCAATCAGGAAATCGTTGGCAACCAGTTTGCCAATATGTGGGGTAACGATGCGTTTTCGATCCGCGAAAAGCGGCTGATGGTGCTGGGCGCAACCGCCATGCTTGGCCGTCAGGACCTGATCGAAATCCAGATGACCGGGGCGCTGGTCAATGGCGAATTCACGGATGAACAGCTGGAACAGATCCCGCTGTTCCTGCTGTTCTATGCCGGGGCGGGCAACACGACCGCCGTCTTCCGCGGGATCGAGGCGGCCAAGGCGCGCGTTGCGGACATGAAGAAGGGGGGCTGACAATGCGGACACTGACCCGGCTCCCGCTCGACACTGCCGCTTTCCGCGAGAAGTATGGCCCCTGGGCCGTCATCGCCGGGGCATCGGAGGGGACCGGCGAGTGTTATGCCCGCGAACTCGCCGCGATGGGCATCAGTCTCGTCCTGGTATCGCGGCGCCAGTCCGCGCTTGAGACGCTGGGGGAGACGCTGAAGGCAGAGCATGGCATCGATTATCGCGCCATCGCGCAGGATCTTGCTGCGCCGGGGGCGGGGCAACGCATTGTCGACGCGGCGGCCGGGCTCGACGTCGGGCTTTACATTTCCAATGCAGGTGCGGACAGTTTCCACCGGTTTTTCGAGGAAGGGCCTGCTGCGGCGCATCGGCTGGTGGCGATGAACATCACCACTCTGATCGATGCGGCCAACGGCTTGGGCAGGCGGTTCCTGGAACGCGGCCAGAATGGACAAGGGCGCGGCGGCATCATCATCATGGCCTCCGGCGCGGGGCTGGGGGGGCAGCCCAATCTGGCCATGTATTCCGCGACCAAGGCGTTCGATCTCAACTTCGCGGAATCGCTGTGGGCCGAGTATCATGAGCGCGGTATCGACGCGATTGGCATTGCAGCGCCGATCATGCGCACGCCCATGCTGCTGCGGACCGTGCCCGAAGGGTTCGACCTGTCCGGCGTCTATGATCCGGCTGACGTGACTCATAATGCACTGGCCGGATTGCTGGCGGGCGAGCCGTTGCAGATCGTGCCGGACGGGCCGGGGCAGGAAAAGCAGCCGCAAGTGGAGGCGGACCGCAAGGCACGCCTTGTGGGCTTTGTCGAATTCAACAAGACATTCACCGGGGGATGACAGGCATGGGTCGGCTGGCGGGCAAGGTTGCGATCGTCACGGGTGGCGGGGGCGGAATCGGTTCCGCGGTCGCGCGCCGTCTCGTCAAGGAAGGTGCAAAAGTGACCGTAGCGGACCTCTTCGCCGATCTGGCCGAGGCTGCGGCCGGGCCGCTGGGCGAGGCCGCGCTGCCCGTCCGGTTTGACGCTGCAGATCCTGCGTCGATAGAGGCGATGGTGATGACCACGGTCAATCATTTCGGGCGGCTGGATATCCTCCATAACAATGCCGCGATGACCGATCCGGCCAAACACCCGCTGGATACCGATGCGGTAAACATTCCAATCGATATCTGGGACGAGATCATCGATGTGAACCTGCGCGGATATCTGCTGGGCTGCAAATACGCGATCCCGCACATGGTGAAGGGCGGCGGCGGTTCGATCATCAATACCGCATCCAACAGCGGATCGGCCGGCGATCTGGCACGCATCGCCTATGGTTCGTCCAAGGGCGCGATCATCACCATGACCAAATACATCGCCACACAGCACGGACGGCAGAATATCCGCTGCAACTCCGTCGCCCCTGGTGTCGTATTGACCGAAGCGCTCGACAAGACGGCGCCGGGCCTGAAGGAAATCATCAAGCGCCATGTGCTGACGCCTGAGTTTGGTACGCCGGATGATATCGCTGCGCTGGTCGCCTTCCTCGCCAGCGACGAGAGCCGGTATATAACCGGCGAAAACATCTCGATCTCCGGCGGCGGGCTGGTTCACCAGCCGCACTATGCCGATCTGCTGGAACTGATGGAACAGCACCTGTCATGAGCGCGCCGTTGACGGTTTCCGGTCTGGAAGACGCGGCTCGCGAGGCGACCGGGCTGGAAAATTTCGGGCCTGATACCGGCTGGCGAGAGGGGTTCGAGCGGCTGGTCGCCGCAGTCGAGGCCATGGGACCGAACGAGCAATTGCGGCATCTGGCGACACGGAACATCGTCGGCCAGCTATGCACCCGATTGCGGTTCGTGGAGGATGATCGCAATCATCCCGAGATAGCCCGGCAAGACGTGGGTGAACCGCTGATTGTGATCGGACTGCCGCGCACGGGAACAACCATCACCTATGACCTGTTGTGCCTCGATCCAGCCGCCCGTGCCCCGCGCGAGTGGGAATGGTACATTCCGTGGCCACCGCCGGAGAACGCCACGTTCGACAGCGATCCGCGCATTGCGCAGGTCACCGCCATGTATGACAACTGGCTCAAGCATGCGCCGCAACTGCTTGATATCCAGCGGTTCGATTGCACTCAGCCGGGTGAGTGCAATCACGGCATGCAGTATCACTTCGCCAGCACCAATTTCCCCGCCGAGCTGGGCGTGCCGGACTATGCCGACTGGCTGCGCGCCAGCGATGCGCCGGGGCAATATGTCTCGCACAAGCGGCTGTTGCAGAACTTCCAGTGGAAAGGGCCGCGTGGGCGCTGGACGCTGAAATCGCCGCAGCACTTGTTCGATCTTCCGGCCCTGCTGGAGGCCTATCCCGGCGCCGTGCTGGTGTGGACGCACCGTGATCCTGCGTTGACCTTCTCTTCCCTCTCCAGTTTCATCGCCGGGTTCCTGGCGGCTTTCGGGGGTGACAAGGACAAGGCGGCCATCGGGCGCGATGTGGTGGAAACCTGGATCGCGGCGATGAACCGCGGGCTGGCCGCACGCGCCGATCCGGCGATTGACGGGCGGATTATCGATCTGGCGCACAAGGATGTGGTGGCGGACCCGAAGGGAACCATCGCGCGCATATACGATAAGTTCGCCCTGCCATTTTCCGACGATCACGCGCAGCGAATCGACCGCTTTCTGACTGACAACCCGGCTGCCAAACGCATGGGCAGACACAAGCATTCGCCGGAACAATACGGCATCGACGTTGGCGAGGTGCGGGAGCGGATGGCGGATTATTACGACCGCTTCGGTCACCTGCTGGGGAGGCCTGCATGAGCGTGCTTGATCGTTTCCGTCTCGATGGGCGCACCGCGATCCTGACCGGCGTTGGGCCGGGCGTTGGCGAGCATGTCGCAAAAGCCTATGCCGAACTGGGCGCGAACGTCATCATCTCCGCCCGTTCGCAAGACCGGCTGGACCGGATCGCGCAGGAGATCAACGCGCTGGATGGCGGACGCGCGCTGGCCGTGGCGGCAGATGCAGGAGCGCGCGCCGATCTCGAAAACCTTGTCAGCAGGGCGCGCGAGGCCTTCGGGCCGGTCCACATCGTGTTCAACAATGCCGCTGCCGGCGTGGTTTATGCCCACGATGGCGGGTTGTGGGCGAACACCGATGAGGTCTGGAAAACCGCGATGGACGTGAACGTCCTTGCCACCTGGCGGCTGGCGGAACTGACCGCGCAGGATATGGAGGCGCATGGCAAGGGCGTGATTATCTCCGTGCAAAGCTGCGGTGGTTTTACTCCGATCCCGCCTGCTGTTGCCTATGGCGTAAGCAAGGCGGCGCTGGCTTTCCTCACGCGTTCGCTGGCCAAGGCGCTGGCGCCGCATACGCGCGTCAATGCGCTGTGCGTCGGCTCGATGAGTCCCGATGGGCAGGAGGCGGAAATTCACAAGGGGCTGGGCCTGGCAGAGCGCAACGCGATCAAGCGGTTCGGCGCGGCGGACGAAGCCGTGGGCGCAGCCATTCTGCTGGCCAGCGACGCTTCCAGCTATACCACCGGCAGCACGGTGTTCGTGGAAGGCGGAAGGGTGGGCACGATTTCGTGACCAATCCGCTTTACACGCCGGATCAGGAAGCCGCCGAAAAGCGGGCGCTGCGCCTGATCGAGCGGACGGACGTGCGGGCTGCGCGCGAACAGGCGCGGCAAGGGATGTTGGGCGATCCGGCCGCGGCCACGGTCGATGGCAATCTGGGCCTTGATCGGGCGCTCGATCAATGGGTGCTGGCGCTGGCCATGCGAGAGGCGAATGGTGACACTGCCGATCCGCGCGTGACCTGGAACGTCTCCAACCCGCCGCGCCGCTGGTTTGGCCATGTCTATCACGGTGCAGCCGTGGCGGTGGATAATCCCGACAATTTCAACCGCGAAATCCCGATCGACGGGGAAGGTCACTATCGCATCGATCTGCGCTTTTCCGCCGATCCGCCGCAGTTCAGCGTGGTGATCGAGATGGAGCCGGAGCATCACGCGGGCCTTGGCCGCAATATCGGCGCGCTGACCCTGCAGGATCTGCTGCCGCACTGCGACGCGGATCGTCGGGTTTCGGTGACCGTCGGCCCGCAAGCGGGCGGGCCGCTCCATCTGCAAACCGAGCCGGGGCGTATCCAGATATACACGCGCGACAGCCAGTGCGACTGGGACCAGTTGCCTGCCGAGGTCCGCGTTGTGCGCCTTGATCCACCTGCAGGCTGGCAGGCGCGCAGCGAGGATGAAATCGCCGCGACCATTATCGCCGACATGCCCGCATGGGTGCGTTTCTGGCGTGGTTTCAAGGACGATTTCCTCGGCTTTCCCGAACCCAACCGGCTGATCGGCCCCAACGGGCGTGACGGCAACTGGGGCTATCTCGCCGGGGGGCGCTTTGCGCTTGACGATGATGAGGCGCTGCTGGTCACACTCGATCCGGCGGGTAGCTATTACACCGGGTTTCAGATCACCGATCCCTGGACCATCGCACCCGATCCCATGCTGCGGCTTGCCAGCCTTAACAAGGGTCAGGTGACGCCAAATGCCGATGGCACGGTGACATATGTGCTGGCGCTGGCCGATCCGGGCGTGGCCAACTGGATCGATACGTGCGGGTTGCATGAAGGTTGGATGCTGACCCGATGGCAAGGCGTGCCCGCCGATGCCGATCCGGGTAGCATGATCCGTGAAGTGCGTCTGAGCAAGCTTGATACCTTGCCGGAAGCTGTTCCGACCATCGATCTGGCCGGTCGCCGCAACCAGATCGCCACGCGCGCGCGGGCCTTTGCGCTGCGAACAAGCAAGGAAGGATGGGCCGATGCAGCCTGAAGGGTCGATCGTCGAACTGTGCCACGTGGTTGAAGACCTGGACAAGGCGCTGGCGCACTGGACGCGCGACCTGGGGGCAGGGCCATTCTTCGTGTTCGACGTGCCCGTGCTGCCCGGCCAGCTTTACTATGGAGTGCCGACCTCAGTTGCCATGCGGGTCGGGTTCGGCTTTTCCGGTGGCGTGCTGATCGAACTGTTGCAGCAGACGAACGATGGCGCATCGCCCTTCCGCGATTTTCTTCAGGCAAGGGGCGAAGGGCTGCACCACATCATGCCGCGCGCCGATTTCGATACGGCCCATGCGCGCCTTTCCGCCGCAGGATTCAAGATCGCCTATAGCGGCATGATGCCGTCAGGCGAGCGGTTCTGCCTGTTCGATACCTTTGCTACGCACGGCTACTACACCGAGCTGATGGAACTTTCCGAAGCCATGCAGGGCACCCTTGCGCTGATGGAAAAGGCCCATGCCACATGGGACGGCAAGACCGACCCCGTGCGCGGCATGGACCGGCTTGCGGAACTGGCCGGTTAGAGCTTCCCGCTGCCCATTTCGGCGAACAACTTGCGGAAATCGGCATAGCTGGGCTGGTGCGCGGTGACGCCACCGTCAATCGGGATTGCCGCGCCGGTGATGAACCGGCTTTCATCGCTGGCGAGGAAAGCGACAAGATTGGCGATGTCTTCCGGCTGGCCCAGCTCTGGCGTCAGATGGTGTGACAGCAAGATGTCCTTCACCATGTCAGGCGTCGATTCCGCCGCCAGCGGGGTCAGCACGAACCCGATTACCATGCAGTTGGAACGCACGTTCTGCTTGCCATACTGTGTGGCGATCATGCGGTTGAGCTGGATCAGCGCGGCCTTGGACGTGCCGTAGGCGGTGAGGGTGGATTCGCCCTGCACACCGAAACCGGACGCGCTGTGAATGATCGAGCCGCCACCCTGTGCGATCATATGCGGGATGATCTCCCGGCTCATCAGCATCGCGCCGCGTACGTTCACCGCCATCGCCATGTCCCACGCGGCCACATCCAGATTCACGACGTCGAGATCCCTCTGGCGTTGGGCGTCGTTCTGGATCGCCGCATTATTGTGCAGGATATCGACCCGCCCGAACCGTTCGACAACCGCCTGGGCCAGTGCACTGACCGAGTTCTCGTCGGTCAGATCCAGTGCCATCGCCAGCGCACCGGGGATCAAGCTTGCAGCGGTTTCGGCGGCACCTGCGTCGATGTCGGCCAGGACCACGCGCGCGCCGTCAGCCGCAAGCCGACGCGCCGATGCCGCGCCGATGCCGCCTCCGGCCCCCGTTACCAGTGCCACTTTGCCATCAAGCCTGCCAGTCATGTTCAAACCCCTTCCTGCTGCATCCGGCCTCCACATTGCGCGCCCGGCGTGACCTGTCGGCGGGCAGGTCTGCCGCACCTGCAGGCAGGTATAGCGCGAAGCCTGACGAGGGGAGAATGAGGACGTGACAAGCACGATAGTGGCCATGCCGGCCATGCCCGCGCCGCAACCGGCGGGGACCGTTTTTCTGGTTGGCACCTGCATCATTCTGGCCGGGATTCTGGCGTGGTGGGCCCTGGGCGGGGAACGCAAGCGGCGCGGCTGGATACTGCCGCTGGTCTTTGCTGGCGTTGCTCTGTCAGCGGTTCTGATCGAGCCGATCTATGACAATACCCTGCTCTACTGGTATCCCGACGTAAACAGTCTGGCCTTCTTCCGCGCTTATGAACGCACGATCCCGTGGTATGTGCCGCTGGGTTATGCGTGGTTCTTTGGCGGAACGGCCTATCTGGTCTGGCGCGTCATCGAAAATGGCGCCGCTGCGGCCAATATCTGGAAGCTGTTCTTCGCCACGGTGGCGGTTGACTGGCTGGCCGTCTCGATCTGCGAGTGGCTGGAACTAAGTGCCTTTTACGGGCCGCAGCCCTTCCATCTGTTCGGCTCGCCCCTGTGGTTTTCCTTCTGCGATGCAACCGGTGGGTTCGTGCTGGGCGCTGCGCTTGCCATGCTGATGCCTCATCTCGCCGGAGCGAAGCGACTGTGGTTGCTGATCTTGCCCAGTTTCACATATGCGGCCACGCTCGGTTCGACGACGGCGCCAGTCTCGCTGGCACTCAACTCGGCATGGTCAACACCGCTGACCTGGGCTGCGGGTGCGGCGACCATGGCCATGTGCATGATCGCAATTCACACAATCGCACAAATGTCTGCCCTGCGCGGGCGCGAGCTTGCCTGATGCGCTTTG
This sequence comes from Novosphingobium sp., assembly GCA_024236235.1. Classification (GTDB taxonomy): domain Bacteria; phylum Pseudomonadota; class Alphaproteobacteria; order Sphingomonadales; family Sphingomonadaceae; genus JACKKV01. The sequence goes on along the minus strand of JACKKV010000005.1, from coordinate 70,409 downwards.
CGGGTCGGGACTGGTGGTTCATCGGCCTGCTGGGCACGATCTATGCGTTCAATTTTATCGACCGGATGATTATCGCGGTTGTCGGTGAACCGATCCGTCAGGAATTCGGCCTCAGCGATTTTCAGCTCGGCATCATGGGCGGAGCTGCCTTTGCATTGTTCTATGGCGGCATCGGCATTCCCCTTGCCCGGCTGGCCGAGCGGATCAGCCGGATCGGCATTGTGACCGTCGCGACGGCGCTGTGGTCGCTCATGACCATGGTTTCCGGCGCGGCCGGGAGTTATGCGCAGCTTCTGCTTGCGCGCATGGGGGTGGGAATTGGCGAGGCCGGTTTTACGCCGCCCGTGGTATCGATGATCGCCGACCGGTTCGTCCCGGAAAAACGGGCGACCGTATTTTCATTGATTGCAGTCGGCGTATCGGTTGGCGGCGCAATCGGCGTACTGGGGGGTGGATGGATCGCCCAGCACTTCGGATGGCGCATGGCCTTCGTGGTGATGGGCGCGCCGGGTCTGGTGCTGGCCTTGCTGTTGTGGTTGACGATTGCAGAACCGGCACGGCGCAGTGCCGAAAGCGCGGCGCCTCCCTTCACGGTGGTGATGCGCCGGGTCGCACGGTCATGGGCCTTCATGGGCTTCACGATTGGCAGTGGCATGGTTGCGCTGGTCGGATTCGGTCTCAACCTGTTTCTTATTCCGCTGCTGATCCGCCGTTTCGATTTTGCCGTGGGCGAGGCGGCGCTGGCGTTCGCCCTGACGTTCAGCGCCGCAACCGCGCTTGGCGGCGTGGTGGGTGGTGTACTGGCGGATCGCTTTGCCAGCAAGATACCCGGCCGTTACGGGCTGTTGCCGGTTGTCTCGACCGCGCTTGCCCTGCCGCTCTATCTTGCGGCGATCTATCAGGATGACTGGAGACGACTGGCGGCGTTGATCTTCGCTGCCACCTTCTGCCTCTATGCCTTCCTGCCCACGATCATGACCGTGACGCAGCGGCTTGTGGAACCGCGCATGCGCGCAACCGCAGCGGCCATTCACGCCTTTGGCCAGACCGCCTTCGGCCTTGGTATGGGTTCAGCCTTTCTGGGTTACATGAGCGACTGGCTGGCAGCCATGCACTATGGGTCGGCTTACGCCCGTGATTGCCTGGTTGCAGGCGTCACCGCTGTCAGTGCCGATTGCGCTGTGGCGTCGGGAACCGGGTTACAGCAGGCCTTGCTGCTGCTGGGCCTGTTCCTGCTTCTGGCGATTGCCTGCTACTGGCTGGCGGGGCGGTTCATCGCCGCGGAAATTGCCGCCGTCGAGGGCGGATCGCCATCATGACATCCGGTCAATCCACGCATTGAGCCGCTGCCAGTGCGATTGCCGGGTGCCCGCAAAGTTCTGGCAATGCGCGGCTTCTTCCAGCCTGTGCAGTTCCACGCTCGGGGCGGCGGCAAAGTAGCCGGGTTCCTTGTCAGGAGCCGGGCTGGTGTCAACGGCGCTTTGCACCAGCAGGACGGGAATGGCAATTGACGCGCTGTCGGCATGAACAATACCGGGAGTCAGGGCAGCCCGGCCAAGACAGGCTGGCGTCGCGGAGGCACGAGCCTCTATCGCCTCTATCACGCTCTGCGGCACATCCGGCCAGTAGCACAGCTTGCGCAGCGCACCTGCGGGAGAGCGGATATAGCCGCTGGGGATCAGCCCTTCCTGCAAGGACGAGACATCGGTATCGCCCAGTTGCATTGGCTCGTTGGACCAGCCCATGACGATCAGCCGCCTGAACACCGGATGGGCGGCGGCCTGAGTGACGATCATCATCGCACCCATGGAATGGCCGATGCCGGTGAGATTGACCGGGCGTCCGAGCCGTTCCATCACCTGCTGCAATGCATTGGCATGCGCGGCGGCGATGAGTTCCCGGTTCAGCCTGCTTTCCGGTTCGGGTGTGCTGCTCTGCCCCATGCCCAGCATGTCGATCAGCAGGACGGCCTTTCCTTGCGCCGTGAAGAAGCGGACAAAGCTGTAGCTTTCGTCAAGGAACGCAGGGTGCCAGTATGCCTGTGAAAATCCGCCACCATGGATTGCGAACAGCAGCGGCAATTCGCCCTGCGGCATCGCATCGGGCAGGTGCAGCGTTGCCGCAATTTGGGCGGTCTGGTCGGCCCCCAGAACCGTCGCGCCCAGCACGGCGCTTACATCCAGCATCATGTCAGTCGATTGCATGAGTTGAGTGATCCTTCCTTGGTCCCGCACTCTGATGCGCGAAGCCGCGCGGCCACCTGCCAGCCGGCAGGTGAACCGCGGATGGCGTTCGGGATGGTCGGGCCGGGGAAAGCGACAGAGGCGGCCCCTACCTTAAGAAAGGTCGAATGAGGCAGGCTTCTGGCCTACTTGCCCTGATCGATCCGGCTCGTCTGGCGCAAGAATGACGCGATCGCGCCCTGCGACTGCCGGCTTGCCGCCTGGATGCCGAACAATCTGGTAAAGGAACATCATTGTGACGACGCCCCTTCCTCCCCATGTGCCGGCTGACAAGGCAGTCAGGCTGGATTTTTTTTCGCGGGAAAACGTCGATGTCTGCCCGCAGGAGACCATGATCCCCGAAATTCACCGGACTTTGGGGCCGATCACCTGGTGCACCAATATTTTTCCGGGTGACATGGGCGGCTGGTTGCTCACCAAGGTTGAGGATATGCAGACCGTGCTGCGCGATCCCGACAATTACACCAAGAACGGGATGGGCAAGTTCGCACAGTCGATCGGCGAAGACTGGCTGGTTATCCCGACGGAAACGGACCCGCCGATTCACGGGGAATATCGCAAGGCGCTCAACCCCTTCTTCGCGCCGCAGAAGATCGCGAAGATGCGCGATGAACTGCACGAACGGGCCATTGCCCAGATCGAAACCTTCAAGGATCGCGGCGAATGCGAATTCGTTGCCGATTTTTCCTCGAAATTCCCGATCTACATCGTGCTTGACCTGCTTGGCCTGCCGCAGGAACGCATGCCCGAGTTTCTGGAGTGGGAAAAGAACATCTTCCACACCAACGATTTCCAGCTGCGCACCCAGACCGTCCGGAAAGTGGTGGATTACCTCAATGGCATGATCGCCGAACGGCGCGCCAATCCGGGCAATGACTATGTCAGCGGCATTTTCGATTATGAGGTCGAAGGCCGCAAGTGGAATGACAAGGAGGTCTTCGGCCACTGCTTCAACCTGTTCATCGGCGGGCTGGACACGGTTACATCGCTGCTGGGCAACATCTTCACTTTCCTCGCCAAAAACCCGCACAAGCAGCAGGAATTGCGGGATGATCCGAAGCAGATCGTTCTGGCGATAGAGGAATTTCTTCGCGCATTCGCACCGGTCAGCGTGTTCCGTATTGCCGCGAAGGAGATCGAAATTCGCGGCCAGAAGATCATGCCGGGCGACTATGTGGGGATTTCCACGGCCATCGCCGGGTATGATGCGGACTATTACGAGAATCCGCAGGAGATCCGGTTCGACCGCAAGGCCCCGCACATTTCGCTGGGTTACGGCATTCACAAATGTCTTGGCATGCACCTTGCCCGGATGGAACTGCAGACCGCGCTCGAACAATGGCTGAAGCTGGTCCCGCCGTTCCGCGTCGCAGATGGTTTTGCGATAAAATATCACGCGGGCAACATCACACATGTCCCTGAACTCAAATTGACCTGGGACGTCTGAACCGTGGTGGGCTTGCGGCACCAGGTGCACTGATATCGCGCGCCCCTGAATCGGCGAACCAGCAAAAAGGATCCCTTGAATGACGCAGCAAGCCGGTGCCAGGGCACTGTTTGACAGGTTCGGAACCTATATCCTGCCAGGGCGGGTGGATGATCCGCGCCGGGGCATAGACGAGGCGCTGGAAGCCGAAAGGCTGGGGCTGGGCGCGGTCTGGATATCGGAACGCTTCGCGCTCAAGGAACCGGCAGTGCTGGCCGGCGCGGTGAGCGAGGCAACCTCGAAGATCCGCATCAATGGCACGTTCTACGCAACCATGCGCCACCCGCTGGTCACGGCCAGCATCGCCAACATGATGCAGGCGATGAGCGGTGACCGGTTCAGCGTGATGTTTGCGCGGGCGGTACCCGCCTATATGAAGATGATGGGCGCGCCCGCCATCACGATGGATCGGCTGGCGGATTACATCAGCATTTTTCGCAGGCTGTGGAACGGCGAAACGGTCAGTTACGAAGGCATTCTGGGCAAGTTCCCGACACTCAAGCTTACCGATTTTCATGATGGCAAACGCCCGCCGATCATCTTTACCGCGATCGGCCCCAAGAGCCTGGAGTTTGCCGGGACGCATTGCGACGGTGTGCTGCTGCACCCGTTCGTTTCGCCAACGGGTGTGAGGAACAGCGCCCGGATCGTGCGCGAGGCTGCCGAAAAGGCCGGGCGCGATCCGATGTCGGTGCGGGTCTATCACAATATCATCGTCGCCCCCGATTTGCCGCAGGACGAGGAAGACGCCGTGGTGCGCGGACGTGCGATCACTTATTTTGAACTCCCCGGCTTTGGCGACCTGATCGTGGACATAAACGAATGGGACAAGGGCGTGCTGGACCAGATCCGCGCGCATCCCAAGATCGCAGGGTTGAACGGAAAACCTGCCGATCAGGCCTATACCCGCCAGGAACTGGTCGATGTCGGCCAGCTTCTGCCACAACACTGGATTGATGAAGGTGCGGCGGTCGGCACTGCCGCGCATTGCGCCGATCAACTCATGGCCTATCTCGATGCGGGGGCTGATGAGATCCTGCTTCATGGCGCCGCGCCAAAGGACATGGGGCCGCTGACAGTCGAACTGAAGCGCGCGCTGGCAGGCAAGGGGCTGTAATGACGCTGGCGGCCGACGAAGTCCGCGCGCGCCTGCGCGACTGGCTCGAGGCGAAGGTGGACGGCTGGCGCAATGTCATTGTGCGGCCGCTTGAAGTGAAGCTCGGCTCGGGATTTTCGGCGGAAATCTTCTTCGTCGATGTAGATTATGAGGATTCGACCGGCATCCATTCGCGCACGCTGGTCATCCGTCGCCAACCGACCGATCTTGAAGTGGTGCTGGGGTCAAGCCTCGAACTTCAGGGCCGGATGATGGCGGCGATGGACCGGCTGCAGATCGCGCCCGTTCCTGACTGGATCGGGATGGAGCTTGATGCTGCGGTGCTGGGAAATCCCTTCCTTGTCATGGGCCGGGCGGACGGCCAGGCAGTGACGCAGAACCCCAATTACAATACTGCTGGCTGGGTTGCCCGGATGTCACCCGCAGAACGCGGGGCAATCTGGCGCAACGCCATCGAAGCATTCGCAAGGCTAGGTGCGATTGACTGGCAGGCAGACGGGTTCCAGTTCCTGGCGCGCGCCGAATGGGGGCGGCCTGGCCTTGACCAGTATCTCGGACATATCGAAGCGTGGTATCACGGTTGCCGCAAGGGCAGGCAGATGCCTTATGTCGATGCGGCCATCGCCTATATTCGTGACCGGCAGCCCGCCGGGGTGCCGGTCAACGTCCTGTGGGGCGACAGCACACCATCGAATGTCATGTTTCGCGACGACGGCAGCGTCAGCGCGCTGATCGACTGGGAGCTGGCGGCGCTTGGTCCATCAGAGCTGGACCTTGCCTGGTGGCTCTATTTCGATGATCTGTTCAGCCGCCGTTTCGGCGTGACGCGGCTGGAAGGGCTGCCGACACGCGATGAATCGATCGCCATCTGGGAAGCGGCCGTGGGGCGGACCGCGCAGCACCTCGAATATTATGACGTGGTGGTCGCGTTGCGCATGGCGCTGGTGGCGGTGGGTGCGTTTGACCGGCAGGTGGGTGTCGGCAATATCCCGGCTGACAATGCTTCGCTCAACGCCAATTTCATGACGCTTTACCTTGCGGAACGGCTGGGCATGGAGCTGCCGGAGCTTGGGGCCGATTTCCAGGCTTTCATGAAGAACCTGATACCGGTACAGCAAAAAGACACCTGAACCTGCTCTGGGCAGAGCCGGCGCGCCGCCGCATCATGGCTCGATCGTCGCATATCCATTATCGATCACGCGCACGTCACGTTCCACCACATCGGCGCGGAAGTGCAGACGGGTGCCGTCCTGCCAGATATGCGTGCGGATCGTTTCGCCGGGATGGACCGGCGCGGTGAAGCGCAGGGCAATTTCGCGCAGCCGTGCGGCCTGACTTGCGCAGCAGGCGTGCACCAGTGCGCGGCCCGTCACCCCCATGGTCGCAAGGCCGTGCAGGATCGGTCGATCGAATCCCGCGCCAACTGCGGTGGCGGGATCGATATGCAGCGGGTTGCGGTCGCCTGACAGGCGATAGATCGCCGCCTGGGTGCGGGTGGTCGGCAGGACAACCTCGAAATCGGGGTCACGACCGGGTATCGCGGGCAGTGGATCGCCGGGCATCACCCGTTCACCGCCAAAGCCACCGGCGCCGCGGATCAACCAGACCTCGCTCGCTTCCGCGACAAGTGTGCCGCCGGGCGTGCGCAGCGCCTTGGTGACCCGCACCAGCGCGGCATTGCCCGGACCCTTGTCGGCAACATCTGTCACTTTCAATTCGCCGAGCAAGGTCCCGAAGCTGTCGAGCGGTTCAAAGATCTTCAGCCGTTGCTCGCCATGAAGGATGGAAATCCAGTCCAGACCGGTCGCAGGGTCCATCGGCCAGAAACCGGGTGTACCGAGCACCAGCGCCATCGTCGGCAGGACCTGGAGATCGCGCTCATAAAGGAAGGTCGTCTCGTCGATCTGTTCGCTGAGCCCCGCGCCGACACCGAGCGCGTAAAGGATTGTGTCGCGCTGGTCGTAATCGTCATGTGCCTGGGGAATGCGATAGTTGCGCAGTCTTTCGACATCGAGCGGCTTGGTCATGTTAAGGATCGGTCCTTGTTCGATGGTTGTCCCGGATCGGTCCGGTCAGAGACTGATGCCCGGCCCGCCAGGCCAGGAGCCCTGTCCGCGGACAGGGTAGCTGTCATGTGCGGCAGGCCTGCTGCTTCGTGCAACACTCTTGCGTAACACGGTCAGCTTGGCAACAATGCAGCATGACGGACGAAAAGCCGCGCCACTCCTCTGCCGTGACCCTGGATCGCATTCTGGCTGCGGCCCGCGATTCCTTCGCCGAGAATGGGTTTGACGGCGCCCGGCTGGACCGGATCGCCAGGTCCGCAGGCGTGACCAAGCAACTGGTCTATCATTATTTCAAGACCAAGGAGGAACTTTACGGCGTCGTGCTCGACCGCGTCGCCGAGGAAGTCCACGCGATGCTGGATGACCCCGATTACGATCGCATGACTCCGGTCGCGGCGATCGGGGCGTTGATCGGGCGGATCATGCAGAATTACGAGGAACGGCCCTATCTGGTCGGGATCACCGTGGATCAGGATCTGCACAAGGGCGAACATGTGACGCGCCGTTCGCAATATCTGCCAGCGGTCCGCAAGTTCGTGGACGGGCGCATCGCGCCGATCCTTGAACGCGGCGCGGCAACCGGCGAATTTCGCGACGGCATTGACCCATATCTGTTTTACTGGTCGATCTTCGCCCTGGCCACCGCCTGCTTCACGCAAAGCTGGTCAATGTCGCGCAGTTCGGGGATCGATTTTGCCAGCGCCGAAGGAATTGCGCTGTGGCGCGACCATGTGACGGGCTTTGCCCTGCAATCGATCGCGCGCGTCGCTTTACCCCGTTAAAAAGTCCGCCCTTCCAGTTCGCGCCAGCATCCATAGCATGTCTGTCGAAGCCCGCAGTGGCAAAGACGGAGAGAACGGAAATGGCATCTTATATCGTTGGCGTGCTGACCAAGCACAATCTCGAACGCTATCAGGACTACGCAATGGCCGGGTTCCGCCTGATCGACGGCGTCGAGGTCGAGGTCGGGCTGGCCGAACAGCCGGAGGTTCTGGAAGGCAGTTTTCCGGGCACCTCCATCATCATAATGAAATTTGCCGATGATGCAGCCGCGCGCAAATGGTACGACAGCGAAGGCTATCAGGAAGTCATCCCGATCCGTCAGGAATCGGCCGAGACGCATTTCGTCATCACGTTCCAGTCGTAAGGGAGAGTGTGATGACGCGCTTCAAGCATCTGTTCAGCCCGTTCAAGATCGGCAATCTGGAAATCCGCAACCGGGTGTTTATGTCCCCGCACGGCATGGCAGGCCTTCCCATCGGTTCCGAGGCACAGGCCGGCTATTTCGAGGCGCGGGCCAGGGGTGGCTGCGGCTTCATGGTCATTGCCAGTTGCATGGTCCAGCCCGAACCGCTGATGCCGCCGGGCTGGTTCATTCAGGCCTATGACCGCGAGCAGATTCCCGCGATCAGGAACATCGTCGACGCGGCGCACAAGCATGGCAGCAAGATCGTCATGCAGGGGATCTGGATTTCACAGGCCGCCGCCTCCGGCAGTGCGCCGCACACGATGATGGCCGATACTCAGCCGCGTTCGATGACCGTGCCCGAAATCAGGGCGCTGGTCGAAGCGCATGTGATTGCCGCACAACATGCCGAAGAGGCAGGCGCCGACGGGTTTGAATTTCCGATCGGTGGCGGGGCAGGCATGCAGTCCTTCACCTCGCCGCTCTATAACAAGCGGACTGATGATTACGGCGGCAGCCTGGAAAACCGGATGCGGATCATCATGGAAATCATCGATGGCATCCGTGAACGCTGCAATCCCGATTTCGTGGTCGGTCTTGCAGTCAATGCAGATGACAGCACGCTTGGCGGCGACGGGCTGAGCGAAGGCCTGGCCATTTGCAAACATCTGTCGGACAGCGGCAAGGTTGACTGGCTGCGCATCACCGCGCGCGGGCAGAAGCCGCAAATGACGCATTATCATTATCCGTCGTCCTATATGGGCGAACAGGGCACGCATATCTACGCGGCGGCTGAAGTGAAGAAGGTCGTCGATATTCCGGTGGTGAGCGGCGGACGCATTGTCGACCCCGCCTTTGCCGACCAGCTGATCGAGGATGGCAAGGTCGACATGATCTTTGTCGCCCGCTCGGTGATCGCCGATCCGGAATGGCCAAACAAGGCGCAGGCGGGTGAACTGTCCGAAATTCGTGCCTGTATTGGCGATCTGGAGGGCTGCTTTCTGCGCTCGTGCATCGGTCATCCGGTCGGCTGCACGGTCAACCCCGAGATCGGCAGCGAATATCTGGGCGAACCGGCAACAACGGACAGGCCCAAGCGGGTCGTGATCGCAGGCGGCGGTCCGGCGGGCATGCGTGCTGCCTATGACGCGGCACGGCGCGGGCATGATGTCACCTTGCTGGAAAGGACCGGCCAGCTTGGCGGGCATGTAACAATGCAGGCCATGCTGCCCGGCCTGGAAGATCGCAGTGATGTAATCCGCTGGATGGAGTTGCAGCTGAACAAGCTCAATGTCGACATCCGCCTGCATTGCGAGGCGACGCCCGAACTGATCAGGGAACTGGGCGCCGAAGCGGTGATCGTGACCACCGGAGCACGCTATGCGAAGGACGGAGTAAGCAAGAACCAGCTTACCCCGATTCCGGGCTCGGAATACGAGCATGTCTTTACCCCGGAGGAAATCCTGCTGGAGCATGAGCGGGTGGGCAAGAAGATCGTCATTTACGATAACACGTCCTATGAGGTCGGCCCCGGCATTGCCGAATTGCTCGCCGATCAGGGCAAGGAAGTGTTTTTCGTCACGATCGATTCCGGGATGGCGATGTCGGTTGCCGAACTGGGCGTCAACAAGGTTATCAGCAAGCGGCTGATGCCGAAGGTCACCTTCATTCCCGATACCCAGATCTCGGAAATCGACCCCGAAAATGTCACGCTGACCAATTACTATACGGGCGAGACGACGGTGCTCAAGGATGTGCACAATACGATTCTCGTCACCTCCAAGCCGCCACAAGACGGCCTGTTTCATGCGTTGCAGGATAGCGGGCTGGAGGTCTATGTCGCCGGCGATGCAAGGGAAGCTTACTGGAGCGTTTTCGGCACGGACGAGGCGATCAAGGACGGTCGCCGCGCGGCAATGATGCTTTGATTGCATGGGAGGGGCGGCCGCCGGCGTCCCTCATCCTTCCAGGTGACCGCACAGAAAAAGGCCGGGCGTTTCTGCCCGGCCTTCTTTTTGCCTGGAGAAGGCTTGCGCCTCCCGGGATCAGAAGCTGTATTTTGCTTCCACGCCCCAGGTCCGGGGTTGCCCCAGATACAGCGAGTTGAACGGCTGGTTCGGCAGGAGGATCGACACGCCCGATTCATATTCCTTGTCGAACACGTTCTTCACGAAGACGCCCAGATCGAGCCCGGTTCCGCCGATGCCCTTCCAGTCGAGACGGGCATTGGCCAGTTCATAGCCTTTCAGCTGGAAGCCCTGCTGGCCGCCGTAGTCATCCGTGATGTAGAGGTCGCCGTTCAGCACCAGATCGCCGTCCATCGGATGGACCGGGAGAATCCAGGTGCCGCTGAACGTGCCGGAGAACTTGGGCGTCAGCCGGTTGACACTGGCCTTCGTGAACGAACCGAAGCCGGGAAGCTTGGTCGTGTCGATCGGCAGCAGCTTGTCGACCTCGGTCTTCGTGTAGGCGCCGTTGAAGGCAAAGGTGATGCTCGGCGTCGGCGAAACGCTGAGATCCACTTCCACACCATAGATCGACAGATCGGCTGCGTTGGCGATCAATGCGGCAGGCGATGCGTCCGGTGCCAGGGCAAGAAGCGGAATGCTGCTGTTCGAAATGAACTGCGTGGCGTTCTTGTACTTCGAATAGAAGGCCGCGATGTTGAAACGTCCCCGGGTTCCGCCGGTGTTGAAGCTCAGCTTCGAGCCGATTTCGACATCGGTCACCGTTTCGCGCTTCACCGTCTGGAACGACCGCAGGTCGGGACACTGGAAACCGGCGCATGCGGTTGGATCACCGGTCACGAACGGCGATTCATAGACCGGGTAATTCGTGAGCTTGGGGCGATAGCCGCGACGGCTGGCGATATACACCATCCACTCGTCATTGACCTTGTAATCAAGCCCGATGGTCCATGCCGGGGCGTTGTCCTTCACGCCGCCAACGCTCTTCGCGTCGACGTTCGCGGTCGGCAGCTGGTTGGCAGCCGCGACCTGATCCTTGCACGAGCCATAGCCGAAGGGGCCGGCCCGGTTGGCGGGAAGATAGCAGAATGTCTGCTTGTCCCAGCCATAACGACCGCCCAGATTCAGAGTCAGCTGGTCCGTCAGGTCGATATTGACCTGGCCGAAGATGGAGAAGTTGCGGTTTTTCACGTGTTCGGTGGTGCGGGCATTGGGGCCGGTGACCGAGAACTGGGTGAAATTGCTGCCCGATGCGCCATCCGGGCCATCGACGCTGTAATAGGCGCCGAGAATACCCTTGATCCCGTCGAATTCCCACAACAGCTGGGATTCCGTGTCGAGGTAGTAACGGCGATAAACCTGCGAAGCCCAGTAGGGAATGATGGGCTGCGTCACAACCGGACCGAGGTTGACGCCCCCGTTGTCCATGATGGGCAGACCGGCGGTGTTGATCAGCTGTTCGTTGCGCGACTTGCGATAGCCAAAGATGTTGCGGAAGGTGAGATTGTCACTGAGTTCGATCTCCAGCGTGTTGACGAGGCCATACATCTTGCGGTCGGCGACGCCGCCGTTGATGCCGCCGTCAAACGCGCCGCGCGGATTGGCTCCGGATACGCCCTGGGCGGTTACACCATTGGCGAGCAGCTGATTAAGCGCGGCGGTCCCGCCGACGGCAGGAGCCAGCCTGGCCACAAAGGACGGGCTGAACCCGAGGATCGCGAAACCCGGGCCTTTGCCGAACGCATACAGGCCGGTGGCGAGTTCATCAGCCTTGAAATATTCGAACACCGTCGTGTTAGTGATCCCGCTTCCGGGGGTAATCTTCAATGTCGCGCGGAAGGAATCCTGATGTACGTCATCGAAGCCAGGGAAATCCCCGGTCACGCCGGTGATGCCCGCGAAGCCCGGATACTTGGTTGAATCCGCCAGCAGGTTGTCAAGCGCCTTGGTGCGCGGATCCTGACGGCGGATCTGGCCAGCGAGGCGCAATGCGATCGTGTCATTCACGATCGGCAGGTTGATCGCGCCTTCGATGGCACGGTAATCCCACCGGCCATAAGTGGCCTTGAGATAGCCTTCGAATTCATTGGTCGCCGGCGCCGTGTTGACCAGGATGGCGCCACCCAGCGTCGTCTTGCCGAACAGCGTGCCCTGCGGCCCCTTGAGCACCTGGATATTGCCGAGGTCGTAGGTCGGGATGCTCGAACCGATGCTGGGGATGGCGACGTTGTTGACATATGTGACAACGCCCGGCGTCGCCAGGCCGACGGGAAGCTGGCCCAGGCCGCGCAGGCTGACGTTGATCGTGTTCTTGCCGCCTTCTGAGTTGAAGTTCAGGCCCGAGGCAATCGTGCGCACGTCGGACAGTTCCTGAACCGTGCTGCGATCCAGCGCGGCAGCGTTCAGCGCAGTGATGGCAACGGGCACATCCTGCAGGTTTTCACTGGTGCGGCGTGCCGTCACGACGATGGTGTCGGAACTGTCGCCTGCATCGGCAGTCTGCGCAAAGGCAGACGCCGGGATCAATGTCGCCGCCGCCACGGTCGTCGCAAGCGCGGCCTTCAGCCGAAATGACTTCATCTTCTCATCCTCTCCTTCAGGGCCATGAGATTTCAGGGCCAAAAGCGTTTGCAATTTCCACCGGAGCGGAAACACGCCCCCTAACTAGTTCGCTGCCGTCGATGCATTCCTATCGAACGGTAGGGTGGGTAAAATCAGTTCGAAAATTGCAGAAATGTGATGCCAAAAAGTCACAAGTGCGCTTGTCCCGTTTCATCACGGTTGACGCTTCGAACGCGCGAGGTGATCGTTTGTCCGACGGGTGTGTTACCGGATTCGGTTCACGCTGACATGCTGGTCACGAACTGACGTGACATGAAGGGACAGGATGCCGGGGAAATCCCTACCAGCGGATAGGTGTCGGCCTGGCACCCGGAGTGAAGGGCCAGCCGATCCGAGCCTGCCGGCCCGATGCCGGTTTGAACTTTCTGGAGAATTGCAGCGATGCAGGATGTATTTATCTACGATCATGTCCGCACCCCGCGCGGTCGCGGGCGGCCCGATGGCTCCTTGCACGAAATTCCGGCGATCGAGCTTGTCACGCAATTGCTTGAAGCGGTCCGGGATCGGAACAGCCTGGATACCGCGCTGCTTGACGATGTGGTGATCGGCTGCGCGCAGCCGGTTGGCGAGCAGGGCGGGGTTCTCGCGCGTGGCGCCGTGCTTAATGCCAATTATGCGGAAAGCGTTGCCGGTCAGCAGTTGCACCGTTTCTGCGCATCCGGGCTCGAGGCGGTGAACAATGTCGCCGCGCAGGTCGCCACCGGGATGGCCAGCGCCGGCATTGGCGGCGGCGTGGAAAGCATGAGCCGCGTGGTTATGGGCTATGACAGCGGGGCATGGGTGGCCGACCCTGCGGTTGCGCTGCATAATCATTATGCACCGCAGGGGATCGGGGCGGACATCATCGCCACGCTGGAAGGTTACAGCCGCGAAGATGTGGACGCATATGCCGTCGAAAGCCAGCGACGTGCCGCGGCATCATGGGATGCGGGCCATTTCGCGCGCTCGATCGTGCCGGTAAAGGATGTGATCGGCGAAGTCATTCTCGACCATGACGAATACCGCCGCCCGCAAACGACGCTGGAATCGCTCGGTAGCCTCAAGCCCGCCTTCACCGGCTTTGCGGAGATGGGTTTTGCCCGGGTCGCGAAAGAGCGTTATCCCCAGATTGACGAGCTTGTCCATGTTCACACCGGCGGCAATTCCAGCGGCATCGTGGATGGTTCGGGCATCGTCCTGTTGGGCAATGCCGAATTCGGCAAGGCTGCGGGGCTGAAGCCGCGTGCCCGGATCAGGGCCTGGGCGTCGATCGGCTCGGAACCCACGATCATGCTCACCGCGCCGGTCGATGTGGCGAGGAAGGCTCTGAAGAACGCGGGCATGTCGAAGGACGACATCGACCTGTATGAACTGAACGAAGCGTTCGCGAGCGTGGTGATGCGTTTCATGGATCACCTTGAGGTGGATCATGGCAAGACCAATGTCGCAGGCGGGGCGATCGCGCTTGGCCATCCGCTTGGCGCGACCGGGGCGATGATTCTCGGCACCGTGCTTGATGAACTGGAACGCCGCGATCTCAACACCGCCATGACGCTGCTGTGTGCCGGGAACGGCCTCGGCACTGCCACCATTATTGAACGGGTCTGACCTCGATGAGCAAGACGATGCGACATATCAAGCTGGACAAGGGCGCCAACGGCGTTGCCACCATCACTCTCGACAATGCCGACGAGAGCATGAACGTCGTTTCAGCCGAATGGCTGGAAGAAATGAACGCGGCAATCGCCGACCTGCGCGAAGATGCCGCCGTGACCGGCGCCATCATCACTTCGGGCAAGCCTGCCTTCATGGCCGGCGCCGATCTCAAGCTGATGGTGGAAGGCTACGGCACGCTGACCCCGCACGAAGCCTATGAATTCAGCCAGAAGGCAACCGCGATGCATCGCGCGCTGGAAACGATGGGCAAGCCGGTGGTGTGTGCGATGAACGGCCTCGCCCTGGGCGGCGGCTTTGAACTCGCGCTCGCCTGCCATCACCGGGTGATCGTGGACGATCCCCGCGCGGTCGTCGGCCTGCCCGAAGTCAACCTGGGCCTCTTGCCCGGGTCCGGTGGCACACAGCGCCTTGCGCGCATGATCGGTTCGAAAAAGGCGCTCGACCTGCTTTTGTCGGGTCGCTCGGTCGGTCCGGCTGAAGCGCTCGAACTCGGGATCGTGGATCAGGTCGTTCCCGCTGGCCAGTTGCTCGCCAAGGCGCATGAATGGCTCGCTTCCGGCCCTTCAGCCGCGCGGGCATGGGACGAAAAGGGCTTCTTCATGCCCGAAATGCGCGGGATGATCGTGCCCGAAGTGTCAATGGGCTATTCGGTCGGCGTTGCGAAGGTCGCGGGCAAATCGGGCTACAACTATCCGGCTCCAGGTGCGATCATGTCGTGCGTGTTCGAAGGGCTGCAACTTCCTTTCGACAAGGCGCTCTCCGTCGAAAGCAAGTATTTCGCCAAGCTGCTGACCGATCCGGTCGCCCGCAATATCATCCGCACCACCTTCATTTCCAAGCAGGCTGCGGAAAAAGGCGCCCGGCGTCCGGCCGACGTCCCGAAATCGCAGGTTGCGAAAGTCGGCGTTCTGGGTGCTGGCATGATGGGGGCGGGCATCGCGCTGGTCTCCGCCAAGGCAGGGGTGGAAGTGATTCTGATCGATCGCGACACGGCCACTGCCGAAAAGGGCAAGGCCTATAGCGAGAAGGTCTTCGGCAAGCAGGTCGCCAAGGGCCAGATGACGCAGGACAAGGCGGACGCAACGCTGGCGCTGATCACGCCGACGGACGATTTCGCCAAGCTGGAAGGCTGCGATCTGGTGGTCGAGGCAGTGTTCGAAGATATGAACATCAAGGCGGAAACCACGAAGAAGGCGGAGGCGGTGCTGCCGTCGGGTGCCATTTTTGCCACCAACACCTCGTCCCTGCCGATTACCGAACTGGCCAGGGCATCGGCGCGGCCTGAACAGTTCATCGGCCTGCATTTCTTCTCGCCGGTCGATCGAATGGGCCTGGTTGAGGTCATCAAGGGCAAGCAGACATCTGACGAGACGCTGGCAAAGTCGCTCGATTTCATCGGCCAGTTGCGCAAGACGCCGATCGTCGTCAACGACAGCCGCGGCTTCTACACCAGCCGCGTGTTCCGCATGTTCATCTTCGAAGGCGCGGCGATGCTGGAAGACGGGGTTGAACCCGCGCGCATCGAAAATGCGGCCAAGGCAGCAGGCTTCCCCATTGGCCCGCTCGCGCTGCTGGACGAGGTGACGATGGAACTGCCCGTCAAGATCGTAGAGGAAGCGGCCAACGATGCCTCGACGGTCAACAAATATACCATTGAACGCGGGATGCCGGTGTTCGCGCGGATGATCGAACTTGGCCGTGGCAGCCGCAAGGCTGGCGGTGGTTTCTACGATTACCCTGCCGGGGGCGGCAAGCATTTGTGGGAAGGGCTGGCGAAGGAATTTCCGCCCGCAGCCGTGCAACCCGATCAGGAGGAGCTGAAGAAACGCTTCCTCTATTCGCAGGCCAACGAGACCGCCCAGACGCTGGAGGAAGGTGTGCTGGAAACCGCCGAAGATGCCGATCTGGGCGCGATTTACGGCTGGGGATTCCCGGTATGGACCGGCGGCACGCTGAGCTATATCGATACTGTAGGAATAGAGGAATTCGTGCGCGAGGCGGACCGTCTGGCCCAGGCTTACGGGCCGCGGTTTGCCCCTTCCGCCTGGCTGCGCGAACGCGCCGCCAGGGGCGAAGGCTTCTATCCGGAACCGGTAAAGGCCTGATTCGATGCGGCGTACAATCTTCGAACCCGAACACGAGCAATTCCGCGACAGCGTGCGCAAGTTCATGCAGGCCGAAGTGGAACCGCACAGGGACCGCTGGCGCGAAGCAGGCATGGTGGATCGTGAGATATTCACCAAGGCCGGTGCACAGGGCCTGCTGTGTGTTTTCGGGGACGAGGAATTTGGCGGCGCGGGGATCGATGATTTCCGCTTCGACCAGATCATCATCGAAGAGAACATGCGCCACGGCGACATCGGTTTTTACATCAACCTGCACAACGATCTGGTCGCGCCATACATTCACAAGCTGGGCAATGCGGAGCAGAAAGCGCGCTTCATGCCCGGCGTCATATCGGGTGAAACCATCCTCGCGGTGGCGATGACGGAACCTTCGACCGGCAGCGATCTTGCCGGCATGAAGACCCGTGCGGTCAAACAGGGCGATCACTGGGTTCTGAATGGCGCGAAGACCTATATCTCCAACGGGATTCTGGGCGATGTGATCGTGGTTGCCGCGCGCACGGACCCGGATCGTCCGCATGGCATCAGCCTGTTTCTGGTGGAACGCGGGATGGAAGGCTTCGAACGCGGGCGCAAGCTCGAAAAGATGGGCCTGAAGAGCCAGGATACCGCCGAACTGTTCTTCAATGACGTCAAGGTGCCTGATGCCAATCTGCTGGGCGAAGCCGGGCAGGGCTTCAAATATCTGGCGCAGATGCTGGCGCAGGAACGCATTGTCGCCGCGATCGGTTTCATGGGTACGGCCCAGACCGCGTTCGATCTCACGCTGGATTATGTGAAGGAACGCCGCGCGTTTGGAAAACCGATCGGCGCGTTCCAGAACACCCGCTTCAAGATGGCGCAGATGCGCGCCGAACTCGACATGGCGCAGACCTATGTCGACCAGTGCGTGCTGCTGCTGAACGCGCGCGAACTGACTGCGGAAGATGCTTCCTCCGCCAAGCTGCTGTGCAGCGAACTGGAAGGACGGGTGATGGACCAGTGCGTCCAGTTCCACGGCGGGGCCGGCTACATGGACGAATATCGCATCAGCCGTATGTATACCGATGCGCGGATCAGCCGGATCTTCGCCGGGACCAGCGAGATCATGCTGGAAATCATCGGTCGCGGACTTGGGCTGGACGAACGCAAGCTGGGATAACGTTCCCGATGCGGCAGTCCCTCGCGCCATCGATCATTTTCCTACATTGGTGGCGCATGGTAGGGCGCACGAATGGCCCGCGCTGCCCGCTTCGTCCTTTGCCCCGTCTGCGGTTCGCGGGGAGGAGCGGATTTTTTCTCCTTTGATGTGTCCGATACGTCCGATTTGCCCGGCGCACTTGCCGCCACGCTGACGCAGAGATTGTCAAACCTTGCCATGCCCGGCAATGTGTGCGGCGGAGGCATCGCTGAAAACCATGGTCAAGAGCAACATTGCGAAGAAGCGGGCGGTCGCCAAGCGTGACAGCGATTCCGAATACGCCCTGCGGCGCAAGCAGTTGATCAGGATCGCGGCGGAACTGTTCCAGGAACGCGGCTATGCCGCGACGCGACCGCTCGACATTGCCAAACGCGCCGGTCTCGATCGGGCTTCGCTCTATTACTACGTCGGCGGCAAGGAGGAACTGTTCCGGGAATCGCTGGGCGATATCGTCGAGCTGGACATTGACCAGGCACGCCTGATCAAGGCCGATGCGACGCTGGCGGCGTCTGAACGGCTGCGCCAGATCGTGGCCCAGCTGATGCGCGGCTACGCCACCAACTATCCGCAGATGTTCGTCTATATCAAGGAGATGATGCATCGCATTGACAGGGACACATCGGCCTGGGGGCGCAAACTCCAGAAGGTGACGCGCGATTACGAGGAGATCGTCACA
The DNA here is from genome assembly GCA_024236235.1 of Novosphingobium sp. Lineage (GTDB taxonomy): Bacteria > Pseudomonadota > Alphaproteobacteria > Sphingomonadales > Sphingomonadaceae > JACKKV01. Next base: position 52,084 of record JACKKV010000005.1, on the reverse strand, counting down.
TCGCTGATCGAGGAGGGCAAGGCCAATGGCGAATTCAACCCCGATCTGAACACCATGCTCGCGCTCAACGCGCTGTTCGGTATGGTGAACTGGACTCATCGCTGGTTCACGCCAGCGGGCAAACTGTCGCATGAGGATGTCGCGCGCGCGTTCGCGGACATGTTTCTTCATGGCGTCTGTCGGCAAGGCCCGCATGGATGATCGTGGTGGCGCGATCACGCTGAAATCCGGCACGAAATATCACTGATACGCAAGGTACCCATTCATCCTTGACACCACTCGGGGGGGCATTTATTCAACACATCTGTTGAACAATGAACTTGGCTTCCAGGAGATCATGCAAGGTGGACAGGCAGACGCAGAAGCGACTCTTTGAGGAAATCAGGGGCTACATGGCGACGGGTTCGACCAAGCTCGCCGACGGCGAAATGCCATATCCCGCCAAGGCCTATCATGACCCCGAACATCTCGCCCGTGAAAAGCGGCTACTGCACAAGTTTCCACTGATCGTCGGCCATGCCGATGAATTGAAGAATGCGGGGGATTTCATAGCGCATGATCTGCTCGGCCTGCCCGTCATTGTCTCCCGCCAGAAGGATGGGTCGCTCAGTGCGTTCCGCAATGTCTGCTCGCACCGCGGCGCACCGGTTTGTGATCAGCGGCGCGGGAACGCATCGCAATTCATTTGTCCATACCATGCGTGGAGCTTCAAGACTGACGGAACCCTCAAGGGGTTCCCCCGTTCCGCCTTTCCCGGGCTGGACAAGGAGGCCGGCAGTCTGCCGCAGCTGCAGGTGGCCGAACGCTTGGGTTTGATCTGGGTGAAGGTCGACGACGATACTGGGATCGACATCGAGCAGCACCTGAGGACGATCCACGATGAAATCGAAGGGTTGGGAATCCAGAATTGCATCCTGCACCGCTCCGAAGTTTTTGAAGCGAACATCAACTGGAAATCCGTGCTCGACGGCTTTCTGGAAATCTACCACTTTGCCGCGTTGCACGCCGGGTCGATCGGACCCTATTTCTACGGCACGCATTCCCCGTTCGACGGATTCGGGCTGAACGGGCGCCTGCTGGGCGTGCGCAAGTCCTTTGACACCATCGCGGACAAACCCTTTGAAGAGGTCGATTTTCTGCCCAATGTTGCTGTCAACTATCAGATATTTCCCAACACGATTATCGTCTGGCAGGGCGATCATTTCGAAACCTGGACATCCTTCCCCGGCTCAGACCCGGGAAAATGTCGCGTGCTTGTTCAAATGGCCGTTCCCCGCGAAAGCTACACCGAAGAAACGATCCCTCGCTGGAAACGCAACTGGCAGATCATGACTGACACGGTCATTGGCGAGGATTGGGCTATCTCGGAAGAAGTGCAGCAGGCATTGCCCTTCATCGCCAATGGCCAGGTGTTCTTCGGTGCGAACGAACCGGGCCTTCAGCACCTGCATGGAAATCTGGCAGATACGCTGCGCGCGATAAACTGAAGACGGCCGCGGGCCATGCATTAACTGGACAGAAAAAAGCCGGAGAGACTGTGTTGGGAGAGCTCACTAGCCTTGAGGATATGTTGCGCGCGCACGGGCGCGAGCGGCCCGATGCGCCCATGGCGAATTACGACGGCGCTATGGTGACTTATGGCCAAATGGACGAGCGCAGCAATCGCATCGCCAATGCGCTCCTCGCCGAAGGGGTCGGCAGGGACTGCCGGATCGCCCTGATCGACAAGAACGGCCTGCCCTTGTTTGAAACGCTGTTTGGCGCGCGCAAGGCAGGCGCCGTGCAGATTGCGGTCAACTGGCGCCTTTCGGCTGAGGAAATGGCCTATGTGCTGGCGGATTCCGAAGCCCGGCTGGCCTTCGTTTCATCCGAATTCCTGCCCGGTCTCAAGAAGGAATGCGCCGCGCGCGGCATCAGCCCGCGCTTCATCGTGCTTGACGGCGATGATGCCGATTACCGCGACTGGTATCGCCGCTTCGATCATGGCGACCCGGGCGAGCGGTCGGAACCGGACGATGTGGCCCTGCAACTCTACACCTCGGGCACCACCGGACGGCCAAAGGGCGCGATGCTGATGAACCGCAGCATATTCGCCTTCTTCGATGCTGCGGGTGATATCTTTGGCAGGGATCCGTGCTTTCGCCACCTCAACTGCCTGCCGCTGTTTCACGTTGGCGGTATAAACTGGTCGCTGCAGGCCATGGCTTACGGCTCCGAGATAATCGGCTTTCGCGACTTCGATCCGCACCGAATAATCCGCGCCATTCCGGAACTGGGCGCAACTCATCTGATGACCGTGCCCGCCGTGATCCAGATCCTGCTGGAAACGCCCCAAGTGCGGGAAACCGATTTCAGCTCGCTCCAGGGCATCTGCTATGGCGGCTCGATCATCCCGGTGCATGTGCTGGAAGACGCCATCCAAACCTTCGGTTGCGGGCTTTACGGCATGTATGGCTCGACCGAGTTGAGCTTTGGCAACACCTTGCTGGGGCCGGAAGACCATGACGCGGTGAACAAGCCCCATCTGCTGACATCGTGCGGCCGCCCCTTTCCCGGCACCGAGGTGAGGATCATCGATCCCGCGTCACTGGCAGATGTGGCCGAAGGCGACGCGGGCGAGATCTGGATACGATCGCCCCAGCGCGCCAAGGCATACTGGAAACAGCCTGAAGCCAGCGCGGAGACTTTCCTCGCGGATGGCTGGTATCGCTCCGGCGACATCGGCCGGATGGTCGATGGTTACCTCTACATATCCGACCGTCTCAACGACATGATCATCTCGGGCGGCGAAAACGTCTATCCCGCCGAGGTGGAACGGGTCGTCAACACGCACCCTGACGTACTGGAGGCCGCGGCCTTCGCCATACCTCATCCCAAATGGGGGGAGGCGGTAGCCTGTGCGATCCGCCCCAGGCCCGGGTGCGAAACGGATGAGAAGGCGCTGATCGCCTATAGCCGCGAACGGCTGGCGCACTACAAATGCCCGGCAAAGATTGTGTTCATGGACGATTTTCCGCGCACCGCATCAGGCAAGGTGCAGCGCAATGTCCTGAAGGCGCCCTTCTGGTAAGGCTTGCCCGTTGGGTGGAGCCTGCCAGGCTCAGCCGCCCCGGCTCAACGATGCGCGATAGGCTTCGACGCGCTCCGGCGAAATGGTGAGCGGACGCCGGTAGGAAATGTCACCTGCATCGCGCGAGGGGCAGGGGCCGCTGCGCATCACCTCGCGCAGTTGCTCGTTAGTGATCTTCACCACGGTCATCCGGCTCTGATCGAGCGAATCCGGGATCGCATCGAGAGGGGCCCAGTCACGCAGGCATACCCGGGCGGCAATGGCCCATACACCGTCGCGCTTCTCCATCCGGTCAATGTAACGCCCGCCTGACATGCCGAGCGGCTTGCCAGCCTTGTTCATGCCGACGAACATGTAATAGCTTTCTACATGCGCGACGTCGCCGGCCAGATCGCAGGTGTGATTCATGATGCAGTGCTGGTGCGACAGATGAGTGGCCGTGTGCATCGCGATCGCCCAGTCGGCAAACTCTTCGCGTGTGCCGATGAAGACGCCGTGATCGTCGACGGCGTCCGGGTGATAGACCGAGATCAGCAGGTCACGGTCGAGCCGGTCAATCGCTCTTGAGTATGTGGCGAGCACATCTGCGATCGCCTGGCGGTCCAGCAGATATTGCAACTGGTGCTTATCGCTTGTCATGGTCTGCTCCTGCCTGCGGGTTTGCGAGACCATCATGCGTCAATCGCAGCAATCCGGCCAGATGGCTTCGTGCGACCTCTGAAAGCGGGACTGCCTTGCGTTCCGGTCCGCCGATCTGCACCATCGAGCTGGTGCTGCTTGCGGCGCATTGGCCATTCTGGAAAACGGCCTGGCGAAAGGTGGCCGAGCTTGTCCCGATCCGCGCGATGGCGGACCCCACGGTCACTTCTCCGGGAAAGTTTAGTTCGCCGGTGAAATCGATCGTGGAACTGGCCAGAACGAAGAAGCACTCCGGCACTTCAAGTTTGCCGCTGCCATAGAGAATATCGGCTCTGGCACTTTCGAAGAAGCTCGCAAACGCCAGATTGTTGACATGGCCGAGCATGTCCGTGTCACTGAAACGGATTTTCTCGCGGTAAAGCGCTGGAAAGTCTGTTTCGGCAGTTGTCACGGATCACGCCTATGCCATGTCAGTTGGGTGTCGATAATGGCCCAGACTGCCACTCCCGCCTGCGGATCATCAACGATGACTAGCCTGCGGAGGTGGCTGATAGTCTGGATTTAACTCTAAAAGTTGAAGCTGGCGCTGACCGCTACTTCCCGTCCACGGGATACTACGGCGCGTTGTTCGCCGATTGCTCCTGGCACGCCCGTGCCGCCGGTGCGGTCTGCGGCATAGATCAGATAATGCTCGTTGGTCAGATTGCGGCCGGTGATCCCCACGCTCCAGCGATTGTCAGGATGCGCATAGGTGATGCCCGCGTTCAGGCGCCAGAATGAATCCTGCTTGCTGGCATCGACCAGCGTGTCCGCCGCATAATAGCTGTCACTGAAATAGGCATCGCCGTTCAGGCGGATTTCGTTGGAGCCAACCGGCAGGGTTACAATGAAGCCTGCGTTTCCGCTCCATTCGGGCGAACGGGCGGGGGCCCGGCCATCGAACACCTGCTGCAAGGTCAGCGCGGTATCATTGACGAAGGAGCAGTTCGGCGGCGGTACTGCCGTCGCCCGGGTTGATCCGGTCGGGAAAGTATAGGCATAGCACTGCCCTGTGAAATCCTTGAAGCGATTGTGCACATAGGCCAGCGCCCCATGCAGGGTCAGAACGGGGCTTACGCGGAAATTGCCTTCCAGTTCAAACCCGCGCTGACGGACCTTGCCCGCATTGTTGATAGTGTAGGCGATGCGGGCCGGATCGTAGATGTTTACCTGGAGATCCTTGAAATCATAGGCGAAAGCGGCGGCGCTCAGATTCAAACGCCCGTCCAGTAGGATAGCGCGTGTGCCGACTTCGAAGCCCCGCGCCTTTTCGGAGCCGAAATCGACGTCACCGATCAGTGTCGATTTGGAGAGCGGGTTCGTCAGGCCAAAGCCGCCGGACTTGAAACCCGTCCGATAGGCTGCGAAGACCGTGTGATTGCTGTCCGGTTTCCAAGTCAGCGTCACTTCGGGCGATACGTTCTTGTCCGAAAACTTGCCTTTCAAATGACCGAGTTCGTCCGAACCATAATCGGTCGCGGCGGTGTCAAATATTCCGCCGAAGGCGCTGGGATTGCCCCAGATATTCTCCTTGTCGAAATTCTTCTTTTCGTGGGTCCAGCGTGCGCCGCCCGCCAGTTCAAGTTCGGGAGTGACGTCGAAGATCAGCTGGCCGAACGCCGAATAGGTGGTTCCGTTTTGAACCGGCAGCGTTTCGAAAGCGGTATACCGGTTGGCAGCCGCATTATAGTGGCCCAGGCTCAACATGGCATCGGAATATCCGACCAGATACGTGTCCTGAAAATAGCCGCCAATGACGAAATTGAGCGGACCATCCAACTGGCTGCTTAATCGAATTTCATGGCTGAATTCACGCGTCTTTACCTTTTCGACCATTGACAGCTGCGAATAGGTCGTCTGATCGAGCCCACTGAACCAGTTATAGGTGTGGCGGTTGTATCCCGTGAGTGATGCGACGTTTATGGCACCCAAGTCCAGATTCATGGCAAGCGAAGAGATGATGGCGTTCAATTCACCTTCACCAGTCCCGTCGACGTCCATCCCACGGAACGTCTCTCCGACGACAGAAGGCAGATCACCAGACGTCGTGTACTTGTCTGCCTTGCAGTCAGCGAAAGGATCAGCCGTCCCGCTTACTCGCGGGTTGGGGCCGGTACAGGGACCGATGTTCTGCAGCGCCGGCCCGGAACCGCTGTCTTTGGCATTCAGCCCGAACACCTTCAGCGTTGCATTGAATACGCTGGACGGTTCGAAATGCAGGGTCACACGGCCCATGAACTCCTTGTCGCCCGGTCGTGAATCGTCAGTGCCCGGCAATAGAGCAGCGGCGGCAGGCGCGCCGGAGGCGGCACTGTAAAAGGGACTGGTGATCGGCTGGGCGGTATTGCGTAGCCACCCGTCCATGTACCGGTACCGGACCGCTACACGCGCGCCGAATACGTCTGATAGCGGTCCGCCGACATAGGCATCGATAATCGCTTCGTCCGCGACGAATTCATATGACGCCCGAGCGCCGCCTTCAAACTGGTCAGTTGGCCCCTTGGTCCGAACCGAGATGACGCCGGCAGGGCTGTTCTTGCCGAAAAAGAGCGCCTGCGGCCCTTTGAGAACCTCAACCTGTTCGACGTCGAAAAAACCAAGTTGGGCGATGCGTCCGTTACTGGTCTGGATCCCATCAATCGCCACGGACACGGCTTGTTCAAAACCTGTCTGGTTTGCCGGGGAACTAATGCCTCTGATCGCGATCGATCCGCCACCGTTGGCCCGATAGGCGCCCACGATCACGGTTGGCGTCATTTCACCAATCGCAGTCAAATCGTTCGAATGGTAGCGGCTGATCGCCTCTCCTGACAACGTTGATACAACGACCGGCACTTCCATCAGGCTTTCATCCTTACGCCGGGCGGTGACGATGATTTGATTCGATTCGTCGCTGGCCTGGGCGATGGACTGGGACTGCTGGGCCAGCGTTGGCGAGCACCAGGCAAATGCCAACACTGATGTTGAAGCGGACAACGCCAAAAAACGTGAATGGCTGCGCATATATCTCTCCCTAACAAACGTTTGTTTTGACAAGGTCTAAAAAAAGGCTCGGCTTGTCAAGCCTATTACATTGCTGCCGGGTGCGTGGCCGAAGGCGGCGACCGGCTTTGAATTTATCGCTAAAAGCATTTTGTGGGTATCTGTTGGCTAAGCCAAAAAAAGTCAACACCAGTGTTTAATGTGACTAAGCGGATTGAGGTGAGATTCATGTAAGATTATGATATTTATAATTTAAATTCTCATACGGGGTGGTCGACGGTGCGATTGATCAGCTTAAGAGTCTGTGCGGCCACGGGTTTAAGGGGTGAAGTTGACCCGCATCGATACGCAGAAGGTCAAGTGCGTGTCGCCTTCAGCTCGATATCGACCCAACCGCGCGTCACGGTGGATTCGCTGATCGCGGCGATAACCCGGTGGAGCGCGTGCGCGTCGTCGAACCGCGGCAAATACACGTCTTCGCCGCGAATGGCCTGTGCCATCCGCGCATACAGGATGCCGACATTGCGGGCCATGGGGTCACTGGCAAGCTCTTCCAGCTCGCCCGCAGGCGGCTGGATTCTGGTCAGCCCCTGCTCGCCCTGCCGCCCCATGCTGAGGGTAAGCGGCATCATCTGCGGATGGCCATTGACCGCCTCGATCACGATCGTGCCCTCACTGCCGAGGATTTCCCAGTAAAGGCCGAGCCCCGGCGGCGTGCCGGCGCGGTAATGGACTGACAGCTGCGGCCCGGATTGCAGATAGCCGATGAAGGATGCCTGGTCTGGCGCGGATTTGATGGCCGTGTCGCCGCCCCCCGCGATCCGGACGCGGTCATATCCGATGCGTTCCGCCCCTGCGACGGCTGCAACCGGGCCGAGAATCCGCTGAACCCCGGCCAGCAGGTGTCCCACGGGAATGCTCAGCATCGTGCCACCGTTGTCCCGGTCGAGGAGATAGGCGTTACGCGGTTCGATTTCCTGGCCCCAGCTCAAGCCCGAACCGATTACCGCCACTGACAGCACTTTGCCGATGCGCCCTTCCGCTATCAGTGCGCGGGCATGTTCGATCTCCGGTGCGACGGCAGCCTGAGTGCCGATAACCGCGCACAGCCCCGATTCCCGGGCGAGGCTGGCCAGTGCTTCGGCTTCCTTCAGGTCGATGCCCAGTGGCCATTCGCAATAGACATGCTTGCCCGCACGCAGGGCGGCATCGACAACCCTGCGATGTTCCGGCACGCGGACTGTCACGGCGACAATGTTGACGTCCGGGCAGTTGATGAGCGCCTCGACGGAGCTGAAACCCTGGGGGATTCCCGCCTCGGCGGCGGCGGCCTGGCTGCTTTCCACGCTGCGGTTGGCAACGCCAACAATGCTCAACTGATCGGAAAGGTGCTGCAATGCGGGGAGGTGGGAACGCCATGCCCAGCTGCCGTGAGGGTTCAACCCCACAATTCCAACGCCAAGAGGTTTGCTTGTCACAGAATATCTTCCAGTTCATTGCCTTGGCTGGGGGGATGGCAAAAGGTTCCCCGGTGGTTCACCCCGCTCATTGTGCGGTCAGTCCGGCGTCGATTACATGTTCCGCCCCGGTAATGAGCGAGGATTCGTCCGATGCAAGAAACAGGACGAGATTGGCGACCTCGTCCGGATCGCCGATTTTCCTGAGGAAGGTGTGCTCGGCCCGTGCGGCCAGCGCAGGTCCGGCAGCGCCGGTCATCGGCGTCAGGATGTAACCGGGATGGACGCTGTTGACCCTGATATTCTGCGGGCCATATTCGGATGCGGCGGCCTTGGTAATGCCGCGAATGGCGAATTTCGAGGCCACATAAGCCGAATTTGGCGATCCGTTCACGGCGGCCAGCCCGGCGACGGACGAGATGTTGATGATTGACCCGCCGCCCGCCTCGATCATGGAGGGAATGACGCTGCGCATACCCAGAAAAGTGCCGTGAAGATTGACTTCCATCACCCTGTCGAATTCGTCTTCGGCGAGATCGGCCATTTTTGCCCGTGGCCCCAATATGCCGGCATTGTTGACGAGGACGTTGATGAGGCCGAATCTGCGGGTCGCCTCGCCCACGATCTCTGCCCATGACTGACTGTCAGTGACATCGTGGGGCAGGAAGGCGGCGCCTGCGCCGAGTTCGGCGGCAAGGCGCGCTCCCTGCTCTTCGATGATGTCAGTCAGGACGACGCGCGCGCCCTCCTGCACGAAGCGGCGTGCATGAGCTTCGCCCATGCCCTGCGCTGCGCCGGAAATCAGCGCGACCTTGCCCTCTAGCCGCCCCATGTTTTGCATCCCGTCTGGCGCCATCCGGCGCGGGGGCCGATGGCGCGCACTATCCGATCCCGAGCAGCGGCCTGACCCACTGCGCCAGCCGCGCGACCGCATCGTCCGCTTCCGGCGCATTGCCTGCCATCAGCTGGAAGCAATGTTGCATCTGCGGGAAGACGTCGATCTTCACATCCACATTCGCGTTGCGCGCGCAATCGGCGATGCGGGTGCTGTCATCCAGGATTGCCTCATATCCGCCCACCTGAAGATAGATCGGCGGGAAGCCCGCATAGTCGACATAGAACGGGTTGATCAGCGGGTCGCGCCAGTCCCCGTCAGGCCCCAGCACCAGATCGGCAATCCAAGATGAAAGTTCTCGCCTGGTCAGAACATCATTGTCGATATTGGTTTGATAGCTGGGGCTGGACGTATCGCGGCAGGCCCAGGGCGAAAGAGGCATGGTGGCAGCCGGAAAGGGCAGCCCCCGTTTGCGCATGTTGGCGATATTGGTCAGCGCCAGGGCACCTCCCGCTGAGTCGCCAACCAATGCGATATGGTCTGGCGCATAGCCCTGATCTGTGATGAGCCAGCGATAGGCCGCCGTCATGTCGTGCACGGATGCGGGGTGCGGAAACTCGGGTGCCAGCCGGTAATCGACGTTCAGCGCGCGGCATCCCGCAGCCTTGGCGACATGACCGAAAAACTTGCGGTGAACCTGCATCGATCCGCCAATGTACCCGCCGCCATGCGAACAGAGCAGCACTTTGCCGTCATCCCTTTCGTCCGGCAGTATCCACATCGCTCCGCAGGTTTCGAGCTCAATCTCCTCATAACGTACGTCGTCGGGCTCGCTGGTAAGCGTGGTCCATTCCGAAAAGAGCGCGCGCGCATCCACTTCGGTCATGTCCGGGGTCTGGCGCGAGACCCAGTCCCGGTACAACACCACGATCTGTTCTGCCTGTGCGCTGATCACGTCATCTCTCCGCGTATCCCGGTCGGGGTGCGCACTTCGTTGTTCGATGTGCATCACCTGGCGGCACATGGACCATCGTTCCCGCACAATGCGCGCGCGTCAACAGAAGTGTTGGCAAACCTTTGCCTGACCTGTTCAGCTGCAGGTTCAGACCATACCCGGTTTTCCTGTTTCCTGCCGTATCCTGCCGGCGCAACCGGCGCCGCACCTCGGTCACATGGCGGTCATGCCGCCATCGACAGCATAGGATGCCCCGGTAACGAAGCTCGCCTCGTCAGACAGGAGCCAGCGCACCGCAGTCGCGATTTCTTCGGGCTGGCCGAGCCGTCCGATCGGATGCACCGAGGCCAGCGCATCCCTGAGGCCGGGATCGCGCGCAAAGGCACCAGCCAGCATCGGCGTATCCGTTGCACCGGGGAGCACCGAATTGATGCGAATGCCCTGGCGCGCGTAATCGATGGCCGCGCCGCGCATCAGGCCAAGCACGCCCGCCTTGCTGGCGCAATATTCCGCCCCGTTGGGGAAGCCGACCATGCTGGCCGTGGAGACGATGTTGACGATCGCGCCGCCACCGGTTTCGAGCATCGCGGCGATTTCGTATTTGTTGCACAGGAATACCCCGCGCAGATTGACCCCGTGGCAGCGGTCCCATTCAGCGGCGGTCACTTCCGCCAGTGGCTTGCCCGTCTGCGGCACGCCAGCCGCGTTGCACGCGCCGTCAATCCTGCCAAAGGTGCTCACCGCGCGTTCGACCATGGCCCTGACCGCGTCTTCCGATGATACGTCGCACCCGATGCCCAGCGCCTCGCTCGCCCCGCATTCGGCGGCCGCGCGCTGTGCGGCTGCTTCGTCAAGGTCGGAAAGCAGCAACTTTGCCCCCGCCTGGGCCAGCAGTCTTGCGGTCGCGAGGCCCATGCCACTGGCCGCGCCGGTTACGAGGATGGCCTTGCCTGTGAAATTCGCCATTGCCTGTGGTCCTTATGCTGTTGGGTCGAGAACGATTTTTCCGAGATCCAGGCCCGGTTTCGAAGATTTTGAGTACGCCCCCTGAGATCAGGGCACAAATCGGTGCAACGCGCCACTTGCCAGGGTTCAGCCCGTCTGGCCGGCCATGTGCAGCGCTGCGCGATAGGCGAAGGTCATGCCCGGACCGAGGCTGGAACCACCGCCGGGGTAAAAGCCCTTCATCAGGGAATTCTGGTCCAGCCCGACAGCGTAGAGTCCGGGAATGGGCTGGCGATCCCGGTTCATCACCTGCGCATCGGCGGTGGTGCTGAACCCGTACAGCGAACTGACGTTGCCGGGGTGAATCTCGACCGCATAGAACGGCCCGACCTCCACTGGTGCGAGATTGGGATTGGGCCGGTGTTCGAAATCGCCTTGCGCGTTGTCATAGATGTTGCCGCCCCGGTTGAACGCAGGATCCTTGCCATTGCGGGCATGGCGGTTGAATTCCTCCACCGTCGCTTTCAGCGCGGCGCGATCGACTCCGATCCGCGCGGCAAGTTCGCCAATCGAATCCGCGACCTTGAGATAACCGCTGCGGATATGCTTCTTGTACGGCAGGGGAGCGGGCAGGGCGACCCCGACGCCATAGTTGCGCAGCATCCGGTGATCGAAGACGAGCCAGGCCGTCCCGATCCCCAGCCGGTGCATTACATTGGTGAAGTCCTGATAGGGCGAAGCCTCGTTCGCGAAGCGTTTTCCATCGGGTGCTACAATAATCGTGCCGGGCTTGCCGCGGTCGGGCCCGAAATGCGGGAAGATGCTGCGCAGCTTTCCGGAACGATCGCGAACCAGGGACACCGGGGACCAGATGCCGTTGTCGGGGTTCGGCTCGGGCAAGGTGCCTCCGGCTGCCTGTCCCATTGCCAGCCCGTCACCCGTGTTGGATTCGGGGCTGATCGCCGTATGCACCCCGGGCATGGGCATGAATTGTTCGACCATCGCCTGATTGCTGCCAAAGCCGCCGCTGGCCAGCACCACGCCCTTGCTTGCGGCGATCTCCACCTCGCTGCCGTCGGGGCGGCGAACGACGACGCCCGCAACGCCCTGCGCGTCATCGTGGAGCAAGCGCACGGCGGGCGAGGCGGGCCATATTTCGACGCCCGCATCCAGTGCGGAGCGCAGCAGCCTGCCGACCAGGGCGTTGCCATTGGCAAGGTTGGCGCCGCGTCCGTATTGCACCAGATCGCGCAGGAAGGCGGCAAAGCGCCCGGCGCTGAACCGGAAACCTTCCCAGCTGCGGAACGCCTGCTTGAGCTTGGCCAGATGCTGGGGATCAGTCTGCATCGAGCCGAAGGCGACATAGCCTGGCAGCGGCAGGCGGAGCTTGCGCAGCCAGCCGCCCAGCGCCCGCCCGTCATACTCCTGCGTCAGCATCGTGCGACCAAGCTTCGCGCCGGGAAATTCGGGGCGGTAATCGGACAGGGGAATCGAGAAGAAGCGAACCTGCGTGTTCTCTTCCATGTAGGATACCATTTCCGGACCGCTATCGAGGAAAGCCTCGATCAGTAGTTCGTCATAGTGATTGCCCAGCACCGCCGAGAGATAGGCCTTCGCATCGGCGCGCGAGTCGCTCGCCCCCGACTGATGCATATGGGGGTTGCCCGCGATCCAGACGCCCCCGCCCGAATAGGCGGTGGTGCCGCCCAGTTGACCTGCCTTTTCGACCAGCAGACAGCGCAGGCCCTTCTGCTGGGCAACTGTCGCGCAGGTCAGCCCGGAAGCACCGGAGCCGATCACCACGACATCATACTGGTTCGCGCTCATATGTCTGAACTTCCGTTGTCGAATTCAATCCGTAACAGGCGTGGACCGACAGTCCGGCAGCGGCGCGGCGGATGCCCGCCCCACCCGGCCATGACCAATCGGGGCGGTTACCGCAGCTTGACCGCCTCCAGCCCGCGCTGGCCGATATCGGGGCGCAGTTTCAGCGAGGCTTCCGGTTCACCAGCCTCGAAGCGCCGCAGCAAGTCATCGGGATCGAATTCGACCCCGATCGGATTTTCCGCGAAGGCAGGCGTGAAAAAGAACTGCGTCGATTCCTCGACTGACGGGTAATTCTCGATCTGCAACTCGATCTGGTTGCCGTCCGGGTCAGCGTAGTACATCGAAGTCGTCGGCCCGTGATTGATCGGGAAAATCGGCTTGATCCCCAGGTCGCGCAGTCGCTTGTACGTTGCCAGCAGATCACCCAAGGTGTCATACGTGAAGGCCGCATGATGAAAGCCGGTGATGCCATCTGGCGCGGGCTTCAGATCAGGCATGTTGAGGATCGCGATCCGGTGATGCTCCTCGTCATAGGTAAGGAAACACAGGAATTCGTTCTCGAACACGCGCTTTGCGCCAAAGACCGTCTCGTACCAGGCGATCATTTCTGCGAAGTTCGAGGTTCGCAGCACCACATGCGCGAGCCGCGCGGGAGGCAGGATCGCGTTTTGCGGGTCAGCGGCCTGGGGCATGCAATCTCTCCGGTGAGCGTCTGTGATTCAAACTGTGATCATATTAAAACTGATCAAATGGTTCAAGAAATGATTGTTTCAGCCCATTAACGCTTGAGACTTTCAAACCGGTCCAACGGTTCGAAATTGACGTCCGTTATCGCAGTGAAGATCGGTTCGAAGAAGCATGAGGTGTCGATGTCGGATGAAAATTCATATTCCGGGCGATCAGCGAATGTCGCCTTGATGCGATCCATGAATTCAGCAGGGTCATCAGCTTCGAAATAGTAGATGGAAAGGTATTTGTATTCATTGTTCCGCTGAAAAGGGAACATGTGAGGGACATCCGCCGCCTTGAAGCGACCGAGAGGGACCAGGCCGGGAAGCGACTTGTACGTGGGGTAGGCAATTTTGTCGTACCAGTCGTTGAATTCGGCCTCCCTGCCTTCGACCGGGTTGGTAAGCGCCAGCAGGACATGTTTTGCCATCTTCCCCTCCATTCATTTGACTTGACCAGATAGACAGGAAGGTGGCCATTGGCAACCTGGCGTCAGGACTCATCGATCGCATGGCACCATCCGCACGGCTTGGCCAGAACGGCGCAGGGCTGCCTCGATCAGTCGTCAAATGGATCCTTCTCTGCCTTCTCTTCCTGCCCGGCGCTGTTCTGGCGTAAGCCAAGCCCTGCAGCCGCCGCCTGATCATTCGTCCGGGCGCGGCAATTTCGTCCGGTAGATCACCGGGCGCAGTGCGAAGCTGGTGGTGACCTGCGCCACGCCCGGCACCTTTGTCAGCCGGTGGCGCAGGAAATCCTCATAAGCGCCGAGCGCGGGGACCAGCACCCGCAACTGATAATCTGCTTCCCCCGTCATCAGATAGCACTCCATGACCTCCGGAAAGTCGGCAATCGCCTCCTCGAACCGGGCGAGGCTGGCATCATCCTGGCTCGACAGGCGGATGCGCAGGAAGGCGGTGACGCCTAGCCCCATCCGGGCCGGATCGACCAGCGCGACATAGCCATCGATCACGCCACGTTCTTCCAGGCGCCGGGTGCGGCGCAGGCACGGGCTGGGCGATAGGCCGATGGCGTCGGCCAGTTCCTGATTGGTCATGCGCCCGTCCTCCTGCAGCTGATCGAGGATGGCGAGATCGAAGCGGTCAAGTTCTTCCAGCATAAAATTGCTCATCATGTCGGTTTTAAGGCAGAGAATGCCTTATCATATCGATTTCGCGCCATGGTTTGCAAGGACATTCCACTTCGGCGGCGCTATCCTGCCTGTGATCATGGAGGATGCGATGTCTGACCCTGCCGCGTTGCACGCGCGCGCCGATCTGGTGCGCAAGATCGAAACGCTTGATGCCCGGCTGCGCTGGCTTGCCTCGTGGATTATTCACAATGCCAATCACCTGCGCGAGAGCCGCGACGGTCTGAAGGTCGGCGGGCACCAGGCCAGTTGCGCCTCGATCAGCACGATCATGGCCGCGCTCTATTTTCACGCGCTGCGCCCGCAGGACAAGGTGGCCGTCAAGCCGCATGCCGGGCCGGTGCTGCACGCCATTCACTATCTGCTGGGCACGCAGAGCCGCGAACAGTTGGAACGGTTTCGCGGCATGGGCGGGGCGCAGAGTTACCCCTCGCGCACCAAGGACAGCATTCCGGTCGATTTCTCCACCGGATCGGTGGGTCTGGGGGTGGCGATCACGGCATTCGCCAGCCTGGTGCAGGATTACCTCGTCGCTCACGGCCAGCTGGCAGAGGCGCAGACCGGGCGCATGATCGCGCTGATGGGCGATGCCGAACTGGATGAAGGCAATATCTATGAATGCCTGATCGAAGGTTTCAAGCACGGCATCCGCAATTGCTGGTGGATTGTCGATTACAACCGTCAGTCGCTGGACAGTACGACAGCTGACCGCATGTTCCGCCGCTTTGACGACATTTTCGAAACCTGCGGCTGGCGGGTGCTGACGCTGAAACATGGCAAGCGCCAGCGCGAAGTTTTTGCGAAGCCCGGCGGGCAGGTGGTGGCGGACTGGATCGACCAGTGCCCCAATGCCGAATATGCCGCGCTGACTTATCAGGGGGGTGCTGCCTGGCGCGAACGCCTGCATCGCGATCTGGCGGGCAGGAAGCAGGCGCTTAAGCTGATTGACAGCTTCGGCGATGCGGAACTGGCCGCGCTGATGACCAACCTTGGCGGGCATTGCGTCGAAACCCTGCTGGAAGCCTTCGAGCAGGCGGATGACGATGTGCCGACCATGTTCATTGCTTACACCGTCAAGGGCTATGGCCTGCCTTTCGCGGGCCACAAGGATAATCACGCCGGGTTGATGAACCCTACGCAGATCGCCGCGCTGCGGGATTCCATGAGCATTGCGGAAGGGGAGGAGTGGGAACCCTTCGCCGCGCTGGGCGATAACGTGGCCGCAGACCTCATGGCCTTTATCGAACCGGCCCGCGACAAGCTGATGCACGCCAGCAGGCAGGCCGCCGCCGTCGCCATGCCCGCCCGCATTCCGCCGCCCGATGGGGAAGAGCAATCGACTCAGGCTGCCTTCGGGCGCATCCTGCTCGATCTGGCCAAATCAGGCGATGAGATTGCCGACCGGATCGTGACGACCTCGCCCGATGTCACCGTCTCCACCAACCTTGGCGGTTTCGTGAACCAGCGCGGCCTGTTCCGGCGTGACGGGCTGAAGGACATTTTCGCCGGGGCAAAAATCCCCTCTCCGCAGAAATGGGAAGGGCACGGGGCCGGGCAGCATATCGAGCTGGGCATTGCCGAAAACAATCTGTTCCTGATGCTGGCGGCACTGGGCCTGTCAGCGCCGCTGTTTGGATCGCGTCTGCTGCCGGTGGGCACGGTCTATGATCCCTTCATTGCCCGCGGGCTCGATGCGCTGAACTATGGCTGTTATCAGAATGCGCGTTTCCTGCTGGTGGCCACGCCATCAGGCGTGACGCTGGGGCCCGAAGGCGGCGCGCATCAGTCGATCAATCCGCCGCTGATCGCGATGGGCCAGCCCGGGCTGACGCATTTCGAGCCAGCCTTTGCCGATGAACTGGCGCTGATGATGGGCTGGGCCTTTGACCATATGCAGGCCGACGATGGCGGCGCGGTCTATCTGCGGCTTTCAACCCGTTCGATCAGGCAGGTCGAACGCCGGGACGATGGTTGGCAGGAGGATGCGCTGAAAGGCGCTTACTGGTTCCATGAACCCGCCGGCGATGCTGATGCCGCGATCGTTTTTTCAGGGGCCGTCGCGCCCGAGGCGCTGGCCGCATGGGAACAGCTGCGCGAAGACTTGCCGGGCATCGGCCTGCTCAACGTCACCTCGCCCGATCTGCTGCACCGCGGCTGGTCAGCGGCACAGGCCGGGCGCTGGAAGGGCGAGGGTGCGGGCCGGTCTCATGCGGAAAACATCCTGCGCAAGCTCGCGCCCGGTGCCGGGCTGGTGACGCTGCTGGATGGCGCGCCCGCCGCGCTGTCCTGGCTGGGCGGCGTGCGCGGCCAGAAAGTCAGCCCGCTGGGTGTGGACCGCTTCGGCCAGACCGGCGATCTGCCCGATCTCTACCGGGAATACCGGCTGGATTGCGATGCCATCATCGAAGCCACGGCAGACCTGTTCCTCGAAAGCCAGGGCGCCTGACCCATGCCTGTTGAGATCAAGATGCCCGCGCCCTGGCGGGGTATCGTTGCGATTGACATCGGCCAGGTGATCTCACAGTCATGGCTGACCAGTTGGTTAGCCGTGACGCGGCAACTGTCCGTGTCGGCGCGCTGTGTTGCGGGGCGCATGTCCAGATTGAACGAAGGGGAGAATAACGATGTCCGAAGCAGCGCACAAGGTGGCCGATGCCCTGGGCAGCGCGATCGCCAGCCGTGATGCAGAGGCCGTGCGCGCGCTTTACAGCCCGGATATCGCGGTGTGGCATGCCATGACCAATGCCGAACAGTCGCGCGACGACAATGTCGGTCTGCTGGCGGGGGTGTTCGCCATCACATCAGAACTGGAATACAAGGATATCCGCCGCCACGATATCGAAGGCGGCATCGTGCAGCAGCACCGGCTGACCGGAACCTTCGATGACGGATCGCCCCTGCCCGATCTCCACGCCTGCCTCGTCATCAAGATCACGGATGGCAAGATCACCCGGATTGACGAATATTTCGACAGCCCGGCCTTTGCAGCGGTGTGGGAAAGGCTGGCCGCATTGCAGGGCTGACGGTTTGCCGGCCGCGAAATGGTTGTGACTGCATGTTTTCCTACAGTGTTGCGGTTTGATATGCGGCGGGAATGATACTCAACCCGCGCCTTGCCTGGCTTGCCATTGTCCCATCGGTGCATTTGCGCAGAGGTGCGTTTTTTTCCTTTTGATGTGTCCGATGTGTCCGATTCCACCCCATCGCCCGCCGGGAATGCTGGGGCATGCTATAAAATTTTCAACCGAGTGCTTGCGCCTTGCGCCATCTGCGGGGATATGAGCGAAGCTTGGCGAGCATATAAGGCCGCATGAGTGGGAGCTGGATGAATGAACGACGCGATTGCGCCGGGCCGGATTGATCCGCGCCGTCGGCTTCTGGCGATTGTGCTTGCGGCCATCGCGGCCTGCCTGATCCTCGGTGGGGCGAAGCTGCTCTCGCTGTCTGGCAGTCCCTACTATCTGCTGGCTGGCCTGGCGGTTGGTGCTTCGGCCTGGCTGATCTGGCAGGGTGACCGCCGGGGCGTATGGCTTTACCTGGCGTTGCTCGTCGCGACGATCCTGTGGGCATTGGCCGAACGCGGCACGAATGTCTGGGCCTTTACTGCGCGGATGCTCGCGCCCGGCATACTGGGCGTCTGGGTGTGCTGGCCCCTCATTCGCAAGCATCTGGCGATTGGCGGTGGCATTGCCGCCGTTGCGCTGGCCGGGTTTGGCGTGGCCATTGCGAATGGTGGCAATGTCAATGTCTATGGCACGCTCAGCGGCGCGGGTTCCGGCGTTGCGCGGCAGGCGGACAGCAATGAATGGGCACATTACGGCAGCTCTCTGGCGGGCACGCGCTTTTCGACGGTGAGCCAGATCACGCCGCAGAACGTTGGCGAACTGAAACCTGCCTGGTCATACCGGACCGGATCGCTGGACATCGGCCTCGGTTTCGAGGCGACGCCCCTGATGGTGAATGACACGCTGTATCTGTGCACCCCGAACAGCGTCATTCATGCGCTTGATCCTGACAGCGGCAAGAAGAAGTGGGTGTTCGACCCCAAGGCAGAAATGCCGCAGTCGGGGACATGCCGGGGCGTTGCCTATTTCAAGGCGGGCGACGGCACCAGGCCCTGCGACGAACGGATCATCTTCGGCACGGTCGATGCGCGGCTGATGGCCGTGGATGCCAACACCGGTGCGCTTTGCAGCGGATTTGGCGACGGCGGGACGATTGACCTGCGCCGGGGCATGGGTGAGGTGAAGAAGGGGTACTATTACACCACCTCTGCGCCCACGATCGTCAGTGGCAATATCATCATCGGTGGCTGGGTGGCTGACAATCAGTATGTCGGGGAACCCTCGGGCGTGATCCGGGCCTTCGATGCGACTACGGGCAAGTTCGCCTGGGCGTGGGACATGGACCGGCCCGACCAGCGCGGCGAACCGGCGGAAGGCGAAACCTATTCGCGCGGCACCCCCAACAGCTGGGGTCCGATGAGCGGCGATGAAGAACTCGGCCTTGTCTATCTGCCCACCGGCAATTCCACGCCCGATTACTGGAGCCGCCATCGTTCGGAAGCGGGCGATCGCTACGGAAGTTCGGTCATTGCACTTGATGCGCGGACGGGCGATCTGCGCTGGTCTTTCCAGACCACGCATCTCGACCTGTGGGATTATGACGTCGCATCGCAGCCGACCCTGGTCGATTTGCCGGTGAACGGGCAGACGGTTCCGGCGCTGATCCAGCCGACCAAGCGTGGCCAGGTGTTCGTGCTGGACCGCCGCACCGGCAAGCCAATCACCAAGGTTGAAGAACGCGCTGTGCCGCAGGGCGTCATGCCGGGCGAACGACTGTCGCCGACACAACCCTTCTCGGTCGGGATGCCCTCGTTTGATGATACGGTACTGAGCGAGGCGCAGATGTGGGGGGCGACCCCGCTTGACCAGCTGTGGTGCCGCATCAAGTTTCGCGAAGCGCGTTATGAAGGTCCGTTCACGCCGCCCAGAACTACCCCTTCGATCACATACGCCAGCTATCTCGGCGGCATCAACTGGGGCAGTGTCGCGGTTGACCCGGAACGGATGGTGATGATCGTCAATTACAACCGCATGGCGAATTACACGCGACTGGTTCCGCGCAAGGAATCGGATGCCATGGGCGCGAAAGTATCGGAGAATGGCACCATCCATATCGGCCTGCCGGTGCCGCAGATGGGCACCCCCTTCGGTGTCAGCACCGGGCCGTTCCTGTCACCCTTGCTGATGCCCTGCACCGAACCGCCGTTTGGCAAGATCGCGGCCGTCGATCTCAGAACCCGCAAGGTGCTGTGGGAACGCGCGCTCGGCTCTGCTGCTGACAGTGGGCCGAAAGGCATCGCCGTTGGGGTTCCCTTGCCCATGGGCGTTCCCAATTCGGGCGGATCGCTGACCACGCGGTCCGGGCTCGTGTTCATTGGCGCCACTCAGGAAAAGGCGATCCGCGCAATCGATGCGGGAACCGGCAAGAAGCTGTGGAGCTGGCGCCTGCCGACCAGCGGCCATGCCACGCCGATGACCTATGTCAGCCCGAAAACCGGCAAGCAGTATGTTGTCATCGCGGCAGGCGGCAGTTCGACCATGATGACGCAGGCAGGGGATCATGTCATGGCCTTCGCGCTGCCCGGCAAGTGATGGCAACGCGCCCGCTGCCCGGGCAATCGTTGCGGTGATGTCGTAATTTGCGGCGGCGGATGATTGAGGGAGACACAGATGGCGATACAGGAAAACTGGACGCTGAGCGGGCCACCGCGCCGCGTCGTCACCGGGCTGGATGAGAATGGCCAATCCTGTATCATCATCGACGGGCCGAGTGACGGGGTGATCTGGGAAACGGCGCAGATTCCGGTCGACAATTCGGGCAATGCCGATGCGGGCGGCAGCTTCTCCTTCCAGTTCGCGACCGGTGGGACAAAGTTCTTCATTGCCGAATTGCCGCCGGGCGATGGCCTGTTCGGACCGGGAATGCATGCCAGCAATACGATCGATTACATCGCGATCCTGCGGGGCGAAGTGGTGCTGGTGACCGAGCAGGGCGAAACAAAGCTCTGCCCCGGTGACACGGTTGTCGATCGCGGCGTTCTGCATGGCTGGCGTTGCGAAGGGCCGGATCCGGTCGCGATGGCGATTGTCATGGTCGATGCTCAGCCGGTGGGGCCGGGCGCCACGGTTTCATGACGCGGCGACACGCGCGGCGCATGCGGTCCTAAACCGAAAGGATTCCCCCATGGCCCTGACGAGCGGCGGATTGAAGTTCGGCGTGTTCGTTCCGCCGCAGAACCGGGTGGGTGTAAACCCCAATCTCGCGATCCGCCGCAGCGTTGAACTGATCGAGCATCTCGACCGGTTCGGTTATGACGAGGCCTGGGTTGGCGAGCATCATTCGGGCGGAGCCGAACTGATCGCGTCGCCCGAACTCGTGCTGGCCTGCGCGGCAGAGCGGACCCGTTCGATCAGACTGGGGACAGGTGTTGTCTCGCTGCCGTATCACCATCCGTTCCAGGTCGCGGAACGGTTCGTGCTGCTCGATCATCTCACCCGCGGGCGTGTCATGTTCGGAATGGGGCCGGGTCAGTTGCCGACCGATGCATGGATGCACGGGCTTGAAGCCACGCAGCTGCGGCCGCGCATGGAACAATCGCTGGCGGTGATCCTGCGCCTGCTGCGCGGCGAGACCGTGACTGAATCGGCGGAATGGTACACTCTGCGCGATGCCGTCCTGCAGCTGGCGCCATTCTCCGATCTCAGCCTTTCGGTCGTCGGCACGGTCTCCCCGGCAGGGCCGAAGCTGGCCGGGCGTCACGGGCTTGGCCTGCTCTCGCTCGCTGCAACCGATCCGGCGGGCAATGACATGCTGCCGCGCCACTGGGACATCATGAATGAGGAAGCCGATCGTCACGGCCATCACATCGACCGGCGCGAGTGGCGGCTCATGGGGCCGATGCACATTGCCGAGAGCGAGCGGGAGGCCAGGGACAACTGCCGTTACGGCCTGCGCTGGCAGTATGAATATCTGCGACACATAACGCCATCGGCCATCGATGTCCCGAACGACAGCGATGATCTGGCCGACCTGCTGAACCGCACGGGGCGTGGCGTTATCGGGACACCGGAGATGGCGGTGGCGCAAATCCGGCGGCTGATCGAACGGACCGGCGGGTTCGGCACATTTCTGCTGCAGGGCATTGATTTCGCGGATTGGGAGGCGACGCTGCGCAGCTATCGCCTGATCGCGGAAGAAGTCATTCCGCATTTCGACGGCCAGCTGCAGCCGGTCGAAACCAGCTACCGGCTCATCCTCGACCGGGCCGAGCAGAACCGTTCAGCGACTGCCGCCGCGCGCGAAGCTGCTGCACAGTCATGGGAGGCTGAGCGCAAGCGCCCCAAGGATTTAGGTTAAGCTTGCAGGCGCTAAAGCGGACAGTTCGGTTCCAGGCCCAGCTCAACCCGGCCGAGATTTTCAGTAGCCGTTTCCGTGTCGAGAAAGCCATGGACGCGCAGGACGTTCATGTCGCGCAGGAAACGCTGCAAGGGCGATGTGCTGCGATGGGCCCCGCCGCCCGCGCCCAGCATCAGCTGGTTGATCCCCTGATAGACATAGTCCGCCACCATGCCCACGCGCGCGCGCGCCTTTGCCCGGGCTTCGAGCTTGCGCATGTCGTCGGGATCGGTGTTGTCAATGAAGGCGATGTAATCCTTCAACAGCGTCTGGGCGATATCCGCCCCCGCCTGCCCGTGGCCGATGCGCATCTGGGCGGTCTGCCGGTTCTGGACCTTGGCGGCGGTAAAGGTGGAGTGGCGATCTTCGGTCAGGCGCTTGAACGCATCCGCCGCGCCGCGATAGGCCCCTGCCATGACGGGCATCGTCTCGCCCAGCACGAAAGGCAGGACCGGCAGTGAATAGATCGGCTTTGCGTGCAGCTTCGATCCGGGCGTGCATCCGTTCAGCAGATCTTCCACCGGGACCGTGCGGTGATGTGGCACGAAGACATCGCTCAGCGCGGCATCGCCGCTGGACGTACCGCGCATGCCAGCCATGTCCCAATTGTCGATGATGTCCACTTCGCCAGCAGGCACCATGAAGGCGACCACGCCCCTTACGGCATCTCCATCCATGATGAGGCCGCTGTTAAGGAACCAGTCTGCGCGCGAACTGCCCGAATTCCATTGGCTCAATCCGTTGGCAATATAGCCCCCGTCCACCGGCTTCAGCCGGAAGTTGGGCGCGATTGTGCCCGGGGTCAGCGCATAGGGCCGGTCGGCGAACACTTCGTCCTGAAATCCCTTGGGCCAGAGCGAATGCAGATAATTGTGGCCAATGTAGAACGAGATCACCCAGGCAGTGGAGGTGCAGAAGCGCCCGAATTCGTAAACCACGCCCGCCATGGTCGCGTAATCCAGTTCATGTCCGCCATAGACCTTGGGCACGAGAATCTGCATCAGTTCCGCGTCGCAGCAGGCATCGATCACCGCGTCGCTCAACCTGCGATTGCGGTCAGTTTCATAGGCTGCGTCCGCCACCATCGGCGCGATTGCGCGGGCGCGCGCGATCAGTTCTTCCGAAAGGCTCATTTTCGTACCCTTTGTATCATTGACGACCGGCCAGTTCCGGTCGCGTGTTGAATCGTTGTTCTGTGTCAGCCATTTCCGCAAACGAGGCTGAGCAGTTTGCGGCAATCGTCCGGAGGTGAATCTCCTCGCCATGCGACGTGCTGATCGGGCCGGACGAGGATCAGGTTTCGTTCGTAGATGCTCCGCAAATCAGGCCGGTCGAGTCGCAGCACTTCAAGCGGCATCGCAAGCGCGCCGGCGGCTTCCTCGATTGCTGTCGTGTCCGTGTCATCCAGCACGACCAGGGTGAAGAACAGCCCGAGCCTGTCATGAATGGACTCGCCATCGCTCAGGAAGACATGCGGCAGTCGCGCACCCGGCCAGGTGTTGCCCCGGTAGATCAGCGGATCGACAGCGGGCGCTCCGGCTTCATGGGCGATGGCCGGTGACTGATCGTAGCGGTAGCCATATTCCACGCCCCAGCTTTCATTCTCGGCATTGCCTAGTTCGGCGATCCTCGCGGCCAGTTCAGCGCGGCGCGCATCGCCTGCCGGGCCTTCGTCGAGCAGGTCGCCTGCTTCGGCATAGAGTTCGCTGATCCTGATGCGCACGCCCATGTGGCGGCGCGATGCCTCAAGGTGCCACCATGCCGTGTTGCGTCGTTCCGCGTCATAGGCGTCCAGAAGCCGGTCTCCGCCCCAGCCTTGCAACCGTGCCGCCAGCACCCATGCCAGACCTGCCGCATCGGCGATGCCACTGTTCATGCCGTATCCGCCGGTCGGGATATATTGATGGGCCGCATCGCCGGCCAGCAACGTGCTTTGTTCGCGATAGCGTTCGGCCACTACGAAATGCGCAAACCAGGGGTTGGCCTGCAAAATTTCGTATTCGAACTTCGTGCCGATCCAGCCTTCGAGCACCCCTTCGGGTGTCATGTCGTCCGGGTTCATGCCGGGCAGCAACCAGGCCTGCAGCGTGAATATGTCATGATCGTTCTGGGCGATGATCGTGCCGCCGCCGTTCTGCAGGTGATAGACCGGACCCCAGCGTTGCAGCAGTTCGCGATCGTCCGTGCGGAAATGCACCATATAGGCGCCCGCGACGTTTTCCTCGCCCGCCAGATTGATCCCCAACCTGCGCCGCACCCGGCTGCCGCCGCCGTCGCATCCGGCCAGAAAGCGGCACGACACCTCGCCCGCCTCGCCGGTTTCGGAATGGACGATCCGGGCCACGACACCGTCGGGACCGTTCGAGATGAATTCGTCGAAGCGGTAATTGAAGCGCACGTCAACCAGCGGATTTTCATCAATGGCGCGCTTGAGCACCGGCTCGATTTCCACCTGGCTGACGCGCAAGGGAGCCTGCGCGCCTTGGCTGCCGTCATTTTCACGGCGGATGATTTGCGTTTTCTCGTCAGCAGAAGGATAGTGGAAGCGATGCAGCGCGTGGCCGACCATGTTCGTCACCCACAGGATGTCGAAGGCATTTTCACGCGGCACGCCGGCATCGCGCAACTGCTCGTCAATTCCCAGCCGGTGGAACAGTTCCATGCTGCGCCCGTTGGTCAGATCCATTTTCGGGTGACGGGTGGTTGTCGGATTGCGCTCCACCAGCATCGATCGCACGCCGTAGCGCGCAAGATTCAGCGCCAGCGTCATGCCAACGGGGCCGCCGCCCGCAATCAGGACTGGAATATTCTGCACCGGGCATCCTCCCTCGGGTCATCCGGCTGCGCATCAGAGGCGCCAGGTTAGACCATTTGATCAGTTTAAATCGCGGATCGACTTCGCGATGTCAATCCGGCGTGCATCGCGATGCGGGCCAGTGCGCAGCCTCCGTTCACAGCAGATAACGCATGGCGATCGTCGTTTCGGTCGCTCCGTTCACGGTCATTTCAGTTTCGGAAAATCGGGGCGCGCGCGCGTGAAATGGGGGGTTGCGCGAGAAGCCGTATCCTTCGCGCGGAATGCCGAGGAAAGTGTCCAGCCGGCCGTTTGCATTCGCGTCATGAAAGACGCTTATGGCGTAGGTTCCGGGCGGAAGGTCTGAAAACCGTCCATGGGCCGCGCCACCTGCAATTTTCAATGATGCCGTCCGCACAGCGCGTTCCTTGCAATCGGGAAAGTCGCTACCGGCCGGACAGATAGCCAGTTTCACAACGCCCTTCGTGCTTTTCAGTCCTGTGATCGTAACCTGCAACGAAGCGACATCGCGTGGCCCCGCCATTTCAGCGGCGCCCGGCTGCGCCGCGGCGAGGGCAGCCAAGGCCGCGATCGGTGCCGCACAGGCGATCCCAGAAGCGAAAATAGAGGCCATAATTGCACTCGTACCTGTCATGATGAAGCTGGTGATGGCTTGCCGTTATCAGCCATTGGCCGACGGGGCCATGGACAAGGCGGGCGGGGAAGATTTCCCAGCCCATGTGGTTGGTCACACCCATGATGGTCATGACCAGCAGCACTGCCAGAACCGTGCCGATGTGCAGCGGAATCACGAATACCAGCGCGGGGATGACTAAGGCGCCGCTGAGCGCCTCCCAGGGGTGAAAGCTCATCGCCGCCCATGCGGTGGGCGGGCGGCTGGCGTGATGGACGGCGTGAATGCTGCGCAGTAGCGGCGGATAATGCATGGCGCGATGCGTCCAGTAGAACCAGCTGTCGTGGATCGCGAGGCACAGCAGGAACGAGACCGGCATCCACCACAGCGGGTATTGGCTGGCATCGGCATAGATCCGGGTCCAGCCCAGTTCGCGCCATCCCCAGGCCACGAACCCGGCGGGCGTGCCGTAAATCACCGCACTCTTGATGGACCAGGCGATTTCGCGCCTGATCTGCGGTCCCATGCCTTGATGCATCCCGGGCCAGCGCCGTTCGCCCAACCAGGCAAAGATGCCGCTGCTGGCGAAATAGCGCGCGGCAACGATCGCGCTCATCGCCAGCATGGCCAGCAATGCACCGGTGATCTGGTCCGGGAAGGGGGTTCGCAGCATCGCCTTGGTTTACCAGCCGCCGCGGGCTAAGGCGAGGCTCAATGGCATCGCGCGCACCCCTTATCATTGCAGGCGGCGGTCTGGCCGGGGCTTTGGCCGCGCTGGTGCTGGCCGAACGACGCCCCGAACTGCCGATCCTGCTGCTGGAGAGTGGCGCAAGCTTCGGCGGCAATCACACCTGGTCGTTCTTTGATAGCGATGTTCCGGCGGGCATGGCTGCGCTGGCAGGCGCGTTGCGCCCGGTACGCTGGGAACGCCACCGTGTGCGCTTTGAGCAGCGCGAGCGGGTGTTGCCGCTGGCGTATAATGCGGTTTCCGCCCCCGCGCTGGATACGCTTGTCCGGGCTCGCCTGGCGCCGTCCTGCTGGCGGCTGGGGACAGGGGTGGGCACGCTCCTGCCTGATGGCGTGATCCTGCAATCGGGGGAGAGGATTGCGGCGAGCGCCGTTATCGATGCCCGCGGCCCGGCACGCGAGATGCCTGGGCTGGAGCTTGGCTGGCAGAAGTTCGTCGGGATCGAATTTGCTGCATCTGCGCCGGAACGGGATTGCGCCACCATCATGGACGCCATGATCCCGCAGCTGGATGGGTATCGTTTTGTCTATGTCCTGCCGCTGGCGGCCGACAGGACGCTGGTTGAAGATACATATTACAGCGACGGTCCAGAGCTGGCGGTTGCGGCGGTAGCGGATCGGGTGCGCCAGCTTGCGGCTGCGCGCGATATCTCGGGCCAGGAGGTCCGTCAGGAAACAGGCGTTCTGCCGATCCTGATCGGCGGAGATCCGGCACAATTCTGGCCGGTAGACGACCCGGTCGGGCGGCTTGGGCTGCGCGGCGGGTTTTTCCATGCGACAACCGGCTATTCCCTTGGTCTTGCGCTGCAGATGGCCGAAGGTCTGGCCAGCCTGCCAGGGCAGCCGGACAGCGCCGACCTGGCAGGCTGGTCGCGCGCATGTTTTGTGCGGCACTGGCGGCAAAGCGGCTTCTTCCGCCTGCTCAACACCATGCTGTTTCGTGCGACGCGGCCGGACGAGCGGCACCGCATCTTTGCGCATTTCTATCGCCTTCCGCCCGATCTGATCGCGCGCTTCTATGCCGGAACGCTGCGTCCTTGGGACAGGCTGCGCATTCTTTCGGGCCGCCCACCGGTGCGGATCGGGGCGGCATTGGGCGCGCTGGCAGACATGCGACGCGGTGTGAGCAAATGAACCCGCCAGTCGACACCAGCCGCGCCGAACTGGTCAAATCGGCGCATCGCGCAATCGCCCGTGGATCGCGCAGCTTCGCTGCCGCCAGTCGCCTGTTCGACCCGGTCACGCGCGCGCGTGCCTGGTTGCTTTACGCCTGGTGCCGCACGGCGGATGACATGACCGACGGGCAGGCGTTTGGCCATGGGGCAAACGAGGCCAGCGATCCGATGGCCAGCCACGCCACATTGCGGGCGCTGACCATCAGGGCACTTGATACGGCGGAAGAGGTGCCCCTGCCCTTTGCCGCACTGCGCCAGGTCGTTGGGGAGACCGGGCTTCCGCGCGGTCTGATCGAGGATCACCTCGCTGGTTTCGCGCTGGATGCGGCAGCCTGGCGCCCGCAGGATCAGGATGATCTGCTGCGTTATTGCTATCACGTCGCCGGATCGGTCGGGTGCATGATGGCGGTGGTCATGGGGGTTGATCCGGATGATGCGGATACGCTGGACCGGGCGTGCGATCTCGGGATTGCCTTCCAGCTGGCCAATATCGCCCGCGATCTTGTCGCTGATGCACAGGCGGGGCGATGTTATCTGCCCGCAGGGTGGCTAGCGCGCCATTCGCTGGCTGAAGAACACATCGACTGCCCTGCCAACCGTGCGGCACTGGCCGGGCTGGCAGGCGATCTGGTCAGTCTGGCCGCGCCTTATCGCCAGTCGGCGCGGATCGGTGCGGCGCGGCTCCCGGTCCGTTCACGGCTGGCCGTGCTCGCCGCCGATGCGATTTATGGCGCGATCGGGGAACGGGTGGCAGCGCTTGGCCCGGCGGCGTGGGATCGTCGCGTGCAGACAGGCGCGGCTGGTAAGGGCATCCTGTTCGCGCGTGCCATGCTGCGTTGTCTGGATCAGCCCCGGCCTGCACCCCGCACGGGCCTGTGGACGCGCCCGCGTCAGTCAGTTGCGGGTTCGCGCAACTGCCCCTGACCGGATGCGCGCAGTTCGGTTTTCAGCCGCTCGACCGGGGGCGCATAGAGAAAGCCGAAACTGACCGCGCCCTTGCGGCTTTCGACTGCGTGATGGAGCCGGTGTGCCTGCACGATGCGTTTGAAATAGGCGCTGCGCGGCACAACCCGGTGTGCCAGCCGACGATGGACGATTACGTCATGAAAGCCAAAGTAGATGGCGCCATACGCGGCGATACCTGCGCCCATCGCCGTCGCCCAATCACCCCATCCGGCCTGGACGCCGCCATAAATCAGCTGGATCGATGGCAGCGCGAAGATCACGGCGTAAAGGTCGTTCCATTCGAAAGGGCCAGTGCGCTCACGATGATGGCTG
Organism: Novosphingobium sp.; assembly: GCA_024236235.1. GTDB lineage: Bacteria > Pseudomonadota > Alphaproteobacteria > Sphingomonadales > Sphingomonadaceae > JACKKV01. Next base: position 23,370 of record JACKKV010000005.1, on the reverse strand, counting down.
GCATGAAGGAACCAGCCGAAGCCGTGCATGACCCAGCGATGCATTGCATATGCGAACAGCTCCATCCCGGTGACAGTGGCAAGGAAGATCAGGATCAGCGTCATGGTTGCGGTCCTAGACCTTCGGCCCGGCCACGCGCAAATGCTTTGCGGATTGGTTCAGATCATCAGGCTGGCTGTGGCCTTGGCGCTGCCGACCACGCCGGGGATGCCCGCGCCGGGATGAGTGCCCGCGCCCACGAAATAGAAGTTCGCGAAATGATCGTCGCGATTATGCGCACGAAACCATGCGCTCTGTGTCAGCAGAGGCTCAAGACTGAAGGCACTGCCCAGATGCGCGCCCAGATCGGTTTGGAAATCTGCGGGCGTATAGTGGAAGCAGCATTCCAGCCGTTCATGCAGATCAGGGATCAGCAATTGCCGCACCCGGTTCAGTACGATGTCGCGATAGCGCGGCCCTTCGACTGACCAGTCAAGCGGTGCCTTGCCGAGATGCGGAACCGGGGCAAGCGCATAGAAGGCGGATTTGCCGGGCGGGGCCATCGACGGATCAGTGGCGCTGGGATGATGCAGGTAGAGCGAAGGATCATCCGCCAGTTTGCCGCGCCGGTATATGTCGTCAAGCAAGGGGCCGTAGCGATCCGAAAAGAGAATGGAGTGATGCGCCACCTGCGGGACCGCGCCGTTGAGGCCGAAATGGACCACGAACAGGCTGGGCGAAAACCGTTTCCGTTGCAGTGCCCGGACGCGGCGGGCGGCGTAGGGCGATCCGTCGATCAGGCCGTAGCTGTGAACCAGATCGCCGTTGCTGGCGATCATGTCGGCGTCAAGCCTTCGGCCCGATGCGGTAACGACCCCGGTGACCTTGCGCCCCTCATGCGTGATCCGGTTGACCGCATCCCCCAGGATAAGCGTGCCGCCCAGCCGGCGGAACAGGGTGACCATCGCGTCGACGAGCGCATTGGTTCCGCCTTGCGCAAACCAGACGCCGCCCGTCTTTTCAAGGTGATGGATCAGCGCGTAGATGCTGCTGGTATTCATCGGATTACCGCCCACCAGCAAGGTGTGGAAGGACAGCGCCTGGCGCAGCTTGTCATTGCGCACGAAGCCCGCAACAAGGCTGTAGACGGATCGCCACGCCTGATGTTTCATCAGGGCGGGGGCAGCGCGGATCATGCTGGAAAACCGCAGGAACGGGACGGCCCCCAGCTTCACATAGCCTTCGCCGTAAACGCTGCGCGAATATTCGAGAAAACGTGCGTAACCAGCGACATCCGCCGGATCGAGCCGTGCGATTTCCGCGTTCAGCGCGGCTTCGTCGTTTGAATAGTCGAACTTGGTGCCGTCACCCCACAACAGCTGGTAGAATGGGTGGACCGGCATCAGCGTGACATCGTCGGCCATGCTGCTGCCCGATAGTGCCCACAATTCTTCAAGGCAGGCCGGATCGGTGATGACGGTAGGCCCCGCATCGAAGGTGTAGCCATCGCGCTTCCAGACATAGGCCCGTCCGCCGGGCCGGTCACGCGCCTCGATCACGGTTGTGGCAATGCCCGCGCTTTGCAGGCGGATGGCGAGGGCAAGCCCACCGAATCCGGAACCGATCACCAGTGCGCTGGGCGGCGCGCTCATTGTGGAGCACCCTTGCCGGGTGGAGTCCACGGGACTGGCGCAGCCATCCGGCGCCGGGGCTTAGCGGACAAGTGAACTCGCCCGTCGCGCCGCCTCGGCAATGGCGACATAATTGGGTACCCCGGCTGGCACCACCCAGCTGCCGCCTACGCACAGCACCGGTTCCAGCGCCAGCCAGTCGGGCGCGGTCGTTTCGGTGATGCCGCCAGTGGGGCAGAAGCGGCATTGGTAAAACGGTGCGGCCAGTGCCTTCAAGGCAGGGATGCCGCCATTGGCCATCGCGGGAAAGAACTTGAAATGCGCAAGCCCAAGGTCAAGCCCGCGCATGATATCGCTTGCCGTCGCGATGCCGGGTAGAAAGGGCACGTCGGCAGCGATGACGGAGCGCGCCAGCCCTTCGGTCAATCCGGGAGAAACAATGAATTCGGCGCCTGCCTTTGCGGCAGCATCGAATTCGCGCGGGTTCGTTACCGTGCCCGCGCCCACGATGGCACCGTCTGCCTGCTTCATTTCCGTCAGTGCTTCCAGTGCGGCGGGGGTGCGCAGCGTCACTTCCAGCACTTTCAGCCCGCCCGAAACCAGTGCTTGGGCCATTGGCAGCGCCGAGCGGACATCGTCCACGACCAGCACCGGGATGACTGGCGCTGCGCGCATGATGGGTTCGATTCCTGTGCTCATGCTGCGTCAGTCTCCATACGTACGAAACCCGCGCGTGACCAGCCCCCTTACAATCCCGCCGTGGCGAGCATGGCCGACCCGCCTCGCTCTGCATCGTCAGCCTGCGCACGAAACATGGCGAAGAGTTCCCGTCCCATGCCCTGTGCCTGCGGCGGGGGAGACACCGGAGATCGCGAGCCAAGGTTGGCGGAGGTGGTGAGCGTCCCGGTGTCAGCGCACAGGCGGATCATGTCCCCGTCGCGCAGCAGGGCCAGCGGTCCGCCGCCCAGCGCCTCGGGGGTGCAATGGATCGCTGCGGGCACTTTGCCGCTGGCCCCCGACATCCGTCCGTCCGTTATCAACGCCACCCTGAACCCTCGGTCCTGCAGCACACCCAGCATGGGCGAAAGCTGGTGCAGTTCGGGCATGCCATTGGCCCGTGGCCCCTGAAAGCGAACCACGACCGCCACGTCCCGGTCCAGTTCGCCAGCGGCAAAGGCTTCTGCCACCTGTTGTTGCGTTTCGAACACCTTTGCCGGTGCTTCAACCGTCCAATGTGCAGGGTCGACCGCGCTTGCCTTGAAGATTGCGCGGCCAAGATTGCCGGTAACCAGTCGCATGCCGCCATCGGGCTGGAACGGATCCGTTGCGCTGCGCAGGATCGCCTCGTCGCCGCTCGCGCTGATCGCTTCGCGCTGTAGTGTATCGTCGGACAGGCGCGGCTCGGTCGCATAGGCCTGCACCCCTCCTTCCGCTACGGTCAGAACGTCATCATGAATGAGACCTGCTTCCAGTAGCTCTCCGACCAGGAAGGCCATGCCGCCCGCCGCGTGAAAATCGTTCACATCGCTTGAGCCGTTGGGATAGATTCGCGCCAGCAGTGGCACCACGCCTGACAATTCGGCAATGTCGGTCCAGTCGATGCTGATGCCTGCCGCGCGGGCGATGGCGGGCAGGTGAATGGCGTGATTGGTTGACCCGCCGGTTGCCAACAGGCCAACGGTGGCATTGACGATGGCCTTTTCATCCACGCAACGGGAAAGCGGTCGGACATCCCCGTCCGCGCGTGAAATGGCGGCAAGGCGGTGCATCGCTTCGCGGGTAAGGGCCTGCCGCAGTCGGCTGCCGGGCGGGACAAATGCCGCTCCCGGCATGTGCAGGCCCATCAGTTCCATCATGACCTGATTGGAATTGGCGGTGCCATAGAATGTGCAGGTGCCTGGCGCATGATAGCTGGCGCTCTCACTCTCCAGCAGTTCAGCGCGGCTGGCTTTTCCCTCAGCATATAGTTGCCGAACCATCTGTTTTTCTCTGTTGGCGATGCCGCTGGGCATCGGGCCGGACGGCACGAACAGTGCTGGCAGATGACCAAACCGCAATGCGCCGATCAGCAGGCCAGGCACGATCTTGTCACATATGCCCAGCAGTGCGATCCCATCGAACATGGCATGGCTGAGCGCAATCGCGGTGGAGAGGGCAATGATGTCGCGGCTGAACAACGACAGTTCCATGCCGTCCTGCCCCTGGGTTACCCCGTCGCACATCGCAGGGGTGCCGCCTGCCACCTGCGCGGTGGCCCCCGCTTCGCGCGCAAACAGCTTCAACTGAGCGGGATAGGCGCCATAAGGCTGATGCGCCGACAGCATGTCATTATAGGCCGTGACGATGGCCAGGTTCGGACCTCTGCCGGCGGCGATGGCAGCCTTGTCTTCACCAGATGCCGCAAAGGCATGAGCAAGATTGGTGCAGCCAATGGCAGAGCGATGTCCGCCGCCTTCGCCCTCGCGCTTCATCAGGTCGAGATAGCGCTGTCGGCTGTCTTTCGATCGCCCAACTATTCGCCGGGTGACCGAATCCACCACAGGATGAAGTGTGCCTTGGGCCATGGCTGTGAATCATGCCTGATTCCCGCTTATCCTCAACCCCCTTGTGGCCGAAATCGGGGTTTCAGCTTAAGCCGACTGCTTCAATTCTGAAGGTTGACCTTGATCTCCATCAGCGGCAGGGCATTGGCCGAGCCCTTCGCTGACGACGCCCGTTTGGCCAGAGCGATGAGGCGTTCGACAATTCAGACGAAGAGGCCGATGTCCAGCAAGAAGCCCAGCGGTGCGCAGAAGATCAAATCGATCAAGGCAGAAGTCGATGCGATCAAGCGCCGGAGCATTCTGGATGAGGCTGCGCAACAGTTTTTCGAGAATGGCTATGAATCGACCTCGCTCGAATCGATTGCGGATGCCCTGGGAGTAACCAAGCAGTTCATCTATTCGCGCTTTCGCAGCAAGTCCGATATTCTTGTATCAATCTGTCGTTCGGGCGCCGCCGCTGCGGACCTGACGGTGGAATATGGTGCGACGCTGCGCGATGATCCCGCGACAAGGCTGGCCCGGATCATACGTTATTTCGTGCAGTTGCAGATCGAGCATCGTCGGGAGGTGGCGCTTTATTTCAGCGAAGCCAAAAGCCTGCCACCGGAAGAAGCGCGCGCCATTGATTCTTCCAAGCTGCAGTTCCACCGCATGCTTTGCGGCGTGCTCAACGATGGCAAGAAGGCTGGACAATTCGATTTCGACGATACCTCGATCGCCGCGTCTGCACTTGGCGGCATGGCGTCATGGGCATTCTTCTGGTTTCAGCCGGACGGTCGCTGGATTCCCGAAACCGTGGCGCTGCAACTGGCGATCCTGTCACTTAGAACCGTTGGGGTAGAGCGACCGGAAGCATTTATTGCCGACATACCAGATGTCGATCAGGCGCCGGCGGGTGCGGGCGCAGACTGACTGGCGGCATTTGCCTTTGCCGTGCACGACCACTCAATATACTTGACAGATGAAAAATATTCTGGTGGGTATATTTCAATCGATCCACTGCTCCTGCGCGGTGGTGACTGAGGAGATGATGCGATGAGTGAGGCAGCAATGAAACCGCAGTATGATGCGCTGGTCATAGGTGCGGGTGTAACCGGGATGTACCAGGCGTATTTGCTGGACCAGGCGGGTATGAATGTCCTCGGCATTGACGCGGCGCCTGACGTGGGCGGGGTCTGGTACTGGAATCGCTACCCTGGCTGTCGACTCGACACCGAAAGCTACGCCTATGGCTATTTTGCGCTGAAGGGGATTATTCCCGAATGGAACTGGAGCGAGCGGTTTGCGGGCCAGCCCGAGATGCTGCGCTACGCCAACTATGCTGCGGACAAGATGGACATTCGCCGCCTGTTCCGCTTCAATACGAAGGTTACTGCCGCAGCGTGGGACGATGCCAACGATCTTTGGAACGTTACACTGGACAAAGGCGATGTTGTGTCATGCCGCTTCCTGATCTCGGCAACCGGTCCGCTGTCCGCTACGCGCATGCCCGACATCAGGGGCATCGACAGTTTTCAGGGTGAATCCTTCCATTCTTCGCGCTGGCCGACGGATGATGAGGGCAATCCCACCAATTACGATTTCACTGGCAAGAAAGTCGGGGTCATCGGGACGGGTGCGACCGGCGTGCAGATCATCCCGATCGCGGCTGAAACGGCCAAGGAACTCTATGTTTTCCAGCGTACGCCCAACTGGTGCACACCGCTGGGCAACACTCCCTTGAGCAAGGAAGACATGGATGACTTGCGCGAGCGGTATCCAACCATTTTGGAATATGTGAAGGTAACGGACACATCGTTCCCCTATCACCGTGATCCGCGCAAGGGCACGGATGTTCCCGAGGACGAGCGCAACGCCTTCTTTGAAAAGCTTTATGACCAGCCGGGATACGGCATTTGGCTCAGCGGCTTCCGCGATCTGCTGGTCAGCAAGGAATCGAACAAGTTTCTGGGTGATTTCATTGCCAGGAAGATCCGTGAACGGGTCAAGGATCCGGTGGTCGCGGAAAAGCTGATCCCGACCGATCACCCCTTCGGCTCCAAGCGCGTGCCGATGGAAACCTATTACTATGAGGCGTTTAACCAGGAAAATGTTCATCTGATCGATATCCGCGAAACCCCGATTGAACAGATCGAGGCCGGCGGAATCAGAACCTCGGACAAGTTCTACGACCTTGATGTCATCATTTTTGCTACCGGTTTTGACGCGGTTACTGGCGCCCTCGACCGTATCGATATTCGCGGCCGCAAGGGTCTGCCGCTGAAAGATGCGTGGGCTGATGGCCCGGTCACGTTCCTGGGTCTGCAGTCACGCGGTTTTCCCAACTTTTTCACGCTGGTTGGGCCGCATAATGGATCCACCTTCTGCAATGTCGGCGTCTGCGGTGGTCTGCAGGGGGAATGGGTTACGCGGATGATCCGGTACATGCGCGACCATGGGCTGGTGGCGTCCGAGCCGACCGAGGCCGCTCAGGATGCATGGACCGAGGAAGTCTATCGCGATTTCGCCCGCACGCTTCTGGCAGAAGCGAATGCCTGGTGGGTGAGGGTGGTCGAAAAGCCTGACGGCACAATCGAGCGTCGCTCGCTGGTCCACGTCGGGGGCGGTCCTGAATATCGCAAGCGCTGCGAACAGGTGGCCTATTGCGATTACGAGGGGTTCGAACTGGCCTGACGCAACAAGCCGCAGAAGTTTTGGGAGCATGGGGGCCTCGCGAAAGCGGGGCCCTTTTTTTGTATCGGCGCTTGACATTTACAACGTGTGTTTTATTTGTGTCTACAACATGTGTTTTAATCACATGTAAGGGCAGGGGGCACTCTGATCGTGTGCCCGCCCGCTGACGGGACAAAGACGGCCCAAAGGATGGGCTGAGAGAGAGGATGTGATCATGAAATGCGGATTTTTCCATACGCCGTATATCCTGCCCAAACGGACACCGAAGCAGGTGTTCGACTGGTCGCTTGAGCTCGCGCAGGTCTGCGACAAGGCCGGCTTTGCCGATTTCATGATCGGTGAACATTATACGCTCGCCTGGGAAAATATTCCTGCGCCGGAACTGGTTATCGCCGCTGCCGCGCCGTTGACGAAGACTCTGCGCTTTGCCCCGATGGCGCATCTTCTTCCCTATCATCACCCGACCCGGCTGGCGAACCAAGTGGGTTGGCTGTCGCAGATTCTCGAAGGACGCTATTTCGCCGGGTTCGCGCCCGGGGGGCATCACACCGATGCCCTGACTCACGGTTATGACGGCGTGCCGGATCTGTTTGCCCCCTTCTCCGAAGCGCTTGAGCTTATGGAGAAGGTATGGGATCGCAAGCCATTCAAATACAAAGGCGAATATTTCAACGCGGGCTATCCGGGTGAAGAGGATTTCCCGGGCTTCCCGATCGAATATGCGGACAATTCTCCGTGGCAGGGCAAGGAGAACCTTGAGATCGCCGTCACCGGCATTTCCGCACCTTCACCTACGCTCAAATGGGCAGGAAGTCGCAACTACAGCCCGATTTCCTTCTTTGGCGGATTTGCCCAGATGAAGTCGCACTGGGACACCTGGTCCGATGCGATGATCGAGGCTGGGCACACCCCCGAACGCAGTCGGTTCCGTACCTGTCGCGACATCTTCATTGCCGACAGCGACGCCGAGGCAAAGCGTCGTGCGCTGGCCAGCGGCTTGGCTGACACCTGGCGGGAATACCTCTTCCCCATCTACAAGAAGTTCAACCTGATGCAGGGCATCATTGATGACAGCGGCACGGGCATTCACCCGAACGATGTCGACGAGAACTTCCTTGTCGAACATGTCTGGGTCTGCGGGTCGCCCGAAACAGCGATCGCGAAGCTGGAGCGGATGGCGGAAAAGGTCGGTCCGTGGGGCATGATTGTCGTCAACTCGCACGACAATATCGACAATCCGGAGCCCTATTTCGAATCGCTTCAGCGCCTCGCCGCCGAAGTCGCACCCAAGGTAAGGATGAGCTGATCTGAACGCGGACCACCCAGTCAGCTTCGCGCTTGCAAGGCCCTAAGGCGATGGTTCGGCATTGACATTTACAACGATTGTTGTATTTCCAGAATTACAACATACGTTTTAATTTATCGGGAGTGAGATATGACTGACAATGTTGCCGAAATGGCTAAGCCGCTTGCCGATGTGCCATCCAACGTGCCGGCAGATCGCGTCGTCGATTTCGATATTTTCAACCCGCCCGAAATCGACGAGATCGGGCTGCATGAAGCTTGGGTGAAGCTGCAGCAATCCACCCCGCATGAGGTTGTGTGGACACCGCATAACGAAGGCCACTGGATCGCGCTGCGGGGAAAGCGGGTGCGCGCGATGTATCGCGATCCCGACCACTTTTCGAGCCATGTGATCTGGCTTCCCAAGTCGGAAGGCCTGCAATATGGCCTGGTGCCGACGCGCCTGGATCCGCCGCAACACACGCCTTTTCGCGAGGTGCTGAACAATGCCATCGGCATTACGGTGACCAAGGAGGTCGAACCGATCGTGCGTGAAGTGGCCGTCGAGATCATTGAGGATCTTGCGCCGCGCGGTGCGTGCAATTTCACCGAGGATTATGCCAAGCAGTTCCCGGTGAGGGTGTTCCTCAAACTGCTCGACATTCCCTACGAAGACGTCGCGGACGTGAAGAAATGGGTCGACCAGATGACCCGGCCTGATGGCTCAATGTCGATGGAAGAAGTGATGGAAAACTTCTTCCGCTACGTCGACCCGATCATTGACGATCGCATCGCCAATCCGGGCGAAGACCTGATCAGCCGTGTCGTCAACAACGACATTGATGGTCGGCCGATGACCCGTGCGGAAATGCGCGGTCTGGTGTCGCTGCTCCTGGTCGCTGGCCTGGACACGGTGGTCAATGCGCTGAGCTTCTTCATGGAATTCCTCGCGCGCAGCGCCAGCCACCGCCATGAACTGGTCGAGAATCCCAAGAAGATTCGTCTGGCCGTGGAAGAACTGTTCCGCCGGTTCCCGGTGGTCGCCGAAGCGCGGATGGTCAAGGTCGATACTCAAGTGGATGGGGTCACCATGAAAGCCGGCGACATGGTCTGTGTTCCGACCATCCTTGGCGGGACGGACGATCAGATGAACAAGTGCCCGATGCAGGTCGATTTCAACCGCAAGGACACCTCGCATGTCACCTTTGGCGATGGGCCGCATATCTGCGCAGGCCAGCACTTCGCCCGGCAGGAGGCGCGTGTCACGATTGAGGAATGGCTCAAGCGTATCCCCGAGTTCGAAATCGCCCCCGGCAGCAAAATTCAGCACAAATCAGGCATCGTCTGCACGGTGGAAGACCTGCCGTTGGTCTGGAAGGTCAAGTAAGTGACAGGCGCGGCACCGCGCCCCGCCCTTTCCATTCCTCAGGAGACATAAAATCATGAAAATCAAGGTTGCCATTCCCGAGCGGGGAGAAACGGAAATCGAAGCGCGTTCGGGCTGGACAGTAATGGAAGCATTGCGCGATGCCGGCATTCCGATCGCAGCGCGTTGCGGCGGCGGCTGCGCCTGCGCCTCGTGCCATGTTCATATCGACCCCGCCTTTTTCGGAAAGCTTGCGCCCGTCTCGGAGGATGAAACGGACCTGCTCGAATCATCCGACCATTACGATGTGGGCGCCTCACGTCTGAGTTGCCAGATCATCTGCGACGACGCGCTGGACGGCCTTGCGCTCAGCCTCCAGCCGGACTCGCTGGAAGATTGATTTGCCCCTGAAGATGGCTGCCATTCAATCGCCTTACAGGCACAGCAGGGCAGCCATCCGGGTATATTGCGACGCGGTATCTGGAAAATCGTTACGCGCTGCGCCATGATCGTTGCCATGAGCCAGTCACTGAGCAAAGACGCCCCAGGAAGCTTCTCGGAAAGCCAGATCCGTATTCTACTCTCCGCGGAAAAGATGTTTGCCCAGAACGGGATCGATGGCGCATCGCTGAGGGAGATCGCCAAGCTGGCCGATCAGCGCAACCCATTTGCCCCGCAATATCACTTTGGATCGCGCGAAGGGCTGATGCGTGCTGTCTTCGCTTTTCGCATGGGCCAGCTTGAGGAAGAGCGTGCGCGAATGCTGGCCGAGGCAGAGGCCGCCGGGCGCGAGCATGAGCCGCGCGTGATCCTGGATATGATCTACCTGCCGCAGATCACCTTGGTCGATGGCGACGGAAATCACAGTTATGCGAACTTTCTATGCCAGTATCTTCTGCGGGAGCGGGCGACATGGTTCGGTGACTTCGGCACGCCGTTGCCGCCGACGCTTGTGCGGATACTGGAGCTGCTGCGGGGCTGCATGACACATCTTTCCGATGCAGCGGCGCAGCGCAGGCTGGTCAGCTCCAGCCTTGTCTTCCTGCATTTCCTGTCTGTTTACGGCGGCATGCGGGACGGGCAGGAAGGCGGGGAAACGTTCGAGGAACGGCTTTGGGACACGCTGGGCCAGATCGAAAAAGCCACTCTGATGCCGTTATCCGGGCCAAGGGTCAGCGTCTCTTAACCGCCCAGCGAGTCCCCCAGACCTACCATCTTGCCCCTGGTGATCACCACCTTGTCGCCTTCCTTCGCAATGGCGAACAGGCGCGATGCGAAGCCGTCAGGCGTTCCGATGCAGCCATGGCTGGCGTAGCCGTTTTCGACGTCCGAGGCATGAATGGCGACGCCATCGTTGGTCAGCCGCATCGTGTAAGGCATGGGCGCGCCGTAAATCGTGGAGATATTGTGGCGCTTTTTCAGGATGATCGGAAACGTGCCGAGCGGGGTAGGGTGATCGTCGGTTCCCAGCAGGACTGCTGCCGCGCCGATTTCATAGCCGCCCTTGAAGACTGAAATCACGCGCGCGTCGAGATCGACCGTAATCAGCAGCGGGCCATCCGGCACATCTTCATCGTCCCAGTGCCATTCGCCATATTTGATTGGGCCTTCGATTGGCAGGATCCGCTTGATTACGAAATGATCTTCGACAGTCGGTTCCGGTGCCGGCTGTTTCTCCGCCTGCTCTGCGACCTTTGCCGCGGCCGGTGCGGCGACGGCCGCATCAGGCACTGTCTCGGCCTTGTCCGTTCCCAGCGAATTGCCGGCAAGCATAGCCCCGCCAAACAGCAACAGCACCGCTGCAGTTGCCCCACCAATCCATTTGACCGTCGAATCCATGTCCACATTATGCGCCAGACCGCCATCAAAGGCCAGTTCGGGCGTCGTGCCGTCTCACCGCGAGACGGCAGGGCGGCAAGAGTTAACGGCGCGGTGCCTTAGCCATGCGCGCCGAATTCATTGGCGATGGCGGTCGAAATCCGCAGTGACAGCTGATAGGCTCGTTCGACCGGATCGACGAAGTCGCGCTGGATCTGGCCATAGCCCTGTTCCGCATCGTCCGGGTAATCAGCCGCCTCTGCCAGCGAAAAATCGTCGATCTTGGGGAAGTGCGTAGGGAAGGCGCGCCGCAACTGTGCCAATGCCTCGTCAATGCGCAGGGTAAACACCATTTCGAGCACATCGTCGCGGCTGATGTCATTGGCGCGGCTGAAGCTGGGCACCGAGACCGCGCGCAGGAACATGAACTGGAACAGTGCGATGCGTAGCGCCTGCAACACCCCGATCACGCGGCGGACGTGTTCGCGTTCGGGCATGGGGGCATCTTCGGGCAAATGATCGAGCAGGCGGTGCAGTTTCAGCCCGTCAACCCTCAGCCGCGAGGCAAGCCGCCGAAATACGCCATTGCGATCGTCCTTGGTGAGATATTCGGCCAGCGCCTGGCTGGCGTCGGACAGGTGCCTCTCCGTGCCGCGATAGGGGCGGCTGGCCCAATAGGCGGAATTGAACAATTCGCCGAACGCGGCCACCGTCTTGATGCTGGCCAGCGCATTGGCCGCGCGCACCAGCCGGATCAGTTGCCGCCCGCGTTCGCTTTCAGTCAGCAGCGCCGCCAGTTCCTCGTAATTGCCTTCCGCCGCCGTGCCGACCCCGGCGATGACATTTACCGGATAGCCCAACTGTTGCAGGATCGCGTTGTGCGGGATTGCGCGGATCTGGCGCAGGCTCATCTCCCGGTCAGCAGCAAGGTCGGACTGGCGGCGCGATTTGCGGCTGCCGGTTTCATTAAGCAGGCCCAGGCCAAAGGCCGTGATCGCCCGCGAATAGGTGCGGCTTTCCAGATGCGAACGCTGATGGTCGCGTATGGCGCGATAGAAATCGAGGCTGATATCCGTGCGCCGGTAGAACGGGTCAGTCGGGGCGTCGGGATCGGTATGCGCAGGCTGGCTCTCCACGATCCGCGCGAGCGTGGCGAGCGCCAGTTCGGGCGTCGCGAAGAACAGATAACCGTCACCGCCCTGGAAGCTGACTTCCGGTTCCAGCCGGATGCCCGCGCGTACGAAGCGACGCCGGGCCCAGGGGCTGAGCGGCCAGCCGAGCCGGTCCTCAAAACTTTGCGGATGCGCGCCGCGCCCCATGCTTTCGCCATGCGTATTGAAGATCAGCGCGGCAACGTCAGTCAGCCCGTTTGCAGCCATGGCTTCAGCCATGCGGCCCTGCAGCCGTTCAATCGCGAGGGCCGCCGGGATCTGACCGACGAAACGTCCCGCGTCGGAAAAGCCCGTCTGCACGCAGACGCGCCCGCGCCGCCGCGCATAATCGCGATAGACGTCCTCTGCCAGCAAGGCCTCAAGGAAACGCCCGCCATGTTCCAGTGCGCTTTCCGTTTCGAACAGCGGTGAAATGTCGACCTTGTCCTCGATCCCGAACAGGCGCGCGAAATAAAGCGCGGACAGCACTGTGGTCGGGTCTTCGCATTCGGCGATCAGCATGCGGATCGGGGCGTCGCCGTCGATATGGTGCAGGATTTGCGCCATGGCGATGAACTGGCGGATGGCGGTGCTGCTTTCGATCGCCAGCGCGCCGAAGTTGACGCGCAGGGGGCGAACCTCGGCAATCAGCTTGCGCAGGCGGCCGATGGCCGACCGGCTCGACAGGTCGAGCAGATGATCGGGATCGATGCGGCGCCGGATCGCATTCTGCAATTGGCTGGAATTGACGCGGAAGTGAATCCAGCCGCTTCCCAGCCCATCTGCACGCATCGCGGAGGCAAGTGTTTTCAACGCGATGGCGCGAGAAACGGCAGCGCTCTGCGCCTCTTCCTCCAGTGCCGCGATGTGCGGGGCAAGCGAGAGCAGCTTGGAAGGGTGATCTTCGGACAGGCGGTTTGCGGCTGTCGAAAGTGTTTCTGGCGTAGACAGGTCTGCGGCAAAATCGGCTGCACGTTCGAGCGACCAGCCGTGCGCCGCGCGCAGTCCTTCCAGCAGCGGATGCGCCGGGTCGATCGCCTCCAGCGTATCGACATAGCGGCCCAGCCGCTCCGTCTTTTCAGCAAGGCGAAAACCGATTGAAACGTGCCATTTGATGTCAGTCCGCCCGTCCATGTCGTAACCGACCCAGCTGGCGAAGCGGAAGGGCAGTGGCGCTAGGTCGCGCCAGCGGTCTGGCCAGCGGACGCTTGCCTGTTCGAGCAGGCGGGTGACAATCCGGTCGCGAGCGGCAGCGGCGCGGGTGATGGCCGTGATGGCCTGGTCGTGTTCAGCCGCAAGCGTGATGTTGGTGCGTTCCGCGCTGGCCTGGCACGCACGATCATCGGTGGTCCCATCGCGTGACGCATCGTCGGCAATGGCGGAAGCTTGTTGCGGGGTCAGCAGGAAAGTGGGGTGGGCTGTGAACACTGCGTGCAATTGCGGGTGGTTCCAGCGCGCCTGGCATTCCTCGAAGCTGGCGCCCACCAGCGCATCGAGGCGGGCCAGGTTGGTGTCAGGCGCCACCGGCGTGACCAGGCGGCGCAGCCTGTCCGCGCGGCTGTGCAGCGCATCGCATTCCGCCTCGGCAATCAGGCGTTCGATGTCGCCCAGATCAAGCTCGCCTGCTTCCAGCGCGCGGGAAATGTCGTGCGAAAGCTGGAACACCGGGTTGAACAGCGGGGTTTCCTGCGTGCGGATGTGAAGCACGCGCAGTCTTTCCAGCAGATCGCCGACCGTTTTCATGCTCTTGTCCTATTCATGCCAGCTGCGCCCGTCCCGTTCCGTCAGGGCGATAGCCGCACTCGGCCCCCATGTCCCGGCGCTGTATGCCTTCGGTTTCAGCCCTTCCTTGTCCCATCCGGCACGGATTGCGTCGATCCACTGCCATTGTGCCTCCACCTCGTCACGGCGGACGAACAGCGTCTGGTCCCCTTCGATCAGGTCGAGCATCAACCGTTCATAAGCGATGCGGCGATGCACGCCGGTAAAGGCGTCGGGCATGGCGATGTCCAGCGGCACTTCGCGCAGCGCGATACCGTCGCGATCAAGGCCCGGCAGCTTGGTCATCATTGACAAAGTGATGTTTTCTTCCGGCTGAATGCCGATCAATAGCCGATTGGGCTTCAGCCGCGCGCTGGCCCGGTCAAAGATCGAATGGGGAATGCAGCGGAACTGGATAAGTATTTCGGTGGTACGCTCGGGCAGGCGCTTGCCCGTGCGCAGGTAGAACGGCACCCCGGCCCAGCGCCAATTGTCGATATGAGCCTTGATCGCCACGAAGGTTTCAGTGTCGCTGTCGTGGCCCAGTTCTTCGTCATAGCCGGGCACTACGCCACCATCGACCGCCCCTGCACGATACTGGCCAGTCACCGTTTCGCCTGCCGTGACGGCGCGCAAGGCGCGCAGCACCTTGACCTTCTCATCACGCACGGCGGTGGGATCGTAATTCACCGGCGGTTCCATGGCGACCAGGGCCAGCAATTGCAGCATGTGGTTCTGGACCATGTCGCGCAGCGCACCCGCCCCGTCATAGAAATCGATCCGGCTTTCCAGACCGACCGTTTCAGCAACGGTAATCTGCACATGGTCGATATAGGCTGCGTTCCAGATCGGCTCGAACAGCATGTTGGCGAAACGCAGCGCCAGCAGATTCTGGACCGTTTCCTTGCCCAGATAATGATCGATCCGGAAAATCCGTTTTTCCGGGAACGCACTCGCCACCGCATCGTTGATCCGGCATGAACTGTCCAGATCGGTGCCAAGCGGCTTTTCCAGGCCGATGCGCACATTGTTGCCCGTCAGCCCGCCGTGGCGCAAGCCCTCGATCGTGGGGCCGAACAGGCTGGGCGCGGTGGACAGGAATATCGCCAGCCCGCGTTCGGGCGTGCCGAGCTTGGCGGCCAGCGCATCAAACCCTTCGAGCGTGGTTGCGTCGAGCGGCTGATAATGCAGGCGGTTCAGGAAGGTCGCGATGCCGCCCTTGCGGTTTTCCGGCAGGTAATGTTCCAGCGCGTCGCGAGCCATGTTGCGAAAGCCCGCGTCGTCAAGATCGGACCGCGCGGTGCCCAGAATCTGCAGTTTGGGATCAACCAGCCCGTCAGCATCCAGCGCGCAGAGCGAAGGGAGCAACATGCGCCGGGAAAGGTCGCCGGTCGCCCCGAACAGCAACAGCCGGTCAGCTGTGAAGCTCACGGCAGGGTGCCCCGTGACCGGAACGAGAGGCGATCAATCTGCATGTCAATCCGCTGCATAGCATGTGCTGCAACGCAATAAACCCGTTTGCGCGGGAACAGCCCGCAATATGAGCGAATAGCAGGATGCCTGACCCTATTCGCCCACGATATGGGCGGCGATTGAGCGGCGTTGGGGGTCACTGCGGTGTTCGGCCAGGAATATGCCCTGCCAGGTGCCCAGCATCATCCGTCCGCCCGCAACCGGGATCGAAAGCGACGGCCCGGTCAGCACCGTCTTGAGATGCGCGGGCATGTCATCAGGCCCTTCCTCGTCATGCGCATAGTCGCGATCCTCGGGCGCAAGCCCATCCAGCCAGTGGACCAGATCGGTGCGTACCGCCGGTGCGGCATTTTCAAGAACCAGCAATGAAGCCGACGTGTGCTGGCAAAACAGGGTGAGCGAGCCCATCTGCATGTCATTTTCGCGGACCCAGTTGTTCACGTCCGAGGTAATTTCAAGCAGCGCTTTGCCCGTCGTTTCAAAGCCCAGCACGGCAAGGTTCTGGCGGATCATGGCACCGGCACTCCAAACAGGTCATGCGCGTCGGCATCCTCGATCAGGACATCGACGATCTCTCCTGCTGTCAGGCTTTGCGGCACGTTCCTCAAGAATACGTTACCGTCGATTTCCGGGGCATCGGCCTGCGACCGGCCAGTGGCGCCGATATCGCCATCCTCGTCCGCCTCGCCTACCTCGTCGATGATGACCGGAAGAGTGCGGCCCACCTTGCCCGCCAGTTTCGCGGCGCTGATCCGTTCGGTTACTTCCATCAGGCGGGCGTAGCGTTCTTCCTTCACCGCTTCGGGCACGGGATCGGGCAGTGCGTTGGCCGCCGCGCCTGCCACCGGTTCGAACCGAAAGGCACCGACGCGATCAAGCTGCGCTTCTTCCAGCCAGTCGAGCAGGTAACGGAAATCATCTTCGGTTTCGCCCGGAAAACCGACCACGAAGCTGGAACGGATGGTGAGATCAGGTGCGATGGAACGCCAGTTCCTGATCCGGTCCAGCACCTTCGCTTCGTTCGCCGGGCGCTTCATTGCGCGCAATACGGCGGGGCTGGCGTGCTGAAAGGGGATGTCGAGATAGGGCGTCAGCAACCCTTCGGCCATCAGCGGGATAACCGCATCGACATGCGGGTAAGGGTACACGTAATGCAGCCTAACCCAGGGCTGGGCGCCTTCAGGCGTCTTCAGGCGGCCCAGTTCGCGCGCAAGCTCCGTCATATGCGCGCGCACAGGCTGGCCGTGCCACATGCGTTCCTCATGCTTCGTGTCGACCCCATAGGCCGATGTGTCCTGGCTGATGACCAGCAGTTCCCGCGTGCCCGCCGCGACCAGCTTTTCCGCTTCGCGCAGGACGGCGTCGATCCGGCGGCTGGCCAGCTTGCCGCGCAGTTGCGGGATGATGCAGAAGGCGCAGGCGTGATTGCAGCCTTCGGAAATCTTGAGATAGCTGTAATGCCGCGGCGTCAGCTTGATGAAGTCGTCATCTGCGCTACCGCTTCGCTGCTTGAGCGCGCCGGGTTGTGGAATGAGATCCACAAAGGGCCCGCGTGAGGGCGGGGCGGCATCGTGCACCGCTTCGACCACGGCTTCATATTGATGCGCACCGGTGACGGCGAGCACTTGCGGGAAGCGCGCGCGGATCGCGTCCGCCTCGTTGCCCATGCAGCCGGTCACGATTACGCGGCCGTTTTCGGCAATCGCCTCGCCGATCGCGGCAAGGCTTTCTTCCTTGGCGGAATCGAGGAACCCGCAGGTGTTGACCAGTACCACGTCGGCGCCGTCGTAATCCGCTGACATGGCATAGCCATCGGCGCGCAGCCGCGTCAGAATCCGTTCCGAATCGACCAGCGCCTTGGGGCAGCCAAGGCTGACCATGCCGACTTTGGGCGCATCTTTGATAGTGGTGGCCATGGAGCGCCGCCCTAATTATCATGGGGCACGGAGTCACGCGCAATCATGCGCGCTGGCGCAAGGAGCCGGATCATGGGCGCGATCAATTTCGGGGCGGTGCTGCTGGCGGCTGTCGCCGCCTTTGCGGTGGGCAGCCTGTGGTACGGGCTGCTGTTTGGCAAGCCGTGGCGCGAAGAGATGGGCATGACCGCTGCCAGCGCGCCCCGCCATGGCATGGCGGTGCTGCTGGGCGGCAATTTCGTGCTGCTGCTCGCCTCCGCCTTCCTGCTGGGCCACATGTTCGCCCGCAATCCCGATCTCAGGAGCTTCCTCTATTTCATGATGGCGGGCGGCGTCGCGGCCTTCTTCATCGTGCCCGCGCTGTGGATCAATTATCTCTACCAGGGGCGCAGCCTGCGTCTGGCGATGATTGATGGCGGCTATTGGGTGAGTGCCTATCTGGCGATGGGCACGGCCTTCTGGCTGCTGCGCTGATACCGGGCACTCAGGCGGTTTCGGGGGTCGGAATGATTTCCACCACTGTGTCGCCGCGTTGCAGGGCCCTGGCCTCATCCTGCCAGTAACCATACGGTTCGCCGGCGCGATAAAGCCGCAGACCCATGCCTGCACCGCCCAGTTCGGACAGAGGCTTGCCAATCTCGCTCTCCGCGACGGGGCGTTCGATCAGCTGAACCCGGCCACTGATGGACGCCAGATCGGCCAGATAATCCGCGATATGCGAACCCTGGGCCGATCCGGCCAGTAAAAGGCCGGTAAAGCGTACCGGATTGATGACATTGTCAGCCCCGGCCTGCCGCGCCAGTAATTCATTGTCGCCCGCGCGCACCACCACGCTGATCGGCAGTTCGGGGGCGAGATGGCGCACGGTCAGGACGATCAGGATCGAGGTGTCGTCGCGCCCCGCTGACACCAGCACCGTGCTGGCCTGCTGGATCCGCACCGCCATCAGCGTGTCGTCGCGCGTGGCATCGCCCGCCATCACGTTGCAGCCCAGCGCTTCGGCGTCGGCCAGACGGCTCTCGCTCGGGTCGATCACCACGATGCGTTCAGGCTCTGTCCCGCGTTCGATCAGTTCGCTGACCGCTTCCGATCCGCTGACGCCGAAACCCAGCACCACGATATGGCCCGAAAGCCGTTCCTGTATGCGGACCATGCGCCATTTCTCCCAGCTTCGCTTGATGATGAAATTATACGCCGTACCGACGAAGATGAAGATCACGGCAAAGCGGATGGGGGTGACGATAACCGCTTCGACCAGCCGTGCCTGACTGCTGACCGGTGCGATATCGCCAAACCCGGTGGTGGTGATCGAAATCATCGTGAAATAGACGACATCGAGAAAGCTGACATGCCCGTCATGATGATCGACCAGCCCGTCGCGATCGAACCAGTGGATCAGCACCACCAGAAACACCAGCGCCAGCGCGGCCAGCAGCCGGATGGCCGCATCCGCCCATACCGGCACCTTCACCGCGCGCCGCAAGGGCTGGAAACGGCGCGGTGCGGCCTGCCGGTCCGCGCGGGTCATGGGGCGGGGGGGGTGAGCTGCTTGACCGGGTCCACCGGGCGGTTGGATTTGCGCAGTTCGAAATGAAGTTCCGGTTCCTGCGCATCGCCGGTTGAACCGGCGTGGCCGATCACTTCGCCCGCGCCAACCCGGGCGCCCTTGCGTGCGGTGATTGACGACAGATGGCCATAGGCGCTGTGCCAGCCGCCTGCATGAGCGATGATGATCATCTTGCCGTAACGCACCGGCTCGTCCCCGGCGAAGATGATCTTGCCTTCCTTGGCGGCCTTGACCGGCGCACCGATACTGGCCGCGATATCGATGCCGTTATGGCCCCGGCTGGCGTCAGCCGAATTGAACGGGGTAAGGATCGCCCCTTCGAGCGGCCAGATAAAGCGATCGCTGGCCAGC
Source organism: Novosphingobium sp. (assembly GCA_024236235.1). Taxonomy (GTDB): domain Bacteria; phylum Pseudomonadota; class Alphaproteobacteria; order Sphingomonadales; family Sphingomonadaceae; genus JACKKV01. Next base: position 3,857 of record JACKKV010000005.1, on the reverse strand, counting down.
ACCACCGGCCCCTGTCCGCCGCCCGGTTGCGCATCCTTGGTCAGGATCGCGGGGATCACCAGCACCTGGCCGGGCTTCAGCGCTTGTCCGTCGGCCAGATTGTTGGCCACGGCGATATCGGAATAGGGAACGCCATATTTGTAAGCGATGGAAAAGCCGGTTTCGCCTTCCGCCACAGTGTGACGGTGCTGGCGCGGAATGATCAGCTTCTGCCCCGCTCGCACGGCATAGGGTTCATTCAGCCCGTTGGCTTCGATGATCATGATGCGCGGCACCGCGGCGCGATTGGCGATGCCGCCCAGCGTTTCGCCTTCCTTGACGATGTAGGTTTCGCCGTCGCGTGGATCGGGGTCAGGCGCGGCGGGTGGTTGCGTGGCCCCATCGGGCAGTTTCAGCTTTTGGCCAATGCGGACGATATAGGGTTCTTTCAACCCGTTCGCCGCAGCCAGCGCCGAGGCCTTTACGCCCGCCCGATTGGCAATACCGCCCAGCGTTTCCCCCGGTTCCACTACATGGAAGCCCTGCTGCGCGCGCCCTTGGGCAGCGGGTGTTGCGGCGCGGGCCTGCGGCGGGGGCGCCCCCTTGCCCGGGATTTTCAGCTTCTGGCCGATCCGCACCACATAGGGTTCGGACAGACCGTTGGCGCGCGCGAGGTCCGCTGCTGCAACCCCGGCGCGGATTGCGATCCCGTTCAGCGTTTCGCCTTCCTTCACCTCGTGGATACGGCTGGCAGAAGCCTTTTTCGCGGCGCTGCCCGCGCGCGGGATTTTCAGTTTCTGGCCAATGCGCACGACATAGGGTTCGGCGAGGCTATTGGCCCGCGCAATGGCACTGGCGCTGACCCCGGCGCGATTGGCGATACCGCCCAGCGTTTCGCCTTCCCTTACGACATGTTCGGTTTCTTCGGTCGGCGATGCTGCAATCAGCAGCACGGCAAGCAGGGGAAGGGCGAGGTGCTTCATTCGGGAAATCTCTCCGCCAGGGCAGCCATTGCGGCCTCATGCGTGAAATCCAGATAGAGCGGTGTCACCGAGATATATCCATCGGCGATCGCTTCCAGATCCGTATTATGGCCCGGTGTCGTCTTTATGCCGTGCAGGCCGAACCAGTAATAGGGGAAACCGCGTGGATCGACGCCTTTAACCACAGTTCCGCGCGCATAATCGTGGAAGCCCTGACGCACCACCCGGATACCCTTGACCTCGTCCGCAGGCAGGGGCGGGAAGTTGACGTTGATCAGCGTGCGGTCAGGAAATTCCATGTCCATCAGCGGTACGACCACTTTCTTGCCCCAGGCCTGCGCCGCTTCGAACCAGGACTGGCCGCCCACATCCTCGCGCCGGTAGACCTGGCTCAGCGCGATTGACCGGATGCCCGCCAGCGTCCCTTCGATGGCCGCGGATACGGTGCCCGAATAGGTCACGTCATCGCCCAGATTGGCGCCGCGATTGACGCCCGACAGGATCAGGTCGGGCGGGCGGTCCATCGCTTCGCGCAATGCGATCATCACGCAATCCGTGGGCGTTCCGGTCACCGAAAACCGCTTCTCGCCATGGTGGCGCAGCCGCACGGGCCGGGAAAGGGAAAGCGAATGGCCCGCGCCCGATTGTTCTTCGGATGGCGCGCACACCCAGATATCGTCGCTCAATCCCTGGGCGATCGCCTCCAGCACGGCAAACCCCCCTGCGTGAATGCCGTCATCATTGGTGAGAAGGATACGCATGGGAACCTTTCGGTTTGATCAGGGGGTCAGGCGGTCAATCCCGCCCATATAGGGCTGTAACAGGTCGGGAATATTGACGGAACCGTCCTCGTTCTGGAAGTTTTCCAGTATGGCCACCAGCGTGCGGCCCACGGCCAGCCCGGAACCGTTCAGCGTGTGCACGAAAGCGGTCTGCTTGTCGCCGTCCGGGCGGAAGCGCGCGTTCATCCGCCGCGCCTGGTAATCGCCGCACCAGCTGATCGAGCTGATTTCTCGGTAAGCGCCCTGGCCCGGCAGCCAGACTTCCAGATCATAAGTCTTCTTCGCGGTTGCGCCCATGTCGCCCGCGCAGAGCAGCATCTTGCGATAGGGCAGGCCCAGTGCCTCCAGCACGCTTTCTGCCGAGCGGACCATGTGATCATGCTCCGCCTGCCACTCATCCGGTCGGCAGACGGAAACCAGCTCGACCTTTTCGAACTGGTGCTGGCGGATATAGCCGCGCGTATCCTTGCCTGCCGCGCCTGCTTCGCTGCGGAAACAGGGGGTCAGCGCGCACATGCGAACGGGCCGCGACAGATCGGGCAGGATCTGCTCGCGCACCGCGTTGGTCAGGCTGACTTCGGCGGTGGGGATCAGCCAGCGGCCATCCGTCGTCCGGAACAGGTCGTCCGCGAACTTCGGTAATTGTCCGGTGCCGAACACTGCTTCATCCCGTACCAGCAGCGGCGTGGCGCATTCGGTGTAGCCGTTTGTGCCCGTCTGCCGGTCGAGCATGAACTGGCCCAGCGCGCGTTGCAGCCGCGCCATTTGGCCGCGCAGGAAGGTGAAGCGTGCGCCGGAAATCTTCGCGCCGGTTTCGAAGTCCAGCCCCAGCGCGGGGCCGAGATCGGCATGTTCCTTCGGCGTGAAGGCGAAGGTGGGCAGGGTGCCCCAGCGGCTGACTTCGACGTTCTGTGCCTCGTCCGTGCCATCGGGCACATCGCCGGCGGGAATGTTGGGCAGGCGGGCCAGCAGGTCGTCCAGCCGGGCGGACAGCTCGCGATCCTCGTCTTCCAGCGCGGGCAGGGTCTGCTTCAGTTCGGCGACTTCGGCCTTCAGCGCCTCGGCCCGGTCCTTGTCGCCCTGGCTCATGGTCTGGCCGATCAGCTTTGATGCTTCGTTACGGCGGGCCTGCGCTTCCTGCATGCGGGTGCTGACCTCGCGCCGGCTCGCGTCCATTTCCAGCAGTGTGGCGGCGCAGGGCTGCACCCCGCGCCGTTCGAGGGCGGCATCGAAAGCGTGCGGATCGTCGCGGATCAGGCGGATGTCATGCATGGGCGCGCCTATGGGATGATTGGGCGCGCCCGGTCAAGCGCGAGATGCCCGCGCAGGTAATCAGCGGGGCCGGGCCTTGCTTTCAGCGCTTGCGGCAGGTCGAAATGCCGAAGGGGGAATAGGCCGGACAGCGGCGGGTCAGCCCGGTGATGATCGGGATGATGCCGATCAGGCCCCACATGGTCTTGGGTCCGACAAAGACCAGTGAAAGCAGCACTAGGCCGACAATGATGCGCAGCGCGCGGTCGACATTTCCGACATTGACCTGGAACATCGTGGTTTCTCCTCTGTGGCCGGATCATAGCCGCGCGGAGAGTGACACGGCTTTGCGCTGAGTCAATCGGCAGAAGGGGGCGTGAGCGATGAGGGCATCCTCGTCCGTGCGGCACGGGCCGCCAGTCCGCGCGCATCGGCCCGTTACGGTGCGGTGCAGACCTTCAAGGACGAACGCGAGCGGGACCCGGAGTTCGCGCGGCAATGGGACGAGGCCTTGCTGACGGCGGAGGCCAGCATCGAAGCCGAGATTTACCGCCGCGCGCAGGAGGGGGTCGAAGAGCCCATTTATGGCGGGAAGTACCGTGAGAAGGGCCTATGGAACGATGCTGGCGATGCTCGAGGTCGCGTGAGCAACGCGGGCCTAACACACATGGGGCGCAAGCGCCGGGACGTGCATGGCGAGCCCTTGCCCACCGAGACGCGGCCTTGCCTCCGGTGCCGCAAGCCGTTCGAGAGCGAGGGCGCGCATCATCGACTGTGCGGTCCGTGCGCCAATCGGGTGAGCGAGACCAGCCCCTACGCGGTGTGAGCCCAATTATTCAGCGATAGACAATCGCCACATATC
>JACKKV010000004.1 GCA_024236235.1 Novosphingobium sp. | reverse complement strand
CCGCGTGTGAGCGTTGGCGCCGTTGAGGTCGAAAGCGGAAACTTTGCCTATTTCGACAGCAAGCACCAGACCATTGCGCCCGAGCATATCATGGCCAGTGCGGCGCTGCCGCCCGGCCTGCCCTCTGTCGAGATTGATGGCGTGCACTACTGGGATGGCGGCATGGTGTCGAACACGCCGCTGCAATATGTGCTGGAGGAGCCGGGCGATCATCCCCTGCTGGTCTTCCAGATCGACCTGTTCAGTGCCCGGGGCCATATGCCCAAAAGCCTGCTTGAAGTGCAGCAGCGTGACAAGGACATCCGCTTGTCCAGCCGCACCCGCCTGACCACTGACCGCTATCTCCAGCTTCACGACATTGCCGGGCACGCGGCACGGCTGCGCGAAAAGCTGCCGCCTGAATTGCGTGACGACCCGGACATGGTGGCCCTTTACAATGCCGGGCCGCATCGTCCGGTCACGCTGGTTCTGCTGATCAACCGATCGGGCGAATTCGACAGCGGCACCAAGGATTACCAGTTCTCGCGTCTGACCATGACAGAGCGCTGGAAAGCCGGCCACGAGGATGCGGCACGCACGCTTGCCAATCCCCTGTGGACCGGGCGCGAGCTCAACCGCAGCGGCATCGACATACTCGATCTGGCCGCGCCGGAAGGCGGCCTCGGGCCACACTATAGCAAGGTTTCGGCCTTGTAAGTGCAGCCGGCTAGCTAACGTCGAGCCCTTCGAAGCGGCCTGCCGCGCGCCATTCCTCCCACATGCGGAAAAAAGCGGTGGAAGGGAAGTACATGCCCGAACCGATCGCGCTGCGCCGGTCCTCTGCCTTTCCTTCCGCATTGAAATAACCGGGCGTGCAGGCTTCCTGAAAGGGACGGCGCGCTTCGTTCACTGCGGCAATTTGCTGTTGCCAGCCCTGTTCTGCTTCCCGCGTCGCCTCCACCCGCGTCAGCCCTTCGTCCAGACACCGGCGCACGATATAGGTCAGGTGATCGATCTGTTCGCGCAGCATGTGCGGCACGTTCACCGTGGTTCCAGTCTGCGTCAGGCCCATGAAAAAGATATTGGGAAAACCGTGGCTGAACAGGCCGTGATAGGTCACCAGTCCCTGGTCCCATTTTTCGGACAGTCTGCGCCCGTCGCGCCCGATCACGTCATATCCGGCCTGGTGCGCCCAGGTTGTGCCCAGTTCGAACCCGGTGCAGAAGATGAGGCAATCAACCGGATAGGAGCGCCCGTTGACGATCACCGCATCCTCGCTGATCCGGTCCACCCCCCCGCTGACGTCGACGATGTCGACATTGTCGCGATTGCAGGCTGGCAAGTAATCGTCGCTGAAACCCGGCCGTTTGCACAAGGTGCGATACCACGCCTTGAGCAGCGCCGCTTTTTCGGGATCGCTGACCTCGTCATCCACCCGGGCGCGAACGATCTCGTTATAAGCGAAATCGGCTGCCTCCTGTGCTGCGCCGATGGCTTCTGCCGTGCGCTGATCTTCGGGCAGCGCCTCGACCGCAGCGATCAGCCGGTTGAAGAAGCGTGACCAGCCGTCGTCAATCGGGCAATCCACCTTTTCGCCATTTGCGATCTGATTGAAGGTAATCTCCCGTTCGCGCTGCCAGCCGGGAGGCAGGGAGGCGAACCATGCGGGATCGGTCGGCCCGTTGTCGCGCACGCCCACCGCAGTCGGGGTGCGCTGAAAGATGGTGAGATGAGCTGCATCCCGCGCCAGTTCCGGGACCACCTGCAAGGCGGTGGCGCCGGTGCCGATCAGGCCGACCCGCTTGTCCGCCAGCCGGTCCAGCCCGCCATCGCCATTGCCGCCGGTGTAGGCATAGTCCCAGCGCGCGCTGTGGAACATCTTGCCCTTGAAGTGTTCGATCCCCGCAATGCCCGGAAATTGCGGGCGGCTGAAGATGCCGCTCTGCGTGGTGACGAAACGGGCGCGGAAAGTGTCGCCGCGATCAGTGGTGACGACCCAGCGCGCCGCGTCATCGTCCCAGCGCATGCCGGTGATCGCGGTCTGGAACAGCGCGCGGTCATAGAGGCCGAAATGGCGCCCCAGAAGCTGACAATAGGCGAAAATCTCGCTGCCGCGCACATAGCGTTCGGTGGGCATGTAGCCAGTTTCTTCCAGAAACGGCAGGTAGATGTAGGATTCGACGTCGCAGCGCAGGCCGGGGTAGCGGTTCCAGTACCAGGTGCCGCCGAAATCGGCCGCAACGTCCAGTATGCGGAAATTGTCAATCCGCTTGCGCCGCAGTTCCGCGCCCAGCTGCAGACCGCCCAGCCCCGCACCGATCGCCAGCAGGTCAAGCTCCTCATCCAGCGCGGCGCGCGGGGCAGGCGGCGGGGCATAGGGATCGGCATCCAGCCCTGCCAGCTCACCTTCGGCGAAGCGGTACTGGTCAGTCCCGGCCGGGGTCAGCCGCCGCTCGCGTTCCTGCCGGTATCTGGCGCGGATCGCCTCGATGTCCAGAGACTTGTCAGCCATTTGGCGTTGCGCCCTTTCCCGATGACGCGCCAAATGAAGGTGTGGCGCGGAATTGTCTTGTATCCGATAATTGATCGGCTTTAATGTCCCGCGTCAAGGCGCGATGTGAAAAAGCGTCGGCAGGCACGCAGCCTGCATCACCCGAACAGAGGATGAACCGATGAGGCGCTGGTCAGTCGTCGAAAATCACAAGCCGCTCCAGGCGATCGAATATCCCGATCCCGAACCGCAGGGCACGGAAATCGTGCTGGAGGTGACGCATTGCGGCGTGTGCCATTCCGACATTCATTTCGTGAAGGGCGAATTCGACCTGGGCAACGGGCAGATACTGAAGGTCACGGATCGCGGGGTCAAGCTGCCCTGTGCGCCGGGGCACGAGATCGTCGGCCGGGTGGTGGCGATGGGGCCGGAGGCAGCGGGCGCTGCCATCGGCGATCACCGCATCGTCTATCCGTGGATGGGCTGTGGAACCTGCGAGTTCTGCACCAGTGACCAGGAAAACATGTGCCTCAATTCCCGCTCGCTCGGGACGATCCGAGATGGTGGCTTCGGCAGCCATGTGATGGTGCCTGACAGCAGCTATCTGTTCGCCTTTGACGGGATCGATCCGGCGCTGGCCTCGACCTTCGCCTGTTCGGGGCTGACCGTCTATTCCGCGATCCGCAAGCTGGGTGAATTGCGCGCGGGCACGCCGGTGCTGATCATGGGTGCGGGCGGACTGGGCCGCGCGGCCATGGCCATGCTGCAGGCGCTGGGCCATGACCGGATGTTCGTGGTCGACATTGACGAACAGAAGCGTGCGGAAGCGATCGCCGCCGGGGCGGAGCGGGCCTTCGACCCCAGGGCAGGCGACCCGGTGGCAGAGATCGTGGCGGCGGCCGAAGGGCGGCTGTTTGCCGCGCTCGACTTCGTCGGCAATCGCAACACCATCGGCATGGCGATGGATTGCCTGTCGAAGACCGGCAAGCTGGCGCTGGTGGGTGTGGGCGGTGGCGATTACCCGCTTTCGCTGGCGGGCATGATTTTCAAGCCGCGCTCGATCATCGGCACGATTACCGGTAGCCGGCAGGATTTGCGCGAGGTCATCGCGCTGGCCCAGTCCGGCAAGCTGCAGCCGATGCCCATCAGCTGCATGCCCAAGGATTGCGCGAACGAAGCGCTGGAGCTGCTGGAACAGGGCAAGGTATCGGGGCGGCTGGTGCTGGAGGGCGCGTGATGTCCGCTCTGGCGAGACTCTATGACAGCTGGGTCGCGGCGATGGCGGCTGATCCTGGCATGCCGATAGAGGGGGTGCGGGCCCTGTTCGATCAATGGGGCGATGTCACCGCCGAACCCGATGGCGTCAGCTATCAGGCTGCGGATGTGGCGGGGATGGCCGCCTTGTGGGCGGTCCCGGACGCCATGGCTGATGCGCAGGCCGCAGTGCTTTGCTTCCACGGGGGCGGCTATGCGCTGGGTTCGCTCCATTCGCATCGCAAGCTTTACGGCCATTTCGCCCGAGCGCTTGGCTGCCGCGCGCTGATCATCGATTACCGGCGCGCGCCCGAACACACGCATCCTGCGCAGGTCGAAGATGCGGTTTCGGCCTATCGTTTCCTGCTGGAAAGCGAAGGCGTGCCGCCCGGGAAAATCCTCTTCGCAGGCGATTCAGCCGGGGGTGCGCTGGCCATTTCGGCACTGCTGCTGGCGCGCGGGCAGGGTTTACCGATGCCCGCCGGTTCGATCCCGTTGGCCCCCTATCTCGATACGGAGGCGAAGGGCGAAAGCTATGTCACCAATGCGGAGCTGGACAGGCTCGGCTCGCGCGAGGCGACGCTGGCCTTCATCCCGGTGTTCCTGGGGCCGGATGGTGATCCGCACGATCCGCTGGCCAATCCGCTGTGTGCCGACCTGGCCGGCCTGCCGCCCATGCTGATCCAGGTCGGCGGGCACGATGTGCTGCTGGATGACAGCCGGGCCTTCGCCGCCAAGGCGCACGAGGCGGGGGTCGATGTCACGCTGGAGATCGATCCGCAGATGCAGCACGTCTACCAGTTTGAGGCGGGCAACTGCACCGTTGCCGATGCGGCCATCGCGCGCGCGGGCAATTGGGGCCGGGCCAGACTGGGCCAAGCCGTCTAGAAGGACACGTCAGGCATGATCAAGATCATCTATATCGAACAACGCCGTGCGGGTGACAGCCGCGAGTATTGGGCGCGGCGCTGGCGCATGCATGGCGGGTTCGCCATGCAGTTCCGCGAGTTCTGGGATCCGGTGCGCATCTATGTCCAGAATGATTGCGTGGCGGATTGTTCCGCCTTTGCCGGTGCCGATCCCGGTTTCGGCGGGGTAGGCGAACTGCACTACACCGATCTGGCGTCCTGCCAGGCATCGCTGGCCACGCCCAACATGCCTGCGATCATGGCTGACGGCAACCAGGTCTTCGCGCGGCAGAAGGCTGTGCATCTGGTTACGGAGGCACAAGACCTGATCGGAACGCGCCCTGCCGCCGTGCGGGTGTTTGCTTATGCCAGCCGACCGGACGGGCTGGACCAGTCCACATTCCGCGCCCGGCTGGACGAAAGCTTCGCCGCCAGCGCCAAGGCATTTCCGGTGCCTCCGGTGCACATGTCGATCGCTCACAACATCGAACCGTGTGGCACGCATGAAAGCGTCATGGATTTTTCCTTCCACACCATGGATGAAGCGGCGGCGGGCCATGAGGCATGGGCCGCAGCGGCGGCGCAGGATCCGTTCCTGGCCGGTGCGCTGGCGCGCGATCCGCTGAAAGTGGTGACGCACAGCTGCATACTTTACGACACAGATCATTTTGGAGAGGGTTGATGAGCGAACTGACTGGAAAGGTGGCGCTCGTCACCGGTGCTTCGGGTGGTATCGGTTCCGCGACGGCACGGCTGATGCACGAACGGGGCGCGCGGCTGGTGCTGTCCGACCTGCAGGATGAAGGGCCTGCGGAACTGATGCGGGAACTTGGCGATGACGCGCGCTGGTGTCGCTGCGATGTTGCGCAGGAAGCGGACAATGCGGCCATGGTTCAATGCGCGCTCGACAGTTTTGGGCGGATCGACATCGCGGTGCTCAATGCGGGCATCGAAGGCCGGGCGGGCCTGATCGGCGAAACCAGCCTGGAAAATTTCGACCGGGTCATGGCCGTCAATGTGCGTGGCGTTTTTGCGGGCCTGTCCAAGGTCATGCCGGCGATGCGGCAATCGGGCGGCGGTTCGATCGTGATTCTGTCGTCCACCGCCGGGCGCAAGGGTACCCCCACTTTCGCCCCCTATGTCACCAGCAAGCACGCCGTGATGGGGATGATGAAATGTGCGGCGCTGGAAGGCGCGGCTCAGAACATTCGTGTCAACACGGTCAATCCGGGCCCGATTGACACCAGGATGATGGCGGCGATTGAAGGCGATTTTTCACCGGACGATCCGCGCGCCGCGCATGAGGCGTTCGTTCAATCCATTCCCATGCGCCGTTATGGCACCGCAGACGAGGTGGCGCGGATGATTGCGTTTCTCGCCAGCGACGAGGCATCCTATTGCACCGGCAATTATTACGGTGTGGATGGCGGGCAAACGAGCTGAGAGGTTCAGCGGGCAACCCGGTAGAGGGGCCGCCCCGCCAGCTCGCCGCTTCGCGTGACGCTGGCCGCGTAAATCCCGCTCGCGTTGCTTGCGGTCACCAGCCCGTTGTTGAGATCTTCCTCGATCGCGGCGGGCGGGCGCGCCGCAGGGTCGCCAAAGCCGCCCCCGCCGGGGGAGGCAAGGCGGATGCGATCCCCGGCCTTCAGCGCCAGTTTTTCTGCCTTGCTGCGCATGGCCGGGATCACCTCTGCGCCATCAATCACCAGCTGCACCTCGTTGGCAGCCGCCGGGCCGCCGCCTTCGATGCCGAAGGGGGCGTAATCCACCCGGTCGCCCAATATGCTGACCGTGCAATCAGCCAGTGCCTCGATCCCGTAAGCAGTGCCGCAGCCGCCCCGATGCAGGCCCGCTCCGCCTGAATTCTCGCGGATTGCCAGATATTCGAAACGCACCGGATAACGGTGTTCTGACATTTCGACGGACATGAAACGGGCCATGGAACTGGGCGGGGTGCCGTTGACCAGCCCGTCGGACCCGGCGCTTGCGCCATAGCCGCCCGGATAGGGATAGACCGCCACGAAATAGCCTCCGTCGCGCGGTCGCTTGCCGGTTACGGTCAGCACCCCGGTGGTGCCGAACGGCGCGGCGGGCACAAGCTCGGGAATGGCCTGCGCCAGCGCGCCAAACACCACATCGACCACGCGCTGGGTGACATCGGTCGTGCCCCCGACCGGAGAGGGGTAGCGGGCCGCGAGGATCGACGGTTCGGGAATGGCAATGCTGATCGGGCGGAACGCGCCGCCATTGACCGGAACATCCGGGAAGATGTGCTTGATCGCGACCAGGCACATGGAAATGGTGGTGCCATCGGAGATGTTCATCGGCCCGCGTGCCTTTTCGGCCGTGCCTGCAAAATCGAGCCTGAGACTGTCTCCTGCCACGGTGATCGACAGGGCGACCTTCAGCGGTACATCGTCCACGCCATCATTATCGAACCAGTCTTCGAAACTGTATGTCCCGTCGGGGATGTCCGCGATGTAGGATCGCATCTGCCGTTCCGACCGGTCGAGGATCTCTGCAATGCAGCTGCGCAGCGTCGCCACGCCATAGCGGGCGATCAGGTTGTCCAGCCCCCGCGCGCCGACGGAAAAGACGTTCATCATCGCCTTGAGATCGCCTTCCAGCTGGCCCGGCAGGCGGACATTTGCCTGAATCAGGCGCAGCAGCGCGGTGTTGAAGCGTCCTTCCTCGCACAGCTTCAGCGGCGGGATGATCAGCCCTTCCTGATGGATTTCGGTGGCCGATGGGGCCCACCCGCCGGGCACGGCGCCGCCCATGTCCATCCAGTGACCGGTATTGGCGAAGAGGGCGAACAATTCGCCATCCACAAACACCGGCTTGACCAGCACGACATCGTTGAGATGCGTGCCGCTGATATAGGGATCGTTGACGAACCACAGGTCGCCCTCGCGAAAGCCGCCGTCCGCCCTGGCATGCGCAATCACCCGCTGCACGGTCCATTGCATGCTGGCCAGGAACAGCGGCAGGCCATAACTGCCCTGGGCGATCGTCTCGCCCGTTTCTGCATCGTACAGCCCGTGCGCGCAATCATTGGTTTCGGAGATGATCGGCGAAAGTGCGGCCCGGATCAGGTGCAGGTCCATCTCGTCAGTGATCTGTTCCAGCGCGCCGCGCACCACTGCCAGCGTAACCGGGTCGCTCATGATGCCATCTCCACCAGAATATTGCCGTAACGATCGACCCGGGCCGCCATCCCCGGTTCGATCACTGCGGTCGTATCGGCCTGTTCGATAATTGCCGGCCCGGGAAAGCGATGGCCGAAGCGCAGCGTTTCGCGGCGATAGATCGGCGTGTCGATCCAGCGGTCGAAGCGCACCGGGCGGGTTGCGGCAGGTTGCGGCGCGTCCGCAGCCGCTTCTGCTTCGGCGGCGGCGCCCGCCTGTTCGCGCAGCCCGTGCACCGTCGTTTTCAGGCTGACCAGCGTGACTGGCAGGTCGCCCGGCGCTTCGCCATATTCGCGCGCATAGACCTTGCGGAATTCGTCGGCCATGCGGGCGGGTGTCCAGCTTTGTTCGATCGGCACGCGCAGGCTGTGGATCTGCCCCGCAAAACTCATCTGCGCGACATGGTCCAAGGCGGTGCGGGCGATGTCGTTCGCGGAAATGGCCAGCTTGCCTTCGCCTTCCCGGCGCTGCGCGGCGAGTGCGTCGGCTGCGAAATCGGCAGCGACCTCGCTCACCGGGCGTTCGACGGTCAGCGACATGTCATAGCGTATGTCGGCAATGGCGCAGCCCAGCGCGCATTGGACGCCCGGATACGGGGGCAGGATCATCGTCCGGATCCCTACTTCGCGCATGATCGCGGCGCCATGCAGCGGTCCGGCCCCGCCGAAGATGACCAGCGCGAAATCGCGCGGATCGTGGCCCTGTTCCACTGTCAGCAGACGGGTGCGCCCGGCCATGGCCTGGTTGACAACGGTAAGGATCGCCAGCGCCGCGTCTTCCGCGTCAAGGCCGATCCCGGCCCCGAGCCTGCCCAGCGCCGCGCGCGCCGCATCCACGTCCAGCCGGGTAAGGTTGGTAAGGCCGATCGGATGTTCCGGGTTGATCCGCGCCAGCACCGCATTGGCATCGGCCACGGTGGGCGCGGTTCCGCCGCGCCCGAAGCAGACCGGGCCGGGCACCGCCCCCGCGCTTTCCGGGCCGACCTTGAGCATTCCGCCCCGATCAATCGCCGCGATCGAGCCGCCGCCCGCGCCGATGGTGTGCACATCGATCATCGGCAGGCGCAGCGGAATGCGGAAATCGAGTTCGGTCGTTTCCGCGACATGCGGCTGGCCATCGACCACGACCGCCACATCGAAGCTGGTCCCGCCCATGTCGCCGGTGATGATCTTGTCGAACCCGGCCTGCGCCGCCAGCCGCGCTGCCGCGATTACCCCGGCCGCCGGGCCGGAGCGCACGATATTGGCCGCGCTGCGCGGCAATTGCGCCAGCGGCACCAGTCCGCCGTTCGACTGCATGACCAGCGTCTGGGCGGTGATGCTGCGTTCGACCAGCCGGCCTTGCAAACGCTCGGCGTAGCGCGAGACCAGCGGCTGGAGATAGGCCTGCACAACCGCCGTGCTGGTGCGTTCGAATTCGTAATACTCGCGCACCACCTCGCTTGAGGTCACGACTTGCCAGTCATTGCGCGCGGCGCGGAAGATCTCGGCGGCGCGGCGTTCATGATCCGGATTGGCGTAGGAATGAAGGAAGGAGATGATGACCGCTTCCAGCCCGGTTGCCGCCAGCGCCTGCGCCAGTTCGCGCACCCCCGCTTCGTCCAGCGGCGTCACGACCTTGCCTGCATGATCCAGCCGTTCGCTGATCTCCCAGCGCTGGCTGCGCGGGATCAGCGGGCGGTGAATGCCGGTCAGCCCATAGGCGCTCGGCCGATCGCGCCGGCCAAGTTCCAGCACGTCGCGAAAGCCTTGCGTGGTAACCAGCGCCACCGCCGCGCCCTTGCGTTCGATCACCGCATTCGTGGCAATGGTGGTGCCGTGCAGGATCAGCCCGAGCTGCTGCGGATCGACCCCGCAGGCATCCAGCGCATCGGCCAGCCCGCGCGAGGGATCGTCGGGCGTGGAGGGGACCTTGACCACCCGGTCCGGCTCGCCATTGCCGGGGCTGAGGTAAAGGTCAGTGAAGGTGCCCCCCACATCGATGCCGACGATTGCCGCCATGTCGCCTACTCCACGCCTTCGCGGCGATAGCGCGACCATTCATGCACCGGCCACATGTCCTGATCCTCGCCATGGCCGGTCTTGCCGTTGATGGACCATTCCATCAGTCCGTTCTGGTCAATGAAGCTGTGGCGGATCAGGGTGATGCCGCTCAGCCTGACGCCGCTGGCCTCCAGCGCGCGGCCATGTTCGTCAACGGCCTCGATGAAAATCCGTTCCACCAGCCCGGTTGAAGGATCGCGCTCAACCCGCCGCGTGCCGCTGGCCAGATCGCCGATCATGCCGTCGCGGATCATGAAGCCATAGGCCAGCTCGCCCGACAGTTCATTGGCCTTGGTGACGAAGAGGAAGCAATCGTCAGGCGATGCGATGCCGCTGACATAGGCGCTCTTGCGCGGGCGGTGTTCAGGCCGCGGGCCCCAGCTGCGGTCCCGCATGGCCAGGCAATCCACGGCGATTTCCTCGCCATGCAGCGTGATCGTGCCATGAACCCGCCCGAACTGGTCGAAATGCGTCAGATCGCCAAAGGCCGAACCCGGCTTGCGCAGCGGGCGCGGAGGCATGACCGCGTCGAACCGCAACTCTGCCTGCAACAGGCCCGCGTCCTCATAGCCGATCTCATAGCTGCTGAGCGGCATGATCGTGCGAAGCGAGACGCCGTTGCGGAATGTCGCGTCATTAAGGTCGGGATCGTCCTGCAGCGGCATGGCCGTGAGATTGCTGGAATAGGGCACTTCCCAGGGCAGGATCGTGCTGTCGTCCCACACCCATGCGCCGCCCGCGACCGTTCCGATATTGGGCCGTACCATGGTGTAGAACCAGCCGCCCAGCTTGCGTTCGGGCACGCAGAAGGAAAACCAGGCAGTTTCGGTCATCCACCAGCGTTCGCCCATTTGCGCGAAATGGAACTGGTCGTCGCTTGCCTTTATCTCGCTCAACGGGCCTCTCCCTCAACCACGCTTCCTAAACCGGGGTGTAATGCCGCGTTGCGATGCTGCCCGACGCCTCGGCGCTAAGTTGTGCACCGCGCTGACCCGCTCCGGCGAAATAGGCCAGCGCCGCATCGAAACTGACTGCACCGGCGCGCAGGGCCGCACACAGCTGCTGCTGCCCCTGTTCGACCGATTCCGGACGGATGTCGAGCAGCCGTTCCAGCTCGTCCAGCTCGGCCGTTTCGATCGCCGGGCCGAAGCGGTCGATTGCCTTGAGGTATTTGACAACCTTGGCCGCGTTCTTGGCAGCGGCAACCGCAGCCTTGTCCGCGCTGCGCGGCACGATGATGTCGCCGAGATCGCCGATGACCTTGTCATAAAGCGCGGTGCACGCAGTCTCGGGCGCGTCAACCGGGCGGGGTGGGGTGACGGCGCTGCCGCTGGCGGCCGACATGGCTTCCACCAGCAGGCGGCGATTCAGCCCGCGCGAGACGATGGCATGCGCCGGTTCGCTGGCGAAGGCGCGGTGGCGGATGACGACCACCCGGGTGGAGACCAGCACCCGGTGATAAAGCAGGCTCTGCCGGTCAATCGGTGCGCCCACGGCCGCTTCGTAGCATCTCAGCGCATCGAAAAAATCGGGCACCGGCTCCATCACGCAGCGCATGGAAAACCAGGCGATGTCATCCATCGGGTCGCCCAGATGCGCAAATTCCCAATCGATGAGCGCGGTCAGTTCGCCGCCATCATACATGAAGTTGCCGGGCCCCGCATCGCCATGGGTGAATACCGGCTTGCCCCCGCCCTGCGGAACATGCGCGCGCAGCCACAGGAATGCGAATTCCAGCAGCGGGTCGTCCTCGCCCGTTTCGCGATACATGGCTTCCCAGATGTCGAGTTCATTGACGATATGATCGGCGATGCTGGTGCTTTCGACGCTCGCGGCGAGGCGGATGCCGACCGTGGGCCAGCGGTGCAGCGTCGCGAGATCGGCCATGAACTGGCGGGCAATGTGCTGCTTTTGCAAGTCATCTTTCAGATGGCGCAATTCGGCGACACCACTGGCCCGGTCTGTCAGGACCGCGCGCAGTTGCGGGTTGAAACCGACGAATTTGGGTGCGCGGATCGGAATGCCGCGGATGGCCCTGAACACGTCCGCTTCGCGCTCGATCGTCCAGGGTTCCGCGCCCGGTTCGTCGGGGCGCGGATCAAACCGCAGCAGCAACGGCATTCGCGCGCCGTCAGCGGTTTCGATATCGATCGCCCAGCTCTGGCGGCGATTTCCGCCAGAGGCCTTCACCTTCGCAACGATTGTGCCGCCTGTAACCTCGGCAACCCACGCGAAGGCCGCCGCTTCGATGGCTGGCAGGTCCGGTCCTGCGAGGGATTGTGCAGAGACGTTCGAGTGGGCCATGGCCAGCGCCCTATCCGCCGTTCGCCTTGTCATATTCGACGAAGCTGGACCCTTCGGCAGCCAGCCTGCGCAGCAGTGCGGCGGGTTCATGGCCCGGCCCCATCCGTTCCAGCGCCTCGACGATGGCGGGCAGGCCGATCTGGTCGGCCAGGAACATCGGTCCACCGGTCCAGCGCGGCCAGCCGTAACCGAACAGCCAGACGACATCGATGTCCGAAGCGCGCAGGGCAATCCCTTCTTCCAGGATCTTCGCGCCTTCGTTCATCATCGGGTACAGCATGTGCTGCAGAATTTCTTCATCGCCGAAGCTGCGCGGGGTCACGCCCTTTTCTGCGCGGAAGGCGTCGATCATTGTCAGCACCGCGGGCGATTCCTGCGGCTTGCCATCGACATAATCGTAGAAACCCGCGCCGTTCTTCATGCCGCGCCGGTCCATTTCGCACAGGCGTTCCTTGACGGTGTTGCCGGTCGAGTTTTCGGGCGTCCAGCCAAGGTCCAGCCCTGCCAGATCGCCGATCCGGCACGGACCCATGGCCATGCCGAAACCTTCCACCACCCGGTCAAGATCATAAGGGCTGGCCCCTGCCAGCAGCAGCGCTTCGGTTTCCACGCGGCGCACTGACAGCATGCGGTTGCCGATGAAGCCGTAGCAAACGCGCGCCACCACGGCGACCTTGCGGATCGCCTTGGCCAGGTCAAGCGCGCTGGCCAGGACGGAGTCCGACGTCTTGTCGGTGCGCACCACTTCCAGCAGCTTCATGATGTTGGCGGGGGAGAAGAAGTGCAGGCCGATCACCTGTTGCGGACGGCTGGTGACTGAAGCGATCTCGTTGATGTCGAGATAGCTGGTGTTGGTCGCCAGAATCGCGTCAGGCCGGGCATGCAGGTCAAGCTTGCGGAAGATGTCCTGCTTCACCTCCATCAGTTCGAACACCGCCTCGATCACCAGATCGGCTTCGGCGACTTTTTCGAATTCGAGCGTGGGGGTAAGCGCGTTTCTGGTCCGCGCGGCCTTGTCTTCACTCATCCGGCCCTGCGCGACATTCTTCGCCAGCGTCTTGTCGATGGTGGTGACGCCGCGATCCAGCCCCGCCTGCGCCACCTCGATCAGGATCACTTCAAAACCGGATTGCAGGAAGGCGAGCGCAATGCCCGACCCCATGGTGCCCGCGCCGATGACGGCGACCTTTTCGATCTTGAGGCGCGGCGTGTCCTTGCCGATGCCGGGCACCTTTGCCGCTTCGCGTTCGGCAAAGAAGGCGTGGCGCAGCGCCTTCGACTGCGGGCCTTCACGCAGGGCCAGGAACCCTTCTCGTTCCAGCCTGACCGCTTCGGCAAAAGGCATGGTCAGTGTCTTGCGCATCAGCGCGACGATGGCGGCCGGGGCGTCGAGGCCGCGAAACTTCCGGGCATTTTTCGCCAGGAATTCGTCGAACAGGGCAGCATTGCCGGCATCGCCCAGCTTGTCGTCCCGCTCGCTCGTGCGGCGCGGCTGCGTTCCATCGGCCACCACCGTGCGGGCGAATTCAAGCGCGGCCTGCAACGGATCGCCTTCGACGATCGCATCGACCAGCCCCAGCTCCTTCGCTTCGGCAGCGCCAATCGGCGCGCCATGCGCGGTCATCTCCAGCGCCTTGGCGACGCCGATCAGGCGCGGCAGCCGCTG
Source organism: Novosphingobium sp. (assembly GCA_024236235.1). Lineage (GTDB taxonomy): Bacteria > Pseudomonadota > Alphaproteobacteria > Sphingomonadales > Sphingomonadaceae > JACKKV01. The sequence continues at coordinate 162,674 of JACKKV010000004.1, read as the reverse complement.
CGTTCCCCCCGCGCCCGGCATGATGCCCAGCGTGACTTCGGGCAGGCCCATTTTCGCGGCCGGTGTGGCCAGGCGGAAGTGGCAACCCATGGCCACTTCCAGGCCACCGCCCAGCGCTGAACCATGAATCACCGTGATCACCGGCTTGGCGCTGGCTTCAATCGTGTTCACCACATCAGGCAGGTGCGGCGGCACGGGCGGCTTGCCGAATTCGCGCACATCGGCCCCGGCGAAATAGGTGCGTCCCGCGCAGTGAATCACCAGCGCGTCCACCGCCGCATCGGCGTTGGCCTGTGCGACCGCGTCGACCAGCGCCTGGCGCACTGCCTGCCCCAGTGCGTTGACCGGCGGCGAATCGATCACGCAGATCGCGATGGCGCCATCCCGTTCGATGCGCGCAACCTGTTCGTCAGCCATGTTTGCAAAATCTCCCAAAATCGATAAACCGAAAAAATGCCGGATATGCATATCGCCCTTGCGACGCTATGGCTATAGCATTCAAACACGGTGAATCCGAACATCGGGCGGGGGCAAGGCCACCGCCGTGCAGCAAAAGAACGGGAAGACATGGCAGAGGCCTTCATTTGTGACGCGATTCGATCCCCTATCGGCAAGTTCGGCGGCGCGCTTGCCGGCGTCAGGGCGGATGACCTGGCAGCACATCCGCTGCGGGCGCTGATGGAACGCAACCCTTCCGTCGACTGGGAAGCGGTGGACGATGTGATTTTCGGCTGCGCCAACCAGGCGGGCGAAGACAACCGCAATGTGGCGCGCATGGCGCTGCTGCTGGCGGGCCTGCCGGTGCGCATGCCCGGCTCCACGGTCAATCGCCTGTGCGGTTCGGGGCTGGATGCCGTCGGGTCCGCCGCGCGCGCGATCCGCGCGGGCGATGCACAACTGATGCTGGCGGGCGGCGTGGAAAGCATGACCCGTGCGCCCTTCGTCATGCCCAAGGCGGACAGCGCCTTTTCCCGCAACACTGCGATTTATGACACGACCATCGGCTGGCGCTTCGTCAATCCGGCGATGAAGAAGGCCTTTGGTGTCGACGCCATGCCGGAAACGGCGGAAAATGTCGCGGATGATTTCAGTGTGTCACGCGAAGACCAGGACATCTTTGCGCTGCGCAGCCAGGAAAAGGCGGCCGCCGCGCAGGCCAGCGGGCGGCTGGCGGCGGAAATCGCACCCGTCACGATACCGCAGCGCAAGGGCGATCCGGTGATCTTCGCTGCCGACGAACATCCGCGCATGACCACGCTGGACAAGCTCGCCGCGCTCAGGCCCATCACGCGCGAGGGCGGAACGATCACGGCGGGCAATGCCAGCGGGGTGAATGACGGCGCGGCGGCGATGATCCTCGCCAGCGAAGCGGCAGCGAAGGCGCATGGGCTGGAACCGCGTGCGCGCGTCGTCGCCATGGCCACGGCCGGGGTCGCGCCACGCATCATGGGGGTCGGCCCGATCGAGGCGGTCAAGAAGGCGCTCTCGCTCGGCGGGATCGGGGCCGATCAGCTGGATGTCATCGAACTGAACGAAGCCTTCGCCGCGCAGGCGCTGGCCTGCACCCGGGCGCTGGGTATCGCAGACGATGATCCGCGCGTGAACCCCAATGGCGGGGCCATTGCGCTGGGCCATCCGCTCGGCATGTCGGGCGCGCGCATCGCGCTGACGGCGGTCGAAGAATTGCAGCGCAGCGGCGGGCGCTATGCTCTGGCCAGCATGTGTGTGGGCGTCGGCCAGGGCATCGCACTACTGGTGGAGCGCGTCTGACGGGGGCATCCGAAAATTTATCGACAGCGGGCGCGGCGATGATATGAAGTGCACTACAAATCATGGCGCAGCGCGCAATCCGGGAGAGTGACGATGACGGCGACGAATGTGGCAATGGACAATGTTGAGCGCGCCCGTGTGATCTTTGCCGATTTCGATCCGCACAGCCCGGCCTGGCAGGCCAATCTGGCTGACGATGTCGAGATGATTTTTCCCTATGCCGCCAGCATCGGCCTGCCGCCGGTAGTGGAAGGTAAGGAAGCCTGTGTTGGCGTTTTCCAGGCGGTTGCCGATGCGTTGCAGCTTTCATTCCATGATACCCGTGTACAGCCCATGGCTGATCCGGAATGGGTATTGGTCGAACAGCGCGGCAAAGGCGATTTCAAGGGCAACCCCTATAATCAGCAATATGCGATCCTGCTGCGCTTTCGCGACGGCAAGCTGCTTCACTACCGCGAATATTTCGATTGCAAGGTGGTGACTGACTGTTTCGGTTCGATCGAAAACCTGCTGGCTGGCTGACAGCCACCGGAATGCTAACCTTGCCGGAGTTACCTGATGCCCGTTACCATTGCTGATCCGCTGAGCTTGCCATGCGGCGCCGTGCTGAAGAACCGCCTCAGCAAGGCGGCCATGACGGAAGGGATTGCCACGCCTGAAAACCGCGCGACTGCGGCTCATGCCGCGCTTTACGGCCGCTGGTCGGATGGCGGCGCGGGGCTGCTGATCACTGGCAATGTGCAGGTGGATCGCCGATTTCTGGAACGACCGGGCAATGTGGCCGCAGACGGCAATGGCGGGCTGGAGGAAATGGCCGCCTATGCCCGCGCGGGCAGCCGCAATGGCAACCACATCTGGATGCAGATCAACCATCCAGGGCGGCAGGCGGGCACGGGCACGCAAACCTTCGTTTCCCCTTCAGAGAATACCAAGCCGGGCAAGGAGGGCATGGCCCGCGCACTGGAAGCCGACGAGATCGAGGACATCATCAACCGGTTCGTCCATGTTGCCAAAGTGGCGCAGGACACAGGCTTTACCGGGGTTCAGGTCCACGCGGCCCATGGTTACCTGCTGTCCCAGTTTGTCAGCCCGCTGACCAACCGCAGGACGGACAAGTGGGGCGGTTCGCTGGAGAACCGCGCCCGGGCGCTGCTGGAAGTGGTGCGCCGCACCCGTGCGGCGGTAGGCCCGGCCTTCCCGGTCTCGGTCAAGCTCAACAGCTCGGACTTCCAGAAAGGCGGGACGACCGAGGATGAATCCTTCCAGGTCATTGAATGGCTGAACGATGAAGGGATTGACCTGCTGGAAGTGTCGGGCGGCAACTATGAATCGACAGCCATGGTAGGCCGGAACGAGGATGGCACGGTCAAGCAGAAGGCTGCCTCGACCTCGGCGCGCGAAGCCTATTTCCTCGATTTCGCGGCGCGCCTGCGCCCGGTGGTCAAGGTGCCGCTGATGGTGACCGGCGGCTTCCGCACGCTGGCAGGAATGCAGGATGCGCTTGCTTCGGGTGCGATGGACGTGGTTGGCCTCGGCCGTCCGCTGTGCATCGATCCCGACTATTGCAACAAGCTGCTGAACGGTTCGGTCGACAGCCTGCCTTCGCCGGACATGCTCTGCAATCTGGACCCCGCGCAATTCGGCGATCCAGCGCCGGAACTCCTGCGACTGATGGAGGTGGCCGCCGGCACGGCCTATTACTTCAACCAGATTGTGCGCCTTTCACAAGGGCTGGATGCTGAAGCGACGATTGACTGGAACGAACAGCTGAAACGCATCACCGCTTACGACGAGGCACTCGACAAGCGGTATAAGGAAGCATTCGCAACGGTTGCTGCCTAGGCGGCGTGGACAAATTCCACGCGGCCTAGGCGAGCCTGCGGGTCACTTCGGTCACGATCCCGTCCTGCATGTCGGGCGTCGTTCCGTGCAGCAGGATGTGATCGACGCCGGCCGCAACATATTCTTCCAGACGGTCCGCGCATTGGGTCAGGCTGCCGGTGGCGGCGCCCGTTTCCAGCCATTCACGCGGCAGCAGTGATGCAGCTTCAGCCATGGCGCGGCGCTTGGACTGCGCATCGCCGGTGCCGTATTCCAGCTTCGCCAGCCCCTTTTCCTGCAAGGCAGCCGCCGCATCGGAATCCCAGCCATTGGTGGCGATGATCGGGCGGCCAAGTTCGGGATGCATGAAATAGGATACGGCCCGCGCTTCCAGCAGATCGATCCGCAGGTCCGGGTCCAGCGTATCGGGAACGGTCACGATGGTGGCGTAGATTTTTACGGACTGCGGTTCCTTGCCCGCATCGGCGGCAGCGTTGCGGACGATGGCGATGGACCGGCGCACGCCCTCCACCGTCAGGAACGGGTGCAGCACCACCCCGTCGAAATGCGCGCCCGCCATGGCCAGCGTTTTCGGGCCGATGGTGCCGAAGATCAGTGGCGGCGGCGTGTCATAGCCCTGCGGCAGCTTGAGTTCGCCCCAATTGCCTGCGGGTCCGTCATACTCAACGGTTTCGCCCGCCCACAGGCGGCGCAGGATCATCGCGTAATCGGCGAGTCCGGCAAGATTGGGGGTGGGGATGCCCATCTTGCGCATGTGGCTTTCCACCCCGCGCCCGTATCCCAGCACGAAGCGGTTGCCGCTGAGCTGTTGCAGCGTCTGCGCCATGCCGGCCTGCACCACCGGGTGACGGGTGCCGAAATGGGTGAGTCCGGCGACCAGCCGGACCTTGTCCGTCACCTGCGTCAGCGCCCCCATGGTCGCACCCAGTTCCTTGGTTTCCCAGCGTTCCGACAGGAAGATGCCTCCAAGGCCCAGCGTGTCGGCCTTGCGTGCCTGATCGAGGCCCGGACGCGGATCGTTGACCTGGCCGGGCAGGATGTAGGAATAAAGCTGGTCCGGGGTGATCGGCATGCGGTGCGTGCCGCTCAGCCCGCCGGAGCCGCTGCGAGAGCGTCCGCGATGGACTTGAGCGATTCCGGAAAGACGTCGAACCCGGTTTTGGCCACGAAGGCGCGTTCGCGGCTGGTCTGGTCCTCGCTCATGTCGATCACAGCCAGCGAAACCGCCCGGTGGGTTGCCGCGTCACTGTTTTCCAGTATGCGCGCGATCATCGCGCTCAACGCCTCACGCAGGTCGTAATTGGCCTGGCGGACCGCAGTCAGCGTTACATTGTGGCGCGATCCCGCATCGCGCACCGAAGCGATGGCTTTTTCCGTCGCAGGGTCAATGGACTGCCCCGAAATCCCGGCAAGTTTTTCGGCCATGGCAACCATCGATCGCCCGTCGGTAACCTCGAACCAATGTGCATAATCGATCTGTTCGTTCATCAGGTTGAGCGATCCGACCACCAGCTGCAACTGTTCCACTGCGCCCTTGTTGTCGGGGTCGATGGCAGGCAGGATGACTTCCGTCAGCGCCTTGTTCATGGTGCGGATGCGATGATCGAAACTCGGTTGCATCTCATATCCTCTCAGTCAGTTGCACTCAGCCTTTCGGCGTCCGCTGCGCCGCCAGACCGTGGCGGGTGCGATAGGCCATGGAGGTGTTCTCCATGGCTAGGCCATGGCCGACCTTGCCGTCCATTGTCCAGCGCATAAGCGTGATGCCGACATCAACGCTGGGATAGACCGGCCAGGGGCCGCCCGCAATCGCCGCGCCATAAAGGCTGAAGGTTTTTCCGTCGCCATCTTCGCCGTGCCATTCGGCGGCGATCGGCAGGTAGTTGAGCCGGGAAAGAATCAGCCTGGCCGAACGCAGGCCGGTGACCTTGCCCTCACGACAAATATAGCCATGAGCGAGTTCGAGTTCGTCGCTGTGCACGGGGTCAGCCGGAAAGAAGCCGTGCACGGCGGTGTCGATTTCGGGGAAATAGCCGCCCAGCCACATCATGCCCGGCAGGTCCGCTTCGGTGCGCGGACCCCAGCTGTGATCGATCACCTGCACGCAATCGACCGGGATCACTTCGCCCCGGCAGCGAATCTCGCCTTTCAGACGGGCGTGCATGTCCCAATGGCCGCGATAGGCTTCGCCCAGCACGAAGCCGCCGTCCATCTGCGCCCTCGTCACCGGGTCCATCTCGGGATCGGCGATGTCATAAGGCTCCATGATGCCGTTGATGTCGAAATGGATTTCGGTGTCGTCCACGCCGATATAATCGACCCGGTAATCGCGCGGGCTGAACGCCTTTACGGACAGGCCGCTGGCCAGCGAGTAATCGCGCAGGCTCGGCGCGCCGGGCTGGTGATGATGATTGGCGACGTACAGCGCATCATGCGACCGGTCGACCAGCCCGCGCCAGATGCGCACATCTGTCATCACCACGCCCAGATTAGGCCGGAACAGCGCCTGGAGATGGCCGCATATCCGCCGCTCGGCGTTAAAGAAGGCGAAGTAATTGGTTTCCGCCCAGTCATGGATGGCCGGGTCAGTTGGATGGAAATCGACATCAGCGTCGGTAATCACGCCTCTCTCCCAAAATGCGGTGTTCACGTCCGGGCCGGATTCCTATGGTCACCGCCGGGTGATAGCAATCGAATTCGATTCGGAAAATTCCAGGGAGAAAATCAGTGGCAGACCTGTTCGATCTAGAAGGGCGTCGTATCGCCGTAGTGGGCGGCGCGGGTGATATCGGCAGCGTGCTGGTGCGGCTTCTGTGCGAGCTTGGTGCCGATGTGTGCATTGTTGACCGCGACAAGGCCGCTCTGGAGCGCGTTACAAAGTCATTGCCGACGGGTGCCAGGGTAACGTTCCGCCTCGCAGATGTCACTGATGAAGCCGCCATGGCCGCCGCTTTTGCGGGCTTTGACGGGCTGGATGGGCTGGTCAACGGTGCCGCTGTCGAAAATGTGCCCACGCCGATTGACCAGTTCGATCTGGCGGATTTTCGCCGGGTGCTGGATGTCAATGTCGCGGGGGTAATGCTCGGTCTCAAACACGGGCTGCCGTTGCTGGCAAAACGGGGCGGATCGGTCGTGAATTTCGCCAGCACGGCCGGAATCAAGGGCGCCGCGATGATGAGCGCCTATGTCGCCAGCAAGCATGCGGTGGTGGGCCTGACCCGCTCTGCTGCGGTAGAATGGGGGCCGCAGGGGGTCCGGGTCAACGCCATCTGCCCCGGCCCGGTCGAAGGGCGGATGATTGATGCGATCTTCGGCAGCGCGCCCGGTGCGCCCTCGGACATGGCTAAGGCCCGCATGGCGCAGATCCCCAGCCGCCGTTTTGCCCGGCCTGAAGAGGTGGCCCGCGTCACCGCCTTCCTGCTTTCCCCGGCTTCGGAATATGTCAACGGCTCGCTATATTCCGTGGACGGCGGTATCTGCGCAATTTAAAGTGCACTCAAACTGGCTTGACTCGGGAGAGTCGGGCGCTAAAAATCGATAATTACTCGGTTTTTGCGAATGTTTCTTAGAATCAAGGGAATGAGGATCATGAAGTTCATCGAAGAAGGCATGCGTTTCGGCATTTTCATGGGGCCCTATCACCGGCCTGACCTGAATCCTTTGATCGCCCTGCAGCAGGATATGGAAACAATCATCAACCTCGACCGGTTGGGGTTTGATGAAGCCTGGATCGGCGAGCATCATTCCGGTGGCATCGAATCCATCTCCTGCCCCGAACTGACCATTGCCGCCGCCGCGGAACGCACCAAGCACATCAAGCTGGGCACCGGCGCAATCACCATTCCCTATCACAACCCGCTGATGGTGGCAGACCGCATCGTCCAGCTGGATTACATGACCCGCGGGCGAATGATGTTCGGCGTGGCGCCTGGCCAACTGGTGCAGGACGCCCAGATGCTGGGGCTTGATCCGCTCAATAACCGGCGGATGCTGCACGAAGCGCTCGAAGTGCTGATCCCGCTGTTCAAGGGCGAACATGTGACTCGCAAGACCGACTGGTTCAACCTGGTCGATGCCCATCTCCAGCTGCTGCCCTATTCCAACTTCGACATGGCGACGGTGGGAGTGATCTCGCCCTCCGGCCCGATTCTGGCTGGCAAATATGGTATGGGCCTGCTCTCGGTCGCTGCAACCAACCCGGTCGGCGTCGAAAAGCTGCTGGAGCATTGGGATGTCATCGAAAGCGAGTCAAAAAAGGCCGGTCATGTTGCCGATCGCAGCAAATGGCGCCTGATGGGGCCGATGCACATCGCCGAAACCTTCGAGCAGGCGCGCGAAGATGTACGTTACGGCATGTGCCTGCTGGAAAACTATCGCGAGCACATCAATCCGGGCCTCGGTATTGACTGGGACAATTGTGACAGGGCGGTGGACCAGCTGAACGAGAGCGGGGCGGCGGTGATCGGCACACCGGAAATGGCGCGTGCGCAGATTAACCGGCTGATCGAGAAATCGGGCGGATTCGGCTGCTACATGATCATGGGGGTCGACTGGGCACGGCATGACGCCACCCTGCGCAGCCACCAGCTGATCGCCGAGGAGGTGATCCCCTATTTCCGGGGCACGAACCGGGCCACTCTGGCCAGCTATGACGAGGTGATGGGCACCGGTTTCGAAGGTGCGGAGATCACGGCACGCGCGCAGGAAGCCATGTCGCGGGTTTACGCCCAGTCCAAATAAGGCTGCGGAACAGGTCGCATCAGCCATTCCATCAGGAGAGGATCATGGCAATCACATTGGTTGACGTGCCGTCTGGCGCGAAAATCGCGGTGGCGGACAGCGGCGGCACAGGCGTGCCCCTGGTGTTCAGCCACGGCTATATGATGAATCACACGATGTTTGACCGGCAGGTCGAATATTTCAAATCACGCCGCCGTTGTATAGCCTGGGATGCGCGCGGGCACGGGCAGACCGAGTGGGAAGGCGATTTCAACTATTGGGATTCCGCCAGGGATCTGATCGGTCTGCTCGACGCGCTGGACATCGACAAATGCGTGCACGTCGGGATGAGCCAGGGCGGTATCGTGGGTATGCGCGCCGCGCTGCTGGCTCCTGAGCGCTTCTATGGAATTGTGCAGCTCTCCACCCAGGCCGGGCCGGTGCCTGACAGCGGTGACGATACATTTGCGCGGACGATGGCTGACTGGGCGGCTAATGGCGCCGATCAGGCCAAGGTCGAATTCCTGGCGAGCTTCATTCTGGGGCCCGGTGCTGACCATGAATATTGGCACAAGGCCTGGTTCGGGATGAGCAAGGCGCAGGTGCGCGACGCGACCGGGTGCCTGATGTCGATTGATGCGCTGTTCGACCGCCTTCACGAGGTGAAAGTGCCGGTCGCAACGATCCATGGCCTCGCCGATATCGCGACTTCTCACGAGTTGGGCCTGATGACACCGCTTGGTGTTCCCGATCCGCGCGGGGTCACGCTGATTTCTGGAGGGCCGCATGCGGTCAACATCACTCATCCGAGGCGCGTCAACATGGCAATCGAAGACTTCCTCGATGAACTGACTGAAGAACATCCCGGAATGGAAGGATAAGGCATGAATCTCGATTTTTCGGGCAAGGTCGCCCTGGTTACGGGCGGGGCTTCGGGCATTGGCGCGGCCTGCGCGCGTGCATTCCACGCGGCGGGCGCAAAGATAGTGATCGCCGATCTCAATCCGGACACGGCGAGCAGGCTCGCCAGTGAGTTGGGAGATCGCGCTGTGGCGACGCAACTGGACGTGGCTGACTCTGCATCCTGTCAGGCGATGGTTGATCTTGCAGTGAAGCAGTTTGGCGGGTTGGACATCGCGGTGAATAATGCCGGCATCTCAACGGAACTGGCACCGATCCCCGACACGACCGTGGATGATTGGCGCAAGGTCATCTCGATTAATCTCGATGGTGTATTCTACTGCCTGAAGGCCGAAATGGCAGCGATGAAGGCCGGGGCGTCCATTGTGAACATCGCCTCGATCATGGGGGCGATCGCGCGCACCGGAGCAGCCGCCTATGTGGCATCGAAACATGGCGTGGTTGGCCTGACCAAGGTTGCCGCGCTTGAAGGGGCGGACCGGAACATCCGCGTGAACGCAATCGGACCTGGTTACATCGAAACGCCACTGTTGCAGCAGGCAACCCTGGAAGCGCTGGACCAGATCGCCGCACTTCATCCGCTGGGGCGACTGGGCAAGCCGGACGAGATCGCGGCGGCAGTACTGTTCCTTGTCTCGTCGTCAGCAAGCTTTATTACCGGGGCTTATTACCCGGTAGACGGGGGATATATCGCCCAATAGGCGCGGCATGGTGCGCTCCGGAAAAGGCGAGCGGGTGGGGAGGAAGGTTTGACAACCGCAGCGGCGGAGCAAATTCCGCAGAGAAGTGGTGGTGCGTATCGTTGGTATGTGCTGGCGCTTCTGGTGATGATTTACACGATGAATTTCGTGGATCGCCAGATCATCACCATTCTGGCGCCCTATCTCAAGGCCGATCTTGATCTCACCGATGCACAGATCGGTCTGCTTTATGGCACGGCATTTGCCATGTTCTATGCGCTGTTCGGCATTCCCCTGGCGCGGCTGGCGGATGGCTGGAGCAGGGTCAAGACGCTCGCGATCGGACTGTCGTTCTGGTCCATCATGACGACCTTGTCCGGTTTTGCCGGCAATTTCGTTCAGCTTGGCATGGCGCGGCTGGGCGTGGGGATCGGCGAGGCGAGTGCCTCGCCCGCCGCGATCTCGCTGCTGGGCGATTATTTCCCCAAGCGGATGCGCGGCACGGTCCTGGCGATCTACACCATGGGCGTCTACGTCGGCATCGGCGCCTCGCTGATCATTGGCGGTTATATTCTGGATCTCTGGCCAGGATGGCTCGGCCTGCTGGGCTGGCAGGCGGCCTTCATCATTGTCGGTCTTCCGGGCGTCCTGCTCGGCTTGCTGGTGTTTCTGACAGTGCGCGAGCCGGTGCGCGGTGCATTGGATGGCGACCCCCACCCCGGTGATGCGCACCCCTTCCGCAACGTACTGACCGAAGCGAAGATGATGTTTCCGCCCTGGAGCTTTACCAGCATCGCGCAACTGGGCGGTGGGCGGGATGTGCAGCGGCGCAATCTGATGTTCCTCGCGGCGGCAATCGTCGTCAGCCTGTTGATTGACCGCCTGATCGAAAACCTGCTCCCTGTCGAGAGGCACGCAGTGATCGCTACGTTTGGAAGTTTCGCCATCACCAGCAATCTGGTGCAGTGGCTGGCGATCGGCATCGGTTCCTATGCGGCTTTCAGCTGGTTCCAGTCCGTGCGCCTGCGCGATCCGGTGACGCATGCGTTGACCTTGGGCGGGAAAAGCTACCGCGTGCTGGCGATCTGCTGCGGCATGCTGGGTATATACACTTACGCCACAGGAGCCTTCGTTTACGTTTACGGCAACCGCTATCTTGGTCTTGAACCCGATGACGGGCTGGCGCTCGGTCTCATCGCCATGATCGGAGGCGGGCTGGGCACGTTTCTGGGCGGGTGGATCGGCGATGCGGCCAAGGCCCGCCATCCTGCAGGACGGATGTATTTTCTGATCACTGCGATGCTGTTGTTCAGCGTGGTGACCGTCGGTCAGTTTACAACCGGAAACGTCCGCCTGTTCTTCATTCTGAATTTCCTCTCGCTTCTGCTGCTTACGGTGTGGTCGCCGATCATGATCGCCACCGCGCAGGATCTGGTCATTCCGCGCCTGCGCGGCGCCGGCTTTGCGGTGCAGACGCTCTCCAGCAGTCTCATCGGGTTGGGGCTGGGGCCTTACATGGTGGGTATCATCAGTGACATCACCGGCGATCTGCGGCTGGCGATGCTCTCGCTCTTCCTCGTCATGCCGCCACTGATCGTTCTGCTGGTCTATCTCGCCAGGATATTGCCGCAATGCGAAGCGACGGTGCGCGAACGGGCGCGGTGCGCAGGCGAGCCACGCTGATACGCCAGCATTAAAACCGTTCGGGAAATTTCCAGGTCCCTGCGAGATCCTGTAACATCTCGTTCGTATCGATCCGTTCGCCCGGTTTGCCGCGCCGGAAACTTCCGCTCGCGCGAAGGATCGGCTCGCCGTTTGCCGTCACCAGCCCTTCGACAAAGATGATCCGTCCGGTGCGGCGGACCAGGCGCCCGCGCCCTTCGACCCATTGCCCGACCTTGCCCATGCCGACGAAATCAAGCGTCAGCGAAATCGTTGGCGTATAACCATCGTCAAACTCGGGGTCGAAGCGGACCTGGGTCGGCAGGTAGATGTCTGCAAAGGTTGCGATCATCCCGCCGTGACAAATTCCGATCGCGTTGCAATGGCGCGGCTCCACCCGAAAGCCGAATATCGGGCCGCGCTCCGGATCGATCCTTAGGAAGAGCGGCCCGACCATTTCCATGAAGGCATTGCCCGTCAACTGGTCAAAGCGAGTGAAACCTTCCGGGGGATTGATGCTCACGGCCCGTGCCGTTCAGCGCAGGACTGATTCCAGTTCGCGGCGCAGCGCTTCGAGCAGCGGATAGGAAATGCCCGAGAACCAGCTGAGCACGATGTCCTGGTGCGTCTTGAGTGCGCCAGCGGCTCGCGGCCCGGCCGAGAGAGTGAGCGCAACCGAGCGCCAGTAAGCGAAGATATTGTAATAGCTAAGCCGCTGCTCGTCGACCTTGAGCCCGCTCGCCTTTTCGTAGTCGCGCAGGAATTCGTCACGCCGGAACAGCGAGGTATGCAGCGGTTCGCCGTCTTCGGACGGAGTGATGAAGACAGGATTGAGCACCCAGGCAAGATCGGCATGGCGATCCCCGAAATAGCCCAGTTCCCAATCGAGAACCGCCGTGAATTTCAGCGTGTCTTCGTCAAACAGGAAATTGCCGCTGCGGTAATCGCCATGAATGAGTGAAAGGTGGTCGAGCGGCTGGCGGTTCGCGCGCAACCATTGTTCGGCCACCGTCATCAGCGGGACCTCTTCCAGCCGGTCTTCGAACCAGGCGCGTGCCCACCAGTTGATCTGCCAGTCGACGTCCTGGGTGGTCCCTACCTCAGGGATATCGAACGCCGAGAGGTCATGACCGGTGGGATCGAAATTGTGAATCCGCGCCAGATAATCGATGAACTGGGGGCCGAGCGCATCGCGGTGCTGCTGGTCGAAATTGATACCGATCCCCGTCACCTTGCTGGTCGATTTGGTCGGTTTCTGGACACCGGTTACGAAGCTGTAAATCAGCGCAGGCCGACCCAGTTCCTCCCCGGTTTCGTCCAGCCAGTAAGCGGTGGGCGCAGGCATTAAGGCGCTCGCCGCTTTCACCAGCTGGAATTCGCGCAGCTTGTCCGCCTCAACGATGGATTCGGCCTGTTCGCGGCGCAGCACCATCCTGTCGCCGATTCGCCTTTCACCATCTTTCACCCAATCGAGTTCAAAGGAGAACTGTTCCTTTGAATTGCCGCCCGTCAGCGCCTTGAGATTGCGGATCGAAAACTCGCCATCGATCCGGCGAGCCATGAATGCCTGAAGCAAGCTCGCCAGCTCGTCGAGTTTCGCAACCGCGAAGGTCTGGCTGCCGCGGCGTTCCAGTTTACGCGTAAGGGCGAGGTCGACCGTGCGCTCCACATCATAACGCGCGCGCACGTCTGCGATCCATTCAGGCGTCGGATTGTCGCGGATATCAGCAGCCTGAGTCACAAATTCTCTCCCTCGCATCAGCGGCCGCGTCGGCCGAAGTCAGTATGATCGTCTGTCCGATTATCCTCTGTCCCGCAACATGCCAAGGCCTGTCCGAGCAGGAAAGGGAGTTGGGCCGGGATTATCGTGCGAAACATGCGTTTGACGGAGCCACCTTGGCTGTGACATTTTTGCAGCAATAATTTGCGTATACGGCAAACGCGATCAAGAATTGTTGACACTGGCCTGCGCGCTCATAATCTCCATCGCCGGACGCTGGTCACACTGGCGCTTTGTTTTCAGGTGAGGAGAGGGAATATGAGTTTCCGCAAATATCTTATGGCGAGTGCGGCTGGTGCCGTTGTGCTTACACCGGGTGTGGCCATGGCCCAGGGCGCTGGCGCGAACGACAGCAACGTCATCGTGGTTACCGCCAACAAGCGCGAGGAAAACCTCAATGACGTTGGTCTCACGATCACGGCGATCGGTGCCGAAGCGTTGCAGAACCGCCGCGTTGCCTCGCTTGAGGATGTCGCCAATATCGCACCGGGTCTGATCTATACCCCGTCGACCAACAACACCCCGATTTTCACGCTGCGCGGCATCGGCTTCAACGAAAGCTCGCTGGGCGTTTACCCGGCCGTCAGTGTGTACGTGGACCAGGTGCCGCTGCCCTTCCCGGTGCTGGCTTCGCACTCGGCCTATGACCTTGAGCGTATCGAAGTCCTGAAAGGCCCGCAGGGCACCCTGTTCGGCCAGAACTCAACCGGCGGTGCGATCAACTACATCGCTGCGGGTCCGACCGATACGCTCGAAGCTGGTGGGGACATTTCCTATGGCCGCTTCAACGCCATTGAAGGCAACGCTTATATCAGCGGCCCGATTTCCGATGCTGCTGGCTTCCGCCTCGCGGTTAACGGCAAGAACGCCGATGGCTGGCAGAAATCCTATACGCGCGATGATAGCAACGGCAAGGAATCCTACGTTGCCGGTCGTCTGACGGTTGATGTGGAGCCGAGTGACACGGTCAAGCTGCGCTTTACCGCCAACGGCTGGAAGGACAAGTCCGACCCGCAGGCTCAGCAGCTGATCGCCACACATGAACAGATTGGCGCAGGCGGCAGCAAGGCGCTTGATTCTTCACCATTGGTTGACCCTGTTCGCAATGCCTATCTTCCGGCTCCGGCTGGCTGTGCGTCCGCGCAGATATGTTATCCGTTCCCGGGTAAATACAGTTCGCGAACCGCAGATTGGGGTGTGCTCATTCGCGATCCGAACACCTCATTTGCAGACCCCAGTGGAGCCAGCGACCCGAGCGTTGCGACTTCGACATCGTTCAGGCCGCGCGGCGATCGTGATTTTTGGCAGCTGGCACTTCGCGGGGACGTTGAACTGGGCTCGCTTACGCTCACTTCGCTGACTTCCTACGCGAAGTTTACGCAAGATATGGTGATTGACGGCGATGGTATGGAATTGCCCGGCTTCGACATCCAGCAGGCGCTTGGCTCGGTCAAGACGTTCAACCAGGAACTCCGTCTCGCCAATGATCCCCTCTCGCGCATTCGTTGGGTGATCGGTGCAAACTACGAAAAGAGCAAAACAATGGAAGACCAGATCCTCCGTTATTTTGCTAATTCGAATTATTACGCGGCCAACCTATACATTAATCACAGCGGAGTTGTTCTCAAGCAGGACATCGAAAACTATGCTTTCTTCGGCAATCTCGAATTCGAGGTTACTGATCGGCTCACGCTGAAGGCCGCCGGACGTTATACCAATTCCAAAAACAAGGTGTTTAACCTTGCCTATACTGGTACAAACGGGAATGTTGACAAGCTGTTCAACGTATTGGGCGGTTTGTCGGGTTTGCCGTTCGATCCGATTGGGCCGAGCCAAAGCTATACGCTTAATAGCATTACCATCGATACCCCCAAGGATGTTAAAGTTCTTTCTCCCGTCAGTACCGGCGGTTTTTTGGGGCTAGGTGTACCCGGCTTCCCGTTTGAAGCCATTCTCGAGCAGGACAATGTCTCCTGGCGATTCGGGCTGGATTACAAGGCAACGGACGATGTGCTGCTTTATGCAAACGCATCGCGTGGTTACAAGGCGGGCAGCTTCCCGGCCAACGCTTCCTCTGCATATACCGGAGCCCTGCCTGTCGTGCAGGAAAAGGTTACGGCTTACGAAGCTGGCTTCAAGGCAGGATTTGCTGATGGCATGATCCAGTTGAATGCTGCGGGATTCTATATGGATTACCGTGACAAGCAGGTTAAGGGCAAGCTGTTTGACTTCGTGTTTGGTACGCTTGACACGCTGGTCAACGTGCCCAAGTCGCGCATCTATGGCTTCGAAGCGGATATCACCGTCCGCCCGACACGTGGGCTGACCATCAGCGGCGCAGTCACCTATCTTGACTCGAAGATACAGGATTATGTCGGTTACGATATCTTTGGTGGCGTCGATAACAACATTGACTCGCGGGCCGGCAACTTCGATCCGTCCGGTGCGACACCCAACGTTGAGGATCTGAGCGGGGTGCGCATCCCGTATACGCCGAAGTGGTCGGGCTCGTTCAATGTCGACTATCGTCATGAACTGGAAAATGGCGGTGCGCCCTTCTTCGGTTTCACCGTCAGTGCCCGTTCCAACCAGACGGCGGCGATCGGTGGTGAAGATACGACGCTGCCGGTTACCGGCACCAACCGTTACCGGATTGCCGATGGCGTTGGCCCCTACCCCTACATGATCGATGGCTACGCCACGGTCGATGCACGTCTGGGTTACGAAGCGCCGGACGGGGCCTGGAAGGTCATGCTCTGGGGCAAGAACATCTTTGACAAATACTACTGGACGGCCGTGATCCCGTCGAGCGACAGCTCGGCCCGGTTCGCCGGCAAGCCGGCCACCTATGGCGTAACCTTCGGTTACAAGTTCCGCTAAGGCAGAACTTCACCAGACAAAAGGAGGGCGGGTCTTCGGGCCCGCCCTTTTTGTGTCCAAAATCCAACACTCACGGCGAGAAATAGAATATAATTCGGATCAACTTGACTTCTCCGGTCGCGCTGATAGGAGCCGACGCCAATTCGGCTTGGATCCTGAGGGGACTGGCCATTTTCCTAGGGGAGGTTACCAGTGAAAATTCGGAATTTTCTGCTCGCTGGCGCGGCATGCGCTGCTGTTTCAGTGCCGGGTGTCGCGGTCGCACAGGGCGCGGGCGCGTCTGATGCCAATGTCATTGTCGTTACCGCCAACAAGCGTGAGGAAAACCTCAATGATGTTGGCCTGACGATCACCGCCATTTCCGGCGAGGCGCTGAAAGAGCGCAAGCTGACATCGCTTTCCGACGTCGCGTCGGTCGTTCCCGGCCTCGCTTTCGCCCCATCGAACACCGGAACGCCAATTCTGACGCTGCGCGGTGTTGGCTTCAACGAAAGCTCGCTCGGCGTTTATCCTGCGGTCAGTGTCTATATTGACCAGATCCCGCTGAACTTCCCCGCGCTTGCTTCGCATGCCGCTTTTGACCTTGAGCGTATCGAAGCGCTGAAGGGGCCGCAGGGCACTCTGTTCGGTCAGAACTCGACCGGCGGTGCGATCAACTACATCGCCGCCAAGCCCACGGACACGCTCCAGGTGGGTGGTGATATTTCGTATGGTCGCTTCAACACGATTGAAGGCAACGCGTTCATTTCCGGGCCCTTGTCGGATAGCGTTCGCGGCCGCGTGGCCGTGACCGGCCTCAATGGTGACGATTGGCAGTACAGCTCGACGCGCGACGACAAGAATGGTGGCCAGTCCTATGTTGCTGGTCGTCTGCTGCTTGATGTCGATGTCAGCGACAATGTGAAGCTGAACTTCAACGTCAACGGCTGGCGCGACAAATCGCAGCCTCAGGCTCAGCAGCTGGTTGGCATTCGCGTCCAGAACTGGAGCGCGGAACGTGAAGCGCTGCATGATTTCTACCGCAATCCGTCAGTGCTCTGGTCGTATGGCAATCCGCGCATTGCGGACTGGTCGACGTTGGCGGCCGATCCCGGCACGGTCACATCGAGCGATTTCGGCTTCGCGGGGCAGGGCGATCCCGTTGCAATGGCTAACTGGGGCAAGACCAATTTCGACCCCTTCGCCAACCGCCGCATGTGGCAGGCCGCGATGCGCGCGGACGTCGAACTGGGCGGCGGGATGACGCTGACTTCGCAGACGTCCTATGCGCATTACAAGCAGAATCAGGGTGTCGATGGCGACGGCATGGCCTATGTCACCTATGACTTGGAAAAGAATGACGGTTACATCAAGACCTTCAACCAGGAACTGCGCCTGTCGAATGACCCGACTTCTCGGATTCGCTGGATGCTTGGCGGAAACTACGAAAAGAGCACCACCTTTGAAGATCAGGGGTTGCGCTATTTTGATAACACAAGCCACGATTCAAGCCTGTTCTACATCAATTACTCGGGTGTGACGAACAAGCAGAAGATCGAAAACTGGGCCGTGTTCGGCAACCTCGAATTCGACGTGACGGAAGAGCTGACCCTCAAGGCAGCAGCCCGTTACACGGATTCGACCAACAAGAACGCGCTCTGTTCCTACACGTCCGAGAACGGTAACGTGAACAAGCTGTTCAACTTCTTCCCGACGGATGACTTCACGCAGGCTACCTACGGCGCTGCGTTCCAGGGTGATCCCACTCTTCCGGACTATACGCCGAACCCGTTCACTGGCGGCGAACCCGGGGTGTTCACTCCGATCGCCCCCGATGGCTGCTATACTCTGAATTACGATGGCGTTCCGGGTGAAGTGTTCCGCGGCAATCTGAGCGAGGACAACGTGTCCTGGCGCGTTGGTATCGACTACAAGATCAGCCCCGATGTGCTGGTCTATACCAACGTGTCGCGCGGCTATAAGGCGGGTTCCTTCCCGACGCTCGCGGCGGCTTCCTTCGTGGCACTCGAACCGGTGACTCAGGAATCGGTCACTGCTTTCGAAGGCGGTTTCAAGGCGTCACTGGCCAATCGCGCGGTGCAGCTCAATGCCGCTGCCTTCTATATGGACTACAAGGACAAGCAGATTCGCGGGCGTTTGCTTGACCCGGTCTTCGGTGGCCTCGAAACCCTCGTGAACATTCCCAAGTCGCGCATTTACGGTGCGGAAGCGGATGTCACGATCAACCCGACCCAAGGCCTGACCTTGAGTGGTGCGGTCACCTACCTTAACTCGAAGATCAAGACGAGCCCGGCGGCGCCTTATAATTATAATGTGCTTGGCCAGGCAGATGATTTCGCCGGTGATCCCCTGCCGTTCACGCCGAAGCTGTCTGCCACCTTCAACCTTGATTATCGCCATGAGCTTGAAAATGGCGGTGCGCCATTCTTCGGCGTTACTGTCAGCACCCGGTCCAAGTCAGACTCGCAGCCTGGCGCACGCCGCATGGAATATCTGGAAGGTTGCCAGCTTGATACCTCGGGCGATCCGGTTTGCTTCCTGCCCGATGGTGTGACCAACCCGTTCGCGCTCAAGGGCTGGACCACGGTTGATGCCCGCCTGGGTTACGAAGCGCCGGATGGTGCGTGGAAGGTGATGCTCTGGGGCAAGAACATCTTCAACACCTACTACTGGACCAACGTCATCTCGTCGGCTGACTCGGCCGCTCGCTTCGCGGGTATGCCAGCCACCTATGGTGTGACGTTCGGTTTCAATTTCCGGTAATCGTCGTCCAGCCGGACAAGAAGGGCGGGCCTTGTGCCCGCCCTTTTTTTGCTTCCCGTAATCGTGGCTGATCGCAGCGGGCTGGATTTCCGCTCGGCTCCCCTGCATAAGCTGCCCGACACCCGAACGGGAATCATATCTGAGAGAGGAGTTCGCCGTCTTGAACACTGCCGGCCAGCCGGATCCATGGGATCGCACTGCAATAGACCCACGCCAGAATGTCGTTCTGGAAAGGACTCTGGAATATCGTGCGCGGGGCGCGTACCGACCACGGACCGGCGACGAGATTGCCGCTATGCTGCGGCGCTATTTCGATCATCTGGGCTACGGCGCGCCGCAGATTAGCAATGTGAGGCGCATGTCCGGCGGTGCGTCGAAAGAACAATTTGCCTTCAACATCGTGCATGATGGCGCGCCTGAAGGAGAACGGCTGATCCTGCGCATGGACCCGCCCGAAGGGATCGCGCAGACGTGCCGTGGTCGCGAAGCCCAGTTGCAGAACGCCATGATCGGTACATTGCCGGTTGCGCCGGTGCGTCATGTCGATCTCGATGCCGAGATCTTTGACCAGCCTGCGGCAATTCTGGAATTCGTTCATGGTGTGACTGAGCCCAGCAACAGCGATGCCAAGGGTGTTTCCGGCATGGGGACGCGGTTTGATGACTGGGCGCCAAAGCTGGCACCCCAGTTCGTGGATGCGTTCGTCAAGGTGCACGGTTTTGACTGGACTGCGGCCAATCTCTCGCTGTTCGCAAAGCCGCGCCCGGGCACGATCGATGCGCCGTTGTGGGAGCTAAACAACTGGGCCAAGCTCTGGTGGAATGCAGTGGTCGAACCCGTGCCGGTCATTACCTTGTGCGAGCGCTGGCTGCGTGAAAACATGCCGGTCTGCGACAAGGTGGTGGTCGTGCATTCCGATCTCCGGATCGGCAATTTCATGTTCGAGGAACCGAGCGGAAAGTTCACCGCGATTCTCGACTGGGAACTGGGTCATCTTGGCGATTTTCATGAGGATATCGCCTGGACGCTGATGCGGCTGTTCGGCAACTGGGACGACAAGGGCCGCTTTCTTGTGTCGGGACTGTTGCCGCGCGACGAGTTTCTTGAGCAATATCAACGTCTGTCCGGGAACACCGTCGATCCGCGCAAGCTCCATTACTACGAGGTTCTCAACGCCTACAAATGTGCGTCCATGGACATGGGCCAGGCGATCCGCGCTGCGGAAGAGCACACCAATCACCAGGAACAGGTGCTGACCTGGCTCGGTTCGGCCGGTGGCGTATTCCTCGAACAGATATGCAAGCTTATCCAGGAGGACATCTGATGCTGCCAAGTATCGATCTTCGTCTCAAGAACATGGTCAAGGCGGTGCAGGATGTCATCGCCCCGGCGATCCGGGAGGATGAGAAGCTGGCGCAGGAACAGGCGCGGCTGCTGGTCGGCCAGATTGCCATGCTCAGATATCAATGGAAAGATGCGGTTCGCTACGAGGCGGGGTCGTTCCGGCTTATTCGGGGCCTGGCAGAAACGCTAGTCGCGCAGGTCGATGAGAGTCAGGCGCAGGTTTTGCAGCAGGCGCTAGATGCAACTGATGGCGTAGACGAGCTGGATATAGACGCGCTTAATGCCGCGATCTGCACGCTTGGTAACGCCATCGACAAGGTAATCCTGGGAGACGACGGACAGAAGCCACTTTCTGCCGGGGCGAGAGCCGCTATCATCGCATATGGCGAGAAGGATGCGCTGCGCAGCCGGGTCTGGTTCCAGGGGAACGGTATTGATCCTGACCGGGAAGCGTTGCCGCCGCTGGCTGAGGTGATCTGAGATGATTCGCCTCGTTACGCTGCTCAGACGAAAGGCAGGCTGTAGTGGGGCTGATTACAAAGAGCATCTGGTCGACACTGTAGGTCCGTTGGTGGCGGGCATGCAGGCACGGCTGGGCCTTGTCCGCTATGTGCAATTGCATGCCGATGCGGATGCAGCAGAAGGCGACCGCGCCGCCAGCGCGGTGCGCGGATGCGATCCCAGCCCGTTTGCATGCATGGCGGATTACTGGTGGCCATCTTCTGAAGTTCTGGCAGCACAGCTGGCTTCTGACGACGGGGCGGCAATGTTGCGGCAGATCGGCGCTGCGCAGGCCGAGGTGCTGGAACCATCGCAATCATTGTGCTGGTTGGCCATGGAGTTTCCCCAGGTGGCAAGCGGGCCTGGACACGTAGCCGCGCGCGAGCGCACGCCGCTGCTGAGACTGGTGTTTCCCCTTATGCCTCGGGACGGGATGAGCGAAGTTGATGCCCGCGATTACTGGCTGCTTCAGCATGGCCCGCTGGTGCGTTCGCATTCTGTCGCGCGCGGCATGGTCCGCTACACTCAGGTTCATCGCCGTGACGAGCCGATGACTACGCAGGTTGCCGCGCTGTTGGGCCTCTCCGAAGGACGCTTCATGGGACATGCGGAGGCCTGGTTTGACCGGTCTGTGGTGCGGGTGGGACCGGATTTCGAGGCGGCCAAGGCGGACGCGGCCCAGGATGAGCGCCGCTTTATCCAGCTTTCCGCGTCATTCCTGTTTTCCGGGAAGGAATATCCCTTCGTCGAGCGTGACTGGATCGTTTAAAACCCGAATCAATTTCGCTTTATTGATCTTGGTCAATCGGCTATGGTGTCGATGTGCATATAGCGCAGTGACGCTGGCCGAATCACGGCTTCACATGGATTGCGATTGGGAGTGGAAAGTGGCCAAGAAACCCGACCTTGATTTCGATGTCATCATCATTGGTGCAGGCATTACCGGCATGTATACGCTCTACCGGCTGCGCGAGATGGGCTATTCTGTTCACGCCTTTGAAAAGAACGCTGATGTCGGCGGTACCTGGACGATGAACCGTTATCCAGGATGCAAGCTCGATTCCGAATCCTATACCTACCCTTATTCCTTCCTGCCCGACCTGCTACAGGAATGGGATTGGAAAACCGAATTCGCGACTCAGCCGGAACTTAATGAATTTTTCAGCAAGGCAGCGGACCGGATGGACGTGCGCAAGGATGTGACGTTCAATACCCAGGTGATGAAGTCTGTTTTCAATGACGAGGAAAACAGCTGGACCGTTGAACTGGACAACGCTGAAGTGTTCAAATCGCGTTTCCTGCTCACCGCTGTGGGCGCGTTGTCGCATCCCAACATGCCCAAATATCCGGGCATGGATCTGTTTCGCGGCGAAACCTATCACACCTATTATTGGCCGCACGAACGCAATGGCTTTGGCGGGCAGAAGGTCGATTTCGCGGGCAAGCGGGTGGGCGTGATCGGCACCGGCGCAACAGGTGTGCAGGTCATTCAGGAAGTGGCCAAGACGGCCGGCGAACTGTTCGTTTTCCAGCGTCATCCCAACTGGTGCGCGCCGCTGTGCGACAAGCCGATCGAACCGGAGCGTATGGCGCAGATCAAGGCGAATTATCCGGATATCTTTGCGAAGTGCGAAGCGACCAATTCCGGCTTCCAGCATGATTTCATGTTCGAGACTGCCGAAGGCACCACCGCCGAAGAGCGCGAGGCGCTGTTTGAAGAGCTTTACAACCAGTCCGGTTACGCCATCTGGGTCGGCCATTATGCCGACATGTTCACTGATCCCAAGGTCAATGGCTATATTTCTGATTTCATCGCCAGGAAGATCCGTGAACGGGTGAAGGACCCGAAGGTTGCTGAAAAGCTGATTCCCAAGGATCATGGTTTTGGGCTGAAGCGAGTGCCGATGGAGACTAAATATTACGAGGCCTACAACCAGCCCAACGTCCATCTGGTCGATATTCTCGAAGATCCGATCCAGCGTATGACACCGCACGGGATCGAGACCGAGCACACGAAGTACGATCTGGACATGATCATTTATGCAACCGGCTTCGATGCGATCATTGGCGGCATCAAGCAGATGGATATTCGCGGCATTGGCGGCAAGACAATGAAGGAAAGCTGGGCCAGCGGCCCATTCACCTATCTGGGCTTGCAAATTCCCGAATTTCCTAATCTCTTCACTCTGATCGGCGCGCATAATGGCGCGACTTTCTGCAATATTCCGCGCTGCTCGGAAGCGCAGGTGAATTGGGTCACTGACCTGTTCCAATATATGAAGGAACATGCGGTGGAGCGGATTGAGGCGACCGAAGTCGCTGCCGAAGAATGGACCCAGCATGTCTATGACGTCGCGAACCAGACACTTCTCACCACCGCGACGAACAGCTGGTTCTGGGGCGAATTTGGCGAAGGGGCCAAGCGCGGCCACAAGCTGCTGGTGTATAATGGTGGCAACCCTGCCTATCGCGCCAAGGTCGAAGAAGTGAAGGCCAAGGGCTATGAAGGCTTCACGATGCGTGCACCAGCCATGGCAGAGTGAGTACTGGGATATCCTGCATTGAACCAGCTCTGCGTCGCACTGGCGAGAGACTGGGTAAGAAGATCATTCGAAAGGACATATCTGTAGGTTGAGGGCGTATCCCCCGGCGCCTTCCTCAGGACGGGCCGATCAACAAAGCCAGATATGGCCGATGATGCGGCCCCTGACCGGACCCTTTCAGGGTTCTGATCAGGGGCCGCCCCCCCTCATGTTCAGCGAATGAAGCGCCGGACGTAATCGCGGCCAAGTCCAACTGCCTCGAAATGGGCGGCTGCCTGTTCGATACGGGTAAATACGTCAGCATAGCCGGTGGCGTTGCCCTGCTCATCCAGTTCGACCAGTGTGCCACCGATCCAGAACAGCGTTTCCGAACCGCCCTCCATGCCGATCAGCGTATGAATGTCGCCGGGTGGCTCAAGCAGGTAATCGCCAGCCTTTGCGATCCAGTCGCGCTCGGCGTAGCGCCACTGACCCGACAGGACATAGGCATGGACGGGGCAGGGGTGCGCGTGGCGGCTGATAAACCCGACATGGTGCAGGCGCGTGACATTGACCCAGGCGCCGGCCACCGTGTCGAACAGAAGAGGGCGCATCCAGACGCCGGGCATCGCTGCGGGCACCCACTCGCGCGGATCGTCGCTCTTCGCCTTTTCAAGCAGCTCGGGCGCGCTGAACGGGCTGACTTCCAGGCCTGGCATCATTCTTTCTCCGGCAAGGCATAGGCGCGGAAGGTACGGCCCAGCGGCATCGATTGCGAGGTGACATGCCCGCTGGCGGCGACCACGACAAACTGCCGTCCGCTTTTCGGCCCGACATAGGTCATCGGGTTGGCATTGCCCGACGCGGGCATGCGATCTGACCACAGGATCTTGCCGGTCGCGGTATCGAAGGCGCGGAACGTCCGCTCCTTCTGGGCGCCAAAGAAGATCAGGCCGCTGCGGGTCATCAAGGAGCCGCCAAAGCCGGGCATGCCCATGCGGATCGGCAAGCCGACTTCGAGGCCCAGCGGCCCGCTGTCGCGGGTCGTGCCCACGGGCCGATCCCACAGCAGTTTCTGCGTATCCATGTCGATCGCGGAAATCTTGCCATAGGGCGGGGCATGGCAAAGCGTGCCCAGCGGCGAGGTGAAGCCCCGCACCTTGGCCCCATAGGGTGTGCCGCTCATCGGCAACGGGGCGGCGGCCAGTGCGATATCGTGGCTGGTGCCGGCTTTCGCCGAGGCGGCGATCTGGCGGTCCGCTTCTGCGCGCGGGATCAGTTTGACCAGGCTGGCGTAATAAAGCGAATTGACAATCATGATCCGCCGCTCGGGATCATAGGCGACGCCGCCCCAGTTCATCCCGCCACCAATACTCGGATAGATGATGGCTTCATCGAGGCCTGGCGGTGTGGCTGGGCCGTCATAGCGCAGTTTGCGAAACCAGATCCGGCAATAGAGCTGATCGATCGGTGTGATGCCCCACATGTCCTTTTCGGTCAGCACATCGCCCGCAAAGCTTGGCATGCCGGTCGAGAAGGGCTGGGTCGGGGAGAGCCGTTCTTCCGGTGCCTTGCCGCGTTGCGGCACCGCTTTTTCTGTGACAGCAGTAAGGGGCTTGCCCGTTCGCCGGTCAAGTACGAACAACTCACCCCGTTTGGTCGGCTGCGCCAGCGCCGGGATCTTGCCAGATTTGCCGGGGAAGTCGAACAGAGTCGGCTGGGAGGCGACGTCATAATCCCATAAATCATGATGCGCGGTCTGGAAGTTCCAGCGCAGCGCGCCGGTTTGCGCATCAAGCGCGATCACCGAGCTGCCGAATTTTTCGCTGGCGGGCGAACGCAAACCACCGAAGTAATCGGGCGCGGGGTTTCCGGTTGGAACATAGACCATGCCCAGTTCCTCATCCCCGCTCATCGGCGCCCAGCTGTTGGGGGTCGAGCGGGTGTACCATTTGCCTGCTGGTGCGCCCTTGCTATTGGCCGGATTGCCAGCGTCCCAGGCCCAGCGCAGCTTGCCGGTCTCGGCGTCGAATCCGCGAATGACGCCCGATGGCTCATCAGCGCTGACATTATCCATGACCCAACCGCCCAGAACGACGGTGCCGCGTAAGATGGTAGGAGCCGAACTGGTGTAATAGAAGCCGGGGAGGACTTCGCCCATGCCTTCCTTGAGATCGACAATGCCGCCATTGCCGAACCCGGCACAGGGCGTGCCGGTTCTGCTATCCAGTGCGATCAGTTGAGCATTGAAGGTTCCTGTGATGATCCGGCGCGCGCAGGCTTCGTCGACCTTCGCGACCGCACTCTCGTAATAGGCGACGCCGCGACAGGTGCGCACCGCGGTCCCGCTGGTTGGGTCAACCTCGGGATCATAGCGCCACAACTCCTTGCCGGTGTCCGGATCGAGCGCCACCACGACATTCGTCTGAGTACACAGGAACAATCTGTCATCGACCATCAGCGGTGTCGCCTGCAGCGGGCTGGGCGCCGCGTCGCTCATCGGATCGTAGCCGGTGTCATATTCCCAGGCGAGCGCGAGTTTGCTGACATTGGCAGGCGTGATCTGTTCGAGCGGCGAAAATCTGGTGCCGGCCTTGTCCCGCCCCCAGACCGGCCATTCGCCGGGATTTCCGGCCAACGCCGTCGGGCGTTGCTTGGGCGCGGCAGATGCCGCTACATCCATCGGTGATTGCAGAGATACGCCGAAGACGAGCAGGAAACTGGCGAGCGCCGCGCCACTTGCGCCCCAGCCGCCGTTGCCAATGACCCTGCGTATTGCAGGCAGGGCGAAAAGCAGGCCGAACACGGCAGGCCCGATGATCCGCGCGGTCAGTTGCCAGCCATCAAGCCCGACTTCCCACAATGCCCACAGGATGGTTACCGCGAGGAATGCGGCGTAAAGCCAGCCGGCCCACGGCCTTCCGCGCCACAGCCCCAGGCCGCTCGCCGCAACCGCGATGCCCCCGGGCAAATAATAGGGAGAGCCGCCCAGTGAAATCAGGACAATGCCGCCAACAGCGACTGCGAGCCCGATGGCCATGAGCGCCAGACCAAGCGTACGCCTAACAATTGTTGCCATATCACATCCCCTCCAGCAGTGGATTATGTCAGCCATTGGGACGGGTCAAACAGATTCGATCATTCTTCGGCTTCCCTTGTTTGGGCAAACGCGATAGCCTGAATACGACATGGAGTTGCCGATCGTCCGCAAATGCACCGACGCGGATGGTGGGGGAACGGGATGGAAGGGCAAAGCGTGGAAAGTTTCGGTTCCCTGGTGCTTGAACGGCATGACAACGGGGTCGGTGTCGCCACGCTTGACCGGCCGCCGGTAAACGCCGTTTCACTCTCCGTTTATGAAGATATCGGCGCGTTGAGCGCGCGAGTGGAGAGCGGAACTGACATAAGGGTGCTGGTGCTGGCCGCGCGTGATGATGCGCGTGCCTGGTGTGGGGGTGCCGACCTCAATGATTTTGTCGGAATGGACACCGCTCGCCGGAAGGAGCGTTATCGTTTCATCAATGAGAAGCTGCCCAGCTTCTATAAGCTCACTCGCCCGGTGATCGCGGCGGTAAATGGTTCGGCGATCGGGATCGGCATGATCCTGGCGGGGTTGTGCGATATGCGGGTTGCAGCAGAAGATGCGAAATTCGCCTGTCCCGAAATTGATTATGGGCTGGTGTGCGGCGGCGGCGGGCTCTTCGCCATGCTGAAGATGCCCGAGGCGAAAATGCGCGAAATCCTGTTCACGGGCCGCAAGTTCACCGCCCGCGAACTCGAACCCACAGGTTTTCTTAATTATGTCGTTCCGCGCGACGAGGTGATGTTGAAGTCGCTCGAACTGGCTGGGCAGATCGCGGCGAAAAGTTTGCCGTCCATTCAGGCGCGCAAGATTGCCTCCACCCGGCTGGAAGGGAAAAGCTGGATGGAAGCTTATCTCGATGCACAGGCGCTTTCGGCGGAACTTGTTGCAACCAGGGACAGTCAGGAAGGGGTGCGGGCGTTCCTGCAGGGGCGTCCCGCGCAATTCGATGACCGATGAGCGGATCAATCTCCTGACGCGGATTTTTTTTCGCATGAAGTCTGAACCGGGGCGGGATTTACAGGGCAAATTGGAAAAGTCAGCACAGATGTTTCCGTGCCCTCGAAAAGCCGATTTTTTTTCGATAATCTGGTTGACTCTGTCTCAGCTCAAACTTATCGAGATCGAGTCGCAGCACATCGGCATTAATGCCCGTGTCGGCTGTTCGCGCCGCTCGATGTCTGGGTGGTGCTCTTTGGGAAAGGTGGCCATGACCAGATTGCAATTGGCGCTGAGGGGGAGGTTCGCATGAGCATGCCCCGCGTAGGCATTGTTTCCACGTCGATGACTCAGCTCCGTCCGGCCTGGGATAGCGCGCAGCACATCGACCTGATTTCTGCTGTCGTGCTCGACGTGTTCAAGGGTACTGGCCTGACTTTGGACGATGTTGATTTCATCATCGATTCCGGCAGCGACGTTCTGGACGGTCGATCGATTTCCAACTGTGGTTTCCTCGGCGCGCTTGGTGCGCATCACAAGGAAGAGGCCAGGGTCGAGGAAGACGGGCTGTGGGCTGCGCTCTATGGGGTCAACAAGATTCGGGCCGGCTCATCTTCGGTTGGATTGATCGTCGCGTACAGCAAGCCTTCTGAATCGCGGGATATTGATCTCTACTGGGGTTCAATGGTCGAGCCATTCTATCAGCGCCCGGTCGGTTTCGGCCAGAAGGCTGCGCTGGGGATGCAGGCGCAACGCTATTTCGCCGCTCACGGTATCGATGGAAAGGATGCTGCGGCGCTGGTCGCACGTCGGTGGGCCGCCGCTGCGGAAGGTGGACAGGTGGCCATTGATGCCGTGCCTGATTCAGACGCTGTTCTGGCTTCTGCAGAAGCGGCCGCGCCGCTTACGGATTTGATGATCTCGCGCCCCGTCGATGGGGCCGTTGCGATGCTGCTGAGCACAGAAGATATTGCCGCGCGCCTTGGTCGCGCACCTGCGATCATCACCGGCATGGGCACTTCCATGGAAACTCATGCATTCTCGGCCCGCAGCGCCAACCAGCTTGAATCAGTGGCCAAGGCTGCTGCCATGGCAGGAGCCAAGGCTGGCTGGAAACCGTCGGAAGCTGATGTCGCCGAAGTGAGCGCGAGCTCCGCAGTCGGTGAGCTGCTGGTGCTTGAGGGGCTGGGCCTGGCGGGTGCGGGCAAGGGGCTGGACGCTGCAATGTCCGACAAGGTCAATCGTTCGGGCGGGGCGCTCCCGGCCGATCCGCTGATGGCCACCGGTCTGGTTCGCCTCGCCGAGGCATACAAGCAGCTTTCGCAACCGCATGCCGGTGCCAATGCACCGCGCCGCGCGGTCGTTCACGGCACGGGCGGTGTCGCTATGCAGACCAACTGCGTCTTTACACTCGAGGTTTGATCATGGGCCGTGAAGTAGGAATTGTCGGCGTCGGGCAGACGCATCACTCTCGGCGCCGGACCGATGTCAGCCAGGCTGGCCTGGTCCGCGAAGCAGTCAACCGGGCGCTCGCCGATGCGAAGCTCTCGATGGACGAGATCGATACGGTGGTCGTTGCCACCGGCCCGGTTCTGTTCGCGGCGGTGAACCAGCCGGAAAAATGGGTGGTCGATGCAATCGGCGCTCAGGGCAAATCCGTCGTGCGGCTTACCAGCGGCGGCGGTGCGGGCTTTGCCGGTGCGCTGGCGGGCTATTACCAGGTGGCTGGTGGCTATTCGGAACGTACCCTTGTGGTAGCTTACGACAAGCTGTCGGAAGGCCAGCTCCAGTATTCGATCTCCACCCTTTACGACCCCTTCTGGGGCCGTGAATTTGCAGTCGGCATCATGGGTTTTTCCGCCGCGTACTGGCGTGCGCGCATGGATGTGCTTGGCCATACGGAAGAGGCGGCGGCCATGGTGTCTGCGAAAAACCGCAAGAATTCCATCGCCAATCCCTATGCGCATGTGAAGAAGGAAGTGACCGTCGAAGAGGTGCTGAATTCAAAGCCCTTGTGCTGGCCGATCAAGCTGCTCGACGTACCGCCGATTTCGGATGGTGCGGCCGCGATCGTCCTGTCGAACGAGAAGCTTGCGCATCACTCGACAACCCGTCCTGCCTGGATTCGTGGCATCGCCTATTGCTGTGAAGCGGACAATGCGCCGGAGCGCTCGCTGATGCTGTCTGAACCGCTCGCGATTGCGGCGAAGAAGGTTTACCGCGCTGCCGGCATCACGAACCCGCGCCGCCAGTTCGACGTCGTGGAAGTGCAGGAACCCTATAGCTGTTTCGAGCTGAACTATTACGAAAGTCTGGGCCTTTGTCCTCCGGGAGAAGCGGCGGATCTGATCGCATCGGGCGCGACGCAGCTCGATGGTGACATTCCGGTCAATCCGTCGGGCGGGTGTATGGGCGCCAATCCCATCGGGGCGGTCGGCGTCATCCGCCTGATCGAAGGGGCGACCCAGGTCATGGGTCGCAATGAAAGTCACCAGATCACGGGCGCCAATACCGCGCTCGTCCAGTCGGGCGGCGGCTGGGCCAATTTGCGCGGCTGCGCCGTGCTGAGCGCCTGAGGAGATAAGCCGATGTTCGCAGCACCTGAAACTCATCCGCACGACCTGCCGACCTTCCACAGCCAGATCAGCATGCCATACACGCTGACGCCCGGCCGGGCGGCCGGAACCTTCCTGGCGGAAATGCCCAATCGCCGTATCGTTGGCTCACGCTTTCCCGACGGCACGGTGATCGCCCCGGCGCAGGACTTTTCGCCGGTGGACGGCGAAGAGCCCGAAGCATTGGTGCAGGCACCGGAAACCGGCGTCCTCACCGCGTTTACGCGCGTGAATGGCGATGTAATCGGCCTTGTCCGTCTGGATGGTTGCGCCAATGAATTTCCGCACAGGATCCTGGCGGATCTGGACGTGCTTTCAGTCGGCCAGCGCGTTGCCGCGCAATGGAGCGATGGGGATGAGGGCACTTCGATCACCGCGATCAAGGGTTTTGCGCTCGCGCCGGACGCACCCGAAGGAAAAGTGATCGATCTTGCCGATCCGGCCGAGCCGCTGGGTGTCATCAATTACTCGATGAGCCTCGATTTCGATCATGCCTATGGTCCCTATTACGGGCGCATGTTCGATGAAATCCGCGAGCATGGGCGGGTGATGGGCGTGCGCGTGTCAAATGGTGACGATGCGTTGCTGCCGCCACGCGAAGTTGATGACGTCACGCACAAGCGGACCGGGACGTGGAAGGCCTGCGGCAACACCGGCACAATTCGCGGTTGCTCGATCATCAATATGGAAATCCTGGGGCAGGCGCGCAAGCCACCTTACGTCTATGCCGAAATCGTGCTGGACGGGGCATCTACCCGCATGATTCACGTGATCGATATTGACGATCTTGAAAGCGCCAAAGAAAAAATCAGGCCGGGCACGCGTGTGCGCGCGATCTGGACTGATGGTGAGCGTCAGGGCAGGGTATCCGACATTGATCGTTTCGAGGTGATTGAAGAATAACACAGGCGGCGGGTGGTCCGGTGCGATGCCGGTCCACCTGCCGGTCATGACTGATTGGGCTGGCAGGATGTTCGAGATTCATTCGCTTCGCATTGGCGAGCTATACATACCTCAGGCGGGCAAGATGCACCGTGACCCGGTCCATGTCTGGCTGGTGACTGATGGCAAGCAGCACATCCTTGTCGATAGCGGCATGACTGACATCAAGCGGGTCGAGGAAATGCTCAAGGTGACCGGCTGGGGCGGCGGGCATGCGCATATTCGCAGGGGTTTGGCCGAACATGGCCTTACGCCTGATGACATTGGTCATGTGGTGCTCACGCATATGCATTTCGACCATGCCGACAACACGGACTTGTTTCCCAACGCCACCGTGGTCGTGCAGAAGAGCGAGTTGTTCCACGCAATCGATCCGACGCCGAGTCACCGGCCCTTCTTCAAGGGGCACATCATGGCTGAACTGCTTGGTCGCAAGCGCCCCAAAGGTCTGCGTCTGGAAGATGGCGATTTTGAACTCACCGAAGGTTTTCGTGTGCTGCATGTGCCTTCACACACGCCGGGAATGCAGGTTCCGGTCGTGACGACGGCCAGGGGCCGTGCCGCGCTGGTTTCCGATCTGGGCGACCATTACAAATACTGGTATCCCGCTGATCCGCGCGCCACGGACAAGCCGACCCGTTTTCTTGGCGATACATTCATGGCCGGTCCGATCCGTTCCGAAAGCGAGCGGGACTGGATCGCCGCGATGCGCCGCGTGATGGACAATTCCGATATTGTCGTGCCCGCACATGATTTCAGAATTCCCATGCACATGCCTGCAGACTGGTGGGCCATTCCGGAATCGACCGAAGGGGATCTTTGCTTTGCCCCGATCGAAGAAACAGTCCCCGCCGACGCGCTGCGGGCGTGAAAGGTCAATTGATGAATTACGAAAATATCCTGTTTGAAGTGTCCGACCGGATCGCCACGGTAACGCTCAATCGTCCCGATGCGATGAACGCCACAACCGATGAAATGTATCAGGAACTGTCCGACGTGATCGGGCGCATCGCCAAGGATGACGGCATCGGCTGCGTGATCATCACGGGCGCTGGGCGGGGCTTTTGCGCCGGGGCCGAT
Organism: Novosphingobium sp.; assembly: GCA_024236235.1. Taxonomy (GTDB): domain Bacteria; phylum Pseudomonadota; class Alphaproteobacteria; order Sphingomonadales; family Sphingomonadaceae; genus JACKKV01. The sequence continues at coordinate 130,632 of JACKKV010000004.1, read as the reverse complement.
CTTAAGGCGCGCAAGGACGATATGACGCCGCTGCAGCGGCGCGCGCGCCATCGTTGGATCCTGAAGGACATCCTCGAACCGTTGTGGCGCCTGGAAAAGCCGGTGATCGCTGCCGTGAACGGCGCTGCGGCAGGCGCCGGGTTCAATATCGCGCTCGCATGCGATTTCGCGGTGTGCAGTGACAAGGCCAGCTTCATTCAGGCGTTCGCCCGTGTTGGCCTGGTGCCCGATCTGGGCGGCTTCTATCTGCTTGGCCGGGCCATTGGCACGAACCGTGCCAAGGAGTTGTGCTTTACTGCTCGCAAGGTGCTGCCGGACGAGGCGCGGGAATTGGGGATCGTCAATCACGTCTTCGCGCATGACGATCTGATGGCCGAAACGCGCAAGATCGCTGAAAAGATCGTGGCCGGTTCGCCCACGGCTCTGGCCATGACCAAAAACCTGATCGACAAGTCGGGCAATTGCACCATGGACGAGATGCTCGAATATGAGGGCTATGCCCAGACCATCGCTTATTTGACCCCGGAATATGAGGAAGGCGTGCGCGCCTTCCGGGAGAAGCGTGCGCCCGATTTCGCGGCGGCGGCAGCTGCGGCAAAGGGCTGATATGGACTTCAACTATTCCCCGGAAGAACAGACCTTTCGTGACGAGGTGCGCGCATGGCTGGCGAGCGCCTTGCCCAAGGGCTGGGGCAAGACTGCGTTCGAACCTGAGGATGAGGACGAGCGCGCCCATTTCCGCATCGAATGGGAGCGCAAGCTCTACGAAGGCGGCTGGAGCGGTATCAGCTGGCCGACCAAATATGGTGGACGCGGGGCGACGCTGGTCGAACAGGGGATTTTCGCTGAAGAATGCGCAAGGGCGCAGGCGCCGGAAGGGATCAACGTGATCGGCCGCAACCTGGCGGCGACAACGCTGATGCACCACGGCAACGAAGCGCAGCGCGAACGCTATCTCCCCAAGATCCTCGCGGCTGAGGAAATCTGGTGTCAGGGCTTTTCGGAACCCAACGCCGGCTCCGATCTGGCTTCGGCGCGTTGTCGCGCGGTGGCCGATGGCGACGATTTCGTGGTCAACGGGCAGAAGATCTGGACCAGCTTTGCGCAATATTCGCAATGGTGCATCCTGCTCGCCCGCACGGATCAGGACGTCCCCAAGCACAAGGGACTGAGCTTCTTTCTCGTTGATATGAAGAGCCCGGGCATCACCATCCGCCCGCTGACGCAGATTTCCGGCGAGAATGAATTCAATGAGACATTTTTCGAGGATGTGCGCGTCCCCAAGGAAAATCTGGTCGGCGAATTGAACGACGGCTGGCGCATTGCCATGACCACGCTCGCATACGAGCGCGGGGCCGAAGACGCTCTGGCCCGCCAGATTCGTTTCAAGCAGGAACTGGACCTGCTGATCGCCAAGGCCCAGGACGTGAAGCTGGGGTCAAAGGCCGCAATTGACGACCCCGCGATCCGTCAGCGTCTCGCTACTTCGATCGTCGATCTCGAACTGATGCGGATGAATTGCCTGCGGGAGTTCTCCAAGGCGATCAAGGGCGAAAAACCCGGCCCGGAGAGCTCGTTGATGAAGCTCTACTGGAGCCATGTGGCGCAGGATATGGCCGACATGGCAATGGAGGTGCTGGGACCGGAAACACTGCTGATGCAGGGTGATCCGGACACGATTGCGCGCGGGCGTTTTCCGATGTCATTCATGCAGAGTCGCGCCTTTACGATCTATTCCGGTACTTCGGAGATCCAGCGCAACATTATTGCCGAGCGTGTGCTCGGCCTGCCGAAGTAAGGGGCGCTGCCATGAACTTCGACTTCAACGAAGAACAATACATGTTCCGCGACACCGTGCGCGACAGCCTCAAGGCAGAATTTCCGGTCGACCTGTTTCGCGACGGTGGCGACCCAGTGGCCATGGAGGCTGCACTGTGGGGTCAGCTGGCAGAGCTGGGGTTGTTCGGCCTGATGGTGCCCGAGGAGCAGGGTGGTCTTGGCCTGGGCATGGTCGATTTCGCGCTGATCGCCGAAGAATTTGGCGCCGCGCTGGTGCCGTTGAGTGTCACCGACACCATTTGCGCGAGTTTGGTACTCGCCAAATTTGCTGCGTCCGTGCAGGCGGAGAATCTGGCAAAGCTAGCGGCAGGTGAACTGCGCGTCGCTTTCGCCGTTTATGAAAAGAACGGTGGTTATGACCCGGCTGACTTTGCCGCAACGATTGGCGGGGATGGGCTGCTGAATGGCCGCAAATTGCTGGTGGCGGGCGCGGACAGGGCAGATTTGCTGGTGATTGTCGCCAGGGATGCTGCGGGAACTCTCGCTCTTTATGCCTTGGAGGGGGCGCGGGCAGGAATTTCCGCCTCGCGCGAAACCGCGCTAGACATAACCGGTGATTATCACAGCGTCAGCTTCGACAAAGTTTCGGTCAGCGACGCAGACCGCATCGGCGGAGCGGAGGCGGTCGACTTCACTCTGGACCTGCTGGCTGCGGTCGCGGCGCTTGGCCTTGCCGGGATCGGTTCCCGCATGCTCGATACGGCGGTGGCCTATGTGAAGGAACGCAGCCAGTTTGGGCAGCCCATCGGCAAGTTCCAGGCGATCAAGCACCGCTGTGCGGATATGGCGGTGGATGTGAACACGGCGCGTTCGGGTGCCTATTATGCTGCCTGGGCCATCGCCTCAGCGGAGGAGGCTGAGCGCCTCTGGGCCGTCTCAATGGCCAAGGCCAAGGCCAATCGCATGGCGGTGCATGTCGTGCGCGAGGCGGTGCAGTTGCACGGCGGGATGGGCTATACTTGGGAAATGGCGCTGCATTTCCACTATCGCCGCGCGCGACATCTGGAAGTGCTCTATGGTTCGACCGAATATCATAATGAGCGCGTCCTTCAGGGGACGATGGCGCAACTGGCAGCAGGCTGATGAAGGCAATCCGCCTTGCCGCCTTTGGCGCACCTGACGCGCTGCAGGCGGTTGACTCGCCGACGCCGGAACCCCGGCCCGACCAGATGCTGGTGCGGGTTGCCGGTTGCGGCGTCTGCGGGCACGACCTGCTGAACCGCGCCGGGCATTTCCCGCATACCCCGCTGCCCTGCGTCATGGGGCACGAAGTGGCGGGCGAAGTGGTCGAGGTCGGCTCGCTGATCACCCGCTTTCGCGTGGGTGATCGGGTGGCGATGATCCAGCGGATCGGCTGCGGCACCTGCATCGCCTGCCGCAATGGGCAGGAAAACATCTGTACAAGCGGGCCGGGCTTCTACGGCGAGCAGATCTCGGGCGGCTATGGCGAATATGTCGTCGCGTCGGAAATGAACACGCTGCACTTGCCGGACGCGATCCCGATGGATGTCGCCCCGGTGCTGAGCTGCGCGATCGGCACGGGTTACCATGCCCTGCGCCGGGCCGCGCTGCCGATCGGCAGCAGCGTGCTGATCACGGGCGCGAGCGGCGGTGTCGGCATCCATGCGGTGCAACTGGCCACGCTTGCCGGGCTGGAAGTGATCGGCGTCACGACCTCCCCGGCCAAGGCAGCCGAGCTGAAGACAGCCGGGGCGCATCACGTGGTTTTCGCAGGCGAAGGCGGCGGGTTTCACAAGGAGGTGCGCGACATCACCGATGGCGTCGGGGTGGATTGCGTGCTGGAAATCGCGGGCACGCCCACGTTCCCTTCCAGCGTGCGCGCCTTGCGCGCCGGGGGGCGGATGGTGGTGGTCGGCAATGTCGATCCGGGAAACTGGCCGTTCAATCCCGCGCTTTCCATCCTGAAGGAACTGGAATTCATCGGCAGCGCCCACGCGACGCTGAATGATCTGCGCAAGGTTATCCGCATTGTCGCTGACGGAAAGGTCAGGCCGCAGATCGGCCGCGTCATGCCGGTGGCGCAGGCAGCGGAAGCCCACCGCGCGATGGAAGCGAAGGAAATTACCGGCCGGGTCGTGCTCATGCATGAACACGCGATGGCCGCGTGACAGGTTTGACCGGAACGAAAATGCAATTTTGCGGGAGCAAGTAACTCGTGTCTGACAACTCAAAAGATGTGATGGCGATTGTCGATCTGTTCGAACAATCGGATTGGGATGAACTGCATATCGAGCTGGACGGGTTGCACCTGTTCCTCTCGCGCAATGCCGATGCGCGGCTGTCGTCAGGCCTTGGCGGGGCTCCTGCGGTAGCCGCACCTGCCGCCGCAGCGGCGCCTGCACCGGCAGTTGCTGCTGCGGCCCCTGCCGCTCCGGCAGCTACGCCCATGGCCAGCGCCGAACCCGCATCGGGTGGAGCGATCCCGGCCAATTGGGTTGCGGTTACCGCGCCCAATCTCGGCACATTCTATCGCTCACCCAAACCGGGCGCCGCGCCTTTCGTGGAAATCGGCCAGGTGGTGACCGAGAATACCGAGATATGCCTGCTCGAAGTCATGAAGCTGTTCACCGCCGTGCAGGCTGGCGTCGCGGGCAAGGTCGTGCAGGTCTGCGTCAACGATGCCGACATGGTTGAGCATGGCCAGCCGCTGTTTTACGTCGAAAAGGCCTGAGACGTGCCGATCAAGCGCCTCTTTGTTGCCAATCGCGGGGAAATCGCGGTGCGCATTCTGCGCACGGCAAAGGCCATGGGTATCGAAACGGTGATCGGGGTTTCTGCTGCGGACAAGGACAGCATGGGGGCGAGAATGGCCGATCGTGCGGTCGTCTTGGGTCCGGCCCCGTCGACCAAGAGCTATCTTGACGTCAAGCTGGTCGTCCATGCGGCCAAGGCCACCGGTTGCGATGCGCTACATCCCGGTTACGGCTTTCTGTCGGAAAAGCCTGAACTGGCCAGCCTGTGCGAGCAGGAAGGGATCATCTTTGTCGGTCCGCGCCCGGATTCGATCGAAGTGCTGGGAGACAAGATTTCTTCGCGCGATCTGGCGGCCAAGGCCAATGTCCAGACCGTTCCCGGCACGGATCACATTGTCAGTGTCGAGGATGCGAAGCGCGCCGCGGAAAAGCTCGGTTATCCGGTTGTGATGAAGGCCACAGCAGGCGGCGGCGGACGGGGCATGTTCAAGGCCAGCAATCCGGCCGAGTTGGAAGCTTCTTTCGAGCGCGCCTCGCGCGAGGCGGAAAGCGCCTTTGGCGACAGTCGCCTTTACATGGAACGGTTCGTCGAACGGGCGCGCCATGTCGAAGTGCAGATCGTCGGCGATGGGGAGGGCAACGTCGTGCACTTCGGCGAGCGTGACTGCACGGTCCAGCGCCGTTACCAGAAGCTGATCGAGGAGGCGCCCGCCACCGCCGTGCCGGATGACGTGCGCAAGCGGCTGCACGAATCCGCCGTCCGGCTGACGTCCACCGCAAAGTACCGCAACGCGGGCACGGTCGAATTCCTCTATGACGTGGATCGCAACGACTTCTATTTCATCGAGGTCAACTCGCGCATCCAGGTCGAACATCCGGTGACCGAGGAAATTACCGGGCGTGATCTAATTGCCTGCCAGCTGCGCGTGGCGGGCGGCGAAGGGATCGGCATCACGCAGGATGAGGTGGAAATCAGCGGTCATGCCATCGAATGCCGCATGAATGCCGAGGACGCGCGCCGCGATTTCGCGCCATCGCCGGGAAGGATAACCAGATGGACGCCGCCCCAGGGCGAAGGCGTCCGGCTCGATAGCCACGCTGGCGAAGGTTATCTGGTGCCGCCGTTTTACGATTCCATGATCGGCAAGCTGATCGTGCGGGGCACTGATCGCAATGACGCGATCCACAAGCTGATTGCGGCGATTAATGCCTTCGAACTGGAAGGCATCAAGACCACGATGCCGCTGGCCGCCTTTATCGTCGATCACCCCGATTTCAGAAACAACCAGATCACGACCCGCTGGCTCGAAGACAAGGGCCTGCCGGATTATGACAAGAAGATGGGAAGCTGAGCCAATGGCCCATATCGAATTTCTCGACGAAACCATGCGCGACGGGCAGCAGAGCCTGTGGGGTCTGCGAATGCAGGCTGGCATGGCGCTGCCCGTGTCGCCGCTGATCGACAAGACCGGCTTCAAGATCATCGATCTGACCGGCGGCGGCATGATGGACGTGCTGATCCGCTATTGCCAGGAAGACTACTGGTCGGGTCTGGACCTGCTGGTCGCCTCCATGCCCAACACGCCGCTGCGGGCCGGCCTGCGCGCAAACGCGAATGTTACCTTCGGCATTACGCCGCCTGCGCTGATGGACCTGTGGGTTCGGCGTTTGTGCGCGCACGGTGTTCGTTCGTTCTGGCTTTATGACGTGTTGCTGGGCACGGAAAACATGCTGCGCCTGGCCAAGGAGGCCAAGCAGGCGAACGGCGCGCAGGTTGCCGCCGCGATCATGTTCGCGCTCTCGCCTGTGCATACGGATGAGTTCTTTATTCAGAAGGCGGCCATTCTGGCGGCTGACCCCAATGTCGATTCGATCTTGCTTTACGATACTGCCGGTGTGTTGGAACGGGAGCGTCTGTCCACGCTGGTTCCCGCACTGGTGAAGGTGGCAGGCGGCAAGCCGATTGAAATGCATTCGAACAACCTGCTCGGGATGTCGGCCAAGGCCTATCTCGACGCGATCGATTTCGGCGTTTCGGTGATCCACACCGCCAGCCGCCCGATGGCCAACGGCCCGTCCGTCCCGTCGACTGAAGTCATGGCGAAGAACGTGCTGCTCAAGGGCCATACGCACAGTCTGGATGAATCGCTGTTCGCGCCGGTGGCAGATCATTTCGAGAAGGTCGGCAAGGCCGCGGGGTTCCTGGTTAATCAGTATGCCGAATACGATGTGTTCTCGATCGAACACCAGATCCCCGGTGGCATGATGGGCACGTTCAAGGCCCAGCTGGCCAATCACAACATGATGGACAAGCTGGATGAGGTGCTTGACGAAGTGGCCGCCGTGCGCCGCGATCTTGGTTATCCCGGCATGGCAACCCCGTTCAGCCAGCTGGTCGGCATTCAGGCGGTGCTCAACGTCGTGACCGGGAAGCGTTATGGTACCGTGCCTGACGAAGTGATCCAGTACGCCGCAGAATATTACGGCAAGCCGGTCGCTCCGGTTGATCCTGAGGTGATGGACAAGATCATGGCATCGCCGCGCGCCAAGGAGGTGCTGGCCAATCCGCCGGAAGAACCGACGCTGGATGACATCAAGAGGCAGTATGGCACGGAGGATGAGGACGAACTGATCTACCGCGCGTTCCTGCCCGATGCGGATGTCGCCAAGATGCGCGCCGCAGGCCCGGTCAAGACCAGCTATCCGTTGCTCTCCACGCCCGAGCTGGAACAGGCGCGCAAGCTGATGAAGATTGCCAGCATGCCGGTGATCGAGGTCAAATCCTCCACGCTCAATATGAGCTTGAGGCGCAACGCGTGATGACCCGCGAAGCCGTCATCGTTTCCACTGCGCGCACTGCGATCGGCAAGGCCTTTCGCGGCTCGTTCAACGACACTCAGGCCCAGAAGCTGGGTGGCCATGTCATCGGAGCAGCGCTGGAGCGTTCCGGCCTTGATGGTGGCGAGATTGGCGAGGTCGTGCTGGGCGCGGCGATGCAGGTTGGCAGCACGGGCGGCAACATCGCCCGACAATCATTGCTGCATGCGGGGCTGCCCGAAACCGTGCCGGGCATGGCCGTTGATCGCGCCTGTTCGTCGGGTGTGATGGCGATTGGCGTGGCGGCCAATTTCATCGTCAATGAAGGACTCGGCGCGGCGATCGGCGGCGGGCTGGATTCGGTTTCGCTGGTGCGCAATTACTATGCTTCCGCGCCGCGCATTCGGGACCCTGAACTGGCAGAGCGCATGCCCGCCGCCTATATGGCGATGCTGGAGACGGCTGAAATCGTGGCCGAGAAATACGGTGTCTCGCGCGAGGCGCAGGATGAATTTTCCTTGCGTTCGCAGCAGCGGACGGCTGCGGCACAGACAGCGGGAATTTTCGCTGACGAAATCGCGCCGCTTGAAGCAGTCATGCAGGTCAAGGACAAAGACAGCGGTGAGGTTTCAAGCCGCAGCACTCGTCTGGTCAATGACGAAGGTAATCGCCCCGAAACCACGCTGGAAGGCCTGGCGGCGCTGAAACCGGTGTTCGCTGACGGACAGCGCATCAAGCAGGGCCGCTTCGTTACGGCGGGCAATTCTTCGCAGCTGTCCGATGGCGCGTCTGCCATGGTGTTGATGGAAGCAAAGGAAGCCGAACGGCGCGGCATGGAACCGCTCGGTGCCTGGCGCGGCATGGCGGTGGCTGGCTGTGATCCGGCGGAAATGGGGATCGGGCCGGTGTTCGCCGTGCCCAAACTGCTTCAGCGCTTTGGTCTGAAGGTCGATGATATTGACCTGTGGGAATTGAACGAGGCATTCGCCAGTCAGGCTGTCTATTGCCGCGACCGGCTAGGCATTCCAGATGAACGGCTGAACGTGAATGGCGGCGCAATCGCTATCGGGCACCCTTATGGCATGTCGGGTGCGCGTATGGCCGGGCACATCCTGCTGGAAGGGCGACGGCGCAAGGCCAAATATGGCGTGGTCACCATGTGCATTGCGGGCGGCATGGGTGCCGCCGCGCTGTTCGAAATCTTCTGATTGCGATTGCCAGCTGAGTGAGGCTGGTGTCAGCCCCACTCCAGCACCGCGCGGCCCGTCACCCTGCCTTCCTTGAGGTCGATCATCGCCTGATTGGCCTGATCGGCGGGGCAGCGTTGCAGCGGGGTAGGGGCCAGCTTGCCCGCATTGGCGAGTTCCAGCACGTCATGCAGATCCTGCGGCGTTCCGGTGAGATTGCCGTAAATCGTCCAGCCCATGAAAATCATGGTGGCGAGCGAGATGGCCAACTCGCCCCCCGCAACCCCCACCAGCACCAGCTTGCCGCCCTTGTCGAGACAATCCAGCGCGGCGCGGGCGGTGTGATCATTATTGACCATGTCGAGCGCGGCCGGAACCTTGCCTACCGCCATCGTCACCATTTCAGCCAGATTGCCGCTGGAACTGTCAATCACGGTAGTGGCACCCTTTTCCTTCGCTACCGCCAGCTTGGCCGGGTCGATATCGACTGACACGATGTTGTGGTGACCCATGGCCTTCAGCATCTCGACCGCCATCAGGCCCAGGCCGCCCGCGCCGATCAGCAGGATCGGGGCATCGGGATCAAGCGGCATCACCTTCTTGAGCGAAGAATAGATAGTCAGGCCTGAACAGGCGTAAGTTGCGGCCAGCGCGGGATCGACCTTGCCCGGATCCGCCAGATAGCGCGGGTGCGGGACCACCACATGGCTGCCGAAACCGCCGTTGCGCACCACACCGATGCCCTTGGGTGTGCGGCACCAGTTATCCAGACCGTTGTCGCAGTAATAACAGTCGCCGCAGCCGAGCCAGGGATAGACTACGCGCATGTCGCCGATTTCGACGCCAACCGCATCCGGACCCTTGGCAACCACGCGTCCGGCGATCTCGTGGCCCGGCGCACGCGGCAGTTCGACCCCACGATCGGCCAGCTTCATCACCTTCCCGCCGCCCATGTTGTATTCGCCCTTCCAGAAATGCAGGTCGGAATGACACACTCCGCAATAGGCGGTTTCGACGACCACTTCGCTGCCGGTCGGCTGCGGCGTTTCCAGCTCGAATTTCTCAAGCGGCGCTTTCGCTTGGGTGATCATCCAGGCTTTCATCGGGTTTCTCCATTGTCGTCACGGGCAAAGGCGCGCGCCATCGCGGCCCTTGCGGATTGTTCATAAGCGCGCCCGGCTTCGCAGGGGACCAGCGAAAAGCCGTGATAGGCGCCCGGCCAGGAGTGCAGCTCCAGCGCGATTCCGGCATCGATCAGCTTGCGGGCGAGATCCAGATTTTCACCTGCAAACAGGTCAATCGAACCGGTGGCGAGGTAAACCGGCGGCAGGCCGGAGACATCGTCCACCCGGCCAGGCACCGCAAGCGGTGGCGGGTTGGCGCGGTCAACCCCGGCAAGGTATGAATTCCAACCATAAACATTGTTATCATGCGTCCAGACATAAACGCCGTTATGCTGGTGATTTTCGGTGCGGTCATCCAGCATAGGAAACAGCAGCACGGTCAGGCAGGGCGCGATCTCGCCCTCTTCGCGCAGCTTCAGGGCGGTGGCGTAGGCCAGCCCGCCGCCCGCGCTCACCCCGCGGATAGCCGCCCGTGTGCTGTCAATGCCCTGAGTGTGGAGCCAGCGCCACGCGTTCAGCACGTCGTCGAGCGGGGCTGGATAGGGATGTTCGGGAGCGAGGCGGTAATCGGGAACAAGCACGGCGCATTGCAGTTCCAGCGCTTCGTTACGCGCAACCTCGTGATCGCGATCCGCCGAACCGGCTACATATCCGCCGCCATGGACGTGCAGCAGCGCGGGCAGGGGTTTGCCCGTGGCCTTGCTGGGGCGCAGCAGCAGTGCGCGCTGCTTCGTACCGTCCTTGCGCGCGATATGCACTTCTTCGGTTGTCACGTCGCCATCATCGCCCAGCGGCGCGGGTTCACCTGCCAGCAGACTACGCACCTCGCCCAGCCGGACATCAAGGCAGGAGAGGTCCGGCAGCAATTCGACGAAGGCGCGCAGATCTGGTGCGACCCTTGCAAGATGTCCGTCAGCCATCGGCAAGCTCCCGTTCTCTCCCGTCCTGCAGCGCCCTGCCGCCGACCAGGAACCCTTCATAGCCGCTTTCCGCAACTTCGCGGCAGCGCGCCTGATAGGTATTGACCCCGCCGACATAGGGCATGAACTTCTGCGGCTTGCCGTCCACATTGGCACCGCGATACCAGCTCGCCGCCTTGTTCACGAGCGTCTGGCGGGCCACATCGTCAACATGGTCCATCCATGCTGCCTGCGCCGCCGGATCAGCTTCGAAGGTGGGCCAGTCCCGCTCCTTCAGGAAGGTCAGGCATTCAGTAATCCAGTCCATGTCATGTTCAACCGAAAGGACCATATTGCTGAACACTGACGGGCTGCCGGGGCCGGTCACCACGAACATGTTGGGGAATCCGGCAATGCCAAGGCCCATGTAGGTTTCCGGGCCCCTGCCCCATTCGTTACGCAGCGATTTGCCCGCACTGGTGGAGATATCGATGGCCAGTAGTGCGCCGGTCATCGCGTCATATCCCGTGGCCAGGATCAGCACGTCGACCGGATAGAATCCATCATCCGTGCGGATGCCGTCCTTCTCGATCTGCTGCAGCTTTTCGCTGCGCAGATCAATCAGCGAGACATTGTCGCGGTTATAGGTTTCGTAATAATCGGTCCCCACGCAGACCCGCTTGGTGCCTACGGGATATTCATAGGGCATCAGCTTTTTCGCGATCTCCGGATCGTTTACGGCTTGCGCTATCTTGCCGCGCAGGAAATCGGCAACGAGCTTGTTGGTTTCTTCATTCACCAGCAGGTCGTTGAAGCCGTAGAGCACATTCGGCCCGCCCTTGACCCAGCGCCTTTCAAGGTCGGCGATCCGGTCTTCCGGGCGGACGGCGGCAGCGGGCAGCATGCCATATTCGTGCAGCACACCGGCGCGAGTATTGCGTGCCATGGTCCGCAGATCACGATAGTTCTGGCGCCAGTATTCGATCCGGGCATCATTCCACGGCTGATTGCGCGCGGGCACGCAAAACGCCGGTGTACGCTGCACCACCGTCAGGTGCCTGGCTTCCTGAGCCAGCAGGGGGATCATCTGCACGCCGGTGGAACCGGTGCCGATTACCGCCACGTTCTTGTCCGAAAGAACCAGCTTCTCATCCGGCCATTGCATCGAATGTACCAGGCGGCCTTCGAAATTCTCGATACCCTTGATTTTCGGCTTGTTCGGGATGGAAAGGCAACCCGTCGCCATCACGATATAGCGGGCACGGAAACTGTCCCCAGCTTCGCTGGTCAGGCTCCAGACCTGCGCCACATCATCGTAAAGCGCGCTGGCGATGCGCGTGTTGAAACGGATATGCGGGCGTAGTTCCAGCCGGTCAGCCGCGAATTTGATATAGGCGTGAATCTCGGACTGCGGGGCGTAGCGTTCGCTCCAGCGCCACTCATCCTGCAGTTCCTGAGAAAATGCGTAAGCATACTCCAGACTGTCAACATCACAGCGCAGGCCTGGATAGCGGTTCCAGTACCAGCAGCCGCCGACGTCATCGCCCGCTTCCACCGCGATGACGCGAAAGCCCGCCTCGCGCATCCTGTGTAATCCATAGACCCCGGCAAATCCGGTACCGATTATGATCGCGTCATAAAGCGCGCCAGCATCCTCAGTCATGAGCAACACCTTATCCCAGGTTGAGCCAGACAGTCTTGGCGGCCAGGAATTCGTCCAGCGCGTAGGGCCCGCCCTTGACGCCGTAACCGCTCTGCTTGGACCCCACGAAGGTGACCGCCGGGTCCGTGACGCCGTAGCAATTCGCCCACACCATGCCGGTGCGGATAGCGTGCGCCACGCGATGGACGCGACCGACATCGCGGCTCCATACCCCGCCGCCAAGTCCATAGACGGTGTCATTGGCGAGGGCGATCGCCTCTTCCTCGGTGTCGAAGGGAATGGCCGCCAGCACCGGCCCGAAGATTTCCTCGCGCGCGATGCGCATGTCATTCGTGACATCGGCATAAACAGTGGGAGGAACGAAGAAGCCGCTATCAACGTCAAGCGGTTCGCCGCCCGACACAAGCCGGGCGCCATCCTGGCGTGCAATTTCGAAATAGCCCTTCACGCGGTCAAGCTGCGCCCGCGAGGCGAGGGGGCCAAGCTGGCTGGCTTCATCCAGCGCCGGGCCGACTTTCAGCTTGCGTCCGACCTCGGCCACCCGCTCGACGAAATCATTATAGATGCTGCGCTGCACGAACAGGCGGGTACCCGCAAAGCAGACCTGGCCGGTATTGGTGAAACAAGCCATGGCGGCTCCGGTGGCTGCGGCATCGAGATCGGCATCGGCAAAGACGATATCGGGCGATTTGCCGCCCAGCTCCACCGCCACGCGTTTCATGTTGGACGCGGAAGCCTCGATGATCTTGCGACCGGTCAACGTCGATCCCGTGAAGTTGATCTTGTTCACGTCCATATGACTTGCCAGCGCCGCCCCCGCCGTGGGCCCGGGGCCAGGAACCACATTAATGACGCCGGCCGGAACGCCCGCGTCATGCAGGATCTCGGCCATCATCAGCGTGGAAAGCGGTGCTTCCTCAGCAGGTTTCAGCACCAGCGTACACCCGCTCGCCAGGGTGGGGCAGATGCTCCACAACTGGGTGATCATCGGCCCGTTCCACGGAATGATCGCGCCCACCACACCCACTGGCGCCTTGTGCGAATAGGCCATGAAATTGCCGGGGACGGAATTGTTGAAAATGTCCCCCTTGGTGTTCATCGCCTGCGCTGCGTAGTAGCGGAAGGTCTGCTGAATCCAGCGACGAAACAAGCCGGTGCGGGCCAGCGGCGCCCCCATGTCGATCGATTCCAGCCGGGCCAGTTCCTCGAACCGGGCATCGATCGCCTCAGCTGCTTTGAGCATCAGCGCCTGCCGGTCAAACGCGCTCCAGCTCGACCATTCGCCTTCGAAGGCGGCCCGGGCGGCGGCGACCGCACGGTCAATATCCTCCGCTCCGCCGCGCGCTACCTTGACAGCTGATGCGCCGCGCGAAGGATCGACACAGTCGAAGGTTTCGCCGGAAATGGCATCTATCCATTCACCGCCGATGAAGAGCTTTTTGACGTCCCCGGTCAGGAACGGATGGCGATAGTCAAAGGGTGCGTTCATCTCGGTATCCTCGTTTCTGGGGGGGCGTCAGGCGAGGCCTTTGCCGCTCAGCCGGTCAAGCGGCCAGTTTTCCTGCGCAAGGCCATAGCCTTCGCGACCCTGGTGGAACCACCGGACCGTGGTGTTGATGGCCATGATGTTGCTGTAGCAGGCCCACGGCGTCTGGTTCACCGTGGTGCCGGTAAAGCTGTATTCGCGGCCCTGCGCGTCCGTCAGGACAGTTTCGTAGCCCATCGGGAACGGCCCCTGACGGCTAGTGGCGCGAATTCGGCCATTGGTGAGACCGCGCACCTCGCCATCGACGAGCACATAGCCGTGGGCCAGCCCGAACTGGTCCCAGCCTCTCTTGAACTGGTCCAGTGTCCAGATCGTCGAAAAAGCGCAATCAGTGCCAAAGTTGCCATTGATCCAGCCCATCGGGTTCATGCCGCGTTCGTTGCGCGGACCCCAGCTGTGATCCATGGTTGTGACGCAATCGACTGCGTAATCCTTTCCGCGTACGCGGATCTGTCCGGTCACATGGCAGGTCATGTCGAAATGATTGGCATAGGCTGAACCGAAGCCGCTCTTGTTCGGGTCGGTCGAGGCCAGCGGGTCCATTTCCGGGTCGTGAATGTCGAAGGGTTCCATGATCCCGGCGAATTTGAGCTTGAAGAAGGTGTCGTCCGTGCCCTGATAGTCGATCAGGTAATCGCGGGGTTCATTGGCCGTCCTCACGCTGAGCCCGTTGGGGAGCGTATAATCCTGCAATTTTTCAGGCATCGGGAGATGCTGCTGGAAATCGAAATAATTCGTTTCCAGCGTGATCCGTCCGATCCGGTCCATTACTTCGATGTCGCAGACCATGGCGCCAATCCCGGGACGGGCAATCGTATAGACCCAGCCAGTCAGGTTCGCTTCGGGCACGACGAATGAAAAATAGTTGGTTTCGGCCCAGTCATACTGGACATCGGCAGGCGTGTGATAGGCAACGTCTTCAGCTCGGATCATCTGTCACTCTCCATCATTCCGGCCAGTCTGGACGCTGGCTTTGGGCAGCGGTCACGGCGAGCGACGGATTTCGTCGCGTCGCCGCCCGCCTTTTATTCAGGCCTTGGCCTTGTAGTGCGCCACGATATCGGGCGAGAGTTTGTCGCTGCCCTTTTCCCTGGCATAGGCTTCCAGTTTGGCCCGCACGGCATCGTCCAGTTCGCCGCGGAATTTCGCGTGATTGTCGCGCAGGAATTCCTCGGAGCGATGACGCAGGTCGTTCAGGCGATTGAGCCTGGGAATGGCAAAGCGGGCGATCAGTTCATAGGAACGCCGCGTTTCCGCCCAGTCGGCCCAGTGATTGTCCAAATTGAGGAAGCAGCCGAACCCGCCCGACTGTTCGGACAGGCGCTCCATCTGCGCCACGAAATCGTCAGGCGTACCGATCACGCCAAACCCGGTGTCGATGATGAAGTCGATCGGGTCGACGCCCGGCGGCGGGGCAAGCGGAAGCGCCGCCACAGTGGCCATGTAATTGATCCACCGTTCCAGACCGTAGCGCACGTTTTCGCGCGCCTTTTCCCGCGTTTCGGCGATATGCACCGGCCCCACCAGGCGCCAGCCGTTGCGATCCATCGTGTTGCCATATTGCGCCGCAGTCTCTTCCGCGATTTCCCAGTTCTTGGCCAGCGCATTGAAGCCGCCCGCCGAAGTGGCGCCGATTGACAGCATGGACAGGCCGTGCTTGCCCGCAGCCAGCGCGCCGGTGGGCGATACCTGGCTGGCGGCGGCGATTTCCACGCCAAGATCATCATAGGCGTCAAGCTGGAGTTGGGCTTCCTGCAGGTTGAACCAGCTGGATTTCTGAGTGACGACCTCGCCGTTCAGCAGACGCACAATGGGATCGATCGCCTCCTCCATCCGGTCGCGCGATTCCGCCACCGGTACGCCGATCATGTAAGCATCGGAGGGCAGCGAGCCGGGGCCCATGCCAAGGATGGTGCGGCCCTTGGTGATGTGATCGAGCTGGCGGATGCGATCCGCCACCATGAAAGGATTGTGATAGGGGAGCGAAACCACCCCCATGCCCAGCTTGATCCGGCTGGTGCGCTGCGACACGGCGGCGGCGAAGAGTTCGGGGCTGCCGTTGATTTCCCAGCCGCTGGAATGGTGTTCGCCGATCCAGGCTTCATCAAAACCCAGCTTCTCCATCAGTACAACACGGTCCATATCCTCTTCCATCGCGAGGCTGGGGTGCTCGTTCGAGGGGAAGTGAGGCGCGATGAACGCTCCGAAGCGCATCCGTTTGAGTGTCATGTGCATTCCTTTCGCAATCCAGTCCCAAAAGCCGAGTCAATTTTGGATTATGCGGCTTTCATGGCGGTATACCTTGATCCGGGTCAATCCTTTCGTGCGAACCTTCCAGTGGCGGTTCAGCGCCCGGCGGCCCTTGCGATCTGCCCGGCGTCAAGTTCCGTCAGTTCGCTCAGTATATCTTCTGTCGATTGGCCCAGCGTTTCGCTCGGCTCCGGATCGCGCAGCATGGCGCCGTCCAGCCGGAACGGAGTTTGTTGCACCGTGATGCGGCCATATTCGGGGTGGTCGACTTGTATCAGCGATCCGCGTGCCAGCATGTTTTCATCCACCATGACCTGATCCAGTGTCCGGACCGGTGCACACGCGATCCGCGCGCTCATCAGCAGGTCAAATACTTCACCGGTCGGCAGGGTCGCGGTCCATGCGCTGACCAATGCGTCCACTTCGTCCATCCGGGCGACGCGCTCCTTCAGCGTATAATAGCGTTGGTCATGCGCGAGTTCCGGCGTACCCATCAATTCGGCCAGCCGGTGCCAGTGTTCGTCCCGCGCGCAGATCAAAGCGATGTGACCGTCGGCAGTCGGATAGACATTATAGGGGCATTCGGCGAGGCCGCCGTGACGGTTGGCGGTGCGGGCAAATTCCGCATCGCTGCCTTTCGACCAGGCAAGGCCGAAATTGGAACTGAGCGAGGCATAAATTGAATCCTGCATCGTCACTTCGACACGTCGGGCAAGCCCGGTGCGCTCGCGCTCGAAGAGCGCAGTCGCGATCGCGCCGTAAAGGTGAATTCCGGCAAAGAAATCTGCAATGGCTGGCCCGCATTTGACCGGCTCGCGATCGGGAAATCCGGTGACATACATCGCGCCTGACATGGCCTGCATGGTGAGATCCATCGCCGGGTAGGCCTTGTAAGGCCCGTCCCGACCATAACCGGAACTGGCGGCATAGATCAGGCGCGGGTTGCGCTGCTGCAGCACAGCGGCACCTAGGCCGAGCCGGTCCATGACCCCGGGCGAAAAATTTTCGACCAATACATCGGCCTTGTCCGTCAGTTCCATCAGCGCCTGCTTGCCCTCCTCGCTCTTGAGGTCGAGCGTGATCGCCCGCTTGGCACCGTTCAGCATGGCAAACGGCAGGCCCGCACCGCCCACCACGGCGCGCTTGCGGAGCGGTTCGCCTGCAGGGGGCTCCACCTTGATCACCTCCGCCCCTTCCAGCGCCATCAGATAGGTCGCGTAAGGGCCATTGTAGATCTGGCTGAGGTCAATGACCCTAAGACCGGAAAAGGGCATATTGGCAAGGTGATTCATGAGCTTCCGGCAATCCTCGTCATAATTTAATGCGCACTATAAATTCATGCGGCGAAAGCGCAATCCCCGTTCGCAAGCGAAACGCAGGCTTGCAGGATCAAAGCGCGGTCAGGTCGCCTTTTGCGGCACTTGCGCTCAGGGCAAACTTCTGGATTTTCCCTGAAAGGGTCAGCGGCAACTCCGCCATCGAATACCAGAACTTGGGGGTCTTGTGGCGGGCCAGCCGTGCCTGGCAAAAGGAAGCCAGTTCGCCCGGATCCGGCTGTGCGCCGATGGCAGGAACGAAGGCGCAGGCGACCTGTTCGCCCCAGTAATCGTCCGCTATGCCAAAGACCGCGACCGATGCAATCGCAGGATGAGTCATCAACACCTCCTCGATCTCGCGCGGATATATGTTCTCCCCACCCCGGATGATCATGTCCTTGAGGCGGCCGGTGACACGGCAATATCCGCGGTCATCCATCGCGCACAGATCGCCGGTATGAAGCCAGCCGTCCTCGTCAATTGCTTCGGCGGTCGCTTCCGGCATGTCGTAATAGCCCAGCATCACGTTGAACCCCCGGCAGCACAGTTCACCTGGCTCATTGACCGGCTGGATCGCGCCGCTTTGTGGATCGACGATCTTGACCTCAACAAGCGGGATCGCGCGGCCGATCGTCTCGCTGATGTCGCGCGGGCTGTCGCCGGGGCGGGTATGCGTGATTGCGGGGGATGTTTCCGTCAACCCGTAACCGATGATCAGGCGCACGCCGAATTCGCGTTCGGTGCGTTGCACGATCTCCACCGGCACGGTGGAACCGCCCGAAAAGACCATGGCCAGTGAAGACAGGTCGCGCGGACGCAGCCGCTGCGCTTCGAGCAGGGCGATCAGCATCGTGGGCACGGCAAAAGTATAGGTAACCTGTTCAGCTTCGATCAGGTCCAGCATCAATTCCGGTTCGAACGCCCGCTGGACGATCAGGGTCGATCCCATCTGCACCGCGCCCAGCACCCCACCCACACAGCCGCCAGTGTGAAACAGCGGGGCGACGGAGAGGTTGATCGTCTCGCGCCCCAAGCCCTTGATCTCGGCCATGATGCGCGAGGTATTGGTAATCGAATGGTGGGACAGCAACACCCCTTTGGGATTGCCTGTGGTGCCCGAGGTGTACTGGATCATCGCCGCACTGCACGGTTCCACCCGTGGCAGCGATGCCGGATTTGCGGGTTCGGTCGGGTAGCACGCCGGATCGTCAATCGCGGCAACCAGTTCCGGCTTCAGACCTTCCAGCGCACAGGCATCACGTACCAGTTCGCCAAGCTTCCGTCCGCGATATATGCTCTGGTGCAGCACAGCGCGTGCGCGCGATTGTTTGAGAATATAGGCCAGTTCCGCCGCATTGCTGGCGGGGTTCACGGTAACCAGTACGAGCCCGGCCAAGGCTGCGCCGAATTGCACGAACACCCATTCCGCGCTGTTGGCAGCGAACAGCGCGACATGTGTTCCGGGCGGAAAGCGCGGTGCCAGCAGGGCGGCTGCACGCATGGATTCGTGCAAAAGCTGCGCATAGGTCCAGCGGCGGAGCCCGGCACGCTCGTCACCCGGATCAATCAGGGCGATCCGGTCGGGATCGCGCAGAGCTGCTTCCTGCAACACATCGCCGCAGTTCCTGTCGAACAATTCCCCGTCAGCGGTGGCGGGCCAGAACGATTGGGTCAGGGGTGCATGCATGGCCGTGTCAGCGGTCCAGAACCCCGTGGCGACGACGGCCGCGTTCGCTTAGCCGCTCCAGCGCACCCGGCCAGAACGGGGCATCGAAACAGGCCGTCATCCGTTCGATCCGCCACGCATCGCCTTCGTTGCGCAAATTGCAGCGGTAAAAGCCGGTGCATTCGATCTTCGAGGTTTCTCCGGTGCTCGACATCAGCAGAAGATAGCTCAGCGTTGTCGCACTTTCGCGGTCAATCTGTTCGATTATATTATTCAGCAACATGTGGCGCCGTTGATCGTGCTGGTGCGGCCAGAAACCTGTCAGCCAGCCGACGATGGCGCTGCGCGTGGCGAAGGGGCCGATCGGTACCTTGTCCAGCACGTTGCCTTCCCATACGCCGTCTTCGGTGAAGCAGTCCTCCAGCAGGTCCGCCCGCCGTTCGTCATAGGCCCAACAATAGCGCGCCACACGTTCCAGAACCAGTTGCCGCGCCCCGGGGTCGTTCGCCGTCGCGCCCTTTCCCAGCGCAATGGTACCGCTATGGCTGGCCCAGCCGGGAAGTTTCCATTCCATCGTTCCTCGCCCATCTCCTGCTGCAGGAGAGCAGAGCATCTTGCTGCGCCAAAAACAAGAAGGAATTTCGGGTTACGCTCTTGTTCGGGCGGCAATGCTTCTGCTCTTTAAGCGCTTTGTTTTTGGTGCCGTCTCGGCTAGCTTCGCGCCTTTGCCGGACAAGGAGAAGTCGATTGGGCAGGGAGGGGGCGTTGGCGGAAAAAGAGTTTTCGGACGCTGAATGGCTGGATAGCATCGACCGCTTGATTGCTCGGTGCATGCCGGAAAGCACACGCAAGCAGGACCGAAGTCGCCAGCGCGAAAAGGAAATTTTGCGGGCTGCCATGCGGGTGTTTGCGCGGGACGGCCTCTCGTCTGCGCGCATTTCCGACATCGCCGCCGAAGCCGGCATCCCGATTTCCACCATCTATGAATATTATTCGGGCAAGGAAGAAATCGCGCATGCGGTGCCGGTTGCGCATCTGTGCCGTTTTTTCCAAGAATATCGGGCGCTGTCAGAGAAGAAGTCGACCGCCTACGATCACGTCTGGAACTACCTTTACCTGTCGGCCGATTTCGCACGGAGAAATCCTGACTGGGCGCGATCGCTTTACCTCGAGATATGGCCAAGCGTTTCCATCGCGCAGGGCGAAATCAAGGATCTGTTTGACGATTACGTGCGCATCTTGATCCGCGCGATCCGGATGGGCGAGATCCGCGGCGAATGGCCTGCCGGTCACAATCACTACGAGACTGCCGCGATCATGATTGGTGCTGTGAATCAGATGATCATTACCTGGCTTATGATGCGCAAACCAAAGGATCTGAGCAAATCGGTTGCCGCCATGCTGGACAGGGCAATGGTCCTGCTCGATCCCGTCAATCCGCCATCTCGGTTATAGGCAGTGGGTCTGGATATCACGGGGCGATATCGCTACCCGCCGCCTGACGCGGCCTGGCTTGCGATGCATGAGGAAACCGCGCTCGAACCCGAACTGCCAATCATCGATGCGCATCATCACCTGTGGGAGGAAGGTGGTCATTCCTACCTGCTCGATGAACTGACCGCAGATGTGAGATCCGGTCACAATGTTGTGGCTACCATTCTGGTCCAAGCCGGCTTTGGCTATCGTGCCGAAGGACCGGAGGAGTTGCGCAGCGTTGGCGAAACCGAAAAGGTAGCCGCTTTCGCCGATGCGGCTCAATCTCAGGATCTGGCTTACAGGCCATGCGCGGCCATCGTGCCTTATGCCGACCTTACGCTGGGGGACCGGCTGGCGCTTGTGTTGGACACGCATGAAGCAGCATCGGGCGGCAGGTTGCGTGGCATTCGCCACAGCGTCAGTTATGACAGCCATTTCCCTGATGGAATCGTGCTGCGTCCGGCGCGGCGATATCTGATGGCGGACCCGGCCTATCGAGAAGGGCTTCGCCTGTTGCAGCGGCGCGGCCTGCACTTCGAGGCCATGCTTTACCATGAGCAGATACCGGAACTGACGGAGCTGGCGCGGGCCATGCCGAACCTTCCGATCATGCTTGATCACTATGGGACGCCTATCGGTGTGGGCTGGTATGAAGGGCGCGAGGAAGAACGGTTTGCCCAGTGGCGAGAGTCGCTGGCCGAACTGGCGCTTTGCCCGAACGTCTATGTGAAAACGGGCGGGCTGGGTATGATCATCACCGGTGCGCGTTGGCACGAGCGGCCCAAGCCGCCTTCATCACAGGAACTGGCTCAGGCCTGGCAGCCATGGTTCGATGCGACAGTGGACCTGTTCGGCGTCGAGCGTTGCGTCTTCGAAAGCAATTTTCCCGTCGACAAGGCGATGTGCAGCTATGTGACCTTGTGGAATGCGTTCAAGCGCATGTCTGCCGGTGCAGGAACCACTGAAAAGGCCGCGCTGTTTCATGACAACGCGGCCCGTTTCTACCGTATCTGAGGTTGAGTCCGGACTCAGAGTCCGGTGCCGCCATCCATGGTCATCTCTGCACCGGTGACATAGCTGGAAGCATCTGACGCCAGGTAAATTACCGGCTCCACTACATCTTCCGTGGTGCCGATCCTGCCCAGCGGGACGGAGGCGATGATTCCTTTCATCAACTTGGCGTCACCCGCTGTTCCGCCAATCATTGGCGTATCGATGATGCCGGGGTGAACGGAATTGACACGGATGTTGAACGAAGCCAGTTCGCGCGCCGTTCCCTTTGTCATCCCGCGCACGGCCCATTTGGTGGACAGGTAAGAGATCATGTCCGGATAGCCGCGCTGACCCGCACCGGAACAGATGTTGATGATCGAACCGCCGCCATTGGCCTTCATCGCCGGGATAACGGCCTTCATGCCCAGGAAGGTGCCGAGCTGGTTTACGTTAAAGTGGGCGACGTAGCTGGCCTTGGTCGTCTCTGTCACCGCACCGGGGGCGAAGATGCCCGCATTGTTGACCAGAATATCGACCTTGCCGAAGGCGGCGAGCGTTTCGGCCACGACTGCGTTCCACTGGTCCTCGTCTGACACGTCATGCTTCATTCCGCGCGCGGCTTCACCCAGTTCCCTGGCCAGGTCCAGCACGCCGTCCTTGACGTCAGTCAGCATGACTTTCGCGCCTTCGGCGATGAACGCCCGCGCTTCATGGGCACCCTGCCCCTGTGCCGCGCCAGTGATGATCGCAACCTTGCCTTCAAGCCGTCCAGCCATGCATTCCTCCAGATCCCGGGTTTCGCTGCGTTGCCTCCTAGCCCGAGACAGGCAAAAAAGGCGAGTCATTTTCGACTTGGCTAATCCTTGCCAAGCGGTCAGGTGCTGACTAGCTTGCCCGAAATGGAATCGGGAACTGGCCCGGCCGAAGTTGCAGAGGAAGCCCAAGAATGAGCGATGAATCCGCAAAGGCTGAGGTTCTGGCCATGTTCCGGGCTGCAACGCCTGAAGCGACGGACGCGCCGATCGACCAATGGCGTGCCGGGTTTGAAGAGATGGCGGCCAAGCTTGCGCTGCCCACCGATCTGGTCATCGAGGCGCTGGATTGCGGGGGTGTGCCGTGCCTGAAAGTGACCGCGCCGGGTGCGCGGGCCGATCGGCTGGTCATACATTACCATTCTGGTGGATATGTGATGGGTTCCGCCAACGCTTATCGCGAGTTCGCTGGCCGACTTTCGAAGGCGGCCAATGCTCCGGTCATATTGCCCGACTATCGCCTTGCACCGGAAAATCCGTATCCCGCAGCCGCAGAAGATGGGCTTGCCGTCTATGAATGGGCGCTGGCTCAGACCGGCGCGGACAATTTGCTGCTGAGCGGAGATTCCGCTGGTGGCGGGTTATGCATGGCGACACTGATGAACGCGCGAGATCGTGGTCTGGCCTTGCCGGTTGGCGGGATCGGGATCGGGCCGCTACTTGATCTGGCCGGGGAAGGGGGCAGCGCGAATATCGACACTGATCCACTGATCGCTCGCGAACTGATCGTTGGCATGGGTGCGGTCTATATCGGCGAGCGTGATCCGCACGATCATCCACTGGCCTCACCATTGTGGGGACAGCACCACGGACTGCCACCGATTCTGCTGATGGCCAGCTCGACTGAGGCGTTGCGCGACGATTCCGTGCGCATGGCCACGAGCATCGCCGAGGCGAAGGGCCGTGTGCGCCTGTCGCTTTATGATGACCAGATCCACATTTTCCCTTTCTTCCCGATGTTGCAAGCTGCGAGTGAAGCGATGAACGAGATTGCCGATTTCGCGCATGCCTGTTTCGGCGAATAAGGGCGTGAGCGCATATCTGATCGTCATGGCCCGGATCGACGATGCGGAAGCCTTCGGTCCCTATGTCGAAGCGGTCCAGCCGCTGATCGCCGCGCATGGCGGCAAGCTGATCGGGCGGGGAACGCCACCAGTCGTGCTGGAAGGCGACTGGCCGTGGCAGACCGTGGGTGTGCTGAGTTTCCCGTCGATGGAAGCGGCTGAAGGCTTCTGGCACTCTCCGGAATATGCCGAGGTGAAGAAGCTGCGCGAAGGCAATTCGCAATTTCAGGTCGTGCTCGCTCCTGCGACTGGGTAATTGGCCAGCCGGCCTTGAAAGGATAATGCATGAGCAATCGCCAATGGCTGCTGGCCAGGCGGCCGACCGGACCAGTCGGCCGTTCGTGCTTCGAATATCGCGTCAGCCCGGACCGTCGTGGGCAGGGCGCGCCGGGACAGGTACTGGTTCAGTGGGAGCTGCTGCTCTGCGCGCCGACGATCCGTAACTGGATCAGCGGTGCGCGCGATTCCTATCACCCGGTGGTGGAGATTGGCGACCCCGTGCTGGCCCCCGCGCTCGGCGTGATCGTCGAGAGCAACAATCCGGATTTCCCCATCGGTGCGCGCCTGTTCGGGACGGGCAGCTGGCAGGACCAGCAATGGGTCGATCCTTCCGCCGGGTATCGCCTGATTCCGGAAGGGACCAGTTCGGTCGATGCAATGGGCGTGCTGGGGATCAATGCGGTCACCGCCTATTGCGGACTTATGCCGATCGGGCAGCCCAAGGCGGGCGAGGTGCTGCTGGTGTCGGGCGCGGCGGGTTCGGTCGGTTCGATCGTCTGCCAGATCGGGCGCATTCTCGGCTGCAAGGTGATTGGTCTCGCGGGTGGCCCGGACAAATTGCGCTGGTTGCGCGAGGAATGCGGCGTAGACCATGTGATTGACTACAAGGCGGAGAACATACCTGCCCGGCTGGACGCGATCGTGCCGGAAGGAGTCGACATCTATTTCGACAATGTCGGCGGCGCGATCCTGGAAACGGCGGCGGCGCGGATGCGGCAGGCCGGGCGGATCATCCTGTGCGGCCAGATCGCGGCCTACGATTCAGGACGTGCGATCACCGCCCCGCCGATCGACATGATGCGGCTGATTTACGGTGGGATCAGGATTGAAGGCTTCCTTGCCCGCCATCATATGGAGCGGATTCCCGAGGCGCTCGAAACACTTGGCCAATGGAACGATCAGGGCCTGCTCGCGCATCGCGAGGATGTGCGAGCCGGCCTGGAACAGCTGCCGGAAACCTTCGCGGCGCTGTTCACCGGCAGCAATGAAGGCACGCTGCTGGCCCGCGTTTCCGATGGGGAAGGGAACCCGGTCTAACCCCAGTCTTCGTCCAGGATGCCGTAGCTGCCGCCCAGATAGGCAGGCACGGTCCCTTCGCGCACCAGCATGTGATCGAAGATCAAGCGCTCATCATCGGATAGTTCTGCCGCAATTGGCGCCAGCGCGGATTTGAGCGCGGCCAGTCCCTGGCGTGCTTGCGCCGCGCCTTCGCCAATGCCTTCCGCCCAATAGCCACGAGCGACGCGCGATTGCACGGGCGGAATGCCTTTGGCGAACCCGGCCGTGCCCAGTGCGGGATATTTGGCCAGCGCGGTTGCCACGGCGACCTTCGCCCGGGTCGCGGCGTCCTGCACGGCGGGTGGGATGGCGTCGGCCTTACGCGCCTTGTCGAAGGCCTGTTTACCGAGAAACGATGCGCGGATCATGTTGCGCGGTTCACGGCGGGTGATCAGACCCGAAAAGACGGACATTTCGGCCCGGATCGCCCCGTCCATGGGTTGCATCAGGCCCAGCTCGACGCAGTCGAGAATTGCCAGCGGGGCGGGAATATGACCAAGCATCTGCGCCAGTTCGAGCGCGCGGTGGCGTTCGATGACCGCTGCATAATCGGCATGGGTGGCCGGAACGTGATCGGCATGGTCCCACGGCTGCATACAGCTGGCGTCAGACGACAGCAGCCATGCTTCTGCAGCGGCCACTTCCTGGCCTTCCGGCACGAGCCGGTGAACGAGGCCGACATCGACTGCTTCCTGGCCCGCATAATTCCGGCCTTTTAGCAGCACTTCCAGCCCGGCTTCCACACCCAGCAGGCGGGTAACGCGCTGGGTACCGCCCGCGCCCGGCAGCAGGCCGACGGCGAATTCGGGCAGGCCCATCATGGCGCGCGGGCTGTCGGCCAGAACGCGGTAATGCGCGCCCATAGCCAACTCGCAGCCACCGCCCAGTGCGACCCCGGCGATAGCCGCCGCGACCGGCTTGCCGCTGCGTTCCAGCCTGCGGATCGCATGGCTGAGCGGGAAGAAGTGGTTGAAGGCGATGTCGAAACGTTCTTCCGGTCGCGCGGCGACGATCATTTCATAGGCTTCTGCCAGTTCCGTCAGGTCCGCCCCGGCACAGAACCCGTTGGACTTGCCCGAACGGACGACCACGCCCTTTGCGTCGCTGTCCTTCAACCAGTCCGCGAAAATACCCAGTTCGGCAATCGCGGCGTTGGAAAAGACGTTCATCGAACGCGGCGCGTCGAACACGAAATGCACCAGACCGTTGGCCTGGGGTTCGATGCGAAACTGGGTGAGTTGGGGAATGCTCATACCTTAGGGATCCTGAGGGTCTTGAATATGCTGTGAAGGATTCAGAAGGCGACCTTGTCGCCGCCTTTGAGCTGCAGAATTTCGCGCGCATCATCAGGCGTGGCGATTTCCAGACCCAGCCCTTCGATGATCTGGCGAACCTTGGTGACCTGCTCGGCGTTGGTCTTCGCCAATTGACCCGCGCCCAGCCACAGCGAGTCTTCCAGCCCCACGCGCACATGGCCGCCCATGCTGGCGGCCATCGCGGCCACGCGCATCTGGTTGGCACCAGCTGCCAGCACTGACCACTTGTAGTTGTCGCCGAACAGGCGATCGGCCGTGCGCTTCATGTGCATCACATCTTCGGGATGCGCACCGATGCCACCCAGCAGGCCGAAGCAGGTCTGGATGAACAGCGGGGCCTTCACCAGCCCTTCCTGCCAGAAGTAGTGCAGGTTGTAGAGGTGGCTGGTGTCATAGCATTCGAATTCGTAGCGTGCGCCGCTGGCGTTCAGCGTTTCCAGTGCGTAGCGAATGTCCTTGAAACTGTTGCGGAAAACGAGGTCGTGCGAACCTTCAAGCATTTCCGGTTCCCAGTCATGCTTGAACTCCTTGTACCGCTTGAGCATCGGGAACAGGCCGAAATTCATGGACCCCATGTTGAGACTTGCAACTTCGGGCTGCCACACTTCAGCGGGCTTCACACGGTACTCAACCGGCATGTAAGGCGATGCACCCGTGGTCAGGTTCACCACAACATTCGAACCCTGCTTGATGACGTCGAGGAAGGGTTTGAAATCCTCGGGCGTATGCACAGGCTTGCCGGTTTCGGGGTCGCGTGCATGGAGATGGACGATGGCCGCGCCGGCTTCAGCCGCGCCCAGCGCGCTTTCCGCAATTTCAGCGGCGGTGACAGGGAGATATTCCGACATCGACGGGGTGTGAATCGAGCCCGTGATCGCGCAACTGATGATGACTTTCTGCTTGGCCATTGAACTGTCCTCTCCGATTTACAGACGGGCGGCGATTTCGCGCCACGTGTTGTTCAAATTGTCGCGATGAGCGGGATCGGCGATGGCGATCAGCGCTTCGGCCCGCGCATCATACCCCTTGCCCCTGATGTCCGCTACGCCATGTTCGGTCACGATCAGGTCCACGTCCCAGCGGCTGAGTGAAACTGGCCCGCCCGCCGCAAACGGCGAAATGATGCGGCTGACCGTGCCCTTGGCTGCGGTAGACGGAAAGGCGATGATCCGCAGGCCATGCGGGCTCAGCCGCCCGCCGCGGGCATAATCGCTGGCCCCGCCCGGACCGGACATGGCGCCCTTGGGCGTGATTTCGGCATAGACCTGGCCAAACAGATCGGCTTCCAGCGCGGAATTGATGGTCACCAGCCGGTCAATCGTGCCCAGCAGCTTGAGGTCATGAGTCTGCGAGATCGGTCGAAACTGGAAATGGGGGTTATCGAGCCCGGCGTACAGCGCCTCGCTGCCGATGGCGACGCCCACCAGTGCTGACGGGCCATCCGCCATCGCGCCCGATTGCACCAGCCGCAGTGCGCCGTCGCCGATCAGGCCGGTATGCATGCGCAGGTTGCGGCGATCCGCCAGCCCGTCAAGCACGGCATCGGGGATCTTGCCCAGCCCCGTCTGCAGCGTGGCGCCATCTTCGATATAGGGGAGGATATGCGCAGCGATCTGCTGCGAAACCGCGTCGGGCGGCGAATCCGGCGTGCCGCGCAGCGCCTGTTCGCCTTCATAATATGCGGTCAGTTCGCTGAAGGGGATGCCGACATCGCCCGGGGTGCGGGGCATGGCCGGATTGATATGCGCGATCCGTACCGGCACATCGCGCCAGAAATCGGCAATGAAGGAAACCTCTGTGCCGAAGCTGCAATTGCCGTTTGCATCAGGCGGGCTGCACATGAACAGCGCGGCGGTGGGCCGACGGGCGCGATAGAGCGCAACCACATCCTGATAGCAGATCGGCAGGAATTCCAGCCGGTGGCCCAGTTCCCTGAGCTGCGGTGTCATGAAGAAGCTCAGCACCCGGCTGCGTTCGCCCGCGCGCCAGTCCTTGCGGTTGAGTCCGGGCACGAAAATGCCGGAAAATGCCATGTCGTCCAGCGCGCCGCCTGCTGCCGCCACCTCGGCGGCGAGCAGGTCGCTCTCCGCCGAGCAGGAGGAAACCAGCGTGAGTCCGCCGGGGGGCAGAACCTGTGCGAGTTCCCCTGCTTGCAGGCGGCGCGGCTGGGACATCAGCAGGCCTTACTTCACGTATTTGTGGAAGTCAGGCGTGCGCTTTTCGTGGAAGGCGCGCATGCCTTCCTTGGATTCGTCCGTATCGTAATAAAGCTTCACGGAATTGAGCGCGAGCATGGAGATGCCGCGGATATTGTCGCTGTCGGCATTGAACGAACGCTTGGCCAGCGCCAGCGCCGTGGGAGAACGTTCGCCCAGAATCTGGGTCCATTCGTTCACCGCATCGTCCAGTTCGGCGGCGGGCACGACCTTGTTGACGAGGCCCATCTCCAGCGCTTCCTGCGCCGAATATTGCAGGTTGAGATACCAGATTTCGCGGGCCTTCTTGTCACCCACGTGGCGCGCGAGATAGGCCGTTCCCCAGCCCGCATCGACTGAGCCGACCTTAGGCCCGACCTGGCCCAGCTTGGCCGTGTCAGCCATGATCGACAGGTCGCACAGCGTGGCGAAAACATTGCCGCCGCCGATGGCGAACCCGTTGATGCGCGCGATCACCGGCTTGGGAATGTCGCGAATGATCGACTGGAATTCGTCAATCGGCAGGCCGACGATGCCGCGACCGTCGTACTGGCCGTCCTTGGCGCTCTGGTCACCGCCGGTGCAGAAGGCCTTGTCGCCCGCGCCGGTCAGCACGACCGAGGAGACGTTGCGATCGTCGGCCGCCATCTTGAAGGCGGTGATCAGTTCTTCCATCGTCTGCGCGCGGAAGGCGTTGTAAAGCTTGGGGCGGTTGATGATGACCCACGCGGCGCGGCCGCGTACTTCATAGATGATGTCTTCGAATTGTTCGCTCATGTCAGTGGGTATCCTGTCTTGTCATTATTGCGGTAGAGGATGGTGGACCGGGCGATGATCTGGCCCCTGGCCGAGATCAGGGCGCTGAGAAAAACGAACCGGCGCGTGATCTTGTCAATCCGTATCTGCGCTTCCACCCAGTCCCCGCATCGGGCCGGCGCGAGGAAATCCACGTCCAGCGAGACGGTGGGGGCGTGCATTTCCGGTGCGTCAGTGTGTTCCGGCAGGGCCATCAACTGCATATCGGCAAAGCTTGCCAATGCGCCGCCATGCAGGCTTTCCACCGGGTTGCAGTGATGCGGCTGGACCACGAAACCCAGCCGCAACCCCGCCTTGTCGACATAGACGTCGCCAAACTGTTCCCAATAGGGATTGGTCGGGGCGGCGAGGGTAAAACCCTTGGGAACGGCGGGGTTCGTGGCCATGCCGGGGTCAGACCATTGTCAGACCGCCGGAGATCGAGATCGCCTGGCCGGTGATGTAGGAACCGTCGTCCGAAGCGAGCAGCGCGACCATGCCGGCATAATCTTCCGGTTCGCCAATGCGCTTCACCGGAACGCCGCGCACCATCGCGTCCTTCCATTTTTCCGCTTCCGGGCCTTCGCCCAGCGTGGCCTGCATCATCGGGGTGTTGGTCGGTCCCGGGCAGACGCAGTTGGCCAGAACGCCCTTGCGCGCCAGTTCGCGTGCGATCGACTTGGTAAAGGCGATCAGCCCGCCCTTGCAGGCCGAATAGACCGCTTCGTTGCTGGTGCCCACGCGGGCTGCATCGGACGCGATGTTGATGATCCGCCCGCCGCCGCGCGCGGCCATCTTGCCGGCCACCGCGAAATGCGTGTTGAGATTGCCCTTGAGATTGATCGCGATGATCTTGTCCCACAGATCGGGCGTAGTGGTCAGGAACGGTTGCACCTTGTCCCAGCCGGCGTTGTTGACCAGCGCCCAGATGGGGCCGAGGTCGCTTTCAACCGCTTCGACAGCGGCCTGAACGGCATCATAATCGCTCACATCGACCTGGTAGGTCTTGACTGTGGCACTTCCGGCCAGCTTGGCGGTTTCCTCGCCCGCTTCGGTGCTGAGGTCGAAGATGGCGACCTTGCACCCTTCTTCGGCCAGGCGCAGCACGAGCGCACGCCCGATACCTTGCCCGCCACCCGTGACAACCGCGACTTTTCCTTCAAGTCCCTTCACAAATTCCTCCGTCGGTAAAAAGCTGCGGGCGTGGCCCGCTATTCGTCAGCGATACCGCCGACCAGATCGAGAAGTCGCCGTTTCAGCTTGACCAGCGTCTTTGCGGCGGCATCAAGTTCGTCACTGGGAAGCGCATCGAGGATTTCGCTTTCGACTGCTTCCACGCTCTTCCTGATTTCGCGGACCAGTGTCTGCCCGGCGTCAGTAAGATAGACGCGGCGCGCGCGCGCATCGCGTTCATCAGCCCGCCGTTCGACAAACCCCGCCTGCTCCATGCGGTCAACCAGCCCGCCGATCGCCACCTTGGTGAGGTCGAGATCAGCCGCCAGTGCAGTTTGGGTCATCCCGTCGCGGCGCGACAGGAAGGCCAGTACCCACCACTGCGAACGGGTAATTCCCAGCGGCTTCAGCGCCCGGTCCACCACGATCCGGCGCAGGCGCGACACATCGTGGATCAGGAAGCCGAAGCGAAGATAGGCGTCGAGTTCTTTTTGCACGGGCGATGCTCCTGACAATTCGCTGCCAGCAGTATCGACCGATTCCCGGCCGTCAAAGGGAGAGTAGGACGAAACCACTATTTCCGCCCGAGTTTGCCCTTGAACATGTCGCGCGCGATGATCGTCTTCATGATCTCGATCGATCCGCCCGCGATCTTGACGATGCGCGCATCGGCATAGGCCCGGCAGATCGGATATTCCCACATATAGCCCCAGCCGCCGAACAGCTGCAGGCACTTGTCCACCGCTTCGCAATGCAGTTCCGACGTGGTCATCTTGGCCATGGCCGCATCGACCGGGTCAAGCTTGCCCGCCATGAACAATTCGATGCACTTGTCCGTGAAGACACGTGCCATCACCGCCCGCGCCTTGAGGTCAGCCAGCACGAATTGCGTGTTCTGGAAATCGGCGATCGTCTGGCCGAACGCCTTGCGCTCGCTCGTGTAATCGACTGTCCATTCGATGACCGTCTCGGTCACCGTGGCCGAACGGATCGCCTGGGCGAGGCGTTCCTGCGCCAGCTTGGTCATCATGATCTTGAAGCCTTCGCCTTCCTGGCCGAGCATGGCGCTGGCCGGGACGCGCAGATCTTCAAAGAACAATTCCGAAGTGTCCTGCGCCTTCATCCCGAGCTTTTCGAGATTCTGGCCGCGCTTGAAGCCGGGCAGGCTGGTGTCGACCAGGAACAGGGTGACGCCCTTGGCGCCCGCATCGCTGTCTGTCTTGGTGGCCAGCACCAGAATGTCGCACATCTGGCCGTTCGAGATGAACACCTTTTGGCCGTTGATGACGTAATCGTCACCGTCGCGCACGGCCTTGGTCTTGATCGCCTTGAGATCGGAACCGGCGTGCGGTTCGGTCATGCCGAGCGAGCCGATGGCTTCGCCCGTCACCATTTTGGGCAGCCACTGCTGCTTCTGTTCGTCTGTGCCGAAGGCGAGGATGTAGCTGGCGACGAGATCGGTGTGAATCAGGAAGCCGGGACCGCTGGTGCCCACGCGCCACAATTCCTCGAATACCACCACGTCATAGAGATAGTCCGCGCCGATCCCGCCGAATTCTTCCGGTACGGTGCAGCACAGCATGCCCGCTTCACCCGCTTTCAGCCACAGGTCGCGCGGCACGATGCCGTCCTTTTCCCACTGGTCGTGATGGGGGACGACTTCCTGTTCCATGAATTTGCGGACGGAATCGCGCCACATTTCATGTTCGGATGTGAAAAGACTGCGTTCGATCATGATATTCAGCCCTGCTTCTGTGCGGCTTTGGATTTGGCGGTGGAGGCTTCGATCGCGTCGCGCGCGGCCTGCCATTGATCCGGTGTAAGGTTGGTAAGATCGGCGAAAGTGCTGGGCGCGGCCAGATGCTGCCCGCCGTCCACCGCGATGGTCTGCCCCGTCAGGAAATCGCACCCGTCGGAAAGCAGGAAGGTGATCAGATTGGTCAGTTCAGGCATCTGCCCGAACCGGCGCATCGGGATCGTGTCGCAATTGGTGGCCGAACTCTGCGTATCGGGCAGGGGGTTGAGTTTTTCCCACGCTTCGGGGGTGGGGAAGGGGCCGGGCGCTGTGGCGTTGAGGCGGATGCCGTAAGGCCCCCATTCGGAAGCCAGCGACATGGTCATCGCATGCAGCGCGGTCTTGGCCATGGCGGAAGGGACGACGAAGGCCGAGCCCGTCCACACCCAGGTGACGAGATTGGATACTACCGAACCTTTCAGGCCCTGTTCGATCCAGCGTTTGCCGCACGACAGCGTGGCGTGAAAGCTGCCGTCCATGACGGTGGAGGTGATGGCGCGAAAGCCGCGTGCGCTCAGATCCTTGGTCGGCGAAATGAAATTGGCGGCGGCATTGTTGATGAGGCCGGTCAGCGGCTGGTCCTGCCAGATGCCCTCGATCATCGCGTCCACCGCGTCCGCATCGCGCACGTCGCAGGCATGCGCATGGACCTTGTGTCCGGTCGTTTCCGAAATGGCCGCCGCGGTTTCATCCAGCATCGCCTGGCGGCGACCGCAGATATGCACCTTGGCGTGTTTGGCGGAGAGTGCAGTGGCGATTTCCTTGCCCAGGCCGCCACCGCCGCCCGTCACCAGGATGTTCTTGCCTGCCAGCACATCGTTACGAAAAATGTCCATCAACCTCTCCTGCGGCACGCAGCCCATTTAGCTCTTGCCAAGTGATAGTCAACTTGTTTACGAAATGCACCGCAGCTGTCAAGCGGCTTGATGAAATGGGTCCGGGCAAGCCCCGGTTTGGAGATTGGGAGACGATGCAAAAAGCCTGTATCTCGGGAATTGGGGGATATCTTCCTCTCCTTCGGCTCGACCGGAAGACCGCCGCCAGGAACTATGCGTGGTCGGGTCTGGCCATGCCGCGCAAGGGGACGCGTGCCGTTGCCGACTGGGATGAAGACCCGGTGACGATGGCCGCCGAATCGGCCCGCGCACTGGTCGCCACAGCCCCTGCCGCGCTGCGTTTCGCCTCCACTTCCGCCTATTTTTCCGATCGCTCGCAGGCGGGGATCGTGCTGGATTACCTCGCCCTGCCGCGCAGCGTGCGCACAACCGATGCGGCCAATGCGCGCCGCGCGGGCACCAGCGCGCTGCTCGATTCGCTGCTTGGCGGAGCGGACGAACTGGTCACCGCTGCGGAAAAGCGCGTCACTCAGGCCGGCAGCGCTGCGCAGCTCGCCTATGGTGATGGCGCTGCGGCAGTACGCACGGGGGCAGAGGGCGCTGCCCGGCTGATCGGACATGCCTCGATCAGCCATGATCTGGTTGACCGCTATGTTTCGCGCGATCAGCCCTATCCCTATGTGTACGAAGAACGCTTCATCCGTGACATCGCCGTGGCGGAGATGTTCATTCCCGCGATTCGCGCAGCGTGTGAGGCGGCCGGCATCGAAGGCAGCGCGATCGCGCAGGCGGCCTGCGCTGAACCGGCGGGCGGATGCTGGCGCGCGGCGGCAAAGAAGCTGGGCATCGCGGCTCCCAATCACTGCGAACGGCTGTCCGACGAAGCGGGCGATCTGGGCGCGGCGCATGCGCTGTACGGGCTGGGCCTTGCGTTTGCCGAAGCGAAGCCGGGCGACATCGTCCTGCTCGCCGGGTTCGGCAGCGGGGTCGATGTGCTGCTGTTCGAAGTGACGGGCGCGGTGCCGGGCGCTGCGGCGATGGCCGCAGGCCTGGCCGAAGGGCGCCTGCTGGGCGATTTTCTGCGTTTTCTCAACCTGTCAGGTTCAGTCGATCTTGACTGGGGGATGCGCGCCGAATTCGGCCTGAAAGCGCAGGCTTCGATGATGGAGCGGGTCGGGCGCGACATCACCGGATTTATCGGCGGGCGGGACAGCCACGGCAATGTGCAGTTTCCCAAGAGCGCGATCCCTGTCAATCCTGCCGCCAGCGGCCCTGAAACCTATGAGGATGTGCGACTGGCCGAAGATCAGGCGCGGATCGTTTCAGTGACCGCTGACCGGCTGACCTATCATCCCGATCCGCCGCTCGATTACGGGCTGGTGCAGTTCGACAATGGCGCGCGCCTGCTGATGGAGATGGTCAATCGTCCGGACAATGGCTTTGCCGTCGGTGACCGGGTGATGATGCGCCCGCGCATCAAGTCGCAGAACCGCGCGCTCGGTTTCCGCACCTATTTCTGGAAGGCCGCCCCGCTGTCGCGGCCCTTGCTGGGAGACAATTGATGGCCAGCGGTATCAAGGACAAGGTCGCCATCATCGGCATGGGCTGCACGCGCTTTGGCGAACGCTGGGAAGCGAGCGCCGAAGACCTGATGGTCGAGGCCTTCAGTGAAGCGCTGGCCGATGCGGGGGTGGAACGCGAGCGGATTGACGCGATCTGGGTCGGCAACGCACTTGACGATATCAACGTCGGCAACAGTTCGCTTCCGGCCGCGCATGCGCTGCGGCTCGGGCAGATTCCGGTCACGCGCGTCGAAAACATGTGCGCCACCGGGACGGAGGCGCTGCGCGGTGCGACTTATGCGGTGGCGGCCGGTGCGGCGGATATCGCGCTGGCCATCGGGGTCGAGAAGCTGAAGGACACCGGCTATGGCGGTCTGCCGCTCAAGACCAAGGGCCTGCTGAACGACCTGTGGATGCCCTATGGTTCGGCGCCCGGCAATTTCGCCCAGCTCGCCGGGGCCTATTGCGCCAAATACGGCGTTGACCCTGCCGATCTGAAGCGCGCGATGGCTCATGTTTCGTGGAAGAGCCACCAGAACGGCGCGAAATCGCCCAAGGCGCATCTGCGCGCCGCAATTGACATGGACAAGATCCTGAATGCGCCACTGATCGCCGATCCGCTGGGGCTGTTCGATTGCTGCGGCGTGTCGGACGGTGCGGCGGCGGCCATCGTCACCACGCCGGAGATTGCCCGCGAACTGGGCATCGACAACCCGGTGACGATCAAGGCGATCCAGCTGGCCGGTAGCAACGGCAGCGAGATGCAGTTTGGCGAATGGGACGGGGCATCGCTGATCAACACGCAGATTGCGGCCCGGCGCGCCTATGCCGAAGCCGGCATTTCCGATCCGCGCGCGGATCTGTCCATGACCGAAGTGCATGATTGCTTCTCCGTTACCGAACTGGCGGTGATGGAAGACCTGGGCCTGTCCGATCCGGGCCGTGCGCCGATGGACATTCTGGACGGGCGCTATGACGCTGATGGCGCTATTCCCTGCCAGCTCGATGGCGGGCTCAAATGTTTTGGCCATCCGGTGGGGGCATCGGGCCTGCGCATGGCCTATGAAGTGTACAATCAGCTGCTCGAACGCGCCGGGGAACGCCAGCGCGCCAATGTGAAGTTCGGTTTGACTCACAATCTGGGCGGTGCGCCTTACAACAATATCGCGGCGGTTTCGATTCTGGGCCGCAAGGACTGACGGAGAGAGAGTTCCATGGCAGGTTTGTATTTCGACGAATTCAGCGAAGGCCAGGTCTTCAGGCATGAGGTACGCCGCACCGTGCTGGACATGGACAATATGCTTTATTCCTCGCTCACTTATAACCCGGCGGCGATTCACATCGATCACGCCTATTGCGAGACGACGGAATTCGGCAAGCCACTGATGAATTCCATGTTCACGCTGGGGCTGGTGATCGGCCTTTCGGTGCAGGACACGACCTTTGGCACCACCATCGGCAATCTCGGGATGACGGAAACGACCTTCCCCAGGCCGGTGTTTGCGGGTGACACGATCCGCAGCGAAACGAAGGTGCTGGCGCTGCGCGAAAGCAAGTCGCGCCCGACCCAGGGCATCGTGACGTTCGAGCACCTCGGCTACAATCAGCGTGACGAAGTGGTTTGCCGCACCGTGCGCAATGCGCTGATGATGAAGAAGCCCGCGTCATGAGGATGCGATCGCTCCTGTTCGTTCCGGGGGATTCGGAAAAGAAATTCGCCAAGGCGCGCGAAGCGGGCGCGGATGTTCTGATCCTTGATCTTGAGGATTCGGTCGCCCCGTCAATGAAAGACGAAGCGCGCCAGATCGTCACCGGCTGGCTCGATCAGGCGGCGGATGTGGACGCCGCTTTGTTCGTGCGTATCAACCCGCTCGACACCGGGCTGACGCTGGCCGATCTGGCCGCCGTAGTCCGCCCGGGGCTGGGGGGGCTGCTGATCCCCAAGGCCAATGGCGCGCATGATATCGAACGGATCGGCCATTATCTGGACGCGCTGGAGGAAAAGGCAGGGATGGCAGCAGGCACGGTGAAGATCGCCGTGGTCGCCACCGAAACCCCGGCGGCGATGTTTGCGCTGGGCAGCTATCAGCAGGCGGGCGCGCGGCTGGTCGGTCTGACCTGGGGCGCGGAAGATCTGGGCGCCGCGATCGGCATCACGGACAACAAGGAACCGGACGGCAGCTGGACCTTCCCCTATCAGGTGGCGCGGGCGCAATGCCTGTTCGCCGCCGCCGCCGCCGGGGTCGCGCCGCTTGATACGCTTTACGCCAACTTCAAAGATCCCGAGGGGCTGGAGGTCGATTGCCGGCGTGCACGGCGTGATGGTTTCACGGGCCGGGTTGCGATTCACCCCGCGCAGGTCGAAACGATCAACCGCTGCTTTTCGCCATCGGAAGATGAAGTGGCCTTTGCCCGCCGCGTGGTCGATCTGTTCGCCGCCAATCCGGGAATCGGTACGCTGGGGCTGGATGGCAAGATGCTGGATATCCCGCATCTCAAGGCTGCCGAAAAGGTTCTGGCTTCAGCCGGAGAGTAACGGACGGGCGCGACGCCCGGAGCATTCTGGCGGGGCTGTCCGCCTGGCGCATCAATGACGAGGATTGTTGAGATGGAAATCGAACTGAGCGACATCCACAAGGAAATTCAGGACAATGTCGGCAAGATCGTCGACAGTTACGGCGATGAATACTGGTCCAATCTCGACCAGACCGGAACCTTCCCTCATGAATTCCACCGGGCCATGGCCGATGCGGGCTGGCTCGGTATCACCATGCCCGAAGAACTGGGCGGCGCTGGCCTTGGCGTAACCGAAGCGGCGGTGATGATGAACCGCATCTGCCAGGGGTCGGGCGGTTATTCGGCCGCCTCTACGATTCATCTCAACCTGTTCGGTCCGCACGCCGTGGTCGTGTTCGGCACGCCGGAACAGAAGGAACGCATGCTGACCCCGCTGATCAAGGGCGAGGACAAGGCCTGCTTTGGTGTGACGGAACCCGATGCCGGGCTGGACACCACCAGCATTTCCACTTTCGCGACCAAGGTCGATGGCGGTTATCGCATTACCGGGCGCAAGATCTGGACCTCCACCGGGCAGGTTGCGAACAAGATCGTGATCCTGGCACGCACGACCCCCAAGGATCAGTGCAAGCGCCCGACTGACGGGATGAGCTTCTTCTACACTGATCTCGACCATGATCAGATCGAAGTGCGCCGCATCCCCAAGATGGGCCGCAACGCGGTGGATTCCAACGCCACCTTCATTGACGATTATTTCGTACCCGACTGCGATCTGATCGGCGAGGAGGGCAAGGGCTTCTATTACATCCTGCACAGTCTCAATCCGGAACGCATCCTCGTGGCGTCCGAAGCGATCGGGCTGGGTCAGGGGGCGCTGAAGCGCGCGGCGCAATATGCGGTGGATCGCAAAGTTTTCGGTCGCCAGATCGGCATGAACCAGGGCATCCAGCATCCGCTGGCCGAAAACTGGATGTATCTGGAATCCGCCTTCTGGACCGTCATGCGCGCGGCCTATCTCTATGATGCGGGCAAGCCCTGCGGGGCAGAGGCGAACGCGGGCAAGTTCCTGGGCGCGCGCGCGGCCTTCGAGGCCTGCACCCGCGCCGTGATGACGCATGGCGGCATGGGCTATTCGCGCGAATATCAGGTGGAACGCCTGTTCCGCGAAAGCATCCTGCTGCGCATCGCGCCGGTCACCGAACAGATGATCTGCAATTTCATTGCCGAGAAGGTGCTCGACCTTCCCAAGAGCTACTGAGGACAAGACCATGGGTATGATGGAAGGCAAGGCGGTGCTGGTGACTGGCGCCGGGCGCGGGGTCGGGCGCGGGATCGCGCTGGCGATGGCGCAGGCGGGGGCCGCAGTGGTGGTCAACGATCTGGGCGTGTCGCTGACGGGGGAAGGGGGCGAAGGCGCCTCCCCCGCCGAACAGGTGGTGGAAGAAATCCGCGCCATGGGTGGCAGGGCCGTGGCCAATCACGATTCCGTTGCTGAATGGGAAGGCGGCATTGCGATGGTCAAGGCGGCCATTGACAATTTCGGCCGGATTGACGGGGTGGTGAACAACGCCGGCAACCTGCGCGATGTGATGTTCCACAAGATGGGGCCGGATGATTTCGACGCGGTGATCGCCGTCCACCTCAGGGGCAGTTTCAACACCAGCCGCGCCGCCGCACCCTATTTCAAGGAACAAGGTTCCGGCGCCTATGTCCACATGACCTCGTCCAGCGGGCTGGTCGGCAATTTCGGTCAGGCGAATTACGCTGCGGCCAAGCTGGGCATCGTCGGCCTGTCCAAGTCCATTGCGCTCGATATGCAGCGCTTCGGCGTCCGTTCCAACGCGGTCGCGCCCTGGGCCTGGACGCGGATGATCGATTCGATCCCCACCGAAACGCCCGAACAGCAGAAGCGGGTGGAAGGCTTGAAGAAGCTGGACGCCAACAAGATCGGTCCCTTCTGCGTGGCGCTGTGCAGTGACGAGGCGGCGCATGTGACTGGTCAGATCTTCGGCGTGCGCAACAACGAGATCTACCTGTTCAGCCAGCCGCGTCCGATCCGTACCGCGCATAATGGCGATGGCTGGACCCCGGAAACGATTGTCGAGCGCGCGTT
The DNA here is from genome assembly GCA_024236235.1 of Novosphingobium sp. Classification (GTDB taxonomy): domain Bacteria; phylum Pseudomonadota; class Alphaproteobacteria; order Sphingomonadales; family Sphingomonadaceae; genus JACKKV01. The sequence goes on along the minus strand of JACKKV010000004.1, from coordinate 91,626 downwards.
CGATCAGTTCAAGAACGATTTCTATCCGCTGCATCGTTCGGGAGACTGGTTCACCTGGGAGCCTTGCTGAGGCCATGGCGATCCAACCCGCAGCGCTGCTCGCGCATGATTTCGGCGAGACCCGGCAGGCATGGGAACCGCGCGATGCGATTCTCTATGCGCTGGGTGTCGGCCTTTCCCGCGATCCGCTGGACGAAGGCGATCTCGCATTCATGGATGAAACCGCGCTCAGGGTGCTGCCGACCTATGCGGTGACGCTGGCCTCGCCCGGCATGTGGATGCGCGACCCGAAATTCGGGATCGACTTCACCAAGCTGGTGCACATGGCGCAGGCCGCCTGGTTCGAAAACCCGCTGCCCGCCCAAGGTGATATCATTGGCACCGCGCGGGTTCATACTCTGGCTGACCGGGGTGAGGGCAAGGGCGCGGTGATGGTGGTCGAACGCGAAATCAGGGATGCGGCTGACGGGCGTTCCTACTGCCGTTTGCACCAGACGCTGTTGCTGCGGGGCGACGGCGGCTTTGGCGGAGAGCCGCCCGCGCGGGAGGCAGGTTTTGATTTTTCGGCTGAGCCCGCTGCCAGCGCGGCGTTCGAGACATCGCCGCGTGCGGCGCTGATCTATCGCCTGTCGGGCGACTGGAACCCGCTGCATTTGAAGCCTGACTTCGCGAAGAAAGCCGGGTTCGACCGGCCGATCCTGCAAGGGCTGGCGAGCTATGGCATCGCCGGGGCTGCGGTGTCGCGCGCGCTGGGCCGCGATCCGGCTGATGTCGGGCATCTTTCCTGCCGCTTTGCCGGGGTGGTGATGCCGGGTGACCGGTTGGAATTCAAGATCTGGAGGGATGGCTCACGCGCCCATTTCCAGGCCTTCGTCGGGGACCGCAAGGTGCTGGACGGGGGTATTGCCGAATGGAGAAGCACATAATGACTGACCGCAGCAAGCTGGCGCAGAAGCTCAAGGCCAATCTGCGCCTGCCGGTGATGGCGGGCCCGATGTTCATCGCCTCCACCGCCGATCTGGTGATCGAACAGTGCCGGGCGGGAATCATCGGCTCCATGCCCGCGCTCAATCCGCGCACGACGGAACAGCTCGACGCCGACATCGCCCGCATCAAGCAGAACGTCGGCGATGTGCCCTATGCGATCAATCTGGTCGCGCACAAGACGAACTCGCGCCTTGATGCCGATCTGGACGTGGTGCTGAAGCACAAGGTGCCGATCGTGGTGCTGGCGCTGGCCGCCAATCCCGATCTCGTGCGCCAGTTGCAGGCCAACGGCAGCCTGGTGTTCCAGGATGTCATCAAGGACCGCCATGCCCGCAAATGCGCGGAAATGGGCGTTGACGGGATCATCGCGGTGGGCGCGGGCGCGGGCGGGCACACGGGCGACCGTTCGCCTTTCGCCCTTTGCCAGGAAATCCGCGAGTGGTGGGACGGATTGCTGCTACTGTCCGGCGCCATCGCCAATGGCCGTGCGGTGCTGGCCGCCGAAGTTCTCGGCGCGGACTTCGCCTATATCGGCTCGCCCTTCCTCGCCAGCGCGGAAGCGAACACCCAGCCCGCCTTCAAGCAGATGATCGCCGATTGTGCCGCCGATGACATCGTGGTGACCAACTGCTTCACCGGGGTGAATGCCAATTTCCTGCGCCCCTCGATCCTTGAACACGGGCTGGACCCGGCCACGCTGATCCGGCCCGAAGGCAAGGCGATCAACATTGATGGCGGCGGTGACAACGCCAAGGCGTGGAAGGATATCTGGAGCGCGGGCCATGGCATCGGCGCAATCAAGCAGGCCGAACCGGCGAAGGATTATATTGATCGCCTCGCAGCAGAATATGCTAGTGTTCGTGCGGAATTCGGCATGAGTTGAGACATGCGTCGCGCGTGTCTGCAAGGGGGGAGAAACCATTTGGGCACCAATCTTCGTCAGGCGCTGTATGTCGTCGTTGCATTCGGGTCTCTGATCTGGGCCTGGACTCACGGTTTCGCATGGATGGCAGCGGGCGGGAACATCCTCGACCTGCCGTCCTTCTTCATTGATGCCTATCAGTCGGGCAGCGCTGCCGCCTTTCTGACCGTGGACATTCTCACCGCCTGGGGCGTGTTCATCCTGTGGGTCATCACCGATGCAAAGCGGATCGGCCTTGGCACCGGCTGGGGCGTGGGCTTTGCGCTGCTCTCAGGCCTGGGAACCTGTTTTGCCTTCCCGCTCTACCTGGTGAAGCGGGAACGTTTCCTTGACGCGAAGGCTCAACCGGGCTGAATCGCGCTGTCGCGGGCTCGCGGACAGCGAAACAAATTCACTGACATCTTCCGGATTTGACGCAGGTCAAACAACATAATGCGTAAATCGAATACGTATTAGCGATGAAATTTGGGAGAAGGAGTGATTCGCGATGGCTATGACCCGCAATCCTGACGTCCGGGAAGTGCTCAATCAGGTGGTCAAGGATCCCCGTTACGCCGAAGTGATGCGCGTGCCGCTGTTTTCAGTGCCGCAGCTTGCCCTGGTGGTCCTTTCGCTGGGCCTGTTCGGGCTGGCGAGCTGGGGCTATATTACCGGGCAGATCCCGCTCTGGCTGGCGATGCCGGCCAATTTTCTGGCGGTCTATCTTGCCTTCACACCGCTGCATGATTCATCGCACCGCGCGGTATCCAGCAACAAGCTGCTGAATGACTGGCTGGGCATGTTGCCGGGCCAGTTGTTGCTGCCCGGCGTCAATATGACGACGTTCCGCGCGATCCACATGGATCACCATCGTTATGTCGGCCAGGAAGGGCGCGATCCCGATACGTCGCTGGTTGATGTCCCGCGCTGGGCGGGCGTTGCCTATCTGATGTTTGCCGATCTCAACTGGGTCTACTGGTATTACAAATACGGTCGCAAGATCTGGTCGCGCAAGGTCACGGTGTGGCTGCACATCATGCTGGCCATGGTCGTCGTTTCCCATGTGGGCTTCCTGATGTCGCCGTGGTGGAAAGAATTCCTGCTGCTCTATGTCATCCCGCAGCGTGTCGGGCTGGGTGTGGTGGCGTATACTTTCGCGCATATCCAGCACCCCAGCGGGCTGACCTGGGACAATGAACCCTTCCAGTCCACCGTCTATGTGCGCGGCCAGTCACCTTTCCGGCGGCTGATGTTCGGTCAGGAAGATCACACGATTCACCACCTCGTACCGCATGTGCCCTGGTTCAAGTACAAGAAGGTCTGGCAACTGGCCAATGGCGTGCTGCGCAAGCAGGGCATCCCCGCGCGCGGCTGGTTCGAAGGGCCGGGTGAAATCCACGTGCCGACGGAGGCCGAAAAGGCACCGATCGCCATGCGCATCGCCGCGATCCGGGACGAGGCGGACGGTATTCGTTCCTTCGCGCTGGAACCGGTGGATGGCCGCACGCTCGCCGAAGGGGCAGCGGGATCGCATGTGGAAGTGCATCTGCCAAACGGCGCCGTGCGCCAGTATTCGGTGGTCGATCACGATCCAGCCGCCAACCGCTATACGATTGCGGTGAAGCGCGACGATGCCGGCCGTGGCGGTTCCAGGGCCATGCATGGGCTGAAGGTTGGGGACGAGATCGCCGTTTCCGCGCCGCGCAACAATTTCGTGCTTTATGAAACGGCGCCGCGCTTCGTGCTGGTGGCCGGTGGCATCGGCATCACGCCGCTGCTGTCGATGGCGCATCGCCTGCACGGGATCGGCAAGCCTTACGAACTGCATGTCTGCGCGCGCAATGAAGCATCGCTGGCCTTCGCTGACGATCTGGCCAGGGGACCGATCGCCCGGCAGACCAGCGTGCATTTCGACGGGGCAGACGGTCGCTCCACGCTGGATGCGGACCAGGTGCTTGGCCGCCATGGCGGCGAAGATCTGCTCTACATCTGCGGGCCGCAGGCCTTCATGGACTGGGTGCGCCAGGCGGCGTTGGCGCGTGGCTGGTCGAACGATCAGATCCGCATCGAATCCTTTGCCGGGGCTGCGGGCCCGCAGGCTGACGACCACGCCTTCAGGGTGACGCTGGCCGGCAGCGGTCGCACGGTGGAGGTCGGGCCTGACCGCACGATCATTGATGCGCTCGCGCTGCAGGGGATCGAAGTGCCCTTCGCCTGCATGCAGGGCACCTGTGGGCGCTGCGCCGTCGACATCGTGAAGGGTGAGGCCGATCACCGCGACGCCTTCTTCTCGGAAGAGGAAAAGGCCGAGAACAAGCATATGTGCCTGTGCGTCTCGCGCGCCCGGGGCAAGGAGTTGACGATCGCGGTCTGAACATCGTCCGCGTGATGAGAGAGGGGTCGGGTCCGCGCAGCTTGCGCGGGCCCGTCTTTTTTGGGTCAGGCCGGGATCAGCGAATTTCGCGGGGCACGAACAGGCGGTAGATCGGCCGGATCAGCCAGTTGGGCACCCATCTGGCCCGTTCTTCAAGTGCGACCCGCGCGCGGGGGTGATCCATCAGGCCGGGATAGGGGAACGGGAAGCGATAACCGCGGCGGCTGGTGCGAAATTCGATGGCGCAAAGGTGCTTGACGCTCTTGTAGCCGTAATGCGCCGGGGCGATCAGCCGCATGGGCGCGCCATGTTCGATGCCCAGCGGCGCCCCTTCCAGCCGGTCGGCCAGCAGGACGTCATCGGCCAGCAGGTCTTCCAGCGGCAATGCGCAGCGGTAGCCGTCCGCCCCCCGGAACACCACGAATTCCGCACCCGGCACCGGCCCGGCGCGCGGCACGACGAACTGGTGATAGAAGGTCGAAAAGCGCACGCCTTCCCAGCCCAGATCGCGCAGCGACCAGGTGGTAACGCAGTGGAAATGGCTGCGTTGATTCACCCGCGGCAGGGCGTGGAATCGTTCGCCCAGAGTTACGGGACTGCGCACGTCGCCCGCGATGGTGACGGACAGCGAGGCATCGGGCGCCAGCTGGCGCGTACGGAACCGCCCAAGGCCGAAGCGGACAAAGCCTTTCGCTGCGAATTGACCGTGCGGAAGCGCGTTCATATTGGCTCCCTGCGCCGTCAGGCCACGCTGCGGCCGACCCCTTCCCAATAGGGCGCGCGCAGATCCTTCTTGGAAATCTTGCCGCTGGGCACCAGCGGGAAGCTGTCGAAGAAATCTACGCTCTTCGGAACCTTGTAACCCGCCAGCCGTTCGCGCGCGAACGCGATCAGTTCCGCCTCGCTCAGCTCATGGCCGGGCTTCACGATCACACACGCCTTCACCGCTTCGCCCCAGCGGTCATCAGGCACGCCGATCACCGCCACAGAGCCGACATCGGGATGCGTGGAAAGCGCATTTTCTACCTCGGCGGAATAGATGTTCTCGCCGCCCGAAACGATCATGTCCTTGGCCCGGTCAACGATGTAGTAGAGGCCTTCCTCGTCCTTGCGGGCGACGTCGCCGCTCCGGTACCATCCGTTTTCCATCACGGCGGCGGTCGCTTCTGGCTGCCGCCAGTAGCCCTTGGTGATGCTGGGCACGCGGATCAGCAGTTCGCCAGGTTCACCGTCCGGCACTTCCTTGCCTTCGCTGTCCACGATCCGGAATTCAATCAGCGGCAGGGGTCGGCCGCAGCTCTTGAGCTTTTCCTCATTCTCCAGATCATGTTCGCTGGGGCGCAGGATGGAGGCTGCACCACCGGATTCGGTCGAGCCGTAAAACTGCATGAACTCGCACGGCATGGCCGCGATGGCGCGCTTGATCAGACCCAGCGAGATTGGCGAACCGGCGTAGAGCGTAAGCCGCAGCGAGGAAAAATCGCTTGTCGGTGAGTTCGGGTGATCGAGCAGCATCTGCAGCATGGTGGGCGTCAGCGTCAGCAGCGTGGGTTTGAGCGTGCTGATGGCCTCCAGCACAGCACCCGGTTCGAACTGGCGGACGACGGTGATTGACACGCCATTATACACGCATTGCAGCATGATGCCGATGTGCAGCAGGTGGAAGTTGGGCAGGGCGTTGACGAAACTGTCGCCGCGTTCCCACTGATAGGTCGGCTCCAGATGTTCGCACAGGCGCATCAGGTTGATGCCCTTGTGCGCCAACATCACGCCCTTGGGCTTGCCCGTGGTGCCCGAAGTGTAGAGCTGGAACGCCGTGTCGGATTCGCGCACGACCACGCCGGGGCGGGTATCGTGTTCGCTTGCGATCAGGCTTTCAAATGTCTCGCTTTCGTCAATCCAGGTGACCTTGGGGGGATTTTCCAGCAGGCCCAGCGCTTCGCTCAGCAGCGGTTCCAGTTCGCGCTCAGCGATGATCAGCCCGGTTTCGCTGTCGCGAATCTGCTGCGCCAGCTCGGGTGCAGCCAGCCGCCAGTTGAAGATCGCAAGGCCCGAACGGGTGTGTCCGCAGCCATAGAATGCGATATAGAAATCGAAGCTGTTCTTGCCGCAAAAACCGATCAGCCGATCTTCGACTGCACCGTGATCAAGCAGCCAATGCGCCGCCTGGTTGATCAGCCGATCCATCTCGCCATAGGTAATCGTGCGGGTCGCATCGCGCAGCACTGCCCGTTGCGGATCGTGCCGCGCCCAGTAGGAAATGAATTCGCCCAGCGTACGGATTTCGGGATAGACCCACATTGCGATCTTACCTTCCCTTGAAGTTCGGTTTGCGCTTCTCGGCAAAGGCCTTCAGCCCCTCGCGCGCGTCAGCGGTGCCTGCCATGCGTGCCAGCCCTTGCGCTTCCAGTTCCAGCTGCGCTTCCAGCGGCTGGTCTTCCACACTGGTCAGCAGACGGCGGATTTCGCCATAGGCCAGCGTCGGCCCGGCGGCCAGACGTTCGGCCATCTTGCGCGCTTCGACCTGCAATTCGCCAGCCGGCACGATCTTGTCGACCAGCCCGATCGCCAGCGCTTCTTCCGCGCCGATCGTCTCGTTCAGCAGTAGGTAGCGGCGCGTGCGGGCGATGCCCATGCGCCGCGTGAACATGATGGAACTGCCCGCATCATTGCAGTAACCGATGCCGGAATAGGCGGCGACGAATTTGGTGCCGGGCTCGGCCACGACATAGTCTGCGCCTGCCACGAAACCGGCCATGCCGCCCGCGCAGATGCCCTGAACGGCGGCCACGATGGGCGCATTCATGCGCTGCAGCCGGGCGATGCCGCTGTGCAGGTCAGCGGTCCAGCGCTTGATCAGCCGGGGCAGGGCATCCAGATCCTTCAGGAAGGCGCTGATGTCCCCGCCATAGCTGAACGCCTTTTCCCCCTCCGCCGTGAACAGCACCGCGCGCACATCCGGGCGTTCCGACAATTCGATGCCGAGGTTGCAAATGTCATTGCACAGCGGGCCGTCAATCGGATTGCCGCGCTGGGGCTGATTGAAACAGACAGTCGCCACGCCGTTTTCGACGGACAGGTCCAGTGTGTCGTACATGTTGGATTTTCCTTTCACGCGCCCTTGTCTCAGGCGAAGACCAGCACCGGCTTGATGCACTTGCCGTGATGCGCATCGTCAATCGCCTGGTTGATCTGGTCGAACGGGTAACGGGTGATGAACTTGTCCACCGGCAGTCGCCCCGCATGATAGTGTTCGATCAGTTCGGGCAGGAAACCGGTGATATCGCTATCACCCTCGACGATGCCGCGCACCGTCCCGCCCATGGTGATGAATGGCACCAGCGGCACGGGAAGCGCCGCGTCAAGCGACCCCGGAACGCCGATCAGGCCGATGCGGCCCATGGTGCTGACCATGCCGACGGCCTGTTCCAGCGCTGGAACGAAACCGCTGGTATCAACCACCATGTCCACCCCTGCGGGCACGATCGCGCGCACCGCTTCAGCGGTCGCGGGGTTGGAGATCGGGTCAATCACATGTGTCGCGCCAAGCGTCAGCGCCATGTCGCGCCGGCCGGCCTGCGGTTCGATAAGGATGATCGGATCGCACCCAGCGATCTTGCCGCCCATGACGGCGGACAGGCCCACCGCACCGCCACCGATCACCACCAGCGCTTCGCCCCGCGCCGCCTTGAGCGAGCGCAGTACGCCGCCCGCGCCCGTCTGGATGCCGCAGCCCAATGGCGCCAGCGTGGCAAGATCGGCGTCGTCCGCAACCTTCAGCACATTGCGTTCATTCGCCACGGCCTTGGCCGCGAAAGAGGACTGACCGAAGAAATTGTCGCCCACCGGCTTGCCATTCTTGGACAGGCGGCTGGAACCGTCGGCCCGCGCGCCCGCGAAATTCAGCGGGAAGAACTGGAAGCAATAGGCCGGATCGTGGGATTCGCAGCGCGGGCAGTGACCGCAGCTGTTGAAGGTGAGCAGCACCTTGTCGCCAGGCTTGACGCTGGTCACGCCCGGGCCAACCGCTTCGACCACACCGGCGCCTTCGTGGCCCAGCACGATCGGGAAGGGGTTGCCGAATGCGCCGGTCGCCGCCGCAAGATCGGTGTGGCAGATGCCGGCAGCCTGGATGTCCACCAGCACTTCACCGGCCTGGGGCGCAGCGACTTCGATGGTTTCGATCGAAAACGGGGCAGATGGGGCGTTCAATACGGCGGCTTGGACTTCCATGGCATTTCTCCGCTTGGATATGATTCAATTCGTTGTTGCCGGTTTTATAGCGTGTCGAATCCGAAAGGCGCGAACCATTTGCGGTCCTTCTGGATGCGTTCGTGCTCCTGCGTCAGGATCAATCGGGTCAGCGTTTCGCGGGCACCGGGCGCGCCATCGGCGACGCAGGCCCTGACCAGCGCGTCAACCGCTTCGTTCACCGCCTTACGCGCAGCCCGGACGGGTTGAGTGGCGCCGTCCGAAATGGCCTGGGCCAATGCGGCGAGCGCCGCCTGCGTTTGTGTGCCGCCGGTCACCGCATCGCAAAGGGCGCTGGCGAGCGCAGTGTAATCGGCCAGTTCTTCGCGTTCGTAATCATGCAGCTGGTCAAGCTGCGCGCGCATGATCTGCAGATGTCCGATGCTCAGCTGGACCTGTTCCTGCGCCAGCGATGCTTCTGGCGGCAGATGCGGCAGGACCACCTCGCTCAGTGCGCGAATGATGCTGGCCAGCCGTTCGTCGAAAGTGGGCCTCATGCTTCCGCTCCCTTGCTCAGCAGATTGGCCAGTTCATTGGCAAAGACGGGTTCGGTTCCGCCCAGGAAAGTCAGCAGCACATCCTGATGATTGTTCTGCGACTGTGCTGCGGCCAGGCCGTTGGCTGCCACGATGACGTAGCATTTGTAGTTGCTCAGCACGTCATAGAAATGCAGCGTCCTGCGGTTCACGCTGCGGCCCGAACGGCGTTCATATTCGGTGACGAACTCCTCCCGTTCATACAGGTCGCAGGCCCGGAAAGTGCCGGTTTCGTCCACCGTTCCGAACAATCGGGTCAGCACCCAGCCCAGATCCTCGTGATAATCGCCGAGACGGGCCAGTTCCCAGTCAAGAATGGCCGTGATCCGGCCGCTGTCCTCGTCAAACAGGAAATTACCCGTGCGGTAATCGCCATGAGTGAGCACGAGATCGGCGGTGTCCGGCAAATTGTCGGCCAGCCATTGATCGGCCAGCGCGAAGATGGGGCGGGTTTCGCCTTCGTCGATCTGCCACAGCTCGCGCCAGAAATTGAAGCTCCAGCGTGCGGCCTGTTTGGGATCGGCGTCAGGCACGTCGAACCGGTCCAGCGGCTTTGCGCGCCAGTCATAGGCGTGAATCGCGATCAGATGATCCATGAACTGGTCGCGCAGCTTCGCGCGCATCTCAGGGCCCAGCCAGGTGCCCAGACCGGAAACCTTCACGCCCGATCCGCTGGGTTTGGCAACGCCCGATACCACATGCATGATCGCAGCGGACTGCGGGAAAAATTCCGCATCATTATCCACCCACGCCGTCCTGGGGACCGGCACGATCCCGTGCATCGCATCAAGCAGGGTGAATTCGCGCGCGCGGTCCGTTTCGGTGATCGCCATGCCAGGGTCCATGCGCAGCAGATATTTTTCGTCCTGCCCGTTGCTGCTCAGGGTGAAGAAGAACTGCTCCTTCGATGCGCCGCCGCCCACCCGCCGGACACCCGAAACAGCTGCGCCGGGCCGCTTCGCAGCGAAAAAGCGTTCAAGTACGGCAGTGATTTCGCTGTTCAGCGCGGCCCGATAGGGGGGGCGCCCCTTCCAGTTGCGCCGTCCGGCGAAACTTTGCTGATAGATGCTTTCGATATCCATTCCTGAGACCTTCATTGCCGTGTTCGGCCCCTGCGGGGCCAGCTGCTTCAGGCGCCCTTGGCCTGCGCGTGATAGAGCGGGTTGGCACGGACATGTTCGAGGTACGCGGTAGGCCAGGCCACCTCCAGCCAGCCGAGGCCTTCAATTCCGTCGAACCGCGCGCGTGCGGGCGCTTCGGTCAGGGTCACTGCGGGATCGGGAACCAGCGGAAAATGGGCATAGAAATCGGCTTCGACCGTGGTCTTGCGCCCCGCATCGTCCGTCAGCACGGCATCAAGGCGCGTCTGGTTGAAGCTTGCGTCGCGTTCCCAAGTGTAATCGATGTCCACCACTTCGGCCATCAGCCCGTCCTTGAAGACATAGCCATAAAGCGTCGTATCGCCGAGCGCGTGCAGATGCCAGAAGTGCACGGAAATGCCATCGGCCTGCCCCTGGAACCACCGGTAGTTCATGAAGGCATGCCAGTCGCGGGTGCCCCAGCTGTGATCGCGATGGCCGAAAGTGTCGAGCGTGATGCGCCGATCACCCAGCTGGAGATAGCCCTTGACCGTTCCGCTCTGTTCGATCCGGTCGTTGGCGCAATAGGGCGGGCAGCCGAGCGCGTTGGAACCGTACGCATAGGGTGGGTGATAGGCCTCGAAGGTGAACTCCACCGTCAGTTCGGGGCTCTTGAAAGCGATCTCGGCCTTCCCGAACTTCAGATCCTGTTTCATCGAGAAATTCTCGATCACCCAGGCATCGAAACCCATGTCTTCGGGCACCTTGCGATCATCGAACTTCACCGCGACCGGATGATCGCCGATCCCGGGGCCGAACAGGACCACCACGGCGCCCGCTTCGCTGTCCTTGTTGACCCAGGTATAAGTGAACATGGCGATGCCTTCGTCGGGCAGGTGGCACAGGAAGGGGATCGACTCCCGGTCCAGCGCGCGCGACGGGTCAAGTTTGTGGCGGCCATCGTGCACCGGATCGAGAGCCAGCCCGGGGCGCGACAGTTTCACATTTTCAAACATCCAGTTCTCCAGTCATTCGAGTTAGCCGAGGACGAATCCGCCGCCCACGATCAGTGTTGCTGCCGCTATCCATATGGTCAACGCGGGGCCGACGGGAACATGGCGCGGCCTGACTTCCATATATCCGGTGACGATCAGGATGATCTTGAGCGCGGCCAGGCCGACGACCCCCAAACTTACCAGCACCGGGGTGGCGTGCATTTCAAACAGGGCGAAGCTGGCCAGCGTGATGCCAAGCAGGACGGTCAGCATAAGAAAGGGGGAATGCAACACCTTCATGCCGTGCCCCCGGGAGGCAGCAGATAGATCATTGCGAACAGCATCACCCACAGCAGATCGACCATGTGCCAATAGATGCCGCCGGATTCGATCCAGTTGATGTTCTCCGCGTTCACGCCTGACCGGCGTACGCGACGGATCAGCACGGTCAGCACGCCGCAACCGATGATCCAGTGCAGGAAATGGATGCCGGTGAAGGCGAAATAATAGCCGAAGAATTCATTGGTGTTGATCGCGATGCCCGCCGCAAACTTGGTGCCATATTCCATCACCTTGCTCACGCCGAACAGCAGGCCGATGCCCAGCGTCAGCAACAAATAACGCAGCGTGATTGCCACATCGCCTGCTCGGGCCATCATCACCGCCTTGGCCATGCAGGCCCCGCTGGTCAGCAGGATCAGCGTGTTGGCAAGGCCGAAGCGGGAATCGAGATGGGCCTGCGAAGCGCGGTAAAGTTCGGGCGCTTCGTGGCGGCCCGCCATGAAGATCAGAAAAAAGATCGCAAACATCGCCATGTCGGCAATGATGAAGAACCACACGCCCGGATCACCGGGCGCGCGGCCTGATTGTTGCAGTGCGGACTGCTCGTCGCTCATGCGGCGGGTTCGCCCGCTTCGATGCGCTTGATCGCCTTCAGCTGATAGAACGTGATGATCGGCGCGTAGATGAAGAAGATCATGAATTCGATCCAGAAGTTCAGGATACCCTGGCGCGCGAATGCGCCGGATTTGAACATCGGCATCAGGATTTCGGCGACGAACATGAAGCCGACCCAGATCGAATACCAGCACACCCATTTCGGGAAGAAGGGCTGCGCGCGCTTGTCACGCAGGCAGCCGACGCCCAGCGCGATCATCTGCACCGAAGTGACGGAATAGGCGAGGTCGATCAGCAACCAGGCCATGTCATACAGTAGTTGCAGGATCTCGTCAGGCAGGGCTTCGGGGCGATAGGAACCGGTCAGCCAGAAGGACGAGGAAACCAGAATCGGCACCACGGTCAGGCCCGCACCCCACACCTGAAGATTGGTCAGGATGTGATCGCGGCCCAGGATATAGTCCATCACCTTGCCGATCGAGATTCCCCACACGGCATAGCTGACCGCGAAAGTCATCGAAATCGCCATGCCCAGCCGCACCAGATTGGCGTTATCGCGGAAGTAGTTGGCAATGACGGAGGCATCCATATCGCCACCGTATGGCGGCACATTATGCCCCATGATCCCCCAGAAGACGATGAACACGCCCATGAAGATCATGCCGTTCCAGGCGCAGAAGCGCCAGGTGCCATAACTGTTGTCGGTCGTCAGTTGCACCATTTTTCGTGCTCCTCTCTCCGTTTTGTATTCCCGGTCGGGCCGGGCGTTTATTCCTACGTCATGCGCGCCGGATTCGGAAACAAGCGCGCTTGATTTTCCCTGTCGGTGGCCCCGGGGCGTGAAATTCCCGACGCAATGGGAAAGTTTCGTGATACTTGTCCCGTCTGGCTCAGACCACCATTGCATTTTTGCGTGATGTTGTTACGCAATTTGCGCGAAACGGGAATTATGTCAACCGGTTTACCATAGTGAAGGCGTGGGGCCGCTCGGAAAAGGCCGACAATGCGCGTCCGGAAGCGGCGGAGAGAAAGGCAATAATCTTGTTCAAGAAGATTTTCGGGAAAAAACCGAACAAGCGTGTCACACTATCCGGCACGGATATCACCTTCGAGGTCGGGCGGAACCAGACGATTCTGGAAGCGGCACTTGCTCAGAAATATGCGTTTCCGCACGACTGCACCGTTGGCACCTGCGGCAGTTGCCGGTCCAAACTGCTTTCGGGCAAGGTCGATGCAATCACCCCCTTCGGCTACACCCTGAGTCGCGAGGAACTTCAGGCGGGTTACATCCTGGCCTGTCAGGCCGTTCCGGAATCCGATGTCGAACTGGAGGTCGAAATGGACCCCGATATCGAGGTCAAAACCGTGAGCGGGCGAATCGCTGAAATGCGCGACCTCACGCATGACATCAAGCAGGTGACATGGGAGGTGGATCAGCCGATGGACTATGTGGCCGGTCAGTACATGAATGTGCTGTGGCCTGATGCCCCCGGGTCGCGTTCCTATTCGTTCAGCGCCGCGCCGGTCGCGGGCGGCAGCACACGCCTGTCTACTTTCATCCGCAAGGTGCCGGGCGGCGCTTTCACCGAAAAGCTTTTCAGCGGCGCGCTGGATAATGCCGCCTTCACGATCGAAGGGCCGCATGGCCATTTCTGGCTGCGCGACGGCGCGGGACCAATCCTGCTGGTCGGCGGGGGCAGCGGGCTTTCTCCGCTGATCAGCCTGCTGGAAGATGCGGTGGCCAGGGGCGTGACGCGCGATGCAATCCTGCTGTTCGGGGGGCGGGCGGAGCGCGATCTTTATTGTCTCGACGAAATCGCCGCGATTGGCGCGCGCTGGAAGGGTCGGTTCGATTTCTGGCCGGTCCTGTCAGAAGAACAGCGCGATGGCCGACGCTTCGGCATGGTGACCGGGGATATTCAGGCGGCGATCGCGGAGCTTGGCGGTGCGGCCGGATTGCAGGCCTATATGTGTGGCCCGCCGCCGATGATCGATGCGGCGGTGAGCGAGCTGACCGCACAGGGCGTGAGCCTGGACGACATTCATTACGACAAGTTCACGGATGCGAGTTCGGCAGGCAAATAGCCCCGCCGTTCGGAGAGGAGTGGAAATGATTACGAGCAGAGATGCATTTTTCATCGGCAATGAATGGGTCAAACCGGCGAGCGATCGCTGCTTCACCCTGATCAACGCCTCCACCGAAGAGGAAATCGGTACGGTTCCCGAAGCGGTCGAAGCGGATATTGATGCTGCGGTGGCGGCGGCGCGCAAGGCGTTCGACGAATCCGGCTGGGCGCAGACGAGCCCGGCTGAACGCGCGGCGGTGATGGAACGCTTCATGGCTGCGGTCGCCGCGCGCGGCCCCCAGATCGCCGAGGCGGTGAGCGCGCAGAACGGCATGCCGATCGCGCTCAGCTCCATGCTCGAAGGGCAGTTCGGTGCGGGCGTGATCCAGTATTATGCCGAATTGGCGAAGGGGCTGGGCCAGCCCGATGTGCGCCCTTCGCAGATGGGCAAGGAAACGCTGGTCGAACGCTCTGCGTTGGGCGTGGTGGCCGCGATCGTGCCATGGAACTTCCCCGTCACCCTCGCGCTCAACAAGGTTGCGCCGGCCATGGCGGCGGGCTGCACGCTGGTGATCAAACCCTCGCCCGGCACCGTTCTGGACAGCTATCTGCTCGCCGAAGCGGCACTGGAAGCGGGCGTGCCCGCTGGCGTGCTGAACTGGGTGGCGGCGGATCGCGGCGCGGGGGCTCACCTTGTGAGCCATCCCGGCGTCGACAAGGTGGCGTTCACCGGTTCCACTGCCGCCGGACGCAAGATCGCCGGGGTCTGCGGCGAAATGCTCCGCCCGGTCACGCTCGAACTGGGCGGGAAATCGGCCGCGATCCTGCTTGAAGACGCCGATATCGGCACCTTCCTGCAGGGCGTACCCATGGCCTGTATGCTCAACAACGGCCAGGCCTGTTACAATGGTACGCGCATCCTGGCGCCGAAGTCGCGTTATGACGAAGTGGTGGGGGCGCTGGCCGATTTCGCACAATCGCTGACGGTTGGTGATGCGCTTGACCCTGCAACGCATGTCGGGCCGATGGCTTCCGCTGCGCATCGTGACAAGGTCATGTCCTATGTCGAGATCGGCAAGCAGGAAGCGCGCCTGGTGGCAGGCGGCAACAGCCCGGCCAATCGCGGCTTCTTTGTCGAACCCACGATCTTTGCCGATGTCGATAATTCGGACCGGATCGCGCAGGAAGAAATCTTCGGCCCCGTGCTGTCAGTCATTCCCTATGACGGCGAGGACGAAGCCATCCGCATCGCCAATGACAGCGAATATGGTCTGGGTGGTTCAGTGTGGAGCGCGGATAGCGAGCACGCCAAGGCGGTGGCTCATCGGGTGGAAAGCGGCACGGTCGGCGTTAATGGCTATATGCCGTCGTTGGGTTCGCCTTTTGGCGGGGTCAAGGCCAGCGGTCTCGGTCGCGAGTTCGGGCCGGAGGCGATCGGTTCGTATCAGAACCTCAAATCGATCTATGTGATGAGCTGAAACGCTTTCAACGCTGTTCAGCGTTAAAGAAAGGGGCGCGGCAGCTTGTGGCTGCCGCGCCCCTTTTCGGGAGAGTAGGGTTGGCGCGTCAGGCGGCCGCAGTGGAGGCCTGTTGCGGGTTGATATCGTCGAACCAGTTCGGCCAGCCGGCCTTGCGGTTCTGTTCGCGCGCAATTTCCAGTTCCGCGGGGCTGGCCATCTCGTGATCCCAGCGCTTCAGCGCGGGCTTGACGATGAGATTGTGCCACAGCGGCGGAACGAGAGCAGCAAAGAAGCAGACGAAGACGCTAGGCATCGGAATCCACTTCGTATCGGGCACCAGTTCGTGGAACGCGGCGTAGCTGTTGGTGTGATGATCCGCGTGATTGGTAATCTCGAACGCCATGATGCGCGAAAGGGGCTTGAAGTGATTCCACACATGGCGGCGGTCAATGGCGCCCTCATGAGTACGGATCAGGCCGTAATGCTGGAAATAGTTGAAGCTTTCGACCCAGAAGCGCGCACCAACCATACCGGTCAGCACCACGGCCACAGCAGTCCAGCCGCCGATGGCAAAGACGATCGACTGGAAGACAAGCTGCGCCAGAACAGCCTTCCACAGGCGGTGGTGAATCCCCCAGCGCGCCTTGCCCATTTTCTCCAGATTTTCCGCTTCGGTCAGCCAGGATTCCTTCGTGCTGTGCAGGACGGCCTTGGGCGTGAAGCTGTACAGGCTGGCGCCGCGCGGTGCGGTATCGCCGTCCTTGTCAGTCGCCACATAGATGTGGTGTCCCACGACATGAGCGATCTCGCGCGTGCAATCGAGATAGCAGATCTGGCAGTAGCGGCCCACAAAGCGGCGGATCTTGCCCCGCTGGTGATACAGCTCATGCGTTGCGGGGACCAGCGGAACCGCGCTCATCCAGGCGCAGGAAAGGATAACGCCGACATATTCATGAACCGCCGCGCCCGGATTGCGGGCGACCCAGACGGCTGCTGCAAGATAGATTGCCGGGCCGAGCAGCGATGACATCCACACCGGAATATCGGCCAGGGTCTTGTTGCCAATCCTGCGTGTGGCAAAATCGTTCGGAAGCACCGAATCGATCAGACCCAGAATGATGAGCGTCGAAATGCCGAACCAGACCCAGGGGCCACCGGCCAGAAAGCTTGCGATTACGCCCAGTTGCAGGGCTGGTGGCAAGTAATAGCGTGCATAGTCCATTGTCGTTCTCTCCCGAGGCTCAACGCTTTTCGCGTTGTCTATATACGCAAAATGCAATGTGAAGGCAATGTGATTTTTGATTCAGCCTAAAGACATACATCAAAAGCTCGCTTAAGGGGACGGCCCATGAAGATGCGAGACCTAGAAGCAAAGACCGGGGTGAACCGGGAGACGATCCGGGTCTACTTCCGCAAGGGCCTTCTTCCCGAACCGGCGCGACCGGCCCGAAATGTCGCAGATTACAGTGACGAGCATGTCCGCGCGATTAACGCAGTGCGCAAGCTTCAACGCGAATCCGGCCTCACCCTGGCGCAGATCAGCAAAATGCTGAACGGGGACAGTGGTGGCGAACGGCTGGGCGCTTCGGCCTTTCCCCATCTGGAAGAACTGGTCGCCGCACGGGTCGGTTTCGAACGTAACCTCGTGTCTGTCAAAACCATGCTGTCGCACAGCCCCAAGGCATTGGACGACGCCAGGGCACTGGACCGGATCGGGCTGGTCGAACTGATCGAGAATGGCAAGGGACCGCAACTCAGCGTCACTGACGCCGGACTGGTGAGCCTGTGGGGGCGAATGCGCGAACACGGGTTTGACGAAAACAACGGCTTCCCGCCGGAAATCCTGGGCTATTATGTCGAAGCGGCCAATATCGTGGCAGGGAACGAGGCGCGCATGTTCCTGGAACGGATCGAGGGGCGGATCGATACGGAGCAGGCGGCGGACATGCTCGAATTCGCACTGCCCACCATGCTGGACTTCTTTGGCCTGATCCGGCTCAAGACCTTCCTTGCCAACATCGGCCAGAGTACGGCGGGGTCGCGCCTGGCCGACCCGGATCCTTCGTTCAGCCAGGACTCCTGAGCCGCTCGGCTACCCAATCGTCCAGCAATTCGTCGGAAACCGTGTCGTTCTCTGTCCAGAAGCGCCTGATTGCCAGGCCGGAAACGAGCGCCGCCGCACCGCGTACATCCCGTTCTGCCTGTCTTGGCGTCCAGCCCGCATCAGTCAGCCTTTCTGCCCAGGCATCGTAAACAGGCTTGCGCATGGCCGAGACCCTGCGCTTGACTGTTTCCGCAAGCTCGTTGTCCTTTGACGATTCCAGGGTGATTCCGATCGCAACCCAGAAACGATCACTGAAGAAAAAGGCGCGGAATTCCGCAAGCATGGCCTTGAGCAGCGCCGCGGGCCCTTCCGGCGCCTTCGTCAGCCATACCTCGCTGTCCTGCCGGGCCAGATCAAGCGCATGCTCCACCGCCGCGATGGTGACCGCGTTCTTGTCCGGGAAATGGTGCAGCAATGCTCCCTGCGATACCCCGGCGGCCTCAGCCACCGATCGCATGCGCAGTGCCTTCAGTCCTCCTTCGGCGATAGTTTCATAGGCCGCCGCAGACAGCCGCGCACGCATGGCTTCGCTGCGATCCGCCTGGCTGCGGCGCTGCCCGTCCGGATTGCGGCGGGCGTCCGTCATACGGCTGGCGTTTGTGTTTGTGGTCATGATCCTGTCCGGTCGATGCCCGCTCACCACGAAAAGCGCAACCGCAAGAAATGCCCGACACTGATTGTTGCACAAATACAACATCGGGCGCCGACTGCATGGACGGGCCTCTGGCGACGCGCCTGACGGCTTGACCGCGAGAGGCTTCATAGTATTGGTATGACCAATCGCTGATCGAGGCTCCTTTGCGCATGGTAGCGGAAAGGTGTGCAGCCATCGCCCTGCGCGGCGCTGCTGTCTGGGTCCGATCTTGAAGAACAAATAAGGGGAGGATTGGGATGACCACGAAAATCATTTTTGGTACCGCTGCGTTCCTTGCATCGGCCAGCATTCCGGCGGTGGCACTTGCCCAGACGAGCCAGGGCGCGGCCCCTGCCAGCGTGGGCGTTGGTGAAATCGTCGTGACCGCTCAGAAGCGTTCGGAAAGCATCAACAACATCGGCATGTCCATTGCGGCCATTTCCGGTTCGGAACTGCAGGATCGCAAGCTCAGCGATCTGGAAGAAGTCATTACCCAGGTTCCGGGCCTCACCTTCGCGGCGAGCCAGTATGACACGCCCATCAT
Organism: Novosphingobium sp.; assembly: GCA_024236235.1. Taxonomy (GTDB): domain Bacteria; phylum Pseudomonadota; class Alphaproteobacteria; order Sphingomonadales; family Sphingomonadaceae; genus JACKKV01. The sequence goes on along the minus strand of JACKKV010000004.1, from coordinate 72,798 downwards.
CACCCTGCGCGGGGTGGGCTTCAACGAAGTGTCGCTGGGCGTCTATCCCGCGACCAGTCTTTATGTGGATGAAGTGCCGCTGCCGTTCCCGGCCATGGCTTCGCACAGCGCCTTCGATCTCGAACGGGTCGAAGTGCTGAAAGGCCCGCAGGGCGTGCTGTTCGGCACCAACTCAACCGGCGGCGCGGTCAACTTCATCGCCGCCAAACCGACCAGCGACCTGTCCGCCGGATTTGACCTGAGCTACGGTCGCTTCAACACGATCGAAGGCAACATGTTTGTCAGCGGCCCGATTGGCGAGAATGTGGGCCTGCGCCTGGCCGTGCAGAGCGCCAATGGCGATGCCTGGCAGAAGAGCAATTCGCGTGACGAGAAGAACGGCAAGAAGGACTTCACCGTTGGCCGCCTGACCTTGCAGGTGGAACCTTCCGATTCCGTTCGCCTGACCGCGGTCGCCACTGGCTGGAAGGACACGTCCGACCCGCTGGCGCTGCAGTTCGTGGCCTCCACGCCCAAGAGCTTCGCTCAGGCGCCCACGATTGCGGCGGCGCAGTTCGCCGTGCCGTTTTCGCCTGAAAAACCGCGTGCCGCAGACTGGTCGACGATCGCCGAACCGCGTGGCGACAAGGACTTCTGGCAGCTTTCACTGCGCGGCGAATTCGATATTTCCAATTCGACCAAGTTCACCTCGATCGTGGCGCACAGCGAATATAATCAGGACCAGACGATTGACACAGATGGCAGCCCGCTGAATTCCTCGGACATTCTGCGCACCGTCGGCTTCGTCAAATCGACCTTCTTCGAAGGCCGCGTTGACGGTGAAATCGGGGATCTGCGCTGGCTGGTCGGCGGGAATTACGAAGATTCCCATACTTATGAAAATCCCTTCATCCAGTTCGTCGACAACACCAGCAACCGCCCGCAGGGCTTCCACGTCAACCGCACGGTCACGCCCAACGATCAGAAGATCAAGAGCTACGCCTTCTTCGGCAATCTGGACTACAAGGTCACGGACCAGCTGACGGTCAAGGCGGGTGCCCGCTATACGCAGACGAAGATCAACTCCTTCATCTGTAACGCGGACCCGGGCAACGCGCCGGGTGTGCCAGATGTCAGCCTGTCGAGCACCAATCCCGCTCTGGTTGGCCTGAATGCGAACGCTGCTTATGCCTTTAACGTGCTTGGCGCGCGGAGCGGCCGACCCTTCGATCCGATCGGTGTGGGCGACTGCTTCGTGCTTGACGGCCCTGTTGGAGAGGGGATTCCCGGCCCGTTCCATGGTCGCCTGAAGGAAGACAATGTTTCCTGGCGCGTCGGCCTGGATTACAAGCTGAACCCCGATACGCTGCTTTATGCCAACGTATCCAAGGGCTACAAGGCCGGCAGCTTCCCGACCATCGCTGCTTCGACTGATGCGCAGTTGCAGCCGGTGACGCAGGAATCGGTGCTGGCCTTCGAAGCTGGTGTGAAGGCCAGCTTTGCCGATCGCCGCATTCACCTCAATTCGGCGGTTTTCTATTATGATTACAAGGACAAGCAGGTTCGCAACTCGACCCTGACCTTCTTTGGCCCGCTGCCGTCACTTGCCAATGTGCCCAAATCGCGCATCTGGGGTGTCGAAGGGGAGCTGACCGCAGCGGTCACGCCTGAGCTGACGATCAAGCTCGCCGGTTCCTATCTCAATACGAAGATCAAGGAGTTCTCTGCCTACAGCGTGTTCGGCGTGGCTGACACCGATTTCTCGGGCGAGGATCTGTCCTATGCACCGGACTTCACCTATTCGGCGGCGATTGATTACCGCAAGCCGGTGGGCAGCGGCGATATCTTCGCCGGGGTGAGCGTTGCTGGCCAGACCAAGTCCGAAGCGATCCCGGGCGCGCGGTTTGAAACCGTCCCGGCGGCCACTGTCGCGGCCGGTTTCGGCAAGTCGATCAAGGAACATTACTTCATGATCAATGGCTATGCCACGGTTGACGCAAGGCTTGGCTATGAGGCCGAGGACGGGCTGTGGAAGGTGATGCTCTGGGGCAAGAACCTCACCAATGAGTATTACTACACCAATGTGGTGCCTTCGTCGGAAGGCGGCGCGCGCTCCGTTGGCCGCCCCGCCACTTACGGCATCACAGTCGGTATGAAGTACTGATCGCTGCGATGGGATTCATCCGTTCCGCTGCGGAGCCTGTCTCGCTTCTGAGGCAGGCTGGCAGCGGGGCGGAATTCATTTTCCGGCATGTGAATCCGCGGCAGCGACTTGCCAGCGCGATTCGTTCCTGACAGCATCGGCCACCGGGCGGCATGTCGCCCGGTGACCCCCTTATATTGGCGGCGCAAGCAAGGGAGCGGACCAATTTCATACGAATTCCTGCGCTTCGAACGTCAGGGCCATGTGGGCATCGTTTCCCTGAACCGCCCCGAACAGCTCAACGCGCTGAATGTCGCGCTGATCGAGGAACTACACCGCCTGTTTACCTCGCTTGCGGATGAACCGGAAACCCGGGTTATCATCCTGCGCGGTGAAGGGCGGGCCTTCTGCGCCGGAGCGGATCTGAAGTCGGCCGCACTGGTCCCGCCGGGTGATGGTCGCGCGCAGAAGCAGTACAGGATTCAGAATCTGGCAGGCCGCGTGGCCAAGGCAATGCGCGAATGCCCGCAGCCGATCATTGCCTTGCTGAAGGGGCCGGTCTGCGGTGGCGGTTTTTCGATCGCGCTGGCATGTGACGTTCGTCTGGCTGCGCCGGATGTGAAAATGAACATCGCCAACCTGAAGATCGGCCTGGGCGGGCCGGACATGGGATCAGGCTATTTCCTGCCGCGACTGATCGGCTGGTCCGCGGCTTCGGCGCTGATGCTGACGGGCGACTTCCTTCATGCAGAGCGGGCATATCAGCTTGGCCTGCTGGCCGAAGTCGTCGATGCTGACCGGCTGGACCAGGCCGGGGCGGAATGGGCGGCGCGGATGCTGCGTGCATCACCCATGGGCCTGCGCCTGACCAAGCACCACCTCAATCAGCTGATTGACTGCAACGGACTGGCTGCGGCGCTGGCGCTGGAGGATGCCCAGCAGACCCTGCTGCTGGAAACCGCCGATCACCGCGAGGCGATCGCAGCATTCATGGAAAAGCGCGACCCGGATTATAGCGATGAATGACATTCCCAGACGCGGCCCGCTGGCTGGCGGTACGATGTACGAGCCGCTGCTGACGTCGGGCATGATCGACTATGCGGCGACCTATCATGGCGAGACCGAGGTTATCGGGCGCGAGATTGATGATTCCATTATCCGTTCCAACTGGCGCGGGGTGCGCGCCCATGCGGCGCGTCTGGCCAATGCGCTGAGCGCGCGCGGTTATGACGAGAACGCACGCGCAGCTTCGCTGTGCTGGAACACGATCGATCATCTGGCGCTGTTTCACGGCGTGCTGGGGCTGGGCATCCCACTGCATACGCTGAACCCGCGCCTGGCGGTGCATGATCTGGCCTATATGGCCGATCTGGTTGAAGACGATATCTGCTTTTTCGATGCCGGCAATATCGAACTGGCGGCGGCGCTCGCGCCCGCGGCCGCGACGATCAGGTGCTGGGTCTATTTTGGCGAGGCGGTGCCGGAAGAATGCCGGGCGATGCCGGGGATCATGACAGTTGCGCAGTTTCTGGGCGAAGCGCCGGACGACATCGTCTGGCCCAGCTTCGAGGAGACGCGCGCTGCGACGCTTTGCTTCACATCCGGGACCACTGGCCGCCCCAAGGGGGTCGCCTATTCGCACCGTGCGCTGACCTTCATCTCTTTCGCCATGTCCATGGCCGACATGTACGGCGATGCGCGCAATGGCGAAGCGGTGACGGTGCTGCCGATTGCCGGCATGTATCATTCCAACGGCTGGATGATGCCGTTCACCGCGCCGATGAATGGCCACAAGCTGGTGCTGCCCGGCCGAAGGCTGGATGCCGAGGCGGTGGTGGATCTGGTGCTGGCAGAAGGCGTTACGCTGGCGGGCGGCGTGCCCACCGTCTGGCTCGATTTCGTGAGCGAAATGGAACGGCGCGGTGTGCAGCAGTGCAGCCTGCGCACCGCGCTGGTCGCGGGCACCTCGCTGCCCGGTTCGCTTTATGACAAGCTGGTCGCATTGGGCATCGTGCCGCACCAGACCTGGGGGATGACCGAAGTCCCGGGCGCCTGCCGGGCGACCGTGCCCGCCGGTACGCTGGAGCGGGGGGAGGAGGCGCTGCGCGATCTGGCGATCAACCGTCAGGGGCGCGTTGCCATGCATTCCGTGCTGCGGATTGTGGACGATCAGGGCGCGGCGCTGCCGCATGACGGGCAAACCTCGGGCTTTCTGCAAGTCCGCGGTAACATGGTGTGCGGCCGCTATTTGGGTGAACCGGGTGAACCGCGCGAATGGCTGGACACGGGCGATATTGCGGTCATCTATCCCGATTCCAGCATGAAGCTGGTCGACCGGGCGAAGGATGCGATCAAGTCTGGTGGGGAATGGATCAGTTCGCCCGAACTGGAGGCATCAGCCGTCAGCCATGCGGCCGTGCGCGAGGCTGCGGCTATCGGCATCCCCGATCCGCGCTGGCAGGAACGCCCGCTGCTGATTTGCGTGGCGGAACCGGGTGCGGCCCGGCCTGGCGATGACGATCTGCGCTCACACATGCTGGGCAGCGTCGCCAAATGGTGGCTGCCCGAACGGATCGAATGGGCAGAGGCGCTACCCCGCACGACCACTGGCAAGGTCGATAAACGCGCGCTGCGCGAACTCTACAAGGCTGATAGCTGATGGTTCTACCCCTCGAAAACCAGATTCGGGAGGCCTTTGCGCGGGAACAGGCAGCGGCGCGGCCTGCGCAGACGCTGGACGATATCCCCGGCAGCTACGATCTGGTCAGCGATGACTGGCTGAGTGCGGTGATCTGCGCCGATGTGCCGGGCGCCAGAGTGGTCGCGCACCGCCTCGACGATCCGGACGAGGGGACGAACAACCGGCGGCGGATCTTCCTCAGCTACAACGCCGCAGGAGAGGCGGCCGGGTTGCCCGCCTCGGTCTTTTGCAAGGGCACGTCGGGCCTGCGCAACCGGCTGATGCTGGCGCATTCGGGCGGGATACGCTGTGAGGTGGGCTTCTATCGCCACGTCCAGCAATTGATCGATTTCGAGGTGCCGCGCGCGTTTCATGCCGATTACGACCCGGTCGGTTTCAATTCGATCATCGTGCTGGAGGACCTGGCGGGACGCGGCAAGTTCTTCGACCGCAGCGTTGAAGGATCGCCCGATCTGACGCGGGAGCAGCTTGGCATTCTGGCGCGTCTCTATGGGCTGGGCGCAAGGCAGGCGAATCTTGATGCGGATTTCGCCGCCTTGCCGACCTGGGAGGAACGTTTTCGCGGGCTGATGCATGTGCGGCTGGACGAAGCCTGCGCCGCCGGCCTGCAGGTCACGCGCGACCATGGCATGGTGCCGGACCGGTTGTGGCAACGGCGCGGAGAAATATGGCCCGCGACGGTCGCCTCGCTTGGCGCGCAGGCCAGCCTGCCGCGCGGCTTTGGCCATGGCGACGTGCATCTTCACAACTGGTACCGGCTGACGGACGGCACGCTGGGACTGGGGGACTGGGGCGTGATTCATCGCGGCCATTGGGGGCGTGACCTTGGTTATTGCATCGCGGCGGGCCTGCCGGTGGATGTGCGGCGTGAGCACGAGGACGATCTCATCCGTTTCTACATCGAAGAAATGGTGCGCGCCGGTGGCCGACGCGTGTCATTGGAGGATGCGCGGCGGATCATTGCTCAGGCGGTTACCACCGCGCTGGCCTTCTGGACGATGACGGTGGCCCCGGTTGCCGAAATGCCCGACATGCAGCCACAGGATTACGCGCTGATGGTCACCTCAAGGCTGGCCACTGCCCTGGATGACTGGGGTACATTGGACGCTTTTTGATCTCGATCCTTGTTCGGATTTGGAAAGGACATTATTCGCGCGTGACATGACCAGCCAGGGCACGAGAAATGAGGCACACAGTCAGACGCCCGTGCGCGTTTTCGAACAGGTGCGCGATGCCGTGCTGGCGGATATCCGGTCAGGCGAACTATGCCCGGGCGACAAGCTGCCCAGCGAACGCGACCTTTCACAGAAATACGGGGTGAGCCGCTCTGCCGTGCGCGAGGGACTGCGCGCGCTGGAAACATCGGGGGTGCTGCGGTTTGCCAAGGGAACGACGGGCGGGGCCTTCGTGCGGCAGACGAGTTCGGACGGTATCGCCCGCTCGCTGCGTGACATGATCGCCTTGGGCAACATCCCTTTTTCGGATGTGGTCGCCGTGCGGGTCAGCCTGATGCAGCTGGCGATTGATCTTGCCCGGGAGCGCGCCAGCGAGGACGATTTTGCCCGGCTGGACCGAAATCTCGATGATCTGGCCGCGACGCTGGAATTGGGCGATCCACGCGCAACGATCGGCCCGATGATGGATTTCAACCGCCTGATCGGTCGCTGTGCGCATAATCCTGTGCTGGAGCTGGTGGTCGATACCGTCGTCTCGCTGATCGAGGATGTGCTGGAAAAACTGCTGGTCCCGGCTGGCGTCGATCTGGTTGGTCCGCGCCGCCAGATTGTGGCCCTCATGCGTGCACGCGATGCTGATGCGGCGAAGGCGGAACTTGTGCGCCACTATGGCGAAACAACGCGCTTTGTGCTGGCCTATGTTGACGGTACGGGCGCGGCACTGGAAAGCTGAACCATGCGCCGCCTGCAATCAGCGGGCGGATATACCAATCATAGGGAGAGCACGCGATGAGCCGCTTCGAGGAAAGAGACTATCTGCGCCATGCGGCAGACGAAACCGGGCGGATGCGCGATTCCCTGTTCTGGCAGACGATCTTTCCCGAAGAACAGCTTGGTTTTCAGGCCTATCTCTATCTCACTGCCCAGGGTAAGGCCGGGTTCAACGTGATCCTGTGGGGGGAGGGTAAGCCGGCCGGGTTTGACCGGACGGAAGGCGAAGTGCCTGCCAGCATGGATTTCGACGATTTCCAGCTCAACGGTCTGACGCTGGAAAACACCGGCGTGGGGGCACCGGCCCGGCTGGCCTATGATGGCGAGCGGATGAAGTTCGATTTCACCTTTACCGGCAGTCATGCTCCCTTCAGCTATCACGACAATCCCGATGGTCTGCCAGTGTGGATGGCGCGCAATCGCTTCGAGCAGGGCGGACGGATCACCGGCTGGGTCGAGGCCAGGGGACGGCGGCTGGAATTCGACCAGCCCGGCCATCGCGATCACAGCTGGGGCAACCGCAACTGGGGCATGCCGCAGCACTGGAAGTGGTTCTGCGCCTACACGCCGGATGGCTCGGTCACGCTGAATGGCTGGATTTGGATGGCGCGTGGCGAAATGGGCTGCGCGGGCTTTGTTCACCGCGATGGCCGCACGGTTCCAGTCGCCACCATCCGGCAGAGTGCAAAATATGATCAGGACATGAGCCAGCGTCGGCTCGATGCGGTACTGGTGGATGTGGAAGGGCGCGAAACCACGCTGGTACTGGACCGCTTCGGGTTGGTGAAACTGCCCACCGGGGACAAGATCGGCACGATCATCCAGGAGGCGGCGTGCCGCGCGGAAATTGACGGCGCGCCAGGCGTGGGGCAGTTCGAAACCCATTGGCACCAGGCCTATCTGGACCATCTGATTGAAACGAATTCCACGCAATGAGCAGCTGGCAATGGGATGCGCAGAGCCTGCAGAGGCTTGCCGATTTTCTGGCGGCGCGCGGGCTGGCGGGGGCGGGGCGCCTGCGCCCGGTGCCGATCGGCGACGGACACTCCAATCTGACCTATCGTATTGACGGCGCGGCGCGCCCGCTGGTGCTGCGCCGCCCGCCACCACCGCCACTCCCGCCCGGATCGAACGATGTGCTGCGCGAAGCGCGCATTCTGTCCGCCCTTGCCGGAACCGGTGTGCCCGTGCCCGAAATCATTGCCACTGCCGAGGCGGGCGAAATTCTGGACGTGCCTTTCTATATCATGGGGCTGGTCGACGGCGAGGTGGTGACCACCCGGATGCCCTCGCGTTTCTCCAGCCCGGACCAGGCGCAGGCGGTGGGCTATGAACTGATCGAGGTGATCGCCCGCCTTGCCCGGGTCGACTGGCGCGGTGCGGGGCTGGAGACGCTGGGCCGGCCCGAAGGCTTCAACGCCCGCCATCTCAAGCGCATTTCAGGCATCGTGCGGGACCGTGAAGGGGTGCTGGACCCGGCATTTGCGGAAATTTTCCCCTGGCTGGAGAAACATTGCCCACCGGAAAGCGGGGCTGCGCTGATTCACAATGACTGCCGCATCGGCAATGTCATGTGGGCCCCCGGCGACACGCCGCGCATCGCCGCTGTGCTGGACTGGGAACTGGCGACGATCGGAGATCCGCTGTTCGACCTTGGCTATGTCGTAGCCTCGTTGCCCCGCGAAGGCGAATGCAGAACTCCGGTGCAGGATCTCGCAACGGCCTGCCTGGTTCGCGGCTTTCCGTCCAGCGAGGAACTCGCGGCCCATTACAGCGCGCAGGCCGGCACCGCTGTCCGATCACTCAACTGGTATCTCGCGATGATCAACTGGAAGCTCGCCGCGCTTTACGCCTATTCGCGGCGCAAGGGCAGCGATCCCTATTTTCAGGACGAAACCATGGTCCCCCGCTTCCTGGCAGAAGCGGCGTGGCATGCCGCGCAGGCGGGTTGACCTGACTCAGCCTTGCGTCAGCGCGTCAGCATGCCGCCGCATTATTTTCGCCAGGGTGCCATCGTCCTGACCAGCTCGTCGACGATCTGATCGCCGCGCTGTTCGAAATCCTCCTTCAGGCCACCTGCCGCAACAGACAGTGGCGGCAGATCGGCGATCGGGTGAATCGCCAGCGCCGCAATCATCGCGTTGGGCCAGGAAAACCCGGCGTCCAGCGCATAGCCCCGGTCGCGGATCGCGGTGACCTGCTGGAACAGCTGCGCTTCCGGGACGATGGGCAGGCTTTCGTTCCGCGCGGCATTGTTGTGGCGGATGACGAGACGGGCCTCGTCATCCCCGCACTGGGCAAGCAGAACCTTGCCCAGCGGATTGTAGGACAGGGGGCGCTGCTTGCCCACCGGCAGGCGACGCAAAAGGTTCTGCGAGCTGGAGAGCACATGCACATATTGCACATAAGCGCCGTTGCGCAGCCCTACTACGATCGTCATGCCGGTGTTTTTATGCAACTCGTTCAGCGCGTCGCTCAGCGCATGATTGTCCAGCACGGCCCGGCTGGAAATGCCTTCGCCCAGCAGCGCCACCCGATAGGTCGGCCGGTAAAGATGCGCGCGCGGATCAAGCGCCAGATAGCCCTTGCTGACCAGCGAGTGCAGCAGCATGGAGGCCGATGATTTGGGCAGGTCCAGGGCGGCGGAAATCTGGCTGAAGGTAGACGGCCCCGACTGCCGCAGGAATTCCAGTATATCCAGCACCCGTTCTGCGGATTTCACCATGGGATCAGGCCCACCGCAGCGGGCCTATTCGAAGACGCCATCCGTATCATTGCCATTGTTCCAGACGAAATCGAGATAGGCATTGGCAATCAGCCAGCCCTTGTCGGTCTTGCTGAAGTCCCAGCGGTATATCCCGCCTGCCTGATAGAAATTATCCCGCTTTTCCGTGTCGAATACGGCGGTAAATATCAGGTTGGCCCGGCCGGTCGCAGTGGCGGGGCCAGTGATTTCGAAGTCAAGATTGACCATGATGTGCTGCATCAGATCGTAGAAGGGGTCCATACTTGACTTGCAGATTTCCTTGATCCCTTCGCGGCCCGTCATTTCGCCGAAGCCGTGTTCGAAGTAGAAAGTCGCGTCATCCGTGAAATGTTCCGCCCAGCCATCCCAGTCGAATCGGTCGGCGGTCTGGTGGTAGCTGTTGATGAGCCGGGTCAGTGCATGGATATTCTCCAGTCGCTCCAACTGCGCTGCGATATCGCTCATTGTCCTTCTCCCTTGTCGAATGCCCAAAGTGCCTGATTATCCATCACGATCAGCGCCAGATGAATGTCGCCATGCATCCGGTCGATATGCCCTTCGCCCTTGCGATCTTCCGCGAGCAATATGTCGCCCGTGCGGAAGTATTCGATCGGATTGCTGCCGCGTGCCTCGATCTCCATTTCGCCTGACAGGAAGATGGCGAAATTGTTGACCACTTCGGGGTGCCAGTCGATGAAGGCCCCGTCAGGAAAGCGCAGGAAACGGAACCCCAGGACCGGTCGCGGGTCGCTCCAGACATCGTCCGACACAGGCAGGAACTCCGGAAATCCGGCCAGATAGGATCGGTGATCGGCGCCTTCATAGATACGCATGATCTTGGGCGCGGCCTGATCGCGCGGCGTCGGCGTGCCTTCATCCTGCAGTACTGCATCGGCGCCGGGCCACTGCGCCTCGACATCGAGGCGAACCAGGATCGTGCCGGGGATGGTCGACCAGCCGGGACGCGCCCCGCATTCAGCCAGCAGGACATCGCCTGGTTCCAGCACGTCTTCGCGGCTCGTGCGCAGCGCCAGTTCGCCCGCGATCACGAAAAACAGGCCGGGCGCGGCATCGTTGAACAGTTCGACATCGCCGCTTCCCGACAGGCGGATCGCGCGCAGGCCGCTGGCCTGATCCAGATTCTGTTCGGGCATCGGCAGCTTTCCCGCCGCCTGCAGGCGATAAGGTTCGGCATCGGTGTGCTGGCCGCGATGCAGGGATGGCAGTGGCAGCGCCTCGATCCGGCACGCGCCGCCGTCATTCTTCAGTCTGTAAGCCTTCATGTTCCGGCCCCTTTCCTCAATAGGTTGCCCGCCCGCCGGACAGATCGAACGCGAAGCCGGTGGTGAAGCTGCAATCGGGTGAACAGATCCAGGCGACCATGGCCGCCGCTTCTGCCGGATCACCGAAGCGGCCCATGGGGATCTTGGCGCGGATCGCGGCGAAAACCTCGGGTGCTTCGCCAATTGCGCCCATGGCCATCGGGGTTTCGAACAGGGTGGGCACGATCGCGTTTACCGTTACCTGGGTGGCGGCCAGTTCCTTGGCCAGCGATTTGGTGAGGCCGATAATCGCTGCCTTCGCGGCTGAATAGGCGGACTGGCACGCATTGCCTTCCTTGCCGGCCATTGATGCAGTGTTGACGATCCGCCCGAAACCATTGGCGATCATCGCCGGGATCGCCGCGCGGCAGCAAAAAAACGTGCTCTCGACATTTCCGGAAAACTGGGCACGCCATTCATCATCGTCCATTTCGATCATGGGCACGGTGCGCTGCGTCATTCCCGCATTGTTGAACAATATTTCGATGCCGCCATGCGCCGTGATGAAATCGGCCATCGCGGCGTCAACCTGGTTGCTGTCCGAAACGTCGACCGATCGCCCCGAAACCGGACCCAGGGTCGCTAGCGAGGTGAGTGCTTCGTCCAGCCGCGCCTGATTGCGGCCCCAGATTTCCACTGTTGCGCCCGATCGCAGGAAGCGCTCAGCCGTGGCCAGTCCGATACCGCTGCTGCCGCCGGTGATCACAGCCCTGCGGCCGGAAAGGTCGATCCGGTTTGCCATCATGCCTCTCCATCGCTGATCAGTTGCACTGCGCGTTGGGCATAGCTTGCGCCCATCTGGCGACCGAAAGCGAACGAATTTTCTGCCGTGCCCTGTCCCATGGCGGCACGTGCAGCGACGCTTTCCGCGCCGGCGGAGCCCCTGAACAGGGCAAAGACCTGATCGAACAGGGTAAAAGCGTCAGGCCTGCCGCCGAAATAGGCGCTGAGGAATTCGTGCCTGGTGGGAATGCCCAGTGCCGCCAGGTCGAGGCCCAGCAGCCCTCCGTTTTCCTCGGGCGTCGTGTGGTAGACCATACAGAAATATCCGACATCGAAATGAGGATGCCCAATCGTTGACAGTTCCCAGTCGAAGATGGCGGATATGCCCTGCCGGTTCGGTGCAATCATCAGATTGGCAAAGCGGAAATCGCCGTGGCTGATTGCAATTTGATTGTGCACCGGCAGGTTTCGTTCGAGCCAGTCAAGTACGGCATCAAGCGCGGGATTGTCGCCCAGCCCGTGCTCATGCCAGAACCGGCCCCAGCGCGCGACCTGTCGCTGGTAGAAACCGTCCGCTTTGCCGAGGTCCGCCAGCCCGACAGCCGCCGGATCAAGCGCATGAAGTTCGCGCAGCGCGCCTGCTGCAGAAAGAAAGATCGAGCGGCGCTGTTCGGGCAGCAAGTCGGGCAAGGCTGCTTCGTAGCAGATGGTCCCGTCCACGCATTCCATGATGTAGAACAGCGTGCCGATCAGTTCACGATCCCCGCAATAGGCAAGCGGGCGGGGCACCGGCACCGCTGTTGCGTGTAGCGCCTGAAGGATCCTGAACTCCCGGTCCACCGCGTGCGCGGAAGGCGCAAGTTCGCCTGGCGGCTGTTTTCTCAACACCAGCCGCCTGTCCCCGAAGCTTAGGTAAAAGGTGGGATTGGACTGACCGCCGCTGGTGGGGGCCAGTACCATTGGCCCCTCCAGCCCGGCGATGTGAGCGCGTGCGAATGCTTCCAGAGCATCGAGCGAAAAATCCGGTGTGAACGCCATGATCCGGATGCGCCTCAGGAAATCCTTGCCGGTCCGTTCGAACTGTCCGCCCGACGGCGACCAAGCAGGGCCGCAGCGACGTTGCGGATCTGGATTTCATCCGCCCCTTCAGTGATGCGGTAACGGCGGTGATGGCGATAGATATGCTCGAACGGCTTGGCCCGGCTATAGCCCATCCCGCCATGGATCTGGATTGCTTCGTCAGCGGCCTGGCACACCATCCGGTTCGCGCGGAAATTGCAGATCGAGACATTGTGGCTGATGGACGAGGGGTCTTCCCGGTCCAGTTCGGCCGCAGTCCGGAACACATAATTACGGACCAGTTGCAGTTCTGCATAGAGTTCGGCGAGGCGGAACTGGATCACCTGCCGTTCCGACAGCGGTTTTCCGAAAGTCTTGCGGGCCAGTGCGTAAGCGATGGTCTGTTCAATGCAATAACGCGCCGCGCCCACGCTGGATGCCGCCTGGCGGATGCGGTTTTGCTGGATGAAGCTTTGCGCCATCACCAGTCCCTGACCTTCCGCGCCCAGCATGGCCGAGCGGGGCACGCGCACATTCCTCAGTTCCACCTCGGCATGGTCGCTGGGCAGGTTGAAGGTCCAGTGATTATGCAGGATCTTGAAGCCAGGCGCGTCCACCGGCACGAAAAATGCGGTGATGCCGCGATGATCGCCATCCTCGCCGCCGGTGCGCGCGAAGACGAGGTCAACCGCCGCGCGATAGATCTGGCTGTTCCAGCGCTTTACGCCGTTAATGATGAAATCGTCGCCATCGGCCACGGCGGTGGTTTCGATCCAGGTCGCATCACTGCCATGATCAGGTTCGGACAGGCCGAAAGCGACGTGGTGCTGCCCGGTGATGATTCCTTCGATATAGAGCGCCTTCTGTTCCGGCGTCCCATATTTGTTGATCACATAGACCAGCGGGAAATTGCCGACGATCGAGGATTCGTCCTGCAGGTCATTGTGCAGTCCCAGCCCCCGCGCGGCCAGATGTTCGCGGATCGCGGCGATTTCGAGGTTCGACGCGCCGCCGCCGCCGGGGACGTCGCTGGGCAGGCCGTGGCGCAGATGCCCGGCCGCATCAGCGCGCCGTTCCATCTCGCGGATCAGCGCTTCCCATTCCTTGGTCGGGATTGCGTCGTTTTCCCAATCCGTGCGTTTCCATTCGCGGCGGTGATCGAAAAACTGTTCGTTCGCGGCCTGGAGCGGCGCGATCTCGCTTTCGATGAAGCGATCCAGTTCCTCGATTTTGGCGGTGATGTGGGTGGGCAGATCGATATCCATAAATCAGGCTTTCTTGAAACGGATGGGCAGTGACTTGATGCCGGACAGGAAATTGGCTTCCATGCGTTTTGGCGGGCCGGCCAGTTCGATTGACTTGAGGCACGGGATCAGTTCCTCGAAGAGGATCTTCAATTCGAGCCGCGCGAGGCTGAGGCCAAGGCAGACGTGCGGGCCAAAGCCGAAGCCGACATGATTGTTGGGCCTGCGATCAACGATGAAATCATGCGGATGGTCGAACACTTCCTCGTCCCGGCAACCTGACGGATAACTGAGAAACAGGCGGGCATTGGCGGGCATGGTCACCCCGCTCACTTCCACCTCTTCCGACGTGCTGCGCAGGAAGTGCTTGACCGGACAGGCCCAGCGGATTGCCTCTTCCACGAAATTGGCAGCCAGCCCGCTGGGGTCGGCCTTGAATTTCTCGAACTCGCCGGGAAATTTGAGCAGCCCGTAAAAGCCGCCGCCGGTTGTGGACGAAGTGGTGTCATGCCCCGCCGCAGCCAGTGCGACGTAATAGCCATTGGCGATGTCATAAGGCACCGGCTTGCCATCGATTGTGGCATTGGCGATCAGCGAAACCAGATCGTCCTGCGGCTTGCGCCGCCGTTCTTCCGTCAGCGTATCGAAATAGCGATAGAAATCCTGAAGTGTCGCATGCCATTGCTTGGCTGCGGCAATCGGATCCTCAATTACTTCGGCGCGCTGTTCCTCGGGGTCTGCGCCGCCATAGAAGTCCTGCGTCAGGCGCAGCATGGTCGGCTCATCCTCCGGCGGAACGCCGATCAGCGTCATCACCACCCGCAGCGGATAGAGCAGCGCGAAATCCTTGGCGAAATCGCATTCACCATCAAAGCTGAGCAGCCGGTCGACCGATTCCCTGGCCATCACGCGAATCTTTTCTGAAAGCTTGGCGATGTTGCCCGGCTGAAAATAGCTGGCGGTCAGGTTGCGCCATTTGGTATGCTCGGGCGGATCCATGAAGGTGAGGGATTCGAGCGAATGGTTCTTCCCGTCATTGGTTTGCCGCACGAATTCGTCACCGGCCTGATCGTTCAGGATCGGGTTGAAGATGCTGCTTGGGAAAAGTTTTGCGTTTTTTGAAACGGTGCGGATGTCCGCGTTCTTCGTCACAATCCAGATCGGATCGTATCCGGGCACTTCGGACAGGCCGAGCGGGATGTTTTCGCGCAACCAGCCAAGTGCGGTATGAATATCGTCATCATCACCATAGGCCTTGGGCGAAAAGACGGTTTGCGCGATTTCGTCGGGGATGCGCAGCTTTTCGGAAATGGCGGCGTTGCTGGTGGTCATTGCGTGTCTCCCTGGGGGATGCGGCCAAGAATCATGTTGCTGGCTTTTTCTGCGATCATGAGCGTGGCGGCATTGGTGTTTCCGGAGACGATGTCCGGCATGATCGAGGCATCCACGACCCTGAGCGCATCAAGGCCGTGAACGCGCAGCCGCGCGTCCACCACGCAATCGTCGCCATCGCCCATCCGGCAGGTGCCGACGTGATGATAGACGCTGACCGCGGTCTTGCGGATATAGTCGTCAAGCTCGGCGTCGCTCTGGCAGGCAAGGCCGGGTCCCAGTTCGTCGTCGCGCAAATCGGCGAGCGCGGGCCGGGAGATGATATCGCGAGCGATCCGGATGCCCTCACGCAGCACGCGCATATCCTCGCCGGTTGCCAGGTAGTTGGGATCGATCGCAGGCGCATCGGCAATGCCGGCGGAACGGATACGCACGCTTCCCCGGCTTTCCGGCTGGCATGCGGTTATGTGGAACATGAAGCCTTCGCGCTGCACGATCTGGCGACCGTGATCCGAATACATCAGCAACGGCAGGTGGTACTGGATGTCCGGATCAGACAGGTCTGGCCTGCTTTTGACAAAGCCCATCGCTTCCAGCCCGTTGGTCAGCGTCGGACCTGACTTGAACAGGGCATATTGCAGCAATGCCTTCGCGGCTGCCAGCGGCTGGACATAGGCGAGGGCGGACCATGGCTGAGTGATGGTTTCCTGCACCGTCACCGCCAGATGATCCTTCAGGTTTTCGCCAACTGCCCGCAGTGGCTGAACCACCGCGATCCCGTGGTCGGCCAGCAGGCCAGGGTCACCGATTCCCGACAGTTGCAGGATCTGGGGGGAGTGGATCGCCCCGGCCGACAGGATCACTTCGGCGTTGGCGTGGATCCGCTGCACGGAACGGCCCCGGCTCAGTTCAACCCCAACCGCCCTTCCGCCTTCCACCAGGATGCGTGAAACCTGCGCGCCGGTGATGATCGACAGATTGGGCCGCGCCATAACCGGACGCAGGTAACAGTGATAGGCGCTTTGCCTCAGGCCTTCGCCGAACGTCCCGCTCGCCGGGCCGAAACCTTCCTGCGTTGCGCCGTTCTGATCCGGGTTATAGGGGTGGCCGGCCTGAACCGCCGCCTCGACAATCGCCCTGGCGACCGGACTCATCGCTTCCAGCGGCGGACCAGAGGAAACCTGCACGGGGCCATCGCCGCCATGATATTCGGAAGCACCATTTTCATGCTTTTCCGAACGACGAAAATAAGGGAGGCAATCGGCGTATGACCAGCCGCGATTGCCCATTTGCGACCAGCGATCGAAGTCGCCCGGGTTGCCCCGTGCATGCACCAGCCCGTTGATTGAACTGCTGCCGCCCAGCACCTTGCCGCGCGGTACATACATGCTGCGCCCGCCCAGGCCCTGCTGAGGGGTTGTTTCGTAGTTCCAGTTACCCGCGCCGCTTTGCATCAGCCGGAAAAATCCGGCCGGCATACGGTAGAACACATTGTTGCTTTCCGGCCCCGCCTCGATCAGCGTAACCTTGATTGCCGGGTCCGCGCTCAGCCGGTTGGCCAGCACACAGCCTGCTGATCCCCCGCCGATGATGACATAATCCGCCATGCTGCCTGCCTCCTTCGCGTTCAGGCCTTGAGCCAGCCGTCCCGGAGCCCCGAGGCGACATGCAGCTTCATCAGTGCGTAGATATCGTCAATGGTAGGGGTCGGGATTCCGGCAATATCGCGCATCGCCTCGATCGAATCGACCAGCACGTCGAGCTCCAGCGGGCGGCCGCGCTCGACATCCTGCAGCATCGACATCTTGTGACCCGCAGCATTGCGCGCGATGCCGACGCGCTCGTCAACGCTCATCGGCGCGGGTGCGCCCAGCCGGGCCGCCACTGCGTCCGCTTCCGCCATCATGCGTTCGACCATGCCGAGGATGCGCGGGCTGGCGATCATTTCGCCCAGCGTCGCGCGGGTCAGTACGGCAACCGGGTTCCACGCCAGGCTGCTGATCATCTTGATCCAGATCCAGGCGCGGACATTGTCAACCGCGGGAGAATCGAATCCGGCCGCGCACAACAGGTTCGAGAGGGTCCGGACCCGTTCCGACATGGTACCGTCCGGTTCGCCCACCGGCATGCGCACGCTGCTGCCATCATGGTGAATGACGCCGGGGCGCACGGCTTCGCAGGCGAACCAGTAAACCACGCCAAGCACCTGGCTGGCTGGCAGGGCGTCCCACAGCGCACCGCCGGGATCGAGCCGTTCGATCGTTTGCTGCGGCGTTCCCTCAAGTCCGTGAAAATACCAATAGGGAATGCCAGTGGTGGGTGGAAGAATTGCCGTCTGCGGGCCGATCAGCGAATGCAGCTGGGGCAGGGCGGGCAGGACCTGATGAGATTTGAGCGTGATAAACAGATAATCCTGCGTGCCAAGTTCTGCCGGATCATCGGTCGCCCGCACTGCGCAGCGCACATCGCCGGTGGGCGAATGCAGTTCGAGCCCGTTCGCCCTGATCGCGGCGAGCTGCTCGCCCCGCGCGACGATCGAGACTGCCACGCCAGGCTGGCCCGAGAGCTTGGCAGCGATGAGTCCCCCGATGGCGCCACCGCCAAATATACATATCCGCACCGGACCCGCTTGCACCTCTGCCATCCTTCGCTCTTGTTGCCAGACTATGACGCCACGCTGGGCTCCTCGCCCAATTGTTCTGCGGAGCCTATGAGCGGTGCGTCGCAAGAGCCAGCAAATCCCCCGCGCCCGCCCAAGAGTTCACATGTGCGAACAAGCCCGCAGTGGCGAATTCTCAGGGAAAGACAATGACCGCGCGCCCGTTCAATTGCCCGTCACGCAATTTCCCGAAGGCGCTGTCAATCGCGTCGAGCGGATAGGGTTCATATTCAATGATCAGCCGGTCATCGGCGGCCAGCTGGCAGGTTTCACGCAGGTCGGACAGGGTGCTGCCAAGCGAGATGGTGCGAGTTCCGGGGACGGTATACTTAATTGCCATTGCGGTAATACGCCGGTAAACCTCTAAATTGACTTAGCCGTCGGGTTGTTTCGGCGCGGCTTGACGAGGACGTCGAGGGCCTCACCTTCCTTGTCGCCGACGCGCCACATGTATGCTCTGCCACCTGACAATTTCGTAGCATCGCGCTCCCGCTCGACTCAGGCGTTCATTGTCTTTATCTGCTCACTCCGTCGATCCGGGCTGAGGTGAAACCTGCCGAATGAAGATTCATTCCGATCCAGCCAAAACTGCGATGGAAAAAGTGTCACCAGAGCTTCGGCCTCGCGTGCAATCTGTCGCGCGGGCAACTGCGATACTGGCGGCGATTGGTAATGAAAGCACCGGCATGCTGCCCCGGGACGTAAGCGCAGCGGTTGGCCTGTCGCGGCCCGCCACATACCATCTCCTTCACACGCTTGCGCAGGTCGGCCTGGTGTCCCGCACGCCGGACGGCAGATATGTCCTGGGGCTCAGGATCGGCACCCTGGCCGAGGCGTTTCGGCGCCAGATGGCGGAAGGCCCTCAGCTTTCAGCCCTGCTGAGAGATATCGCCCGGCAGAGCGGCGAAGCGCTTTCAGTGACAAAATGGATGAACGGAGAGGCAGTCGTCATTGATGTGGTGCAGGGAGGGCACCCGATTCAGGCGATCCAGGTTCCCCATGGCTTTTGCCAGGACGGATTTTCGCGCGCTGGCGGCAAGCTGCTGCTGGCGAATGCGCCAGAACAGCAGCGCAATATCTATTTCGCGACGCATGAGCTGAAAAAGCGAACGCCTCACACGACCACATCGGTTAAGGAACTGGAGCGGCAGTTCGTGCAGATCAGGAAAGACGGTTTCGCGATCGACCGAAATGAATTCGTCGACGGCGTGAGTTGCCTGGCGATTCCGGTCCCGCAGGGCGTTTCGCCTTATGCCGTGACGATTTCGGCTCCTTCAGACCGGTTTGAAGGCGAATGGCAAAACTATCTTGCCATGCTGCGAGAAACGGTAAGGGCGTATTTTCCCATGTGAAAAATGGGCACGCCCGATTGGCGCATCTGCCCTTCAATTCATCCGTCACACCATCATTGATAGTCTCAACGCAGCTTGCCAGTGTCAGTTGGCAGGCCGCCAGCCTGCTCGCCGCGTTCGATCGTGCAGCACCGGCCCAGACCTGCCCGGCGCAGGCGCGGGACATTCGGACCGGATCCTGCCTCCCGGATGAGCGACGGCATATGTGTTCACAATATGAAGCATAATATTGAATATGATGGATTGACCTTGTCTGTATCAGGTTTATCTTTCGAACATATGTCGGGAACGGAGCCGGTTCGTCCACCGCGAGCCCGAAATTTGAACTGGGAAATGGGAGGATCACATGACCAAGCATAAACTCGCCCTTGCATTGGGATGTTCAACATTGCCGCTGCTCTTTGCGCCCGGACATGCCAGCGCTCAGGGATATGGAGCCGGCGAAATCATCGTCACCGCGCAGAAGCGCGAACAGAGCCTGATGGATGTCGGCCAGACGCTGAACGTGTTGAGCGGCGACCAGCTGGAGAAGCAACGCATCACAAGTGGCGAGGATCTTGCCATCGCGGTTCCAAGCCTGACCTTTGCGCGCACGGACTACAACGTGCCGGTCTTCTCGCTGCGCGGCATCGGCTTCAACTCCAGCGCTCTTGCCGCCTATCCAGCGGTCAGCTTCTACCTCGATGAAGCGCCGCTGGCCTTCCCGATCACTGCGGCCAATCAGACGTTCGACCTGCAGCGCATCGAAGTGCTGAAGGGGCCGCAGGGGACGTTGTTCGGCAACAACGCCACCGGCGGCGCGATCAACCTTATCGCCAACAAGCCGACGGATGTCTTCGAGGCAGGCGCTTCGGCCACCTATGGCCGGTTCAACCTGTTCGAATTCACCGGGCATGTCAGCGGACCGCTGTCCGAAACCGTGCGGATGCGCGTTGCCGGTCAGGCACATGTGATGGACGCCTGGCAGAAGAGCTACACGCGCCCCGACGACCGGAACGGCAGCGAGGAATACTACACTGGTCGCGCCATCCTTGAAATGGAGCCGAGCGACGCGTTCAAGGCAACACTCACCATCGGCGGCTACAAGGACAAGACCGATCCGCAGGCGCTGGCGCTGGCCGGGACCAAATATTCGTTTCCTCAATGGGGTGAGACGGGCCTCGGCGCACCAGTGATTGCACAGCCGCTTATTCCAACCAAGCCGCGCTACGCCGACTGGGGTGGTCCGGCAGGATCGACTGTCGATGCAGCCTACGTCAATCAACCTCTGAGAACGACGGAACTTTATGCGGACCGTAGCCAGATCCAGGGCTCGCTGCGAATGGAGTACAGCCCAACAGACAATCTGCAGCTCACCTCGCTGACATCCTATGTGCGTTTCCGCCAGAAAATGAGCGTGTCGCGTAGCGGTTCGGCAATCCAGAACGAAGATCAGACCGACATGAGAGGTCGCCTGAACAGTTTCTCGCAGGAACTGCGCCTCGAAAATACCGGTGATGACCGGCTGCACTGGGTGATCGGTGGCAATTATGAAAAGAGCAAGACCAGGGAAACCCAGCTTCAGATCTACGCCAACAATCTGAGCGCGATCAATTCGGGGATCTTCCAAAATGGGATATATACGAAGAATTCCATCGAGAACTACGCGTTTTTTGGCAATGTGGAATATGAAATTGTTCCGCAGCTGACGGCCAAGGGCGGTATCCGCTATACCAAATCTAAAATCAGCAACACCGCCTGCGGTACTGATGCTGGCGACGGCAATATCGCCAATGTCTTCAACTTCCTTGGAGATCTGTTCAACGGCAACCTTGATGATGATTTTAACCGGATCAATCCCGACCTGTTCACTTATATGGAACCTGGCGATTGCTTCACGCACAATTACGATTTTTTTCCGGGTGAATTTTTCCGGTATAATTTGAACGAAGACAATGTGTCGTGGCGGGTCGGCCTAGATTACCATGCAAATGACGACCTGCTCCTCTACGGCAACGTGTCAAAAGGCTACAAGGCGGGCAGCTTCCCTACTTCCTCGCCCGCAAGTTGGACCGGTCTGCTGCCGGTCACGCAGGAATCGGTGCTGGCCTATGAACTCGGTCTCAAGTCGGAACTGCTGGATCGCAAGCTGATGATCAATGCAGCCGGCTTTATCTACGATTACAAGGACAAGCAGGTTCAGGGCACCATATTCGACAACGTCTGGGGGGCCCTACCGCAATTGCGCAACATTCCGAAATCCAAGGTCAAGGGCGCGGAAATCGAGATCAATGCCGCACCCGTGCCTGGCCTGACGCTCAGCGCATCGGCAACTTACCTGGATTCCGAGATCACCAGGATCGACCCGAAGGAATACACGGTCATCGGCGAGCTTGACATGAAGGGGCAGAAGATACCGCTGACTCCTAAGTGGTCCTATGCGCTTGGTGGTGAGTACAAGTTTGACGCGGGCGCAGTCAGCCCGTTCATCGGTGTCAATTGGCGTTGGGTCGGCAAGACCGATGCCACGCTTGGCGGCTCGATTATCGTGCTGCCGCCCCTTGATCCCATCTATCCGCAGAACAGGTTCCTTCCGGGCACCGAGAACGCACCCTTCACAATCGGTTCCTACGGATTGCTGAGCGGACGGGTGGGTATCAGCGGACCAGACGATAAATGGTCATTCACCGTCTGGTGCGAGAACTGCACCAACAAATATTACTGGCTGAACGTGACCATTGCGCAGGACAATATCTCTCGCGTTGTCGGCCGGCCGGCATCCTATGGTGTGACCGCAAGCTTCAATTTCTGAACATGAGGGGGCTGGCCACAGTTTCAGGAATGAAGCTGTGGCCACGTTCCAGTCCGGCTGGGCGGGAAGATCGCAATCTTTGCATCCGAGGGCGTGAAGCATGACCGGAGAGGAGAGGCAATGGCACGATTGAACGGCAAGGTGGCGCTCATCACGGGCGGAGCATCGGGCATGGGGGCAGGCGCCGCGCGCGTCATGGCGCGCGAAGGATGCCGTCTGGTGCTGGCGGACCTCAATGCGTCGCTGCTTGGCGAATTGTGCACTGAACTGGGGGCGGATGTGGCGAGCGGACAGCTATGCGACATTACTGACCAGGCTCAGGTTGCAGGGTTGGTCGAACATGCAATCGAACGCTTCGGCCGCATCGATATCCTGTTCAACAATGCCGGGATTGCCGGCATCGGGTCAGTCGCGACGACCGAGCCGGGCGATTGGCAGCGCGTGATCGATGTCGATCTGGGCGCGGTCTATTATGTTAGCCGGCTTGTCATCCCGCATATGCTTGCCCAAGGTGGCGGTGCGATCATCAACAATGCCTCGGTTTCGGGCATGTTCGGCGATTACGGGATGGCCTCCTATTCGGCGGCCAAGGGCGGTGTCGTCAATCTGACGCGCAATATGGCCCTCGATCTGGCCCAAAGCGGCATCCGGGTGAACTGCATATGTCCGGGCGCAATCGATACGCCGCTGTTCCAGGGCATCAAGGACATACCGGAACTGTGCAGGGGGTTCGAGCAGGCCATTCCGATGAAGCGCCTGGGCATGACCTCGGAAATCGGTGAGGCGGTGGCCTTCCTCGCGTCCGATGCGGCATCCTATGTCACGGGCCTGATCATGCCGGTCGATGGCGGCCTTACCTGCCGGACAGGCTGGCCGAACATCGCCGATTACATGCCTTCCTGAAGGCTGCCGCTCGCCCGGGCCGTGCCAGGGTTTGTGACATCACATCGTCACTTCATCCTGGCGCTCAGGCCATGGCTGGTCAGACTGCCGCTTCGAGCTGAAGGCGCAGCGATTCAGCGATGGGGTATCCCCCGGCTGACAGCCAGCTGAGCAGCACGTCCTGATGAGTCAGTCCATCGCCCGCGCGCAGCGCGCAGCCGAGCGACAGGATATATTGCTTCCAGGTGCAGAACAACTTGTGCCAGGCCAGTTTCCTGCGGTCGATCGGCAGCCCACCCGCCGCCTCATAGGCATCGACGAACGCGTCCGTGCTCTCGAACAGACCACAGTGGAACGGTTTGCCATCTTCATAGGTCTGGTAAAGGTCGGTCAGCACCCAGGCGAGATCGGCGTGCCGATCCCCCAGATAACCCAGTTCCCAGTCGAGGATCGCCGTGATCTCGCCACTTGCCTCGTCGAACAGGAAGTTGCCGGTACGGAAGTCGCCATGCACTACCGACAGATGATCCAGCACTGGTGCGTTGCGCCGTAACCAGTCTTCGGTCAGTAGTGCAATCATCGACGGCTCGAACAGGTCTTCCTGCCAGCAGCGGCCCCACCAGTTGACGATCTGCTCTGCCGCCTCGGCCGTGCCCACGGCCGGCCGGGCGAAACTGGGCAGGTCGTCCGGACCGACCGGGGCCTTGTGCAGGGCGGCCATGTAACGCGCGTATTGCGGCACCAGCCTGTCACGCAGCGGCTTTGCAAAATGCGTGCCCATGCCGCTGACGTTCGATGCCACCCGCGACGGCTTCTGCACCCCGGTGACGAATGCTGAAACAAGCGCGGGGGTGCCCATGACTGACCCGTCATCGTCGATCCAGTGCACGCGCGGTACGGGCATCAACGGTTCTGCAAACCGCATCAGTTCGAATTCGCGGCGGCGGTCAGTTTCGACGATGGAGGCCGCCGGTTCGCAGCGCAGCACCATCCGGTCGCCCCTGCGACGAACCCCGTTGTCAGACCAGTCCAGTTCGAACACGAACTGTTCCTTGGATGCGCCGCCCGTCAGGCTGCGCATGTTGCGGATCGCAATCGGATCATCAGTGCCTGCGGCGATCAACCGGTACAGGCGCTGTTCGATGTCATCAAACGAGGGCGAATGATAATCTGCCTGGCCCCGCTTGTGCAGCTTGCGGGTCAGCGCCTCGTCAATGGAAGGTTCGACCGGGTATCGCAGGCGCAGATCTGCGATCCACGCCTCGGTCGGATACGCCCGCAGGCTGGCAAGTTCGTCCATCGCTGGTGCTCCTCTGGCTATGGGCGAAGCCCTAAGCGGACCCTGAGCGGGTGTGTTGTCAACTTAACTGCAGACAGAGGCGTTGTCAGACTAAAATTGCTAAGCAGCTTGTAGACCAATGCCTAACGCCACAAGGTCGGGAAAGGCGTTCTGCTCGGCGGAGCAAACCCTGCCCGTCCGGCGAACCGGGCGGGCAGAGCGTCTCCCTCATCCTTACATCTTCAGGCCAACGGTGAGGCCATAGGTCGCGGGCATCCCCGTATAGCGGACAATCGTGTCGAAGGCGGGGTAGGCCGTGTTCCAGTAATATTTATCGAAGACATTCTTGCCCCATACTTCGAGCCGCCAATGTTCACCTTCGACACCGGCTCGCAAATTGACGAGCGTATAGGAATCGATCCCGTATAGCGGGAAAGTCTGAGGTGTCGCGCTGGGCGGATTTTCGGCCCCACCGACCACCGAAATGGTCTTTGATCGGTAGGTGACGGTTCCGCCAAGAAAGGCTTCGACATCATCCCCGACCGGGAATTTGTACTGGCCGTCGAAGCTGAGGTTCCATTTCGGGGAATAAGGCATGGCTGACCCGGCAAAGTCGCCCGAAAGCCCCGCCGCGTTTTCACCGACGAATTTGTCGATCTCGCCTTTGGTGTATGAGGCAGAGGCCAGCAGCGTGAGGCCGTCAATCGGCACGGCGGTTACTTCCAGCTCGGCGCCTTTCACAGTGGATTTGGGAATGTTCTGAACCGAGTCCAGCCAACCCCAGACCGGATCGTTCGTCCGGGCACGCAACTGCTTGTTCTTGTAATCGTAATAGAACGCAGCGCCATTGATCTGCAGCCTGCGATCGAGCAGCGAGAGCTTGGCCCCCAACTCGTAGTCAATGACCGATTCCTCTTTCAGCTTGAGAAACTGGCTCCAGACCGAAGCGCCGATCGACGGGAAACCACCGCTCTTGTAGCCCTTGGCAACATTGGCGTAGACCAGAACGCCGTCGGCTGGCTTCCAGTCGAGGCCGAATTTCCACGAAACATTACTGTCCTTCTCCGAGGCGATGAACCGGCCCGGAGTAAAGGGTGCGACACCGTTGATTGTTTCGCCCAGATCGTTGAACGGGAAACAGTCGCCGGGCGTGTAATTGCCTGCACCATAGAAAATCTCGCCAACATCGTATGGTTCGTTGATGTCAGCGCCGCAGTTGTTGGTGGAAAGCTTGGCATGCGTATAGCGAACACCGGCCTTGGCCGTGAGCTGCGGGACGACGTCATATTCGAGATTGGCAAAAACGGCTGCGGATCTGATTTTCTGATCGACATAAAAGATGTTGTCGCCCTGAATGCCGAACGCGGTTGCCGTTGAGGCGGTATACCAGCGATACCAGCTGAACTGGTGGATCTTGTCGTCCTGGTAATTGCCGCCAATCATCCAGCGAAATCGATTGGCGCCGCCATTGGCCAACCGCAATTCCTGGAAGAAGCTTTTGATGCTTCCTTTTTCGGGATTGTAAAGTTGTTCTTCCAGGGCGGTGCCGTCCCAGTCGATGCTTTCATGCTGCTTGAGCCTGGAATAGGAACTCACCGAGGTCAGGGTGACATCCTCCAGCAATTCGATGTCACCACGAAGTGAGAACTGGTAGAAATAGTTGTCGCGCTTTGGCAGGCCTGCAACCCAGTCAGCCGCAGTGTTGTCTGCGGGCGCAAGCGGCGAGGCGAGAACATCGGGATTTGCAAATCCGGGGATCTGAACATTGAATCCGACCAGCTGTGCCGCCTGCGGTTCGCCCTTGTCTTTCCACCCATTGAGATTCAGCTGGAATTTGACCGTGTCGCTGGGTTCGAAATCGACCAGCAGGCGGCCCTCGTAAACCCGCTTCTTGCCGTTGCGCGAATCCGGACCGTCGGGGCGCGTCAGGCTCTTCTGCCACCCCGAGGCGTGTTGTACGCGCTGCGAAAGGCGGAACGACAGGACATCCGAAAGTGGAGCCGAGATATAGGCTTCCTCGGACATGGTGTTGTAATTGCCGACGGTGACCGAGGCACCCATGTCAAGTGTATCAGTCGGTGCGGCTGGTACATAATTGATCGCACCGCCGGTTGAGTTCTGGCCAAACAGGATGCCTTGCGGGCCTTTCAGCACTTCCACGCGCTGCAGATCGAATATGCCGTGCGCGGCCATGATGGGATACGGCAGCGGAACCTGATTCATGTACAGGCTGACTGCCGGCGTCGCAGAGAGGGTCGTGTCGAAGAAGCCGACACCGCGCAGCGTGATGATCGGCGAAGACGTGGGCGTGTCCGCGTAAGACATCGACGGAATGGACGCGGTCAAATCCTGAATACTGGTAATCTGGCGTTCCTTGAGTGCCTCTCCTGACAGCACCGCGACGGTCAGACCTACCTTATTCAGGGATTCTTGCCGCTTCTGGGCGGTGACGATGATCTCTTGAATACCGGAAGTTTCCTGGGCCACCGCTGGTGCGGCGGTGAGACCGAGCATTGAAACGCCGCTCATGGCGATTGTTAAGATCGCAAACCTCTTCATTTTATTACCCTCCTGTAAAATCGCGAAATATTTTGCCGGATTTGCTTGATCGGCGGTATTTGGGCCGTCTTTTTGCCCGAACTCACGAATTGAGAATTAGATTATCTGGATAGGGGTCGTATTCGCCGATGCGCGGTGCGGCGGTCGGCGGGCTGCTGTCCAGCGCGATGTCAACGGACAGAGACGAGGCGCAGCCCGGACAGTAGTACTCTCGCATCATCACCGGATCGCCATCCTTGCGGTGACGGACCTGCGAGTGAAGTGCGGCAAAGCGGACGCTGACTTCTGCTTCAGTGGCTACCGCATTATCGCGCCAGTTTCCCCGTGACCGCCCCAAATCCTCTCCACACGCGGTGCAGCGCCAATGACCTTGGTCAACCTTGAGCGGTGCGAATAGCGGTGCATCTTCGGCAACCGCTGCCCTGGGCGTGTCACCGATGCGCGCCTTGCGAATTTCCGATCGCCGGGCCGCAGTGGCGGCAGTGTTTGCTGCACCCTTCGCGTCCAGAATGACGCCGTAGATATCGCGCGCCATGTCCGCTGAAACAAAGCCGTCGGACACATCGCGCGCAACCATGCCCGGATCACGTCGCAAGGGATCGCCCAGTCCACCGCCGCCGCCATGAATCACGTGATAGATATCGCCCCTGACCACTTCGAAATCGGTGACCGTGGCGGTGGTTTGCGGCACTTCACCGGCAATTGTGTCGATATCGGCGAAAACATGACGGTCGAGCAGTTCGACGAGATTGGTCTTGCGCCACTGTTTCCAATATCCGGCCGCGCCGGGAAATCCGCCGACAGAGCCACGCGGCGGGATCAGTGCCGTGTTCGTGTAGGCGCCGCCGTTCATCCGGTCGCAGTGCAGGATCGCCATGGCCGTATCCACGCCCAACCCACCTCGCGTCACCCCCGCGCCGCCTGTATCCTGCGCGACCCGCCGCCACAGGATCATGCCAGGCTGGCTGGTCTCTTCCAGCTCGACATCGGGCATGTCGCATCCTGACATGCACTGAGCGGCATAGACTTCCATGCCATCGCTGTTGGTCTGCGCTGGCCCACCGGTCGACATGCCGACCGACATGGGGAAGGCCACGGTCGGCTGACCATTGCGGCGATCCATCCCGAATGCCGTGAAATAGGTCTGGTCCTGGGCCGACTGGCTCGCCACGCGCGAAGCGATCACAGGATCTTCGCTCAGGCTGCAGGCCTGGGAAAACACGTCCGCGAGCAATTTGTTCACGCGCATCCCGGTCTGGATATGGGACATGGTAACGGGTGCGGGGGCGACCGAGTTGACCAATGTGCCGGATGGCCCGAGGTCGAACGTAATCGGGCGCCAGATTCCGGCATTGACGGGAATGTCATAGGCAAGCTGAGCAAGAATGGTGGTCCAGCTCTGGCCGACAACGGCAGGCCATGCACCATTGATAAAGCAGTTCACTTGCGGACCGCCACGGAACTGGAGGGTCATTTCGTCGCCCCGCACCAGCAACCGGACCCTGATTTCATGCAACCCTTCGATGCCACGTCCGTCATATTCGACCCAATCGGAACTGTCATAGGTGCCGTCGGGCAGGCGGGAAATGATGTCGCGCATCGCTTTTTCCGACAGGCACTTGCCCTGTTCGTTCAGCTGCCTGAACCGGTCGAGGCCGATTTCATCGATCATTGCGGCGATGCGTCTGCTGCCGACATTATTGGCGGCGATCATGCTGCGAATGTCGTTGATGACCGTTCCGGCCATGCGCACATTGTTGCTGATGAAGCGCTGCCATTGTTCGTCGATGCGACCCTCGCGGATCACGCGCACCGCAGGGAAGGCGAGCGCTTCGGAATAATTGTCAAAGGCGCCAGCGGCAAAGCCTGACACGGCCGAGCCGCCTACATCCAGCAAATGCGCGTTGACGTAACCCCAGCCGACAATTTCGCCCTGCGCGAAAAACGGCATGACGATGCCCACGTCGCCCTGGTGAATAGCACCGGAAGTGTGCGGATCATTGCATATGAAGCCGTCTCCGGGCGCAATATCCTCGATCCGGGTGTTGCGCAGGACGGCTTCTACCCCGGCGACCGCAGTGGAGACGTGGAATGTTACATGTCCTGCAAAACCGAGTTGTTCGACTTTGTGATCGAGGATGGATGTGCTGAAATCCTTGGCGTCCGTCACAACCGGCGAACCCGATGTGCGCATCAGGGTCACGGCCATCTCGCTCGCGATGTTGCGGATCGACTTTTGATGTACCTCGACATCGATGATGTCGAACTCGTCTTTGGTCATCATATCCATGGCTTTGTCTCCCGCCTATCCGTTCAGCGTCAGGCTGAAGTTGAAGTAGCGATCCCGGGCGCAGGTAGCGCCGCTCGGCACATAAAGGGTGGTGTCGCCGACATCGACGATGCATGGGCCGTGAAGCGTCGTGCCCGGCGGCACGTCGGCTTCCGCGTAAACCGGAACGTCAGTCTGTTCGCGCAGGAATGGCTGAAAGATCCGGCGGACGGCGACAGGTTCGGGCGGTGCTGCGTCCGATATGGGTTCCTGTTCCCTGCCGGCCGGCTTTTCCCTGCGAAAAACCGCCTTGACCGAGATATTTACCAGCACCACCGGCGAACCATCCCAGGCGGTGCCTTCGCCATAATTCGCTTCGTAAACTGCAGGGAACGCGGCGGCCAGTTCGCTCGCATTCGTAGCGGTAAGCGGGCCGTCGGGGATCGGCTGGCTGACTTCGTGAACCTGGCCAAGAAAGCGGAAGTCGCCTCGCCGTTCGATCTCCAGGGCATCGGCGTCGATATTTTCACTCAGGGCATCGGCGCAGGCTTGGGCTAGCATTTCGTCCAGCGCGGCGTTGACCTGTCCGGCCTGCGACGGATCGTCCAGCGCCCAGTTGACAGTGCGATTGTACTGACGGACGTAATCAGCCGTCAGTACGCCATATGCGGAGAAAGCCGAACAATTATCTGGAACAATGATGTTCGGACAGCCCAGCCGACGGCAGATTTCAACCGCAAACAGACCGAGACCGCCACCATAGGAAAAGAAGGTGAAGTCACGGGGGTGATAGCCGCGTTCGACACTGACCATGCGGAGAGCATTGGCCATTTCGATCACCGCAAGATCGTATATGGCCGCCGCCGCGCGTTCGGTTGACCAGCCCAACGGTCGCCCGATTTCTGCATCCACCGCATTGCGCGCCGCATTCACATCCAGCTTGTAAGCGCCCTTGAGGTAATTATCGGGATCGATCAGACCGAGAATGACATTGGCGTCAGTTACGGCCGGGCGAGTGCCGCCACGCCCATAGCAGGCGGGGCCGGGTTCGGAGCCGGCGCTGTGCGGGCCGACCTGGGGTACGCCGCGGCCATCGAGCCATGCGAGACTGCCGCCGCCCGCTCCGACGGAGACGATATCGAGGATATTGATACCGGTGCGATAAGCGCCAAAGGCCGCTTCGCGCGCGACCGTGGGCGTTAGATCGGCCAGGACCGCCGTATCGAAGCTGGTGCCGCCCATGTCACCGACCAGCACGTTACGGATGCCGAGCTTTTCGGCGATCTGACGCGCACCCATTACCCCGCCCGCAGGGCCGGATTGCATCAGGGTGATCGGTGTTTCCTCAACCGCGTCGATCCCGATCGAGCCGCCGATTCCCTGGAAAAAGGTCATCGCACCGGCGAAACCGGCCCTACCCAGTTCGGATCTCAGCCCTTCAATGTAGCGCGTCGTCGCGCGGTGCGAGAGACAGTTGAACACGGCGGTCATGAAACGGGGAAATTCGCCGATCACCGGATGTGTCGCGTGTGACAATGTCACGAACGCTTCGGGGAACTCTTCGGTCAGGACCTCCTTGGCTAGCAACTCGTTCGCCGGGTTCTGGAACGACCAGAGAAAACAGACCGCGACCGCCTCAACGCCATTGGCCTTGAGCGCGCGCGCGCCGACACGCAGTTCTTCCACATCCGGGGCGACAATCACACTGCCGCTGCTGTCCACCCGTTCTGCGATCTCCACGATGCAATCGCGCGCGACGACTTCCGGCGGCGGCACCTGAAGTTGATCGTCATATTCCCTGGTGCGCGCGCCACCGGCCAGGCGGAAGGTGTCCTTGAAGCCACGGGTGATTAAAACCCCCACTTTCGCGCCGCGTAATTCCGTGATCGCATTCGTGACAATGGTCGAGCCGTTGACGAAGGCGCGGCAATTGGTCAGCACCTCTTCGGTGGATTTTCCGACCTGTTCGGCCGCCAGGCCGATCGCGCGAAGAATGCCCTCGCTGTAATTGCCATGAGTTGTGAACGCCTTGCTGCGGATCAGCGCGCTCGGCGTGGCCATGATGAGGTCGGTATGCGTTCCTCCGACATCCACGCCAATGGCGTATTGTCCATCTGTCATGGTTTCCTTGGCCTGCAACATGCGTTCAATCTCTCCACTGTTGGAAGAGCGCCGAGAGGCTCTCCCCTTCACAATTCATTCTGACCGACATGCGGGCAGCACTTCCGTGCCGAAGCGACGGATGGCTTCGCGCGTTTCGTCAGCGGTCGGATAGGCGGGACCGCTGCCCATATCCGGTGTGCGTAGCCGAAAATTCAGCCAGTCCGGCGCGAACCGCCGTTCGATTTCCTTGATTCGTTGGATCCAGCTCTGCGGTGTCCCGAAATGCCATTGCCGACTCTCGAAATCGCGTATCGCGCGCTCCGCCTCGTCGGCCTTGCTGGTGTCTCCATCAGGCGCGATGGCTGCATCAAAATCATGCTCGTCGTAAAAGCTTGCTTCCCGCAGCCAGCGTGGCGCGTGGCGCGCGCGGGTTTCGGTGGGATGATCGCCGATCCAGCCATCCTGGTTCAGTACGACGTCCCATTGCCCGCGGCCGGTCGCCGCAGCGCGCTGGCGGGTCTGGGCAATCCAGCGTTCGCTTTCGTCCCAGTCGGGCTGCGTCCAGAGCACCCAGCCATCAGCGGCGATCGCACGGTCCAGCGGTTTGCCCCTGCTATGAGTGCCGATCCAGACCGGAACGGATGGACGCTGATAAGTTCTTGGCGTCAGTTGCACGTCAGAGAACTGGTAGAACTGGCCATTGAAGGAAAAGCGGTCTCCCGCAAATGCCAGCCGCAGCACCGCCATGACCTCTTCAAAGCGTTTGCCGCGTTGCTCCCAGGGCACGCCGAAGAAGCGGTGATAATCCTGATGATAGCCGACCCCCACGCCCAGCGTGAAGCGGCCGCGCGACAGATTGTCGATCATCGCGACCTGTTCTGCCAGATGCATGGGATTGTAGAGCGTGGGCAACAGCACCGTCGTGGCGATGCGGATGCGTGACGTGCGCGCCGCAATCGCTGCGGCAGCAAGCAGGGGGGAGGGGACGAAGGTTTCACCGCGTGCATGGCGTTCGGGCAGGAACACCCCGTCGAATCCAAGATCCTCTGCGAGCACGGCTTCTTCGATGACCTGTTCGACGGCAGCCGCCGCCGCCTGCGCTGTCGGCGCTTGCTGATCGTAAACCCCGAAATGGGTGTCCGCCATGTAGGCAAACCGCATCAAGCTTCCTCTCTGCGCCCTTTATGTGGGCTGTCATGAAGCCGATATTCCATCGACTCTGTCGGGAGCGACTATGCTCGTTGGTTGCCGTGGAAAAGATGAAAAGACTGCCGTTCATCTTTCCATATATTGCAAAGATGAACGGTGTCGCGGGTTGTACGCGGTGTAATTGCGGTCAACGGCGGCTGATACCGCCCGGGGTGATCCAGCGCATCGCGTCCGGCGCGCGCATTCCGTGCTCGAGACTCTGCTGCCGGGTGCTCATCGCCACTCTCGAAATTTCCTCATCCCGGCGACGGAACGTTTCGACCAGGAAATCGACGAACACCCTGACTTTCGGGAGAGACTGGTCCGTGCGTCGGAAAACCGCGAAAATCCCATGGTCGAACCCGTCGTGAGTCATTTCCACATTCGGCAGGATGCGGGTGACCAATCCTGCATCGAGATCCTCTGCGATGACCCATGCAGGCAGCAGGCCGAGGCCAACCCCCGAACGAACGGCTTCGCGCAGCACGCTCGCGTCGCTGACGGTCAAGCTGCCGGAAATCGTCAGTTCCTTCATGCCTGCCGCGGACCGGCAATAGAGGACGGTGCGTTCGCGCCCGGGCTTTCGGACGGTAACAAAATTATGTGTCGCCAGATCCTGCACCTGCGAAATTTGCGGATGGTTCTGCAGATAGGTTGGGCTGGCGCACAATACCCTCTCGGCTCCCTGGGAGAGGCGGCGAATGACCAGATCCTGATCGTTGGGCATGCCAATCCGAAGATCCACGTGAATTGCGGTATCATTGGGATCGGGAACATCGTCGCTCAGTTCGAGCTCCATCACGATTTCAGGGTAAAGCGCCAGAAACTCTGGAATGGTGCCGCTCAGAAACCGTTCGAATATCACGGAGTTCGTGTTGAACCTCAAAATCCCTCTGGGAACGGTCTGCTGTTCGGAAATCGTTGCGCTGAGATCATCGATCTGTCCGATTATGCGCGAGACCTTATCGTAATAGAGGTCGCCGATCGTGGTGACAGCAAGGTTGCGGCTGGACCGGTCAATAAGTTTCGCGCCGACGGACGCTTCCAGGCGGGCGATCTTGCGCGAGACTGATGCGGGCGACTGCCCCGTTTGTCGCGCCGCCGCCGAAAGGCTGCCCGCTTTGATCACCACGAGGAACAGGCGCATCGCCTCGAGCGATTCCATGGAGGTCAGGCCTCCGCGCCAGCGTGCATTGCATTGCGCAGCGCGGCAGTTGCGCCATGATCGATTTCGAGCTGCTCGGGATGGCGCTCGGCGTCGCCCCGGATGACCACGCCATAATCGCGCCGCGCGCCTTCGATGCTCACATATTCATCGCGGACGTCGCGCAGGACCATTTCCGGATCGCGGTCCAGCGGATCTCCCCAGCCGCCACCCCCACCGGTCTGGAAGCGGAGCGCGCTGCCCGCATCCAACTGCCATGAAGGCTGCGAACCGAAATAGAAATACTGGCCATCGGCGGCAAGTCGCCTGGTTTGCGGGTCAAGCATGCCGGCAATGGGCACGCAATGCGCATAAAAGGAGGAATGCTGCGTCAGTAGGCAGGCGGCGTTTTCCTGCAGGCCGCGTTGACTTGCCGGATGCATCCAGCACGCCTGGGCCGTACCGGCCTGCCCACCGTAGACGCCGGTTCCGGCCGGCGTCTTGGCGTGCAGGGCAGTGGTGTTGTGATCCCCATTGCAGAGCCACAAGGTGTCACGCATTACCGCCGCCCCGCCGCGATGGCGGCCGGGGCCGCCGCTGTCCGTTACATATTCCTTGCGCAGGACGATGGCGGGCACATCCGCCTCGACCGCTTCGGTGGCCGGATCGAGATTGTTGCCCGTGTGATTCACGTTGTAACTGTCACCATCCCCCACCTTCGTGGCGCTCCACGGTCCGTGTTCCCCGCCGCAGGTCGATACGGAAAGCCAGGGCGATCCGTCAGGCCAGTTCCCGCTGCCGTTATGAACCATCATGGAGCCAAAATCCGGCCCCACTGCGTCTTCGCCCAGCGCGTCCGCGAGAGCGCGATAGATTGCAGCGATAATGACGAATGAGGCTTCCCAATACATGAAGACAGGCCCTGCCGGCGGCGTTGCGCTGACAAAAGTGCCCGGTGGCAGAACGATATCGATATTGCGAAAACAGCCCGAAGTGATGGGCGCCTCGTGTTCCACCAACATCTTCATCGCCACCCCCACAGCGGCCTTGACGTCAAGAGGTCCACAATTGATGCTGGTTGGTGCTTGGCGAGACGTGCCGCTGAAATCGAACTCCATGCGATCGCCCACCTTGGTGATCCTCACCTTGAGGCGGCATGCTCGGTCAGTCGAGGCACCGTCGCAGTCCAGCGCATCTTCGCCTTCGTAGATTCCGTCCGGAATTCGTTCTCTGATCGCGTTGCGCATGGCGTCTGCCGAAACGTCACAGGAATAACTGATCGCTCCCAGGAATGCGCCCTCTTCATAACGGTCAATCGTTTCAAACAGTAGCCGTTCGCCCAGCAGAAGGCTTTGATAGAGCGATTTCATGTCCGGGAGAATCAGGTCGCCGAACCGCGCATTGTCGAAAATCAGGTTGAATGTCGGCCTTTGTGGCTGATCATCGCGATAGAGCAGCATCGGCGGGATCACCAGACCGGTTTCGTAGACATTGTGCTTGGTTCCGCTGAAACCGCCGGCCACGGTTCCACCCATGTCGAGCTGGTGCGCCCGTACAGTGACGAACGCCATGATCTTGCCGCGATAGAAAACCGGTCTGACAAAACAGACATCGTTTACATGCAGTCCGATGCGATAGGGATCGTTGGCGATCAGCACATCGCCCGGACGGATGTTTTCGACCCCGAATTCCTCGACGATGTTGCGGACACCGTCGCCCATGGTGAAAGTGAAAATCGAAAGGCTGTCTGAGCTCGTGCACATCGGGTAATTGAGTTGCGGCGGTCCCGAAATGGTCGCCGCGAAATCATACCATTCGCGCAGGATCATCGAAAACGAGGTCGTCAGCAACACCGTGCTCATATGTTTGACGATGTAGCGCATGCGGTTTGCCATGATCGTCGCGGTAAAGCGGTCCGTGCCATAGCGCACGCCGAACTGATCCTCGTCCAGATCGCGCAAGTTAGGCGTATCCTGCGATGAGCGGGCGGGTTGTGCATGCACCTCACGGCGAAGCGCAAACTCCGCCCGGCTGCGACCGTGCTGAATATCGGTTGCCAGATCCTCGTTCATGGTGTGGCCAGGGCTGTCCGTGGATACATCAATGGTGAGTCCCGCTGCTGGCGCTGCTGATGCGCAATTCGCCGAAGGCGCCGACGATCATGAACTGATCGCTGAGAATCAGGGTCGTCGCGCCGGGCTCGCGGATGACCGCCGCGCCTCTGATTTCGTCACCGCAGCGCAGGTCCGAACGCCAGTATTCAGCAGCCGGGATCGGGGTTTCCGTCAGATGTTCAAGCGCGATCATGCGTCTTGGTGCGGGCGTCTTGCCAATGCGCCGTTCAAGCCGGGGGTATTGGACCTTTTCCGTCGGCACGATCGTTGCAATGCGGTAAGTCACGCTTTGCACCGGAATGGACGGGAACCGGTTGCCCGAGCGCAGTTCATAAGTTGCGTGGAAATTGCCGATCATCTCCTTCACCACCTGCCCGGTGACCGGTCCGGGCGGAATGGGAATGAACGGAGTTTCCCAACTCTGGCCAAGTAACCGACCGTCGAAGGCGCGAACGAAAACCGGATCATCCAGCGTGTGGCGCAATCGCATGCGCAGATTCTCTTCCATCTCGAGGAAAACCTGGTCTATTTCACCGGCGACATCGGGGGCCAGGATCCTATAGGCACTGCGGCTGTCGCTATAGGTCTGTTCCGAGCTGATCAAGCCCAGCGCCGAAAAATGGCCCGGATGAGGGGGCACGATCACTTCCGATGCCTTCAGGCTTTCCAGCACCGCCGGCAACAGCATCGGCCCGGCCGCGCCGAATGCCATGATGCTGAAGTCGCGCGGGTCAATTCCGTGCTGTATCGCTACATTCGCCAGCCCTTCAGCGATATTGTTCAGCCCAACATGAAACGCGTGACGGATGCGATCGCCCAGCGAGAGGCGGCTGTCCAGGTTCCGAAACGCCTGTCGCGACAAGTCGGGATCGAGAGTGAACCGCCCCCCTGCGAAATTCTGCGGGTCGAGTATGCCCATCAGCAGGCACGCGTCGGTAATGGTCGGTCGTTTGCCGCCCTTGCCATAGCAGGCCGG
Source organism: Novosphingobium sp. (assembly GCA_024236235.1). GTDB lineage: Bacteria > Pseudomonadota > Alphaproteobacteria > Sphingomonadales > Sphingomonadaceae > JACKKV01. The sequence goes on along the minus strand of JACKKV010000004.1, from coordinate 36,287 downwards.
CCCCGGATCGGATCCCGCGCTGCCCGGCCCGACCTGCAGTTCGCCTGCCGGGCTTACCCACGCCAGACTGCCGCCGCCTGCTCCGATCGACGACACCTCGACTGAAAGCGCGTTTACAATGAGATCATGTTCGAGTTCGAAGGTGGTGTTCACATAGGGGCGGAAATCGCTGACCAGGCTGATGTCGCAGGAAGTACCCCCGATATCGGCACAGAGCAGATTCCCCTTGGCAATCATCTTGCCGAAGTGCGTGCTGGCGATTGTACCGGCGGCGGGACCGGCAAAGACCATCTGGTGAGGGCGTTCCATCGCAACTTCGGCGGACAGAAGCTGCGCCGCGCAATTCGCGTAATTGAGCGCGCCACTGAATTTCATTGCCTGCAGTCCGGTTTCAAGCTGCTGGCCATAGTCTTCGTAGATCAGGCGCATCAGGAGATCGATCACCGTTGTCGATGCGCGATCATATTCCCGGGCCAGCGGCGATACTGCGCTTGAAATGGCGCAGGGGACGCCTGGCATTTCCTCTCCTACCAGTTCCTTCAGCCGCGTTTCATGCTGCGGATCGACATAGGAATTGAGGAGGCAGATCGCCACGCCTTCAACCGCGCATTCGCGCAGGACGGCGATCTGAGCGCGGGCCTGGGCTTCGTCCAGCTCGATCAATATTTCGCCCTGCGCGGTAACCCGCTCCATGATTCCACGACGCAGATAGCGCGGCACCAGAGGTAATTGCGTGTCCCCGAACCGACGGCGCCAATGCGGATTTGTCTGGTCGGCGGCTGGACGCCAGGTCCGCCCTGCATCCAGAATGTCCCGATGGCCGAAGGTCGTCAGAAAAGCGATCTTGGGCAGCTGCCGCGTAATCACCGCGTTCAGCCCGCGCGTGCTGGCATGGTTGAAGAAACGGGCGTCCGCACTCTCGATTTCAAGGGCGCCCGCCAGCACCGCATCAGCCGTGTTGGTACGGTCAGTGGCGAGCTTGATCGTCCTGATTCCGCTTTCGTCTACGGCGACGACATCCGTGAAGGTACCGCCCACATCGACACCGACGAGTTTTACCATCTCTCCTCCGTGTTTCCCGACTGGCGGCGCGACGATGAGATGCAGCGCCTTAGCGGGGATCCAGTAGTTGCGACATCAACTGGACGGGGCCCAGAAGTCGCCATGGACAACGATGAATTTCCTCAAGCGTCGACTGATTGCGAATGACAAGGAACCATCCGCCTTCGCTGAGTACAGGATAACGCCGCAAGTCCTCAATTCGATGCCCGACGCAGGCCCCTTCGACATCGACCCCAAGTTCGCGTAGCAGGGTTTCGGTGACTGGCAGTCGCTCAAGCAGAATTGCATCATCCCGATCTGGCATCATGAACCGTTATCCCAACAGGCTGCATTCCAGCAGGGCAACTCGAACAGAGACTATCGCATAACCGGATCACGCTTGTCACGTTAACTTCCGCTGGGTGAGCGGAAACCCGAATAAGGACTTTCATGCGGCCGCGACGGACGCGGCCAACCACTCTTCCATGGCGGAAGATCGGAAGCGTCGCATGGTCTTTCGTGAGATGAGCTGACGTTCGATATTGAAGTTGTTGTAGATCGCAGAGTGGGCGGAGACGAAGCGCTGAGCCTGCCCCTGCGACTTGAAATTCTGCATTTTTCGCTCCCATCGTCGGCCCGAACCTGTTGGCCCAGCAACGGATAGTCTCGCAAGTGACGTCGATCCCGCGTTCGGCGAGCAGATCTTCGACGTCGCGAAGGCTCAAAGTGAAGCGATAATTGAGCCAGATTCCCAGCCGGATCGAGTCCGGCGGGAATCGGTGCCGTTTGAAGGAAATGGGTTTCATGCATCTCTCACTAAGCGGCCAGATGCCGCAAGTGGAGACAAGCTAGCGTTTGCCTGACAGCACCCGCGCAGGCGGGTTGACCGGGCTTAGCCTTCCTTCAGCGCGTCAGCGTGGCGGTCGCGGATGATTTTCTTGTCGATCTTGCCAGTGGCGGTCATCGGTACGGGTTCGAAGAAGATCCGGTCCGGCATCCACCATTTGGGTACGCGGCTTTCCAGATAGGCCCGCACATCCGCCTCTGACAATTCGGCCCCGTCATGCGCTTCGATCAGCATGATCGGGCGTTCTTCCCACTTGGGATGATAGACGCCCGCCACGGCCGCGACCTTGACGCCGGGGCAGCCTGCCGCCGCATTTTCCAGATCGATCGAGCTGACCCATTCGCCGCCGGATTTGATAACGTCCTTCTTGCGGTCCGTGATCCGCATGAAGCCCAGTTCATCAATGGTGGAAATATCGCCCGTGTCGAACCAGCCATCCGCATCGACCGCGCTGGTGTCTGAACGGAAATAGCGTTCCAGAACCCATGGTCCGCGCACGCACAGCGCGCCGGATGCCTCCCCGTCGTGAGGCAGGGGCTGGCCTTCATCATCGAAGATTTCCATTTCGATGCCGAACATCATGCGCCCCTGGCGGGTCCAGATCTGTTCGTTTTCCGCATCGCGTCCGCGCGCGGCCAGCGCCGGGGTGGAAGTGGCGACCACGCCCAGCGGGCAGGTCTCAGTCATTCCCCAGATCTGCTGCACGACCACGCCGAGTCGGTCGAAGGCCACCGCCATGTCGCGCGGGACGGCGGAACCGCCGATGATCACCCGCTGCAACGTGCCGGGTTTGCCGCCGGTCCGCTCCAGATGATCGAGATACATCGTCCAGATCGTGGGGACGCCGCCGGAAAAGGTCACGCCTTCCCCTTCGATCAGCGCCTGCAGGCTGGCGCCGTCGAACTTGTCGCAGGGGAAGACGAATTTCACCCCGTTGATCGCGCCGGCAAAGGGCAGGCCCCAGGCGGTCGCGTGATAGAGCGACTGGCAGGGCATGACGACGTCGAAGGCTGAAAAGCCCAGTGCGCCGCTAAGGCCTGCGGCAAAGCCGTGCAGCACCACCGCACGGTGCGAATAGAGCACGCCCTTGGGATCGCCCGTGGTGCCCGAGGTGTAGCACAGGAATGCGGCCGTATTTTCATCGAAGCTGGGCCAGGCGAAGCTGTCGGGCTGGGCCGCGATCAGATCCTCGTACCCTTCATAACCAGCAGGCGTACGCGCGCTGTCCGTCAGAGTGACGATCTTTTCGACCGTGGTGAGTTGGTCTTTGATCCGCTCGACAATCTCCACCATGTTGCGATCGATCAGCAGCACCCGGCTGGCGGCGTGATTGATCGTATAGACCAGGTGATCATCGGGCAGGCGAGGGTTGGCGGTGTGCAGCACCAGCCCCATGCCGGGCGCGGCATAGAACAGCTCGAAATGGCGGTGCGTGTTCCAGGCCAGCGAACTGATTCGGTCCCCGCTGTTCAGCCCAAGCCCCGCCAGCATGTTGGCCGCCTGCGCCACGCGGCGCATCGTTCCGGCGTAATCGCTGCGCCAGATCGGCTCGTCCACATTCTTCGACACCACTTCCTGCGTGGCGTGCGCGGTGGCGGCAAACCGCAGGATGTCGATGATCGCAAGGGGGCGATCCTGCATCAGTCCCGGCAGCATGTTTCTCTCCCGTCTTTTTTTACAGTTCGATGCGCTTCAGGAACGGCGTCACCAGTTCGATGAAGCGGTCGCGCATTTCGATTTGGGTCCAGTGGCCGCAATTGCCGAAAATGTGCAATTCGCTGTTGGGGATGACCTCGTTGAAACGGATCGAGCAGGCGACCGGCACGATCACATCTTCACGCCCGTGTACCATCAGCACCTGATGGGGAAGCCTGGCCAGCCGGTCATCGCTGGTGGAAAGCTCGGTCAGCCAGCGCTGGCGTGGTTCGGGGAAGAGGCTGGAATATTTCTCATGCGCGCCGGGGCGAATGCTCGCCTCATAGCGCGATTTGACGATCTCTTCCTTCACCAGCGAGGCGTCGTGAGCGAAGGTGTTCATCAGCGCGCGCATATTGTCGAGGCTCGGCTCGTAGCCCCAGACCTCTTCGAGCCCCTTGGTCAGCTGGAATTCGCTCCGCCCGGCGGCCCCCATCAGCACGATCCCGGCCACCCGGTCGGGGTGGCGGGTGGCGATCGCCAGTGTAAGCGCGCCGCCATAGGAATTGCCGATCATATGCGCCTTGGCGATGCCCAGCGCATCCATGAATCCCACCAGATGCGCCACCCAGCGTTCGATCGAGAAACCGTCGATATCATCCGGGAAATCGGTGTAGCCAAAGCCCAGCGTGTCTGGCGCGTAGCAGGTGAAATGCTGCGCGAAATCGGGGATCACGCCGCGCCAGTTGGCAAAAGCGGTCACCCCTGGACCGGAGCCGTGTATCAGGATCAGCGGCGGACCTTCGCCCGCAACAATGTAATTTGTCCTGATGCCATCGACATCAATGTTCAGGCCGATTTCCGGGTTCTCGCTCACATTCTCTCCAATCGTTTTCGTGCTGGCGTTGTGCCTGTTTACAGCATCGTCGTCCCGCCATTGACGCTGATGACCTGCCCGGTCACGAAGGCGGCTTCGTCACTGGCAAGGTACGCCACCATAGATGCCACTTCCTCCATTTTCGCGCCGCGCCGCATCGGGATGACGGAATAGACCTGCTCGATCAGTTCCGGGTTGACCTTGCGGATATCTTCCACCTGGGGCGTGTCGACGACGCAAGGGGCGACGGTGTTGACGGTGATTCCGTCCAGCGCAAACTCCCGTGCAAGTCCGGTGGTGATGCCGTGCAGACCGCCCTTGGCGGCGTTATAGGCCGAATGATCGACCAGCCCGTTGCGCACGCTGTCCGCACCCAGATTGACGATCCGGCCCCAGCCCGCCTTTTGCATGTGCGGCAGCGCATGCCAGCAGCACCAGACCCCGGTCCACAAATTGCGGTCGATCGTTTCCACCAGCGTTTCGGGCGTATGATCGAGGAAGGGGCGCAGGATGCCCCCACCCGCATTGTTGACGAGGATATCGATCCGGCCGAACCGTTCCATCACCTGCGAGATGAGGGCACCTGCAACCTCTTCCTTAGCCAGATTGCCGCCGAAGCACAGAGCGTCCGCAACCCCGATATCCGTCGCCGCCGAGCGGGCATTCGCCTCGTCCAGGTCAGTGAGGATCACGATCGCCCCGTCATCATGCAGGCGCTGGGCAATGGCCTTGCCGATGCCGCGTCCGGCGCCGGTCACAATGGCAATTCTTCCCGCCAGCTTGCCGTCAGACATGAGCGGCGAGCACCTTGCTGCCCTTGCCAAAGCGCGGATCCGGGCGGCTGCCCCAAATGTCCATCACCTCTGCCTTGTGCTCCAGTTCGCGCGGGCCGCGCGCGCCTTCTTCCTCGAACAGTTCCATGCCGAAGCTGTATTCGGTCGTATTGCCGTCCGGGTCGAGGAAATAGAGGAAAATGCTGGTCGAGGGCAGGTGGCGGCCGGGTCCGAACACGATCGGCACATTGGCGGCTTTCATGCGGTTCATCGCACCGCCCACATCGTCTATATCAGTGACCATGAAATTGATGTGATGCAGCGTGTTGGCGGTTTTTTCATCGCCTTGCAGCAGGGCGAAGCTGTGATGCAGGGGATTGGGCCAGCAGCGCAGCCATTCGGCCAGCCCGTCCACCCGGTCCGATACGGCAAAGCCCATGGCGTTGACCCAGAAATCATGCGAGGCGTCGAGATCGGCGACGTTGAGGACCAGATGGCCCATGCGGGCAATCTTGGTATGCGGCGGCACGTAAGTCTCGACCTTCTCCTGGTCAGCATAGAATTCGAAGCCCAGCCGCGAGACCGGATCGACGAACGTCAGTGCCCGCGCCACGCGGCGCTGGCGGCATTCATCCTCGCTCAGCCAGCGTGGGGACGTGCCGAGCTTTTCGAGGCGGGCGAAGGCCTTCTCCAGCTCGGCCACGTTTTCCATTTCGAAGCCGGCACCGGCAATCCCGGCTTCATCGCCCTGCTGCAGAATCATGTCATAGGGCTTGTCACTGCAGCGCAGCCAAACTTCCCCGTTGGCATTATTTTCCAGCGTCAGCCCGACAAGGTCACGATAGAAGGCCGTGCTTGCGGCCAGATCGCTGCAATGCAGGCGGCAATAGCCCAGCCTGGCAAAGCGGATTGGCGTTTCCATGGAATTTCTCTCCGTTCTTATCGCTTGTCTTTAAAGAATGATGCTGATCCGGGCATGGGGGCGCAAGGCTTCCATGTCGAGGACGCAGGTCTTCTTGCGGATTTTCAGTTCGCCACCCTGATCCACGATTTCATGAAGGTAATGGCCAACGAACAGGTCATGCGTGATGTCCTTGGCGCGGCTGACGATGAAGGAGGAGCGCGACCGGATGATGTCACCATCGCGCTCGACCCGTACATTGGTGACGAGATGGCGCACTTTCGAGCGGGGATGTTCGCTGTGCGCACCGATCTTCGAAAGGCGCACGACCCGTTCGCGCATGCGGACCGGGTCATCCATGATGTAGAACAGCGACGTATCCGGGGTTGCAGTGTCGCCATCCACATCGCTGGGCGGAACGTAGTAATGTGCATCCTCGGTGAAGAGTGCGAGCCAGCTTTCGAGTTTCCAGCTGTCCAGCAGGTCGGCTTCGGTAAACAGCAGCTCTTCCACCCTAAGGCGCAGCAGCAGCGAATCTTCAAGCGTGCGTTCCATGGTTGCGGTGCTCATGCTTCATACTCCGAAAGGCGGCGATCCCATTCGACCCAGTATGCGCGCATCTGCGCTTCATCGTCGAAAGAAGGAGCGCCATCGCGGGCCATGCCCTTGGAAATGTCATTATACTGGGCATCGCCGCCCACGGCGTAGCCCTGCTGGCACTTCTCGATTGCTTCCACATCGTCAGGCGTTGCGAAACCGCCAGGGCCAAGAAATTCGGTGAAATTGTAAAGACGGAACTTGCGCCGCCATTCGGTCTCTTCCTTGGGTGCCAGCGCCCATGCGTTGATTTCCATGTAATCGGGCGCAGTCGGGAAGAATGTGCGCACGGTGATGGCCATGATGTCATTGATCACCAGATTCGGGAAAATGACCATATTGCGGCTCTTCTTGGCGATACGTTCGGCCCGCTCCGGCCCGACCCGGCTTTGCAGTTCGGCATAGACGGCGTCGATTTCCTTCTTGCCTTCCTCGCCCCAGATGGGAACCCAGTTGGCAATCGGACGGCCCCAGGGGGCGGTATATTCAACCATAGCGTGCCCGTTCTTGAGGTCTACCGCCTCACCCTTCAGCGGGTCGACGCCCAGTGCACCCTTGGTGTTGCCCAGATATTCGAGGTAGGTAGAGTGATTGCAGGCGGCGTGGTAGCCATCGAAGCTGTTCTCGGCGAGCAACTTCCAGTTGCCGCGGATTGAATATTCCTGCGTCCCGCCCACGATCTGCATGCCGCCGGGGCTGTGTTCCCCCAGCAACTTCAGCGTGTCGCCCGCGTCGGCCAGATAGGTGGCCAGATCTTCACCATCCTTGGAAAAGTTGATGAAGAAGAAGTCACCAAAGCGTTCCATCCGGGGAACATGGACCATCTGCTTTTGCGGATCGGTCTTGAAGCCCTTGGGATAGCCGGACGACCCGGGGAGGGTCATCAGGTGGCCATCTGAGCCGAAGGTCCAGCCGTGATACATGCACATGAACGCGCGGCCCTTGCCATGCCGTTCGCGGCAGACCAGAGCACCGCGATGCGGGCAGGCGTTCAGCAAAGCGTGATATTCGCCTTCCTTGTCGCGGGTGAACAGGATCGGACGGCGCGCGACAGTGCGCGTAAGGAACGTGCCCGGCTCCGCCAGTTCAGAGGCGTGGCCCAGATAAAGCCAGCACTTGTTGAAGATCGCTTCATATTCCTTTTCGAATATGGAGCGGTCCGTGAAAGCGCGTCGCGGCACGAGGAATTGCGCGCGCTCCTTGTCATTGATGATGCCTGTAGTCAAAGCCATGCCTGCTCATCCTTCCCAAAATGCCGACTCATTGCCAAAGCATGATTCGGTCAATAAAGATACCGTGCAGTTGGTATGTAAATGTTTTGCCAGCCTGCTGTCAACGCCTTTTTTCTGCGCTAGTCGATTGATCGCTACCGAGTCGTTGAGTGGAGAATATCGCGAAAGGGGCGGCAGTGTCAGGGCAAATGCAATTTCGGGTCGCGATCATCGGTGCAGGGGCGCTGGGCACATTCTTCGCCTGCCGTCTTCGTCAGGCTGGCTGCCCGGTGACGCTGATCGCACGAGGTGCACGCTTGCGCACGCTGCAAGTGGATGGTCTGCGCTTCAGTGATGCCCGCGGAGCGGTTCGGCAGCCATGCGCTTTCAGCGACAATGCATCAGCGGCGGCGCAGGCGGCGCTGGCTATTCTGGCAGTCAAGAGCTGGCAGCTTGACGGTGCGCTGGCCGATCTGGCGCCGCATCTTGCCCCCGGCGCGGCGGTTCTCACGCTTCAGAACGGCGTGGATGCGCCGGACATCACCGCGCGGGCGCTGCCAGGCCATCCAGTCCTGGCCGGGATCGTCCATGGTTTCTTCAACCTCGATCCCGACGGCGTCGTGCGCCATGCCGGGGTTGCGCCGCGTCTGATCGCTGGCGTTCATACCGGAGATGGGGCGGCGCACCTCGCGCAGTTGCGCGGGGCGCTTGCGCGCACCGCAATGCACTGCGACATGGTGGCAGACATTAAGACCGAATTATGGCGCAAGATGATGCTTGCCTGTGCAGTTGGAGGCCTTGGCGCCGCTTATGACCGCCCTGCCGGATGGCTGCGGACCGAGGCGCGTGCAGAACTAATCGCCTTGCTGGAGGAGGCAGCGCAGGTCGCCAGCGCGGCAGGGGCGAAGCTGGGCGAGGCGGATGTTGCCGCAACTTTGGCTTTCATTGACAGTTTTCCGCCCGACGCAACGACTTCGATGCAGCGCGATATCGTAGCGGGAAGGCCAAGCGAGTTCGACGCGCAGAACGGTGCGCTGAAGCGATGGGGGCGGCGTCTGCAGGTGCTGATGCCCGTGAACGAGCGTGTACTTGACGTCATCGCGCAGCGCTGGGATGCACATGTTTCATGCGAGGGAGCGGTGAAATGACTGCAGAGCAAGAGCCGGGGCAGGCCCCCACACCATCCGCTGCGCAACAGCAGATCGTCCAGCAGGCTGCGCGTGGGCTGGGCAAGGCGGGCCTCGTACATGCCTATGGTCATGTCAGCGTCCGGCTTGATGCCGACTGGTTTCTGGTTTGCGCGTCCGGTCCTCTGGAACTGGTCGGTGATCGTGCGGGCACCGTGTGTTCCGTTCATGGCCCATTGCCCGAAGGGGTGCTGGGCGAGGTGCGGATTCATCGCGAAATCTACGCCCTTCGTTCCGAAATCGGCGCAGTCTGTCGCATCATGCCGCCCGCGCTGATGGCGCTGTCAACGCAGGGATTAGTCCCGCAACCGCGCCACGGTATCGGTGCCTATTTCGATCGGCTGCCGCTCTGGCCAGATCCGCGCCTGCTGCGCGACGATGCCGCTGCGCGCGCACTGGCGGAGCTGATGGGGCAGGCTCCGGCGGTCGTGATGCGCGGTAATGGCGCCGTTGTCGCGGCTGAATCGATGCCCAAAGCCGCCACCCTGTGCTGGTTCCTTGAAGATGCCGCGCGCGTTGAACGCGATGTGCGCGCTATGGGCTTCGCCCAGGATACCGGCGGGCTTGATCGTGAAGAGACCGAGGCACGCCAGGTATGGGGCGGGGGCGTGGCTGAACGCATGTGGGACTGGTTGACGCGACTCTGAAAAAGTTATAAAACAACAAATACGTAAAGGTTATACGCAAAATGTCAGCGCGGATTTTTAACGCGCTACAGGCCCGCTTGAAGGTGGGCCGACAACGAGAGGATGACGATCATGGCAACCCTTGCGGCCAAGCCCGAATTGGATGTGTCCCGGGCAGAACTATGGAAAGCAAACGCCTGGCGCCCGCTTTTCGCGCGATTGCGAGCGGAAGACCCGGTCAGCTACTGCCCTGACAGTTTCTTCGGCCCCTATTGGTCCATCACGCGCTACGACGATATCGTAGCCGTCGAAGCCGATCCCGAAGCGTTTTCGTCCTCATGGGAACATGGCGGAATCGTGATCTTCGACATGCAGGACACTGGTGTGCAACTGCGCATGTTCATCGCTATGGATGATCCTGAACATGCGGAAAAGCGCAAGGCCATCGCCCCTGCAGTGGCTCCCTCTGAAATTCAGAAGCTTGCGGGCGCGCTGCGCCAACGCACGGCAGAAGTGCTCGACAGGCTTCCGGTCGGCAAGACATTTGACTGGGTGCACAATGTTTCGATCCCGCTGACCACGGCGATGATTGCGACTCTGTTCGATTTCCCCTGGGACGAACGGAACAAGCTGCCCGTATGGTCGGACTGGGCGGCCAAGATTGATATCGGACCCGATCCCGAACTCAATGCTGAACGTGAACGGCATGTGTTTGAAATGGCTGCTCGCTTCAAGGAGCTTTATGACGAGCGCCGCGCCGCACCGCCCAAGGGCGACCTGCTGTCAATGATGGCGCATTCCCAATCCTATGGCGACATGGATGAGCAGCGCTTTATCGGTGCCATCGCGCTGCTGCTGGTCGGCGGCAATGATACCACGCGCAATTCCATGTCGGGCCTGATCGAACGGATCAACCTGTTCCCTGATGCCTGGGCCAAGGTAAAGGCCGATCCGGCCCGCCTTGCTTCGGGCGCGGCGACCGAGACCATCCGTTTACAGACGCCTATCGCCCACATGCGCCGTACGGCTACGCGCGATGTGGAATTTCAGGGCAAGCAGATCAGCAAGGGCGACAAGGTCGTGCTGTGGTACAACTCGGGCAATCGTGACGAAAGCGTTTTCCCCGATGCGGATCGCTGGGATCCGGAACGTGAAAACTCGCGCCGGCACCTTTCCTTCGGCTATGGCATTCACCGTTGCCTGGGGGCGCGGCTGGCCGAATTGCAACTGGCGACGCTGATCGAGGAAATGGCGAAACGCGACATGGAAGTGAAGATCGTGGGTGAACCAGAGCGTCTGCCTTCCTGTTTCACCAATGGTTACGAGCACATTCACGTCACGATGAGCAGGAATAATGTCTGAGCCCTTCCGCCGCTTCAAATGCCTCAATTGCGGCTATATTTACGACGAGGCGGAAGGCTGGCCCGATGATGGCATCGCCCCCGGCACACGTTGGGCCGATGTTCCGGAAGACTGGATCTGCCCGGAATGTGGTTCCGAAAAGCGCGATTTCGACATGATCGACTGGTAATGAGAAAGGGCCGGGTGTTGCCCGGCCCTTTCACTTTGCCTCGGCGAAACGGGTCAGAGTGAGCGCCCGATCAGTTCCCGCATGATTTCGGAGGTGCCGCCATAGATGCGGCGGATGCGCTGGTCACGCCAGACGCGCGCGATATTGTATTCGTTCATATATCCCGCGCCGCCATGCAGCTGCATCGCTGCGTCGCAGGCCATCCAGGCCATTTCGCTGTGCCAGTATTTGGCAGCCGCAGCCTCTTCGACGGTCAGTTCGCCCTTCAGGTGCCGCGCGATCGCCCAGTCGATATGCGCCCAGCCGACCTGAAGCTTTGCAGCAAGGTCCGCCAGGGTGAAGCGGGTGTTCTGGAAATCGAACACCTTCTTGCCAAAGGCGGTGCGGTCCTTGGTGAAGGCAATCGCCTCGTCATAGGCGCGCTGGGCAGCGGCTTGCGAGGAAAGCGCGATTGACAGGCGTTCCTGCGCCAGTTCGCTGACCAGATAGATGAAGCCGCGATTGACTTCGCCCACCACATTGCTCGCCGGGACGCGCACGTCATTGTAAAACAGTTCGGATGTGTCCGCGCTCCACTGTCCGACCTTGTCGAGATTGCGGCCGCGTTCAAAACCGGGGCGGTCAGCTTCGACGATGATGACTGACGTGCCCTTGGCCCCCAGTTCCGGATCCGTCTTGCAGACCGTCAGGATGACATCAGCGTTCTGACCATTGGTGATGTAGGTTTTCGACCCGTTGATGACGAATTCGTCACCTTCCCGCCGGGCAGTGGTGCGGATGCCCTGGAGATCGGACCCTGCGCCCGGTTCGGTCATGGCGATGGCGGTAATCGCATCGCCGGAAACGATCCTGGGAAGCCAGTATTCGCGCTGTTCGTCAGTCATGTAGCGCAGGAAATACGGCGTGGTCACATCATTGTGCAGGGTCATCCCGTCCGCCATCATCGCATAGGTGATTTCCTCGTTGATGATCGCGTTGAAGGTGAAGTCCAGCCCCAGTCCGCCGAACTCCTCGGGCACGCTCGGGCCGAGCATTCCCGCTTCGCCGGCCTTGAGCCACAATTCGCGCGAAACCTGGCCTGCTTCCTCGAAGCTGTCGAGATTAGGGATGAATTCGCGCTCAAGAAACTTGCGCACACTGTCGCGGAAGGCACGGTGATCTTCGCCATACAAAAAACTTCCGTCGCGTTCCAACATTCCCGATCTCCCATGCTTTGCCAATGGCCATCCCTACAGGCGCAGCGCTTATACCGATTCCGAAAATATAGGAAACCAATTTACGATCATGTGCAAGCCGCAAACGAGAAGCTCGTCAGAAATCCGAACGATTCAGCGGATCAAGCGCGGAGGGGCGCTTTTGCAGGGGGCGGCCCGGCGCCATTGCATTCAGCGCGGCGATCCGTTTTTCCGTCGCCGGATGAGTGGAAAACATTTCGGACAGGCCGACGGGGACGATGTAAAGCTGCGCCGCAGCCGGGTTGCGTTCGGCAAACTGATTGGGAATGCGCCGGGCCGCGCCCGAGATTTTCGCTAGCGCGGACGCGAGCGCGGCGGGATTGCCCGAAATTTCCGCACCAGCGCGATCCGCGCCGTATTCACGGGTGCGGCTGATCGCCATCTGCACGATCATCGCGGCAAAGGGCGCGAGGAACACGGCGAGGAGGCCCGCCACCGCGTTGCCATTGCCGCGATTGCCGCCGAAGAACAGGCCGAAATTGGCGATCATGGAAATCGCTCCGGCGATGGTCGCCACCATGGTCATGATCAGCGTGTCGCGATTGCGGACGTGGCCCAGCTCATGCGCCATCACCCCCGCCACTTCTTCGCGCGTAAGCATGGCGAGCAGGCCAGTGGTCGCAGCGACGGCGGCGTGTTCGGGGTCGCGGCCCGTCGCAAAAGCGTTGGGGTTGGGGCTGTCGACCAGATAGACCTTGGGCATGGGCAGGTTCGCGCGCTGCGCCAGTTCGGCGACCAGCCCGTAAAAGTCTGGCGCACTGGCCGCGTCCACTTCCTTTGCGCCATGCATGGAAAGAACAATCCGGTCCGCGTTCCAGTAAGTGACCAGATTCATCCCCGCCGCCACCAGCAGCGCGATCAATGCCCCGCCAGTCCCGCCGAAGGTAAAGCCCAGCGCCATGAACAGCGCCGTCAGCGCCGCCAGCAGCATCGTCGTTTTCAAACCGTTCACGACCGTCTCCATGAAAAATCCGGACTGAACGAATGTAGGATGCGCTGGCCTGCGCTGCAATGGAACGTCATTAGCTTGCCATTCACCTGTCTCTCCCTACATTCAGCGCAGAAAGGATCGATCTGCGATGAATGAAGACCGGCCGCCCGAAGGCAATCCCTGGATCAAGAGCCTGATGGTGTGGGGCGCCATTTTCATGGCACTGCTGCTGGCCGTCTCGCTGTTCGGTGCGGGCAGCCAGCCCGGCGGGGCGGAGATCACCTATTCCGATTTTCGCGGCAAGGTTGCCGAAGGCAGCGTGAAGTCGGTTGAAATCGCGCCCGGCAGCATCACGGGCACGATGAAGAACGATCAACCTTTTTCGACCGTGCCGATCCCTGATGACACGGATCTTCCGCGCCTGCTCGAAGACAATAATGTCGAATTTTCGGGCAAGGCTGCGGACGAGCCCAACCTGCTGCTTTATATTCTTTTCCAGTCGCTGCCGTTCCTGCTGATCATGGGCATCGCCTTCTTTGCCCTGCGCCAGATGCAGAAGGGTGGCGGTTCGGGCGCAATGGGCTTCGGCAAGTCGAAGGCCAAGCTGCTGACCGAACGGCAGGGCCGGGTGACCTTTGACGATGTCGCCGGGATCGATGAAGCGCGCGAGGAATTGCAGGAAATAGTCGAATTCCTGCGCGATCCCCAGCGTTTTTCCAAGCTTGGCGGGCAGATTCCCAAGGGCGCCTTGTTGGTCGGTTCGCCCGGCACCGGCAAGACCTTGCTCGCCCGCGCCATCGCGGGGGAGGCGGGCGTGCCCTTCTTCACCATTTCGGGTTCGGACTTTGTCGAAATGTTCGTTGGCGTCGGCGCATCCCGCGTGCGCGACATGTTCGAACAGGCCAAGAAGAATGCGCCCTGCATCGTCTTCATTGATGAAATCGATGCGGTGGGCCGTCATCGCGGCCATGGCCTCGGCAATTCGAATGACGAACGCGAACAGACGCTGAACCAGCTGCTGGTCGAAATGGACGGGTTCGAGGCCAATGAAGGCATTATCATCATCGCCGCGACCAACCGCCCGGATGTGCTGGACCCTGCCTTGCTCCGGCCTGGCCGGTTTGACCGCCAGGTGGTGGTGCCGATCCCGGACATCGACGGGCGCGAAAAGATTCTCTCCGTCCATATGAAGAAAGTGCCGCTGGCGCCTGATGTCAACGCGCGCACCATCGCGCGCGGCACGCCAGGCTTTTCAGGCGCAGACCTTGCCAATCTGGTGAACGAGGCGGCGCTGCTGGCCGCGCGGCGCAACAAGCGCCTCGTTGCCATGCAGGAATTCGAGGATGCAAAGGACAAGGTGATGATGGGGGCGGAACGCCGTTCCATGGTCATGACTGACGACGAGAAGAAGATGACCGCCTATCACGAGGCTGGCCATGCCATCGTCGCCGTCCATGAAGAAGCGTCGGATCCGATCCACAAGGCCACCATCATTCCGCGCGGCCGTGCGCTGGGCATGGTGATGCGTCTGCCGGAACGGGACAATTATTCCTATCACCGCGACAAGATGCATGCGAACCTCGCGGTCAGCATGGGCGGGCGCGTGGCCGAGGAAATCATCTTCGGCTATGACAAGGTGTCTTCGGGCGCGTCCTCGGACATTCATTACGCCACGGATCTTGCTCGCAACATGGTCACGCGGTGGGGCATGTCGGACAAGCTTGGTCCGCTGCAATATGAACAGACCCAGGAAGGTTATCTGGGCATGGGCGGCTCGCAACGCACCATGGGTTCGGACGAGACCAACAAGCTGATCGATTCGGAAATCAAGACTCTGGTCGAAGGCGCACACCAGCGCGCAACCGATTTGCTGAGGCAGCATGAAGACCAGTTGCACCTGCTGGCGCAGGCGCTGCTCGAATATGAAACGCTGAGCGGCGATGACATCCGGCAGCTGCTGGAAGATGGCAAGATTGACCGGCCTGACCAGCCGCAAGGGCCGGTCATTGCCCGGCCGGTGCATGGTTCGGCGATTCCCAAGGCTGGCAAGCGGTTTGGCGGCAGCGGCGATTCGGCCCCGCAGGGGGCCTGAGGCTCCGCTCAACCCTTAGCCAGCTTGCGCTCCACTGCGGTCCAAAGCCGGGCGAAACTTTGCGCCTGCGGGCTGGAAGGGGCGAGCGCGCCCGCCGGGCGCTTCGTGTCCGCCATCCGTTCGATCAGGCTGGCCATGGGAATGACGGGCCAGTTCGGCCATTCGGCGCGCGTTTCCTTGTGCAGTCTGCGCCGCGCATCATACATGGACAGCACCGGCAGGATCGGCGGGTGCTGTTTGTGATTGGCGGCGAAATCATCCTGTATTTGCCTGAGCGCGCGCATGGACAGGGGCGATGCGGGCAGGGGCACGATCACCAGATCGGCGGCGCGGATCACCTGTCCGCTGACTTCGTTCAGTACGGGCGGGCAATCAAGGATGATCCGGTCATATTCGCGTGACAGCGCCCGCGCGATCTTGCCGAGCCGCCGCCGTTTGCCAAGGGCGAGCAGCTGGAATTCCAGCCCGCGCAGGCTTTCGTCGGCGGGCAGCAGGTCCAGCCGGTCAAATCCGCTGGGCCTGATCGCCTTGTCCGCACCGCCCTTGCCGGCGAAAAGCCTGGCGGCGCGATCAGTGTCATTGGCATCGACGCCGAACAGAAAGGCTGCCCCGCCTGCTGGATCGAGATCCCACAGCAGGGTGCGGCGACGGGAAATAGTGGCTGAACACCAGGCCAGATTGGCGGCGATGGTGGTTTTGCCGACCCCGCCCTTGACACTGTAAACTGCTATGACTGCCATCGCGCCTGTCCCCTGACGGCCCCGGAAGCCGATTCGTAACGGACGATCAGACTGCGGGTTCGCCCCTTGAAGGCAAGGGGCGGTACGATGCTGTCACAAAGGCGGACAGGTGCCGCCCGTTCAGTCAGCCTTCGAAATCGGCACCCAGCGAGGTATTGCGGGTTGGCGCGGCCGCGGTGATGCGCAGCGCTTCCGCGCTCTGCGAGAGCGAGCCGATTTCATCCGCTTCGTCTTCGTCATCCGGCAGCACCCGCTGCAGCGACTGCACCAGGCTTTCCTTCAACAGCTTGGGGCGTACCGTTTCCTCGGCGATTTCGCGCAGGGCTACCACCGGGTTCTTGTCCCGGTCGCGGTCCAGCGTCAGTTCCGCACCGCCGGAAATTTCGCGCGCACGCTGCGCGGCCAGCAGAACGAGGTCGAAACGGTTGGGAACCTTGTCGACGCAATCTTCGACAGTAACGCGCGCCATGGGCACTCCGATAATTAAGCGTGTCGGGAAAGCGAGGCCGATAGGCGCTGACCATGCGAAAGTCAAGAATTTGCGTCCGGCAGGTCATCTGCTGGACCACCGGTCGGGATTGCGGCTAACCTGCGCGGCAAAGCGGTTGGGGGAAAAGCTTTGCGGGGCGTTTCAAGGGTGATCGGCAGCCAATGCCGAAAGACACTGCGCGCGACGATCGCCGCAGGCGTGCTCTGTGCGACCCATGCTGAAGTGCTCGCGCATGAGCCCGTCGAGGAGACCGTCACCGATCAAAGTGGTGACAGACCGGTCAGCCTGTCAGCCGAATTCAAGCTGGTCAGCGATTACCGGGACCGCGGCTTTTCCTATTCGACCGGCAGCCCGGCGGCGCAGGCGCTGGTGATCGCCACGCATCGTTCCGGTTTCTACCTGGGCGCCTTTGCCAGCACGACCGGGAACGATCCCTATCTGGGCGCGGTTGAGCTGGACGTGCTGGCGGGCTGGTCCGGGCAGATCGCGCCCAATCTCACCGCCGATGTGACCCTGCTCTATTACTATTATCCCGATGCCGATCATGCCTTGTTGCCCCATTCCAATTCCTGGGAAACGGCGCTCCACCTCTATGGCGATTTCGGCGTGGTGCGGCCGAGCGTGGGCATCTGGTATGCGTGGCATCAGGCCGCGCTGGGTGGTCTGGACAATGTCTATGTCTTTGCTGACCTTGCGATCCCCATTGGCAGCACGCCATTTTCGGCGAAACTTCATGCGGGATATACGGACGGCGCCTACACTCTGGATCCTGACCACAAGGTGATGGACTGGGGTGCGGGGCTGAGCTTCCACGCCGGATCGGGTTTGTCCGTCTCGCTCGATTACACGGGCATGAATGGTCCATCCATGCGCGATCTGACCGATGACAGCCTGATTCTCAGCCTGAAGCTGGAACTCTAGCCAAGGGTGTGGAAGACAGTGCTGCCATGGCCTATCGAGATCCGGACCCCTTCAGCCTTTCGGCCCATGGCCACGAGCTGACCTTCTACCCTTGCGGGCAAGACCGGCTGCGCGCCCTGATCGACATCATCGGCAGGGCGCGGACATCGCTGCATGTCTATTACTACCTGTTCGAGGATGACAGCATCGGCGAACAGGTGCGTAACGCGCTGGCTGAGGCAGCGCGGCGCGGGGTGGCGGTGCGGCTGATCGTTGACGGCTTCGGCACCGCCGCGCCAGACGCCTTTTTCGAACCGATCGTAGATTCAGGCGGCAGTTTCGCAACGTTCAACGCGCGGCGATCGGTCCGCTATCTCATCCGCAATCACCAGAAGCTGGTCATTGCCGACGATGCGACTGCCCTGATCGGCGGCTTCAATGTGTCGGAGCATTATTTCGCGCCGCCCAGCGAGAATGGCTGGCACGACCTGGGGCTGGAAGTGCAGGGCCCGGTCGTCAGCCAGCTGACCGCCTGGTTCGATTGCCTCGCCCGCTGGACGCATGACCGGCGCGCGCGCTTTGGCGATGTACGGCGCCTGGTGCGAGAATGGTCTCCGGGGGACGGGCCGGTTCGGCTGCTGATCGGCGGCCCGACCCGCGTGCCGAACAGCCTGGTTGCGACCATCAAGCGCGATCTGGCCCGGGCGACGCGGCTGGACCTGGTCATGGCCTACTTCTCGCCCCCGCTCAGCATGCGGCGACTGATCCGGCGGATTGCCGGGCGGGGCACCGCTCGGCTGGTCATGGCGGCCAGGTCGGACAATGGCGCGACCATCGGTGCGGCGCGATCGCTATACACGCGCCTGCTGAAATCGGGCGCCGCCATCTATGAATTCCTGCCTTGCAAGCTGCACATGAAGCTGCTCGTCATCGATGACGCGGCCTATGTCGGCAGCGCCAATTTCGATATGCGATCGCTGCGGCTCAATCTGGAGATGATGCTGCGGGTTGACGACGCGCCGCTCGCCGCGAAGCTTCGGGAAATGATTGACGGCATGACGCAGGCGTCGGAAGCCATAACCCTGCCGGTGCATCTTGCGCGGCGAAACTGGTTCAACGCGATCCGCTGGAAGCTCAGCTTCCTGCTGGTGGGGGTGCTGGATTACACCGTCACACGGCGGCTCAACCTGGGGTTGACCAGCGGCGAGGAGGACTGAGCGGCCCGCCCCAGTCAGCGTGGGCGAATTCGGCGCCTAGTCGTAACTGTTGGCGGCCAGCGCATCGTCGGCCAGATCGGAAAAGCGGGTGATCCTGGGTTCGAAACGCAGCCGGACCTTGCCGGTCGAACCATGGCGCTGCTTGGCCACGATCAGCTCGGCAAGGCCGTAGACACGCTCCATTTCCGCCGCCCAGTTGGCATGCGCATCGTGAATCTTGGCGTCGTCGCTTTCCACCGGGCGTTTCGGTTCGCGCGAGGCGACGTAGTAATCTTCACGAAACACGAACCACACCATATCGGCGTCCTGCTCGATGGAGCCGGATTCGCGCAGGTCGGACAGCATCGGGCGCTTGTCATCGCGCTGTTCCACCGCGCGGGACAGCTGCGACAGCGCAATCACCGGCACTTCCAGTTCCTTGGCCAGCGTCTTCAACCCGCGGCTGATCTCCGATATTTCGTTGACGCGATTGTCATTGGCGCGTTGCGTGCCTTGCAACAGCTGGAGGTAATCGACCACCACCAGGCCGATATTGTGGCGCCGCTTGAGCCGCCGGGCCCGTGTACGCAGCGCAGCAATGGAAAGCGCGGGCGTATCGTCGATATAGAGCGGAAGCTCGTTCAGCCGCTGACTGGCGAAGCACAGTTTCTGGAAATCCTCGCGGCTGATCTTGCCCATGCGTAGCAATTCGCTGCTGATTTCAGCCTGTTCGGCGAGAATGCGGGTGGCGAGCTGATCTGCACTCATTTCCAGGCTGAAAAATGCCACAGCGGCACCAACCGATTGTTCTTTCGGAATACCGTCCTCGATATCGCGCAGCAGCCGGTCAGCGGCATTGAAGGCGATATTGGTGGCCAGCGATGTCTTGCCCATGCCGGGCCGTCCGGCCAAAATCACCAGATCGGACTTGTGCAGTCCGCCGACCTTTTCATTGACGCTGGTCAGCCCGGTGGTGGTGCCTGAAATATGCCCGCCCGATTTGAGCGCATGCTCGATCATTGCCAGCGCGGTGTTAGTCGCGCTGCCGAACTGCTGTGCCTCGTTGCCCGACGATGCCCCTTCCGCAACAGTGTAAAGGGCCGCTTCCGCCCGTTCGATCTGCTGCATCGGCGCGATGTCTTCAGAGGTGTCGAGCGCGCCTTCCACCATGGTGCGCCCGACGCTGACCAGTTCGCGCAACAGGGCCAGGTCGTAAATCTGTTCGGCCAGTTCGCGCGCGGCGAGCAATCCCTGTCCATCAGCGGTCAGCCGCGCCAGATAGGTGATGCCGCCCAATTCCTTCAGTGCCGGGTCTGATTCGAAATAGGGTTTGAGCGTGACCGGGGTCGCCACCGCCTGCCGGTCAACCAGAGTCGCGATCCGTTCATAGAGCCGCCCGTGCAGCGGTTCGAAGAAATGTTCGGGCCGCAACGTGGTGCGCAGGTCTTCCATCACCCGATTATCAATCAGGATGGCGCCCAGAAAGGCGGCTTCCGCCTCGATATTGGCGGGCAGCGCACGGGTTTGCGCGCTCTGTTCGGAGCGGATCAAAAGGTCTTCATCGGCCATGTTCGGTAAAATGCGCGTCGGCGTGGCGGCACGCAAGCGTTCTGAAAAATTACCATGGGGGTGGAACTGTGGATATCGGGGTTGGCCATTTCGCTTGCCCTCCACCCCGCCTATCTGCGAAAGCCGCTTCCCGATGGCAGACCACCGCATCTCTCATATCTCGCTCGACGATGCGACTATCCTGTGGCGCAGCGCCGATGTGGAACAGGAACGGCGGATCGCCATTTTCGATCTGATCGAGGAAAACTGCTTCAAGCCCGTACGCGCCAGCGCGGCCGGGTTCGACGGTCCGTGGCGCCTGCATCTGTCAGTGCAGGACGGCCGCCTGTCGATGGAGGTTCGTTCGGAAGCGGATGAACCGGTCGAGACGCTGATTCTGGGACTAGCCAGATTCCGCCGCCCGATCCGCGAATATTTCGCGATCTGCGACAGCTATTATCAGGCAATCCGCAAGGCGACCGCCGCCGAGATCGAGACGATCGACATGGCCCGTCGGGCGGTGCACGATGATGCGGCCAATTTGCTGCTGGAACGGCTGGACGGCAAGGTGGAGACGGATTTTCCCACCGCCCGGCGGCTGTTCACGCTGATCTGCGTGTTGCACATCAAGGGTTGAAGGCGGGGGTGGCCCGCCCGCCGGGGAGGATGGCATAGGCGATGGGCAGAAAACGCTCCCTTGCCGCGCGCTGGCACTGGCCTGCGGCGCTGCTGCTGGTGGCAATTCTCGTTGCTGGCGCAGGCTGGTGGCACCTGATTCACTGGACCCCGTCGCGCGGCGAATTCCCTGTGCAGGGGGTCGAGATCGGGATCGAGGATGGCGCCGCCGATTTCACTGCGCTGCGGGCGGTGGGCGCGGATTTCGTCTATCTGGAAGCCAGCAGCGGTGCGGACAGCCATGACATGGAATTCGCCCGCAATTTTGCCGCTGCGCGCGCCGCTGGTCTGCAAGTGGGGGCAGTGCATGCCTATGACCCCTGCCTGGCCGCTGAACGCCAGTCCGCCAATTTCGTGACCGTGGTGCCGCGCGATGCGGGGCTGCTGCCGCCCGCCGTTGCGCTTGACCGGCTGGCCGAGGATTGCCCCGAGCGAGTCAGCGATGCGATGGTGGAAAGCGAACTGACGACCTTTCTCAACCAGATTGAAGGGCATACCGGCAAGCCCGCCGTGCTGAAGATTTCAAGCGGTTTTGAAGCACGTTACGGGCTGGCGCACCGCGTGGAGCGGCCATTGTGGCTCAGCCGCACGCGCTTTCAACCCGATTATGGCGGTCGGCCATGGACCTTGTGGACGGCCAATGCGATGCTGCATTCGGATGCGGCGGCCGATCCGTTGCGCTGGGTGGTGCTGCAACCCTGAAGCGGCTGAAGTGAGGGAGCGCTGGCTTGAGCGATAATATGAACCGGGACGGGCTGATTGCAATCGCGCATCGGGCGATGGACAATGCCTATGCCCCATATTCAGGTTTCCGGGTCGGAGCAGCACTGCGCTTCGCTGATGGGACGGTGGTGTCAGCCAGCAATGTCGAAAATGCCAGCTATGGCCTGTCGCTATGCGCGGAATCCGTGGCGCTGGCCAAGGCGATGGATGATGGCCATCGCGGCGGGCTGGAGGCGGTGGCGGTGCATGGCAGCGGGGATGCGCCATCGCCGCCTTGCGGGCGTTGTCGCCAGATGCTCGCCGAAATGGCGCAGCTTGGCGGGACTGACCCGCTGGTCTGGTGTGCGGGTGAAGGCGGCGATGTGATCGAGGCGCGGCTTTCCGAACTGCTGCCGCATGCGTTCGGCCGAGCCAATCTGGAGTGATGCGATGACGAGAACGATGCGCGATCCGGCAGCCCTGATTGACACGGCATCGTTGTCAGCGCTGCTCGGCGATCCGCAGCTGCGCCTGTTTGACTGCACGACCTTTCTCGACCGTCTGCCCCCCGGCAGCGCGCAACCATACAATGCCATTTCGGGCCGCACGAACTTCGAAACCGCGCATATCCCGGGGGCCGGTTTTCTGGACCTGCAGGGCGAGTTTTCGGATCGGACGAGTCCGTATCACTTCATGCTGCCCGATGTGCAGCAGCTCGAATCCGCGTTCGGGCGACATGGTATCGGAGCGGGAACCCGGGTGGTGCTCTACAGCGCTGGCGCCATGATGTGGGCCACGCGCTTCTGGTGGATGCTCAAGGCACTGGGTTTCGACAATGTCGCGGTGCTGGATGGCGGTCTGGACAAGTGGCGCGCCGAAGGCCGACCGGTTGAAGCGGGGCCGCCAAGAGCCTGGCCTGCGACCAGTTTCCAGGCAAGGCCCGTGCCGGGTCGCTTCCTTGGCAGCGGCGAAGTCGCAGCCGCGATCGGGCGCGATGACACGGTGATCGTCAACGCGCTGTCGCCGGATTATCATGCCGGGCTGGAGCCTACATCCTATGGCAGGTCGGGCCGGATTCCGGGCAGTGTCAATCTGCACTGGGCCGATCTGGTTGATCCCGAAACGAAGAATTTCGTCCCGCTCGATCAGGCAGCTGCGGCGGCAGAGGCAAGGGGCGTTACCGGCGACAAGCAAGTGATCTGCTATTGCGGGGGTGGCATATCCGCCACGCTCGACCTCTTCATGCTTTACCAGCTCGGCTACGAAAAGCTGTCGCTTTACGATGGCTCACTGGGTGAATGGGCCAAGGATGAGAGCCTGCCGCTAGAAACGGACTGAGCGCCGGGTAGCTGCCCCCACCTGTTACGCTTCGGTGTTTTCCAGCCATTCGGCCAGCGCAGCCATGCATTCGCGGCCGAGCAGCATGGAGCGTTCCGGGCTCCACCCCTGCGCCGGATCAGGGCAGTCGCAATGATCCTTGAACGGCATTTCCAGGGTCATCGCGCAGGCGCCAAAGCGTTCCGCCAGCTGGTTGGTGGCCATGGTCAGGTTTGCCCGGCCCGGCCCGGCCCGGGGGTAGCCCAGCTTCGTCTGGAAATCGGGGGTGCGGCGCGCAAGGATGCGCTGATAGCGATTGAAGTGTTCCCCCTGTCCGTCAGTCCATGACGGGATGCCCTCGAAACCGGCCAGGAACACCGCCGGGATCGCTTCGTCGCCATGCACGTCGATGGCGAAATCGACCCCGGTTTCATCCATCGCATTGCGGATCGCCAGCACTTCGGGCGATCTTTCGGCGCTGGGTTCGTGCCATTCGCGATTGAGGTTCACTCCCGCGGCATTGGTGCGCAAATGGCCACGGCACGAACCGTCGGGATTGGCGTTGGGGACGATGTGCAGGCGGCATTGTGCGCGCAGGGTGCGTCCGACCGGATCAGCGGGGTCAGTAAGGCAATCCAGTGTGCCTTCCATCCACCATTCGGCCATGGATTCGCCCGGATGCTGGCGCGCAAACAGCCAGACCTGGCGCGTCCCTTCGCCCAGTTCGATGCAATCGATCGGCTGACCTTCGAGGCTGGTGCCAAGGGTGCGGCAGGACACGCCATCCTGCCCCGCCACACCGGCGACCAGATCGTGATGCCGTTCCATCGAATAGGGCGCAAAATAGGCAAACCAGCACAGGTCGCTGGCTGGCCGGTGGCGAATCGTCAGTGTGCCGCCATTGCCGTGTTCGTCCCATTCCGTCTCCGCCCGGCCCCAATAATCGCGATCCTCCGACACGCAGGCGCGGTATCCGGGCCATCCTTGCGGATAGGCGGAAGCGGCCAGCCCGGTGATCCTAAGCTCAAGCTCGCGTCCGGATGCGCCGGCGACGCGAAAATGGAACCACTGAAAGAAATCGCTGTCCCGGTCCTTGCGGATGGCGAGCCGTGCGCTTGCCCCCGTGATGGACAGCACTTCGATATTGCCGCTGTCGAATGCCGCTGAAATGCTGATGTCGCGGTCAGTCACTTGACCTCCACCGTCTCGCCCGATGTCCCCGGAAAGTCTGCAAACAGTGCTTCGGCCAGCTTCGCCGCGCCCAGTTGCGTATCCGCCATGGGAGAATCCGCCGCGACGGCGAAATGGCTGCGCCCTTCCCATAATACCGCGTCAGACGCGCGGTTGCGGATCTGGACTGAAAGTTCGGTGCTGACCTGATCCTTGGGGCCGCCCGAAAGATCGATACCCAGCCCCATACCGACGCTGGAGCCCCAGCCGCCGCCAGTTGCCCCGCCGACCCCCACGCTCACCGGTCCGCGAGTGCGATCGGGCTTGTAGTAGGAGCGTTCCACCCGCACCAGCGCCACTTGGTCTGCGCTGTCCGCCGTCCCGTCGGCATAGCCGATCGCCCCGAGCTGGCGCGACACGGCGGCAAGGTAAGTCCTGATTTCGAGCGAGGCGGGATCGCCGCCCGGGGCCGCAGCCACCGCGATCGTGCCATGGCCGAGCTGATCGAGCGCAGCCGGTTCGTGAAAGCGCGTCACTTCCACCGGCCCGGTCGGCGCAACGCAGCCAGACAGGGCGGCAAGCCCAAGCAACAGGGCGGACAGGGCAGTTCTGGTCATCGCGCAATCCTTATTTTCGCATTATCCCTTTGTGCGCGTTGCCGATTGAAGGCGCAAGCATGACCACAATCTTAACCCAAAAGTCGCGAGTTTGATGTAAGGGGGCGCCATGTCCAGCAAGCTTCCCGTTCTCGTTACCGGCGGTGCCGGTTACATCGGCTCTCACGCCGTCCTTGCCCTGGTCGATGCCGGCTGGCCGGTGGCGGTGATTGACAATCTGTCGACCGGTTTCCGCTTTGCCGTGCCTGACGGGGTGCCTCTCTATGAAGGGGATATCGAGGATGGCGCGCTGCTCGCCCGGATTTTCGCGGAGCAGGGTACACGGGCGATCATGCACTTTGCCGGTTCGATCGTGGTGCCGGAGTCCGTCGAGAACCCGCTCAAATATTATCACAACAATACGGTGAAGAGCCGCGCACTGATCGAGGCAGCAGTGATGGCGGGCGTGCCGCATTTCATCTTCAGTTCCACTGCCGCGACATACGGGATTCCCGAAGTGTCGCCGGTCAGCGAAGATTGCCCGAAACTGCCGATCAATCCCTATGGCATGTCCAAGCTGATGACCGAGACGATGCTGGCCGATACGGCCCGCGCGCACGCCATCAACTATTGCGCGCTGCGTTATTTCAACGTCGCTGGCGCCGATCCGCAGGCGCGCAGCGGCCAGTCCACCGCCGGGGCCACGCATCTGATCAAGGTGGCGGTCGAAGCGGCACTGGGCAAGCGCGAGCGGGTGTCGGTGTTCGGCACCGACTACGCCACGCCCGATGGCACTGGGGTGCGCGATTACATTCATGTTTCCGACCTGGCCGCCGCGCATGTCCTGGCGCTGGAGGCCTTGATTGCTGATCCTGCCACCTCGTTGACCATGAATTGCGGTTATGGCCGGGGCTTTTCCGTGCTCGAAGTGCTCGATGCGGTGGACCGGGTGACGAATCGCCGGCTGGAGCGGGTGATGGAGCCGCGCCGCGCGGGCGATCCCGATTCGCTGATTTCGGACAATCGGCGCATCAAGGCGAGTTTGCCCTGGGTGCCCGCTCATGCCGAGCTCGACACGATCATCGCTCATGCCCTGCAATGGGAACGAAAATTGAGCGAGATCCGCAGCCAAGGTTGACTTTCGCCCGCGCCACCCGTAACGGCCCGGCTTCAATTTTGAGCGGTCCCGACCGCACGAGAGAAACCATGAAGATTCGCAACAGCCTCAAGTCACTCAAGAACCGTCACCGCGATTGCCGCGTCATTCGCCGTCGCGGCCGGACTTATGTGATCAACAAGACCAACCGCCGCTTCAAGGCGCGCCAGGGTTGATGTCTGCCGCGCCGCAGGGTTCCTGCGGTCGCGATGAAACGGGAAGCCCCTGCCAGCGCGGGGGCTTTTGTTATGCCTGATGTGCGGGCGGTGGTGTTCGATGTCGGGCGGGTGCTGTTCCAGTGGGACCTGCGCCATCTTTACGCCCCACTGATCGACGATCCCGAACGGCTGGAATGGTTCGTCACCTGCGTGGTGAGCGAGCGATGGCATCACCAGCATGATGAGGGGCGCGATCTTGATGACATGGTGGCCGAACGGATCGCCCAATTTCCCGACTGTGCGGACCTGATTCGCATTTATGCCACGCGCTTCAATGACAGTGTGCCGGGGCCTGTGCCGGGCACGGCACAACTGGTGGAGCGGCTGGCCGCGCGCGACATGCCGCTGTTCGCGCTGACCAATTTTGCCGCGAAGTTCTGGGACGAATTCCGACCGCTCCACCCCGTGTTCGATCACTTCCGCGATGTCGTGGTGTCGGGCGTGGAGAAGCTGGCCAAGCCCGATCCGGCGATTTACCGGCTGGCCCAGCGCCGCTTTGGCCATGCGCCGGGCGAGCTGTTTTTCATTGACGACAATCCGACCAATATCGCGGCGGCGCGGGCATGCGGCTGGCAGGCGTGGCAGTTTACCGATGCGTCCGCTCTGGAGCGCGAATTGCAGTCGCGCGGACTTTTGGGGTGATGGGCGCTCTTATGCCCGAGGTGCCTGGCGTCGATAGCTGAGCGCTTCGGCGACATGAGTGCGGCTGATCTGCTGCGCCCCGGCAAGGTCGGCAATGGTGCGCGCGACCCGCAGCATCCGGGTATAGCCGCGCGCGGACAGGCGCATCGCTTCTGCCGCTTGCATCAGCAGGGTGCGCCCTGCCTCGTCCGGGGTGGCGTGCTTGTCGAGCGCATCGCCCTCCAGCTCTGCATTGGATCGCATCGCGGTGCCTTCCAGCCGCGCGGTCTGTACTGCCCGGGCGGCGGCGACGCGGGCCGCGACCTCGGCCGATCCTTCCGCAGGTGGGGGAAGGGCGAGGTCTGCCGCGCGCACCGGGTCAACTTCCACATGCAGATCGATCCGGTCCAGCAGGGGGCCTGAAACCTTGCTCTGGTAATCGGCGGCGCAGCGCGGGGCACGGCTGCAGGCCAGTGCCGGGTCGGCCAGATGGCCACAGCGGCATGGGTTCATCGCCGCCACCAACTGCACCCGGGCCGGATAGGTGACATGCGCGTTGGCGCGGGCAACGTCGACCTTGCCCGTTTCCAGCGGCTGGCGCAGCGAATCGAGCACGGCGCGCTGGAATTCGGGCAACTCGTCCAGGAACAGCACGCCCAGATGAGCCATCGAGACTTCGCCCGGGCGCACCCGCAGCCCGCCACCGGTCAATGCGGCCATGGACGCGGAATGATGCGGCGCGCGAAACGGGCGAGTACGGCTGATGCGCCCTTCTTCCAGTGTTCCGGCGACAGAGGCGACCATTGAGACCTCAAGCGCTTCGGCGGGTGAAAGAATCGGCAGTATGCCTGGCAGGCAGCTTGCCAGCAGGCTCTTGCCCGCACCCGGCGGGCCGATCATCAGCAGATTGTGCCCGCCCGCCGCCGCGATTTCCAGCGCGCGCTTGGCCACTTCCTGCCCCTTGACCTGTTTCATGTCCGGGCCGCGGGCGGGCGCTTCCACTTCGCCTGGCTGCGGCTGGGGCAGGGTCTGTGTACCCTTGAGATGATTAAGCAGGCTGATCAGGTCGGGCGCGGCGCAGACCGGTACGCCGCTGGCCCAGCGCGCTTCCGCCCCCTGCGCGGCCGGGCAGATTAACCCCAGCTCGGCTTCGCTGGCATGAAGCGCGGCCAGCAGCACGCCGGGTGAGGGCACGATTCGTCCGTCCAGCGCCAGTTCGCCCACCGCCACCCAGTCCGTCAGCTGCTCCGCATCCGTCACCCCCATCGCGGCCAGCAGGGCCAGCGCGATCGGCAGGTCATAGTGGCTGCCTTC
Organism: Novosphingobium sp.; assembly: GCA_024236235.1. Taxonomy (GTDB): domain Bacteria; phylum Pseudomonadota; class Alphaproteobacteria; order Sphingomonadales; family Sphingomonadaceae; genus JACKKV01. The sequence goes on along the minus strand of JACKKV010000004.1, from coordinate 8,160 downwards.
CTTGGGCAGGTCCGCCGGTGAGAGGTTGATCGTGATCCGTTTGGGTGGCAGCGACAGGCCCATGGCGGCCAGCGCGGCCTGCACCCGTTCCCGGCTTTCGCCCACCGCCTTGTCGGGCAGGCCGACGATGGCGAAGCGCGGAAGGCCCGCCGCCACCTGGCATTGCACCTCCACCGCGCGCGCTTCCAGCCCGAGATAAGCCACTGTCCGTACCAGAGCGACCATGTGGCCCTTTCCCAAACCCCTGATTCACCATGAAGATAGCGCCACAGCGCGGCCTGTCGAGAGGATCGGTGGCAATCGTCCCCATTCCGGTAAGAATTGGCATTAGGACCGTATCAACCGATCTTGTTGGCGAATGTGCAGCGACGCGGGGCGCAAAATCCCGCTCATGCGCAAGCCTGCTGCCCTGCTGCTGTTTCTCTCGGCCCTGTTCGCGCCGCCTGTTCTGGCGCAGGACGGTGCCGACCGCTTCGTGCAATCCGCCCCTGCCGCGCAGACCGCCTCGCTCAAGACCTATGGCCCGTTCAAGGTAGTGGATGCGTCCCATGTGGTGATGGACGGGGTGACGGACGAGCACAGCCCGGCACAATTCGCGGCCATGTTGCAGGATTTCCCGCAGATCACGACTCTGACCATGCAGGAATGCCCCGGCACGTTCGATGATCGCGCCAATCTGAAGGTCGGGCGGATGATTCGCGCGGCGGGAATTATCACCTATGTGCCCGCAGGTGGTTCTGTCCGTTCGGGCGGGGTAGAGCTTTTTCTGGCCGGTGTCGAACGCCGGATCGACGATGGCGCGGAATTTGCAGTCCATGCATGGGAAGATGATGCGGGGCTGGAGGCGAGTGATTATGCCGTCACTGCCCCGGAAAACCGCAAATATCTGGCTTATTACCGCGAGATGGGCATGTCCGAGGGCGAGGCCAGTGCATTTTACGCGATGACCAATTCCGTGCCGCACGAGCAGGCGAGATGGCTCGATGCAGCCGAAATGCGGCGGTGGCTGGGGCAAAACGGGTCTATGACGGAGACTGCCCCGGCCCCGCCGCGACTGGCATATCTTGACTTGAACGCGCTGCTCAATTAACCGCGCGCCCATCAGGCGGCTGTCGGCAAGCGGCAGCCCTTTTTATTCGTGCCCGCAACGGGCCCGACCAGAAATTCGAGGATTTCACGATGAAGCGCACTTTTCAGCCCAGCAATCTCGTGCGCAAGCGGCGTCATGGGTTCCGCGCGCGCAAGGCCACAGTTGGCGGCCGCAACGTTCTGCGCGCCCGCCGTGCACGCGGGCGCAAGAATCTCTGCGCCTGACGCGCCGGAGCGTTCCAGCCCGATCGCGGTGCTGACGCGCCGCGCCGATTTCCTTGCCGCAAACCGGGGCCTGCGCGTCGCGCGTCCCGGTTTTGTGCTGTTGGCCAATCCCAATCCGGGGCTGGGCAAGCGCTATGGCATCACCGTTACGAAAAAGATCGGCAATGCGGTGGTGCGAAACCGCATGAAGCGCCGCTTTCGTGCCCTGCTGCGCGATCTCCTGCCCGCTGCGGGTTTGCCCGATCATGATCATGTGCTGATTGGCCGCGATGGCGGGATCGAGCGCGATTTCGGCCAGTTGCGTGAAGAATTGTCGGCCGCGCTTGCGCGTGCCGCGGCGGGCAAGGGCGATCCGCCGCGCCGCCGCAAGGGTGGCGCACGGCCTGAGGCCAGGCAGTGAACCCCCTGCAGCAACTGTTGATCCTCATTGCGCGCGGCTGGCAGCTTGGCCCGTCGCGCATTCTGCCGCCCACCTGCCGCTATTCCCCGTCCTGTTCGGAATATGCAATTCAGGCGCTGGGCAGGCATGGCGTAATCAAGGGTGGATGGCTGGCGGTTAAGCGTCTATTGCGCTGCCACCCATGGGGGGGACACGGCCATGATCCGGTGCCCTGAGCGCCCGCTCATGCATGGTGGACCCGAGACGTATTAAGGATCCTGCGTGAATAATCAGCGTAATATCATTCTGGCGGTGGTGCTGTCCGGCCTGTTGCTGTTCGGCTGGGATTTCGCCATGCGCTGGTTCTACCCGCATCAGGCCACCAATGCCGCACAGCAGGCCGAAGCCGAACAGCCACAACCGGGTGCCGAAGTGCCTCCCTCGAAACGCACGCGCGAGGGCGGGTTGACCGATGCCGGTGATATCGCGCTGGAGGAAAAGGATCTGGCCAGCGCGCTGAAGTCGCCCGAGCGGGTGGCGATCAAGGCGCCGGGACTGTCCGGCTCCATCAATTTGCAAGGTGGCGCGATTGACGATCTGACCCTCAACCGCCACCGTGCGCATATCGACAAGGACAGCGATCCAGTGCGCCTGTTCTCCCCTGCGGGCACTCCGGCGCAACATCTGGCGCAATTCGGATGGAGCGGCGAAGGGGTGGCTGTGCCCGGCCCGGCGACGCGCTGGCAGGTTGACCATGAAACGCTGACGCCGGATCAGCCCGTCACGCTGCGCTGGACCAATGATGCCGGCCAGACCTTCTCGATCACTTATGCGATCGACAATGATTACATGATCACCGCGACGCAGACCGTGGCCAACCGGGGCACCGCGCCGATCGTCATCCAGCCGATCGCTCAGCTCAACCGCACGGACAAGACCGCCAGCACGGACACCTGGAACGTCCATTCCGGCCCTTTCGGCGCCTTCGATGAGGCGGTTTCCTTCGGTCCTAACTACAAGGACGTGACGGAGCACAAGGACGGGGTGATCGCCAATGAAGGCGCGACCAACTGGATCGGTTTTTCCGATATCTACTGGATGTCGGCCCTGATCCCCGGCACCGGGGAGCGGGCGAGCAGCGATTTCCGCAGCCTCGGACGCAACATCTATCTGGCCGACCTGTTCTATCGCCCGCAATCCGTGCCTGCCGGCAAGCAGACCAATCAGGTGACGAAGCTGTTCGCCGGCGCCAAGGAGAGCAAGATCCTGGACCGCTACGAGGCCACCGGCATTCCCAAATTCGGTCTGGCCATCGACTGGGGCTGGTTCCGCTGGTTCGAACGCCCGATCTTCCTGCTGCTGGACAAGCTGTTCAGCCTGGCCGGCAATTTCGGCGTGGCGATCATCCTGCTCACGCTCATCATTCGCGGGCTGATGTTCCCCATTGCCCAGAAGCAGTTCGCCAGCATGGCCGCCATGCGGGCCATCCAGCCCAAGATGAAAGCGCTGCAGGAACGCTACAAGGACGACAAACAGAAGCAGCAGCAGGAAATCATGGCGTTGTACAAGCAGGAAGGCGTCAATCCGCTGTCCGGCTGCCTGCCCCTGTTCCTGCAGATTCCGATCTTCTTCGCGCTGTACAAGGTGCTGCTACTGACCATCGAAATGCGGCATCAACCTTTCGCGCTTTGGATCAAGGATCTGTCCGCGCCCGATCCCTTGCATATTCTCAACCTGTTTGGGCTGCTGCCGTTCGACCCGCCAAGCTTTCTGGGCATCGGTGTGCTGGCATTGCTGCTGGGCATTTCCATGTGGGCGCAGTTCAAGCTGAATCCGGCGGCGATGGACCCGACTCAGCAGCAGATCTTCATGATCATGCCGTGGTTCATGATGTTCATCATGGCGCCCTTCGCGTCGGGCCTGCTGCTGTACTGGATTACCTCGAACGTGCTGACGATTGCGCAGCAATGGTACCTCTATCGCCGCCACCCGCAGCTGAAAGCGCAGGCGGAAAAGGACAAGGCCGAGATGGTGCGCAAGAAGGGTCAGAAGGACAAGGGGGCGGGGGCCTGACCCCCGCAATCCCGATGAACCAGACCGATGCCGAACTGGCCGAACGCGCGGCCAAACTCTTTTCAGGACGGGTCGAGTTCCTGAAATCGGCGCCCGCGCTCAAATTCCTGCCTGACCCGGACTTTCCGGAAATTGCTTTTTGCGGGCGCTCCAACGTTGGCAAGAGCTCGCTTATCAATGCAATCACGGGGCGCAGGTCCATCGCGCGCACCTCCGTTACGCCCGGGCGCACGCAGGAACTGAACTTCTTTGAAGTGGGGGAACCGACGCGCTTTCGCCTGGTTGACATGCCCGGTTACGGTTTTGCCAAGGCCCCGCCCAAGGTGGTGGAAAACTGGCGGCGGCTGGTGCGCGATTTCCTGCGCGGGCGCGTGGTGTTGAAGCGCACGCTGCTGCTGGTGGATGCGCGCCACGGGGTGAAGCCCGTTGATGCGGAAATGATGGCCATGCTGGATGAATCGGCGGTCGGTTACCGGATCGTGCTGACCAAGGCGGACAAGGTAAAGGCGAGCGATCTGGAACAGGTGGTCACCGCCACTGCGGCTGAGGCGCGCAAGCACCCCGCCGCCTTTCCGCAGCTCCATGTTACCTCTTCAGAAAAGGGCATGGGCATTGCCGAGTTGCGCGCCGCGGTGCTGGCCGATGCAGAGCTCTAGCCAGCTGATTTCGCCTTCCATGCGGCCCCCGGCATATACAGGAAATTAACTCCGTCATCGGTAAGCTTTGCTTTCGGTATCTGTCTCGGAGTGCACATCATGGGCATTTTTCGTCGCGAAGACGGAGCGCTTCGCATGGACCGCCGGGCAAAGCCCCGGCTGCGGGTGGACTGCGAAGCCCGATTGCTCATGGCCAGCGGTGACTGGCCCGGCATGCTCGTGAATCTTTCTGAAGACGGCGCTCAGCTTGAAATGGCCAATCCGCCGCGTCAGGGGCTGTCGGCGCTTCTGATCTGGGGCGAGCATGAATATTACGGCAAGGTTGCCTGGGTAAAGGGCATGAGCTTCGGCTTCACTTTCGAACGGCCCATTTCCAGCGTGGTGGTGCTGGACACGGTCGCGCAAGACCGGGAAGAGGAGCCGTCCGGCCCCGTCGCCAATCCCGGCAACATTCCGCTGGGACGCAAGCGCATCCGCCGCCAGTTCGCCGGATAATCAATCGGCGGGACGGGCGGCGTTCACCCCCGGTCCGCCCGGCGTGTTGTTCAGCCTCGACAGCGCATTGATGAACGGGTAGGCCATGCCCCATGGCTATCCGGGGCGGCAGATGAAACTCATCATCGGCAACAAGAATTATTCTAGCTGGTCGCTGCGCGCCTGGTTGGCGGCCAGGCAGTCTGGTCTCCATTTCGAGGAGCTGACCGTTCCGCTCTACGGGGAGGATTGGGAGGCTGCCAAGCTCCAGATGGGCGATATCCAGCCGTCGTCAGGCAAGGTTCCGGTGCTGTGGGATGGCGAGGCGGTGATCTGGGACAGCCTCGCGATCCTCGAATATCTGGCTGACAGGGTGGGGCGTGACCGGTTCTGGCCGAAGGATGATGCCGCGCGTGGCATGGCGCGATCCATGGTTGCCGAAATGCACTCCTCCTACCTGCCGTTGCGGCGCGGGCTGCCCATGAATATGCGCAAGCGGTTTGAAGGCGTGCCGATCAAGGATGAGGTCGCCGCCGATATCGTGCGCATCCTCACCCTGTGGGCCGAAGCGCGCGCGCGCTTCGGGCAGGGCGGGCCGTTCCTGTTCGGCACTTTCAGCGCGGCGGACATCATCTATGCGCCGGTAGTGAGCCGCTTCCTGACCTATGGGGTCAAGGTTCCGGGTTTTGCCGAAGCCTATATGGAGGCTGTGTGGGATCACGAATGGATGCAGACGTGGGTAAAAGCGGCTGAGGACGAAGAATGGGTGATCGAGCAATGGGAGCATCCGCAACCGGCATGAGTGATCCGCAAGATACCGCCACTCTGGCCGAAGCCCTGATTGCCTGCCCCAGCGTCACGCCTGCGGCGGGGCTGGTGTTCGATTGCCTCGAACAGATGCTCGCCCCGCTGGGCTTTGTCGTGCATCGCCGGATTTCGGGCGAGGCGCCGGACGGGCCGGTGGAAAATCTCTTCGCCATTCGCCAGGGTCCGGCGGGCGGCCGCCATTTCGCCTTTGCCGGCCATGTCGATGTCGTGCCGCCGGGCGAAGGCTGGGCCAGCGCGCCCTTCGCCCCTGAAGTGCGCGGCGAACTGCTTTATGGCCGGGGCGCGGTGGACATGAAGGGGGCCGTGGCCGCGATGGTTGCCGCCGCGCAGGCCATTCCCGCCGATGCGGGTACGATCAGCTTCATCATTACCGGGGACGAGGAAGGCCCGGCCCGGTTCGGCACGCTCGCCCTGATGGACCAGATGCGCGAACTGGGCGCAATCCCTGACCTGTGTCTGGTGGGCGAACCGACCTCGGTCAATCGCCTGGGCGACATGATGAAGATCGGGCGGCGCGGATCGCTGAACAGCTGGCTGGAAGTGGACGGCGTGCAGGGCCATGTCGCCTATCCGCATCTGGCGGACAACCCCTGCACCCGGCTGGTGGCCTTGCTGGCGGAGCTGGATGCGCTGGAACTGGACCGGGGAACCGACTGGTTCCAGCCGTCCAATCTGGAGATCACCGATCTGGAGGTGGGCAACCCGGCCACGAATGTGATTCCGGCGGCAGCGCGGGCGCGCATTTCGATACGCTTCAACGATCTTCATTCGGGGGCGAGCCTTTCTGCCCGGATTGACGAGATCGCCGCGCGCCACGGCGCGCACGCACGCACGGTGATTTCGGGTGAGCCCTTCCTGACTCAGCCTGGTGCATTTTCAGCCATGGTCGCGGCTGCGATCGAAGCGGAAACCGGCTTGACCCCCGAACAATCGACCACCGGCGGAACTTCGGACGCGCGTTTCCTCAAGGATTTCTGCCCGGTGATCGAATTCGGCCTGTGCAACGCCACGATGCACAAGCGGGACGAGGCGGTGGCCATCCCGGATCTTGACGCGCTGGCCCGCATCTATCGCCGCGTTGCGCTGGCAGCACTGGCATGAGCGATGCCGGCGAAATCGCTGCGGGCGCCGCGCCCATTGGCCATGGCACGCTGCAATGGCGCATCCTGATCGGCTTTGCTGCCGGGCTGGCGGCGGGGCTTGCGGCCTATACGTTCGCACCGGGCGCGGGCTGGATCGACACCATAGTGACCTATGTCACCGGGCCGGTCGGGCAGATCTTCCTGCGCCTGCTGTTCATGCTGGTGATCCCGCTGCTGTTCAGCGCGCTGGTGGTCGGCATTGCGGAGATGGGTGAAATCCGGGAGCTGAAATCGGTCGGCATCCGCACGCTTGCCTATACGGTGGTGGTTTCGTCCATCGCGGTGCTGGTCAGCATCGCCTGCGTCAATATCCTGCGCCCGGGTGACGGGGTCGATCCGGCGGCGGCGCGACAGATGCTGGCGCAAAGCGGCGAAGGCGCGGCCAGCATCGTCAACGCTTCCAGCACCAGCGAGCTGGGGATCAACCAGCTGATCGCGATCGTCCCCTCCAATGTCATCAGCGCGATGAGCAATAATGACATTCTGGCGGTGATGTTCTTCGCCCTGTTCTTCGGGATCGGCCTGCTGCTGGTCCAGACCCGGCGGACGGCGGTGCTGAAAGACGCGATCGAAGGCGTGTTTGAAGTGGCGATGAAGCTGATCGGCATCGTCATCCAGATCGCGCCGGTCGCCATCTTCTGCTTCATGTTCAACCTTGCCGCCCAGTTCGGCTGGGATCTGCTGATCAAGCTGGCCGCCTTCGTCGGCGTGGTGCTGCTGGCGCTGGCGATCCAGATGTTCGGCGTTTTCCCGGCGCTGCTGCGCCTGCTCGCCCGCAAGAGTCCGCTCGCCTTCTTCCGCGAGACCCGCGAGGCGAGCGTGATGGCCTTTTCCACCGCCAGTTCAAACGCCACCCTGCCCACCGCGTTGCGCGTGGCAGAAGATCAGCTGAAGCTGCCGCCACGCATATCGCGCTTCGTGCTCACCATCGGGGCCACCGCCAACCAGAACGGCACCGCCATGTTCGAAGGGGTGACGGTGCTGTTCCTGGCGCAGTTCTTCGGGGTGGAACTGAGCCTTGCCGATCAGGGTTTCGTGATGCTGGTGTGCATTCTGGCCGGGATCGGCACGGCCGGGGTGCCGGGCGGATCGTTGCCGGTGATCGCGCTGATCCTGGGCGGGGTGGGCGTGCCGCCCGAAGGGATCGGGCTGATTCTGGGGGTGGATCGGTTCCTCGACATGTGCCGCACCACGCTTAACGTAGTGGGCGATCTGGTCGCAGCCACGGTGATCAGCGCGCTGTCTTCGCCTTCGCCCGCGGAGCCTCCAGCAGCTTCTGCCTGAACCCGCATTG